>JAECRO010000001.1:89174-195014 GCA_016000195.1 Burkholderiales bacterium | reverse complement strand
GCCTCTGGTGCAGGCAGATAGTGCGCAAGCAGCTATTAATTAAATAGCAGGGCGATTTCGCTCTAGAGGCCCGACGGGAAGGTTTCCGGCGCTTCGCCCGCGCTCCAGACCGGCCCCTTGTCGAGCGGCTCCAGCGCGCGGGTTTCGTCAAGGTGGATCAGCGCGTCGAACTGCCCCGCCAGGTGGGTGTGGAAGTAGTGGCTCTGCCGCTCGGTTTCGGGCCGGTAAATGACGCCGATGGCGCGTTGCAGCCGCAGCGGCTCGACCAGCTTGCGCAAGCCGGCGCTGTCCCGCAGGTTGAGCAAAAAGCGGCTCGTGCCGGTCTGGTGAAACACGTCTTCCCAGCTGCCGTGCAGGCCGTCGCGCACCCGCTTGCGCTGCGGCGGCTGGTCCCAGTCCGTCGCCGCCGTGACCCAGCCATGGTGGGTGCTGAAGCCGACCCGCACGGCATCGCCGGCATACCGGTCGCGCATGAGCTGGCCGACATTCCATTCGCCCCGGTCGCTCATTTCGGTTGATCCGGCATCGCCCAGGTGGGAGTTGTGCGCCCACACGGCCATTTTGGGCGGCGTGCCCTGCGCGCCCAGATGCCGGTCCAGCGCCTGCAGCGTCTCCACCATGTGGCTGTCGCGCAGGTTCCAGGAAGACACCCGGGCATGGAACATGGTGCGGTAATACTCTTCGGCGTTGCGCACCAGGCGGGCGTTCTGGTGGGCGTAGAACGCCTCGTCGCGCTCCAGCCCGGGCGTGGCGGGCATGTCGGCCATGCGGCGGGTCATCTCGCGCAACTGCTGCACCACCGCATCCTCGCAACTCGGCGCCAGGCCGAAGCTGGCGGCGTAGCCATAGGCCTGGCTGTCTTCTCCCGCATGGTCAAAGCAGCTGTAGCGGTAGCGCGCGCGCTGGGCCGCTTCCGGCTCCACGCGCTCCAGGTAGTCGAGCACTTCGTGTATCGAGGTGAACAGGCTGTACAGGTCGATGCCGTAAAAGCCGACCTGGGCCTCAAGCGCGCGGCCGGTGTTGTGCTCGCGCAGCCATTCGACGAAATCGCGCACCTCGGTATTGCGCCACATCCAGGCCGGAAAACGCTGGAAGCCCGACAGCGCCGACGCCGCATCCGCGTCGTCGCCCAGGCCGCGCACATAGCGGTTGACGCGCCAGGCATCCGGCCAGTCGGCTTCCACGGCAATGGCGGTGAAGCCCTTTTCGGTGATCAGCCGCCGCGTGATGGCGGCGCGCTCGCGGTAGAACTCCTGCGTGCCGTGCGAAGCCTCGCCCAGCAGGGCAAAGCGCGCAGGCCCGATCAGTTGCATCAAGGGGTCGTAGTCGTGGGCCGCGCCGGTCAGCGGCTGCAAATGCTGCTGCAAGCCTTGCACCAGCCCGTTTGCGGAATGCGGCGAATGGGCCTGCGGCGGAGGAAACGGATTTTTTTGCTGCGCCGGGTGTTGCCTGAGCGCCTGCTCATGCTCGCGGCGGGATTCTTCGAGCAGCGCAATCACCTCGTCGTCGCTGGCCTGCGGAAAATGTTTGTACCACAGGCCGACGGCGCGAAACGGATACGGCATGGCGGCGCAGACCACGTCGTCGGCCTCGTCGCGCAAGGCCTGGCAGCTGTCTTCCGCGCCCACCGGCACGGCCACCACCAGGTGGGCCGGATGCTGCTGGCGAATGGCCAGCACGGCCGCGCGCATGCTGGCGCCGGTGGCCAGCCCGTCATCGACCACGATCACGGTGCGGCCCTCGATGCTGATCGGCGGGCGCTGGCCGCGGTAGAGATGCTCGCGCCGCACCAGTTCAGCCTGCTCGCGCGCAACGACTTCGGCCACGTCCTCGGCCGTGACGCTCAGGCCGGGCAGGGGCGTCATGACGCGCACACCGCCGCTGGCAATGGCGCCCATGGCGTATTCCTCGTGGCCCGGAAGGCCCAGCTTGCGCACCACGAAAATGTCCAGCGGCGCCTGCAGCGCGCGCGCCACCTCGAAGCCGACGGCCACGCCACCGCGCGGCAGGGCCAGCACCAGCAGGTTGGCGCGGCCAAAATAAGGCATCAGCTTTTCGGCCAGCACGCGGCCGGCCTGACCACGGTCGAGAAAGGGCAGGGTTGCTTTATTCATGATGATTTCCCGGAGTTGTGTTGTCTTGTGTCGATGCTGGCGGCGCCTTGCCCGCCAGATGGGCGCTGAACCAGGATGCCGCCAGTTCGGCCACTTCCTCCAGGGCGCCTTTTTCTTCAAACAGATGGGTGGCGCCGTGGACGATGACCAGCCGTTTGTCGCACGTCAAATGCGCCAGCGACTGTTCGTTGAGTTCGATGACGCCGTGGTCCGCCCCGCCGACGATCAGCAGCGTGGGCGCGGTGACGGCGGCCAGCGCCACCGGGCCGGCCAGGTCGGGCCGGCCGCCGCGCGACACCACGGCGGCGATGCGCCTGCCCAGCCGGGCGGCGGCAATGATGGCGGCGGCGCTGCCGGTGCTGGCGCCGAAGTAGCCGATGGGCAAGTCCTGCAATTCGGGCTGCGCCGTGGCCCAGGTGGTCGTGTCCTGAAGACGCCCGGTCAGCAGGGCAATGTCGAAGCGGTGTTCGCGGGTGTGGAGGTCGATCTGCTCTTCCTGCGCCGTCAGCAGGTCGAACAGCAGCGTGGCGATGCCCGCTTGCTGCAGCCTTTTCGCGACCAGCCGGTTGCGCGCGCTGTGCCGGCCGCTGCCGCTGCCGTGAACAAACAGCACCACGCCCAGGGCGTTGGCCGGCCGTGTCAGGTCGCCGTAAAGCCAGGCGCCGCCGCAGGGAATGCGGACTTCACGCGAAACGGGGTTTTGCCCAGGAAGGTTCATGGCTGTCGTCTCCAGCAAAGAGGAAGCTTGAGCCTATAAGAAACCGGCACATGGGGCTATCAGGCTTTTCCGACTTTGACGGCTTTTCCTGTCATCAAGCGTGCAATAGTCGAAGTTTTTAGATGAAAACAGCCGCTTGCGCAGGTGGAATATACACCGCGTGCTATTGAATTAATAGTGATTTGCTGCCTTGCCACAACCCGATACAGGTGCTGATGCTCAGCCCGGCATGGTCATCGAAAAACCTGTGTTCTGCTATATAAATAATAGCTGCCGGTGCAGGTGAAACGTGCGCTGGAGGCTGATTCTGCATGTATTGTTGGAAACAGGAACGGCACCTGGCGCTCACCCGGCGGCCTGGCTCATGTGGGCGTCATCAGCGGTGCGGACATCATTTTTTACCAGCAAGTCCGGTGCCCGCGCGGTGGCGCCAGAAGGTATTCATTCCCGTCAGGCACAGCGCCAGCCAGGCAATTCCTTCGGCAAAAGCGGCCAGCACATCGCTTAAATAATGAACACCCAGGTACATGCGGGTCAGCGCCACAAGGATCACCAGCGCGAAAGCCGTCAGCACGATCATCATGCGCCAGCGCCAGGCCTCGATTCTCGCCACCAGCATCGCAGCCATGAGGCCATAAAACAGCGTCGCCCCGGCTACATGGCCGCTGGGAAAGCTGTAGCTCGACACCACCAGCAGCGGATTGTCAAAGCTGGGGCGGATGCGGTGAAACGAATACTTCATCAGGACATTGAGCAGCATGCCGAACGGCAGGGTCAGGCCCAGGCAGATCAGCCAGTACCCGTTGCGCTTGTACGCCAGGCAAGCCGCAATGATGGCCGCGGCGATGATGACGCGGACTGGGTCATGGAGGTGCGTGATGGCCAGCATGACCTGGGTGAGTGGCGCTGTCGCGTGCTCATGAAACCATTGCGCGACCTGCACATCAACGAGGGTGAGCGGATCGCCATGAACCACGTCTTCAGCAATGCCGCCGAACAGCCAGCTGGCGCCAATCAATACCAGGGCGCCTGCCGTGAGTTCCAGCCCCAGATAGCTGCGGGGCGAAAGCCGGGCCTGGATGAACGCCAGTTGAGGCGCAAAACGAAGGCGTAAGGCATGAACCCGCGGGCGCTGCAGAAAGTGGCTCCCGCTTTGCCGGATGAAGGCCTCATGCCGCACCGCCCAGCGCCACAGCCAGACCAGCAGCAGCACAAACACCATCATGCCGCCCAGCACGGCGCTGCCCCGCCCGAGCCAGCGCCCGGCGGTTTGCCAGCTCGCCCCCAGAAAGTACCCCAGCAAGGTGACAGCCGACGCCCAAAGGAGCGCGCCCAAAATGTTGTACGGCAAAAACTTGCGGTAGGCCATTTGGGACGCACCGGCCAGGAAAGGCACCAGGGCCCGGGCAAAGCCGACAAAGCGCCCGAGAAACACCGCCTTGCTGCCATGCCGTGCAAAAAATGCGTCGGCCCTGGCAACCCGTGCGTCGCTCAGGCCGAACCGGCTGCCGTACTGCAGCAGCGCCGGGCGCCCCATGCGCCGGCCCATTTCATACCCCATGCTGTCGCCGAGGACCGCACCCAACGTAACGACACCCATCAGCACATCCAGATCAAGCAGGCCTTGGGCCGCCAGAAAGCCGGCCAGCAGAACCAGGCTTTCGCCGGGAATCAGCAAGCCCAGAAAAGCCGCCGATTCGAGCATCGCCCCCAGAAAGATGACGAGGTAAGCCCACTGCCCGGTGCGTTCGATGAGGTGGGTCAGGTACTGCAGCAAGGGTGTTTCCTCCAGTGAGATTGTTATTGGCTTCGCTTGTCGGCGAATGAATTCCCGCGCCATCGCACGGGCCGGAATTACCCGCTAAAGCTGCGCAGTGCTTTGCATCAGGCCCGCCCAGCAAACCAAAGGGTGGCGCCGCCGCCGCTCACATCAGCTTCTTCACCAGCACCTGGCTCTTGCGGTCCCAGTTGTACTTGCGTTTGCGGGCCTCGGGCAGCCAGTCCGGATCGACCTGCACGAAGCCGCGCTTGATGAACCAGTGCATGGTGCGCGTGGTCAGCACGAAAATGCTTTGCAGGCCGGCGGTCCGGGCGCGCTGCTCGATGCGCTTGAGGATTTTTTCGCCGTCGCCCTGGCCCTGGCTTTGCGGCGACACCGTCAGGGCGGCCATTTCGGCGGTTTTGGCTTCGGGGTAGGGGTAGAGCGCGGCGCAGGCAAAGATCACGCCGTCGTGCTCGACGATGGTGTAGTGGCCGGCGTCGCGCTCGATCTCGGTGCGGCTGCGCTTGACCAGCGTGCCGTCCTTTTCAAACGGCTCGATCAGCTGCAGGATGCCGCCCACATCGTCGGCGGTGGCTTCGCGCAGTTCTTCGAGCTTTTCATCGACCACCATGGTGCCGATGCCGTCGTGGACGTAAATCTCCAGCAGCAGCGCGCCATCGACCGCGAACGGGATGATGTGGCTGCGCTCCACCCCGGCCTTGCAGGCCTGCACGCAGTGCTGCAGGTAAAAAGCGGTGTCGCTCGGGCGCTGGCCGGCCGGCGCCTGGGCCAGCAGGCTTTCGGCGGCGGCCAGCGGCAGTTCGGTGTCGATGGGGTTGTCTTCGCTGGCGGGCTCGCCGGGCTTGAGGCGGATGCCGGGAATCTCGGTCACGAAGATCAGCTTGTCGGCCTGCAGCGCAATCGACACGCTGGTGGCGACTTCTTCCATGGTCAGGTTGAAGGCCTCGCCGGTCGGCGAAAAACCGAAGGGCGAGATCAGCACCATCGCGCCGAAGTCCAGCGTGCGGGAAATGCCCGCCACATCGACCTTGCGCACCAGGCCCGAATGCTGGAAATCCACGCCATCGACAATGCCGACCGGCCGGGCGGTGATGAAGTTGCCCGAAATCACCCGGATGGTCGAGCCGGCCATGGGCGTGTTGGGCAGGCCCTGGCTGAAGGCCGCCTCGATTTCATAGCGCAGCTGGCCGGCGGCCTCCTGCGCGCAATCGAGCGCCACTTCGTCGGTGATGCGCATGCCGTGCGAATACTTTGCCTCGTGGCCCTTGGCCCGGAGCTGCTCGTTGACCTGCGGCCGGAAGCCGTGCACCAGCACGACCTTGACGCCCATGCTCTGGATCATGGCCAGGTCTTGCGCCAGGTGCGGCAGCTTGCCGGCGGCAATCGCCTCGCCGCAGACGGCGACCACGAAGGTCTGGTTGCGGAACTTGTGGATGTAGGGCGCCACCGAGCGAAACCAGGGAACAAAGGTGAAATTGAAGACCGTGGACATGGCGCGCTTTCGGGGTTCTGGAAGGGGCTTGAGGACACTGGGCAGCGCCGCCGGGGCAGGGCCTGGACGCTTTTCCCGGCAGGGCAAAAAAATAGCCGCCAGTGTAAGGCGAGCAGGTGACAGGCGCCCGCAGGCTCAAAAGCCCGCAGCCCCGCCACTGGCGGGCCGGAACGCCGATAATCAGCGGCTTTGACTGCTGGGTTCTCCTTGGCTTCTTCCTTGTCTCCCTTGTCGCCCTTGCTCATCACTTTCCCCGAATCATTGCCGGTTTCCGGCAAACGCGACGACATCGCGGCCGCGCTCACGGCGCACCAGGTCATCATCGTCTGCGGCGAAACCGGCTCGGGCAAAACCACGCAACTGCCCAAAATCGCCCTGGCGCTGGGGCGCGGCAAGCTCAACTACCCAGACGGCCAGGGCAAGCTGATCGGCCACACCCAGCCGCGCCGCATTGCCGCGTCCAGCGTCGCCAAGCGGATTGCCGAAGAGCTGAAGACCCCGCTCGGCGACGTGGTCGGCTACAAGGTGCGTTTCCAGGACCGGCTGAGCCGCGACGCCTCGGTCAAGCTGATGACCGACGGCATCCTGCTGGCCGAAACCCAGACCGATCCGCTGCTGCGCGCCTACGACACCATCATCATCGACGAGGCGCACGAGCGCAGCCTGAACATCGACTTTTTGCTCGGCTACCTGCGCCAGCTGCTGCCGCGCCGGCCCGATCTGAAGGTCGTCATCACCTCGGCGACGATTGACGCCCAGCGCTTTGCGGATTATTTCGCCTCCGCCAAAGGGCCGGCGCCGGTCATCATGGTGTCGGGCCGCATGTTCCCGGTCGAGCAGCGCTGGCGCCCGTTCGAGGAGTCGCGTGACTACGGCCTGAACGACGCGATGGCCGATGCGGTCGATGAGTTGTGGCTCAGTCCGCACAGCGCCGGCGATATTTTGATTTTCCTGCCCGGCGAGCGCGAGATCCGCGAGGCCGCCGACCACCTGCGCAAGCACCTGGCGCACCAGCCGCTGACGCGCAACGCCGAAGTGCTGCCGCTGTTCGCCCGCCTGAGCCAGGCCGAGCAGGACAAGATTTTCGACGGCCACAGTGGCCGGCGCATCGTGCTGGCGACCAACGTGGCCGAAACCTCATTGACGGTTCCGGGCATCCGCTACGTCATTGACGCCGGCACGGCGCGCGTCAAGCGCTACAGCTTCAGGAACAAGGTCGAGCAGCTGATGGTCGAGCCGATTTCGCAGTCGGCCGCCAACCAGCGCGCCGGCCGCTGCGGCCGCGTGGCTGACGGCATCTGCATCCGCCTGTACGACGAGGCCGATTTTCTGGGCCGGCCGCGCTTTACCGACCCCGAAATCCTGCGCAGTTCGCTGGCGGCGGTGATTCTGCGCATGAAGGCGCTGCACCTGGGAACGATTGAGGACTTTGCCTTCATCGAGCCGCCGCAGGGCCGCGCGATTGCCGACGGCTACCAGCTGCTGGCCGAACTCGGCGCGGTGAACGACGACAACGAACTCACGCCGCTCGGCTGGACGCTGGCCAAGCTGCCGCTGGACCCGCGCGTCGGCCGCATGATCCTGGAGGCCAGGGAACGGCAGGCGCTCGACGAAGTGCTGATCATTGCCAGCGCCCTGAGCGTGCAGGACGTGCGCGACCGGCCGATGGACAAGCAGGCGCAGGCCGATCAGGCGCATGCCAAGTTCGACGACGAGAAGAGCGAATTCGTCGGCTTCCTGAAGCTGTGGAAATGGCTGGGCGATGCGCGCGGCGGCCATGACGCGACGCATAAGCTGACCAATCGCCAGTACGAAACCCTGCTGCGCGAGAACTTCGTCAACATCCGCCGCGTGCGCGAATGGCGCGATATCCATTCGCAGCTGCAGGCGGTGGTCGGCGAGCAGGGCTGGGCCGCAGCGCCGGGCCGCCCCAAGCCAGGTCTGGCCTCCTCGGGGGGCAGCGACGACGCGAAGCGCGGAGCGTGGGGGCCACATCCTTTGAATGACAAGCCGGCCAGCTACGAGCAGCTGCATCTGTCGCTGCTGTGCGGCTTGCTGGGCAACATCGGCCTGAAAAGCGAAGAGGACGACTGGTATCTGGGCGCGCGCGGCATCCGCTTCTATCGCCATCCGGGCGCGCGGCTCAGCAAGAAGCCGGGCCGCTGGATCGTGGTGGCCGAGCTGGTCGAAACCACGCGCCTGTTTGGCCGGGGCATTGCCAACATCGACCCGCAGTGGATCGAGCAGGTCGGCGGCCATCTTTTGAAGAAGCAGCTGCTCGACCCGCACTGGGAGAAAAAAGCCGCGCAGGTCACGGCGCTGGAGCGGGCCACGCTGTACGGGCTGGTGGTTTACCACGGGCGGCGCGTCAACTTTGGCCGGGTTGATCCGGTCACATCGCGCGAAATCTTCATCCGCGAAGCGCTGGTGGCCGGCAACTGGGACACGAAATTACCTTTCCTGGCGGCCAACGAAAAGATGATTGCCCACGTCCAGGACCTGGAGCACAAGGCGCGCCGGCAGGACGTGCTGGTCGATGAAGAACTGATCTACGCGTTCTACGACCAGCAACTGCCGGCCGACATCTGCACCGGCGCCGGCTTTGAGAGCTGGTTCAAGCTTGAGGCCAGAAAGCAGCCGAATCTGCTGCGTTTGACGCAAGACGAGCTGATGCGCCACGAAGCGGCCGGCATCACCACGCAGGCGTTTCCCAAGACGCTGCGGCTGGGCGGCGTCGATTGCCTGGCGACGTATTTGCACGAACCGGGCGACGCGCGCGATGGCGTGACGGTCGAGGTGCCGCTGTTCGCGCTGAACCAGGTCAACGAGGAGCGCTGCGAGTGGCTGGTGCCCGGCATGCTCAAGGACAAGATACAGGCGCTCATCAAGACCCTGCACCAGCGCCCGCGCTCGCGTCTGGTGCCGCTGCCCGATACCGCCGCGCGCATGGCGCAGGAGCTGATGGCCGCCGAGAAGTTCGGCGCCGGCTCGCTGACGGATGCGGTCTTGAAGTGGGTGCGCGACGCGACCTCGCTCGACATCAAGCGCGGCGACCTGAAGCTGGACATGCTGCCGGCCCATCTGTTCATGAACTTCCGGGTGGTCGATGAGCACGGGCGCCAGCTGGGCGCGGGCCGCAACCTGGGCGCGCTCAAGGGCGAGCTGGGCGCGCAGGCGCGCGGGGCTTTTCAGGCGCTGGCGGGGCTGAAGAACCTGGGCAAGGCGGCGCCCAACGAGCCCGCCAGCCTCCAAACCGATGCTTCAAACCGGAATTCAGCATCAAACAAGCCTCTGGCGCAGGAAGGACGTGCGCAAGCTGCTCCTGAAAAGATAGCAGTCAGGATTCCCGAGCGCTACACCAGCTGGAGCTTTGGCGAGCTGCCCGAGCTGATGGAAATCGGCAAGGGCACGCAGACGCTGATCGGCTTTCCGGCGCTGATTGATTTGGGCGACGCGGTGACGATTGAGGTGTTCGACGAGCCTGATTCAGCCGCTGCCAGGCACCGCGCGGGCTTGCGGCGGCTGTTTTCGCTGCAGATCAGGGATGCGCTGAAGTATCTGGAAAAAAACCTGCCCGACCTGCAGAAAACGGCGACTTCCTACATGCTGGTGGGCCGCGCCGCCGACAACTCGGGCGGCGGCACGGTCGACGAGCTGCGCCAGCAGATCATCGAGGTCGCGCTGGACCGGGCTTTTCTGCTCGATCCGCTGCCGACCTGCGAGGCCGACTTCAGGAAGCGCATTGACGACGGACGCGGGCGCCTGACGCTGATTGCCAGCGAAGTGGCGCGCCTGGCAGCGGGAATTTTGATCGAGTTCGCCGTGGCGCAGCGCAAGATCAAGGATACGAAAAACGCGACGGAAGCCGTGCAGGATGCGGGTCTGCAACTCCAGCGCCTGGTGCCCAGGAAGTTCCTGACCGCCACGCCTTACGGTCAGTTGCAGCATTTCACCCGCTACCTCAAGGCCATCACCCTGCGGCTCGAAAAGTGGCGCGCCGACCCGGCCCGGGACGCGGCGCGCATGCTTGAACTGCGGCCGCAGGAGCAGCGCTACTGGCGCCTGGTGGCCGAGCGCAAGGGCGCGGCGGACGCCCGCATGCAGGAATACCGCTGGCTGCTCGAAGAGCTGCGGGTGAGCTTTTTTGCCCAGGAGCTGCGCACGCCCCAGCCGGTCAGCATCAAGCGGCTGGACAAGCTGTGGGCGCAGCTGAACAGCTGACGCGGAACGGAAAAAGGGCCTTGTCAAAACAAGGCCCTTTTTCATGGTGCAAATCAATGGCTAGATTCGGCCCATCAGCAGCAGCACGATCAGGATGATGACCACCAGGCCGATACCGCCGCTCGGACCATAACCCCAGCTGCGGCTATGGCCCCAGGTGGGCAGGGCGCCGACCAGAATCAGGATCAGGATGATCAGCAGGATAAGCGAGATGGACATTGAAAACTCCTTGTTTTATATGCCTGTATTCTTGCCTGGCGCAGGGTGCCATCAAGCAGGAAAGCGGCTTGTAAAGGCGTCAGGAGTTGCCTACAGTCTGGCCAGCCGCTCCAGTGCCAGGTTCAGCGTCTCGTCTTTTTTGGCAAAGCAAAAGCGCACCACCCGCTGGTCGAAGCCGTCGCCATAAAACGCCGACAGCGGAATCGCCGCCACGCCGATCTCGGTGGTCAGCCATTGGCAGAAATCGGCTTCGCCCAGGTCGCTGACGTCTGAAATGTCCACGCACTGGAAATAACTGCCTTCGCTGGGCCGCAGCTTGAAGCGGGTGCTGGCCAGCCCGGCCCGGAACAGGTCGCGCTTGCGCTGGTAGAACGCTGGCAGTCCAAGATACGGCCTGTCATCAGCCATATACGCTGCCAGGCCATGCTGCACCGGCGTGTTCACGGTGAACACGTTGAACTGGTGGACCTTGCGAAACTCCGCCGTCAGCGCGGCAGGCGCCGCCACATAGCCGACCTTCCAGCCGGTGACGTGGTAGGTCTTGCCAAAGCTGCTGACGATGAAGGCGCGCGCCGCCAGTCCGGCAAAGCGGGCTGCGCTCTGGTGCGTCCGGCCCTGGTCGGCGTCAAACACCATGTGTTCATACACCTCGTCGCTGATCAGGAGAATATCGGTTGGCGCCAGGATCTCCTGCAGCCTGAGCATGTCGGCTTCGCTCCAGACCGTCGCGCTCGGGTTGTGCGGCGAATTGACGATGATGGCGCGCGTCCTGGGGCTGATGGCCGCTGCAATCTTCCCGAAATCGGGGCGGAACGTGCCCGGCGTCAAGGGCACGCGCACCACCGTGCCGCCGGCCAGCTCGATATTGGGCACATAGCTGTCGTAGCACGGCTCCAGCACGATGACTTCATCGCCCGGATGCACCACGGCCAGGATGATGGTGATGATGGCCTGCGTGGCGCCTGCCGTGATGGTGATTTCGCTGCCGGGGTCGTAGCGGTGGCCATACAGGGCGGCCAGCTTGGCCGCAACGGCTTCGCGCAGGACCGGCACGCCGGTCATGGGCGGGTACTGGTTCAGGCCGCGCTGCATGGCGTCGGTGACGGCGTTCACCAGTTGCGGGTCGCAGTCGAAATCAGGAAAGCCCTGGCCGAGATTGACCGCGCCTTTGTCAAAGGCCAGCGCTGACATGACGGTAAAAATGGTCGTTCCAACCTTCGGCAGCCTGCTCTTGAGTGCGGGTGTGCGGGCTTCGCTGGCGGTGGGCGTGGTGTCGTGGTTTGGCATGTTCAGACCTCGTCATCGTTGAGGCGACCCGTCATGGCCTTGGCAATCAGGTCGCGGTTCAGCTTGTCGCTGAGCAGTTCGGCAAACTTGTAGACAAAATTGCGCAGGTAGGCGCTGCGCTTGAAGGCCACGCGGGCAATATTGATGCCAAACAGGGCGCCGGCCGGTATGGCGATCAGGTCGCTGTTGCTGCCGTCTTCCTTGACCGCCATTTCGGCCACGATGCCCACGCCCAGCCCCAGGCGCACATAGGTCTTGATGACATCGGCGTCAATCGCTTCAAGGGCAATGCGCGGATGCAGGTGCTTTGCGGCAAAGGCCTGGTCCACCTTGGTGCGCCCGCTGAACGACGGGTGGTAGGTAATCAGGGGCTCCAGCGCCAGGTCTTCAAGCGTGATGTGTTCCTTGCTGGCCAGGGGATGACTCAGTGGCATCACCAGCATGTGCTGCCATTCATAGCAGGGCAGCGTGACCAGGTCGTCGTACTGGTTCAATGATTCCGTGGCAATGCCGATCTCGGCGACCTCGTCCAGCACCATGCGCGCCACCTGATCGGGTGAGCCCTGGTGCAGGCTGACGTTCACTTTCGGAAAAGCTTCGCGCAGGCGGGCTATCGACTGCGGCAGCACGTAGCGGGCCTGACTGTGCGTGGTGGCAATCGACAGCGTGCCGCTGTCCTGGGCGGAATACTGCTCGCCGATGCGGCGCAAATTGCCGACTTCCCGCATGATCAGCTCAATGCTTTTGAGCACATGTTCGCCGGGCTCTGTCACGCGCTTCAGGCGTTTGCCATGGCGCGCGAAAATCTCCACGCCCAGCTCTTCTTCAAGCTCGATGATGGCCTTGGACACGCCGGGCTGCGAGGTATGCAGCGCCCGGGCGGTTTCGGTCAGGTTCAGGTTGCGGCGGACGGCTTCCTGGACAAAGCGGAACTGATGCAGGTTCATATGAAATTGATGATGATTGTTAATTTCATTATGCCTTTAATGCAATAAGGACGGGCTTGTCCCTCAGCGTTTTCACGCGGCCGTGGCACTGTGGTTCACAGGCTCAGGCGACGGCAATATCCGCCATCAGCGTCGTCATTTGTTCATATTCGCCTGCGGCCGGCAGGAGTTCAATGCTTACCTCGGGGTGCGTTGCCCTGATTTGCCCGATCAGCAGCGGCAAGTCTTCGCGGGCATGTTTGCCGACGCCGAGAAAAAGCGGAAACACCCTCAGATGGCGGGCGCCCTCGGCGATTAAATCGGCAGCGGCTTCGGGCAGGGACGGCGTGCAAATTTCCAGATAAGCGCAGCGCACCAGAGTGCCGGGCTGGCGGGTGCTGATTTGTCCGGCGACGGCTTCAATCGGCAGGCGCCACTGCGGGTCGCGCGAACCATGGGCAAACAGGACAATACCGCGCAGCGCTGAGGGTGTGGAGGTCATCGGCTAAAAAGGTGGGGCTGTGGAGGAGGGTGCGGGTCAGCGTTTGAGCACCAGCCAGCCGAACGCGCCCATGGAAACAGCCATGTAGATCAGCCCGGGGGTTGCCGCTGCCAGCCAGGGCTGCCAGCTGCGCAGGTTGCCGATGAAGCCGAACACGTTGTTGAGCAGGAAAAAACTGATGCCGATCATCACGCCGGCAAACACATAGCCCGTGATGCCGCCAGAGCGGAAATGCAGGTAGGCAAAGGGCAGGGCCAGCATGACCATGACCAGGCAGCTGAGCGGGTAGAACACCTTTCTCCAGAACTCAATTTCATAGCGCTGGGATGTCTGGCCATTGGCCTCAAGGTGGCGAATGTAATTGAAGAGGTCAAGGGTTGCCATGCGTTCGGGCTTGAGCAGTGCCACGGACACCATTTCCGTACTGATTTCCGTGGGCCAGCGAAAGCTGTCAACAACGGTACGGTTGACTTTGACCTGCTGCGGGGACGCGCCAGCGCCATTCGCGGCATTCGTCACGTCAAACTCGGTGTGCGTGACATTGCGCAGCAGCCAGGCGGCATCGAATGAAAATACCGCCACAGGTGCTTCGGTGGTCGATACGATCCGCCCTTTGCTGTTGAATTCGTAAATACGGACGCCATGCATTTCGTTGTCAGGCGACAGTTCATTGACGTTGACGATGAAGTTGTTGTTGGCCTGTTTTTCCTTCAGCCAGGCACCCGTCTGGCCGACCGTGATCTTGCTCTGGTAGCGCGCCTTGAGCAGTTGGGCGGCACGCTCGCTGGCGGGGGCAATGTAGTCGCCCACCACAAAGCTCAGTGCCACGAAGAAGGCGCCAAGCCACAGCAGCAGGTTGAGCGCGCGCCAGGGGCCCAGTCCGCTGGTGCGCAAAATCGTGTATTCCGAACTCTGGGCCAGACGCGCCATGACAAAAATAGTGCCAATCAGCACGGAAATCGGCAGCAGTTCATACAGGTGATTCGGAATCAGGAGTGCAACATACAGCAATGCATGCCTGATCTGGTAAATGCTGTCCCCGATGCCGCTGTTCTTGCCGAGGTATTGCAGTTCATCAACCAGGTCGAAAAAGAAGAACAGTGCCAAAAAGCCCAGCGCCACCAACGCAATCGAGCTCAGGACTTCACCGTAAATCAGGCGGCGTACGGTTTTCATGATGCGCTCCCGGCACGTAGCGCAAGCGGTGCAAGCCACCGCGGGTGCTTGCGCCTGAAGCTCCAGTGCGTGTGCCGCTTGGCCAGCCAGGCCAGCCCGAGCAGCAGGACGCCGCCATGCAGGGCCAGCAGCAGATGGCCGAAACCGACCAGTCCGACAAAGACCCAGCTTTGGCCCAGATTGACCAGGTTGTTGTAAACCACGAAGGCCAGCATGACAAAAATCATGTTGCCGCTGCGGCCGCCCCGGGGATTCACGCTGGCCAGCGCCAGCGCCAGAACCACAAAGTTGATGGCTGACAGTGCCAGCCCAAGCCGCCATGCCAGCTCGCCCAGGTTGCTGCGCGTGGGGTTTTTGATCAGTGCGCGGCTGGACAGCAGCTTGGCCTCGGTCGAGGCTTCTCCAGGCAGGCCGGAAGCGCTGGTTTTGACGCCATATTCTTCAAAGTCGCTGATCTTGAGCGCCGATTTTCCGATCTCATTTTCAAGCCGCTGGCCGTTGGACAGCATCAGGAACTGGGCGTTGCTACGGCTTTCGATCCGGCCTGATTGCGCGGTGGTGACTGAGTTTTTGCCTTTTTCGGTGGCGGCAATAAACACGTTGTTGCTGGCTTGTTCGCCCGCCAGATCGCGGTCGATGAAAAACACGCGGCTGCCGCTGGAGGATTCCTGGAACACGCCGGGTGTAATGCGGTCCAGGTCGCCACGTTGCTGGTAGCGGCTTTGCATGTCCCGGGTCTGCTGGTTGGTCCAGGGCCAGACAAACAGCGCCATCAGGGCAATGACCAGCAGCACCGGCCAGGCAAAGTGAAACAGCGGGCGCAAAAAGCCGGCCAGCCCCTGGCCGCTGGTAAACCACACCACCATTTCACTGTCGCGGTACATGCGCGTCAGGGTGCTGACCATGGCAATGAACAGCGCGAGCGTCAGGATGGTTGGCAAGCGCCCGAGGACGGAATAAGCCATGTAGAGCATCACATCCTGCGGGCTGATGGTGCCGCGCGAAGCCTGGCCAAGCGTGCGAATCAGCACGATGGTCATGACGATGGTGATGAGCACCACCAGGGTGGCGCCAAAAGTGCGCGCCAATTCCTTGCGAATTGAAGATTGGAATAACATTGACTGAATTGCTGCCTTGCTTGGCTTTATTTTGTGTAAGCTGGTTTTTCAACCGGACCCTGAACCCTGAATTATGGACTTTGAACTTAAAAACCTGACCCGCACCCTTATTTGCAGCGAAAAAGCCGATGCACTGATCATGCTTGTGCCCGAAGGCCTGACCGCTGGTGACGACGCCTTGTCGCTGCTTGCCGCGCTGGCCATCAAGTCGGGCGATCTGGAGGTCAAGCCGGGCAAACTGCTCAATGCCTACCGGGTGCCGGGCATTGCGGCCACACGGGTCGTGCTGGTTGGGGCAGGCGACGCCAGCCCCAAAAATATCCGGACAGCTGTCAATGCCGCCATGGGTGACTTGAAGACCAGCAATGCCGAGCGCGCCGTGCTTTGCCTCAGTGCGCTTAACGCCCTGCAGTCCGAGTCCGTGCGCGCCGCCGTCGTGGCTTGCGCCGAGGCGTCTTACACCTACACCACGACTAAATCCAAGCCCGTTGCCGCAAAACTGCAGCAGGTGCTGGTGGCAGTGGACAGCCTTGCCAATGCGCAGGCCGGGTTTGACAAAGCCATCGGCCTGGTCAAGGGAATTGATCTGGCCAAGGAGTGGGCCAATCGGCCGGCCAACCATGCCACGCCGGTCCTGCTCGCAGGCGCGGCCAAGGAACTCGGAAAACTGCCGTTTATCAAGACAGAGGTGCTGGGCCACAAGGAGATTGAAAAACTTGGCATGGGTGCCTTCCTGGCGGTTGCGCAAGGCGCGGCCGAGCCCTTGCGTTTCATTGTGCTGCGCTACGAAGGCGCTGCCAAGGCACAAGCGCCGGTGGTGCTGATCGGCAAGGGAATCACCTTTGACACCGGCGGCATCTCGATCAAGCCGGCGGCCGAGATGGACGAGATGAAGTTCGACATGTGCGGCGCCGCCAGCGTGCTCGGCACTTTCCGGGCGCTGGCCGAGTTGCAGCCGGCGCTCAATGTGGTGGGGCTGATTCCGGCTTGCGAAAACATGCCCGGCGACCGCGCCATCAAGCCCGGCGACGTAGTTACCAGCATGAGCGGCCAGACCATTGAAATCCTGAACACCGATGCAGAAGGGCGGCTGGTGCTGTGCGATGCGCTGACCTATGCCGCCCGCTTCAAGCCCAGGGCCGTTGTTGACATTGCCACGCTGACCGGGGCTTGTGTGGTGGCGCTGGGCGGTGTGCGCAGCGGACTGTTTTCCAATAACGAAGCCCTGGCCGAATCCCTGTCCAGGGCGGGTGAATCCTCGCTCGATCTGTGCTGGAAGATGCCGCTGGATGACGACTATGCAGAAGGCCTCAAAACCAATTTTGCCGATGTTGCCAATGTGGCCGGACGTGCGGGCGGCGCGGTCACTGCGGCCAAGTTCCTGCAGCGCTTTGCCGCAGACTTTGCCTGGGCGCACCTGGACATTGCCGGTACAGCGTGGAAAAGCGGTCTCGCCAAAGGTGCAACCGGCCGCCCTGTGCCGTTGCTGATCGACTATCTGCTTGGCCAGGTGCTGGCAGCCGAACCCGCAAAAGCAAGCTCCAAAGCCAGGCCCGCCAGAAAAAGTACACCCGCTGCCAAAACCCGAGCATGACCGACATTGCCTTTCATTTCAATGTACCCGACAAGCTGGCTTACAGCTGTCGTTTGCTGCGCAAGGCCTATCTCAGCGGCGCCAGGGTAGCCGTAACCGCCGAGGCTGAAGTGCTGGCTGAACTTGATGCGCTGCTTTGGAGTTTTTCGGCGACGGAGTTTGTGCCGCACTGCACTTCCATGGCGCCGCCCGCCACACTGGCGGCCACGCCCGTCGTGCTGTCGGTCTCGCTGGCCGATTGCGCGGATCGTGAAATCCTGGTGAACCTGGGGCAAGGCGTGCCTGACGGGTATGAAGGGTTCGAGCGGCTCATTGAACTGGTTTCGTTACACCCAGAGGATGTCCGGAGCGGGCGTGACCGCTGGAAGCATTACGCTGCACACGGCTACACCCTGAAAAGACATGACCTTGCCAGCAGGGCCGCAGGCGCAGCATGAGCAGCCTGACGGGACCACCGGCTGATGTGCCTACGCTGACCGAGATCGTCCATCCGGTGCCAGTTTCTGAAGCGCCATCCAGTGGCGGCATTGCACAGGGCAAGATGTCATCTGAAATGGCGGAATTGATGGTTCAGCGCGTGCTGCAGCGCATAGAACTGGTGCTGGACAGGCGTTTGCATGAGGCCATTGAGCAGTTGATTCTGGAGCATACCGATGCCCTTCTGCCGCGTCTTCGGGAAGAAGTGGAACTGGTGGTGCGTGAATCCGTGAGCCAGGCTTTCGAGCAGGAGTCGCCGGCATTTCCGGGGCAATCGGAAAACCTGAAACAGGAAGTATCGTGATGCATCACGACACTTGTTTTCACAGTCAATAATGCTTTGTCAGGGCAAACCCTCTCATCAAAGCGAATCCAGGGACGTTGCTATGGTGCAGGCCTAAAAATTGCGTTATGTTCTGCCCCGTTGAGTTAAAAAAATGTTCTCAACCTTCACAGGTAATTTCCTAACCGGAGTGTTTTTATGCAGATGAAATTGAAATTGACAGTAGTGGCAACCCTTGCGATGGTGGCAGGCCTGGCTTCAGCTCAGGATGCTGTCGTGAAAATCGGTCATGTGGCACCCATGTCCGGATCGCAGGCCCACTACGGCAAAGACAATGAAAATGGCGCCCGCATGGCCATTGAAGAGCTGAACACTCAAAACATCGTCATCGGCGGTAAAAAAATCAAATTTGAACTGGTGGCTGAAGACGATGCCGCCGACCCAAAACAGGGCACGGCAGTCGCACAAAAACTGTGCGATTCCAAAGTGGCCGGCGTGGTCGGTCATTTGAACTCGGGCACCACCATTCCTGCTTCCAAGGTTTACAACGACTGCGGCATTCCCATGGTGACCGGCGCTGCCACCAACCCCAGCCTGACGAAGCCCGGCTACAAAACCACCTACCGCATCATTGCCAATGACAATGCGCTGGGCGCTGGTCTGGCTTTTTATGCCGCTGATGCACTGAAACTGAAAAAAGTCGCGATCATCGACGACCGTACCGCCTACGGTCAGGGCGTCGCTGAAGTGTTCAAGAAGACCGCCATTGCCAAGGGCATGACGGTTGTGGATGAGCAGTACACCACCGACAAGGCGACTGACTTCATGGCGATCCTGACCGCTGTCAAATCCAAGAGCCCCGATGCGATTTTCTTCGGCGGCATGGACCCCCAGGGTGGCCCGATGTTGCGCCAGATGGAGCAGCTCGGCATGAGCAACGTCAAGTATTTTGGCGGTGACGGCATCTGCACCGCCGAGCTTGCCAAGCTGGCTGCTGGCGCCAAGACTGTCGGCAATGTGGTTTGTGCCGAAGGCGGTGCATCACTCGCCAAAATGCCAGGCGGCGAAGCCTGGAAAAAGCGTTACGACGCCAAGTACCCCAACCAGTTCCAGGTTTACAGCCCGTACACCTACGATGCCACCTTTGTTCTGGTTGACGCGATGAAACGCGCCAATTCGACCGACCCAAAGGTTTACACGCCTGAATTGATCAAGTCGAACTACAAGGGTGTTACCACCACGATCGCGTTCGAGCCCAATGGCGAGTTGAAGAATCCGGCCATCACCCTGTATGTATACAAAGATGGCAAAAAATCAGCCCTGAACTGAGGTTTTTAAGTGTTATGTCTCGTTTGCCCCGATAAGATTTTTCCCGGCGAGTAAAGACAGTTAAATCCTTCAATCCAAAACGCCCCGCGCTGATAAAGCGCGGGGCGTTTTGGATTGGGGCAAATGGGCCAACCGGGCATCGCCGCCATGTCCATTTGGGATCTGAAGCTGGCCAATCCAGCCACGCAGGCGACCGAGCTGGCCCATGCGGCCATGGCTGGCGTGACGGCCCAGCCTTGCCTGCAGGCGCTGTGCGAGGCGAGCAACCTGGTCATCTCGGCCGTGACCGCCTCCAACACCCAGGCCGTGGTGCAGGAGTCCGCCCAATTCATCCATCCCGGCGCCATTTTCCTGGACCTCAATTCCGCCTCGCCCGGTACCAAGCAGCCGTGCGCCTGGTTGAAGCGGCCGGGTGCGCATTATGTCGAAGCCGGCGTGATGACCTCGGTACCGCCTTATGGCATCCGGGTGCCGATGCTGCTGGAGGTGATTGTGTGCGTTGCCGGTTGGGCACAATAAGGCCTGGCAGGGTTGGACCCACGCGCGCTGGCGTCCGTTGCCAGAACAGGAGTCCCATGAACGAACGAATTTCCCGCATACTGGCCCAGATGGCAGAGCTTGAGGCCGATCTCCGCACCGCAGTCCAGGAACAGGAGGGCACGATGTTCTTTCAGATCAAGGGCAAGCGGGTCGAGTTTGAAAGCTCGGTAAAACTAGCGCACCGCAAACTGAAAAATAATTTCTTCCGCTGGCTCGTCACCAACCGACCCCAGAACCTGATTACCGGACCTGTCATTTACGCCATGATCTTTCCACTGATGATGCTGGACCTGTGTGTCAGCTTTTACCAGTGGAGCTGTTTTCCCATTTACGGGGTGGCCAAGGTTCGGCGCTCCGACTACATCGTGTTTGACCGGCATCACCTCGGGTATCTCAATTTCATCGAAAAATTCCACTGCACCTACTGCGAGTATGGCAACGGGCTCATGAGTTACATGGCTGAGATTCTGGCGCGGACCGAGGAGTATTTTTGTCCCATCAAGCACGCGCACAAGATTCTGGGCACGCACGCGCACTACAACAGGTTTCTGGATTACGGCGACGCTGCCGACTATGAAGCCAAGCTGGAGGAGTACCGCGTTGCCCTTGGCAAGATCAAATAAGCCCTGTGCTGCTTGCGCATGACGGCCGGCACGGCTTCAGCCCTTGTTCCACTTTCAACTTCCCGCCTGCGCCAGCAAATCCCCCACATTGCGCGCCACCCTATATTCCGCCGGGTTTTCACCCAGGTGCAGGGCTGCGAAGTGTGCTCTGCCGCATTCAATCTTGGCGCTTTCCTTGTCCCGTAAGTCGTCCGTGAACAGACTGCTCTTGGTTTCAACCACAAAATACAAACGCTGCGCACCATCGTCCTGTTCCACCAGCACAGCCCAGTCCGGGTTGTAGGTGCCCAGCGGCGTGGGCACCTTGAACCAGCCAGGCAGCTTGGCATAAACCTTGATGGCGTCGTTCTTTTCCAGCGCATCGGCAAAATCGCGCTCGGTATTGGAGTCGTACACCACGCTCTCATAGACTGATTTTTTTGTATCCATCAGCATGTTTTGCAGATAACCCGTCAACTCTGATTGCTCAAACAAGGCCTGCGCGTAATACTGCTCATCGCCAAGGCGCTGGTATTTGATGCCATCGACCAGCGCCATGCGCTTGCAGCGGTTGATGGTTTCACTGGCCAGTTCAATGTACTGCTGCGGGTTGCGCTTGAAGTCGTCCAGCCGCCCGCTGCCCGTCAGGATGCGGGTGATGGTGCGTCGGGTCAACTGGGTGCGGTCCTGCAAATCGGTCAGCAGGTCAGGCAGTTCGATGTCTGACTCATCCAGAACGACGGTGGCGGCACCTGCCTTTTCTTTCGCTTGAACGCCGTCCTTGCCAATGGCAATGTCCGCCTTGCGCCACTGCAAGCGGGGCCGGACGATGGCCGGCGCTTTCTGCAAGCTGGCAATGGCCTCTGCCACCAGCTTTTCGTTGTCGAACTGCACGCGGTAGGTGGTCTGGTGTTTGATGCGGTCCCACAGCTCCTTGAACTCGGCGCTTTGCAACACGGCCTGACGTGTGCGAATTGACTCACGTTTGTTCGCGTCCTGGATCTCCAGACGGCCGGACACCTTGCGCAGCACTTCCGCAATCTGGCCGCGCTGCGGTTCAAACTGAGCGGGCAGGGCAAGCGTGCCATCTTTCAGTGCTTTTTTCAGCGAGTCCTGCACCTTGCCCTTGGCGTCGATGTGACCAGCAGCCTTGAGGTGTTCCCACAGGGCTTTAGACTGCTCTACACCCAGCGGCGTAACCTGGCCATCGGCTCCCGCCACCGGAATGGCCGCAAACTGGTAGTTTTCCACGATGCCAAAGCGAATCCCCGTTTCGGCCTCAATTTCCTTCTGCAGATTCTCGGCAAACTGCTCGTAGTTTTCAGTCGCAATCACCGTCAGGGTATTGACTTCAAACCCGCGCACGCGCTCGCCCGCTTGGTTGACGCACAGGCGCAGGCCACGGCCGATGGTCTGGCGGCGTTCGCGTTCGGTTCCCATTTCGCGCAAGGCGCAAATCTGGAACACATTGGGGTTGTCCCAGCCTTCCTTAAGCGCCGAATGGGAAAAAATGAACTTGAGCGGGGTCTCAAAGCCCAGCAGCTTTTCCTTTTCTTTCATGATCAGGTTGTAGGCCCGTTCAGCGTTTTCGCGGTTGCCCGCATTGCTCTCGGCGGTATTGGACCAGCCGCCTTTTTTGTCGATGGAAAAGTAGCCGTTATGCACTTCCTCGGCGGCGCTGGCCAAATCGACTTCCGCAAACAGGCTTTGATAGGCGGGCAGTTTGGCCGCGCGCCGGTATTCCTCTTCAAAGATACGGGCGTAGTCGCCCTTCACGGCATTGCCGTCCGCGTCGTACTGGCGGTAACGCTCCACGGCGTCGATGAAAAACAGCGACAGCACCTTGATGCCCAAGGGGCGCAGCCGTATTTCTTTTTCCAGATGTTCCTTGATGGTGCGGCGAATCATTTCCCGCTGCACCGCCAGCGCATCAACATCGCCATGCGCCTGACCCAACATCAGGTTCACCTCGCCACCCGGATAGCGCAGCTCCAGAAATTCAGCTCCTTTGGCGGTGTTGATCTCGCCAATGCGGAAATCGGCATACATGGCGCGCCTCGCGGTTTGCTCCAGCAGATCGCCATCGCACACCGTCACCTCCTGACGCCTCACGCCGCTGGCCGTGGCCACGTCCAGTTCTATCCTGGCGGCAATCGAGCCTTTCTTGCTGCTGACCGACAGCAGGCGGACAAAAGGCTTGTTGTGCGCATCCTCCACCGTGGCCGATGCCACCTCGATTTGCTTGACCAGCTTGCGTTCATACGCATCGACCGCATCCAGCCGATAGACCATGTGATGCTTGTTGGCGTGCGTGGCCGAGTAGCGCAGCGTGCAGAGCGGGTTCATGGCGTCCAGCGCCGTCTTGCCCGCACCAGTCAGGCCGCCGTCAACGCTTTGCGGTTCATCGACGATGACGATGGGCCGGGTCGCCTTGATCAGGTCAATCGGCTTTTCACCGCCAGTTTTCTCGCTGTCCTTGTAGAGGTTGTTGACATCTTTTTTATTGATGGCGCCGACCGTGACCACCATGACCTGGATCGTGGCGCTGGTGGCAAAGTTGCGCACCTGGCCCAGCTTGCCGGAGTCGTAAATAAAGTAGTCGAACGGCACCCCGGCGTACAGGCCCTTGAAGTGGTCCTCGGTGATTTGAAGGGTTTTGTAAACGCCTTCCTTGATCGCCACGGAGGGCACCACGATGACAAACTTGGAAAAGCCGTAGCGCTTGTTCAGCTCGAACACCGTGCGCAGGTACACGTAGGTTTTTCCCGTGCCAGTTTCCATTTCTACCGTGAAGTCGCCTGACGCCAGCGAACTGGAAGGTGGCAAGCTGCCGCGCAGCTGAATATCGGCCAGATTGGTGTGCAGCTCGTCGTCAAGCAGGGTCAAGCGGTTGCCGACACCCAGATCAGACTCGGCAATGCCCAGGGCCATTTGTTGCGGCGCATCGCCGGCCAGCGGCAGGGCAGCAGGCGCTTTCATCGTGACCGTGAATTCGGTGCGGCAGGTTTCCTGACCCCGGAACAGATCGCAGACCGCTTCAATGGCCTGCCATTGGTAGTCGAGCTTGGGTTCAAAGTGCAGTTTCATATTTTTTTCTCAAGCCGGCGGGCTGCTTTGATGGATTGGCGTTATCGGCGCGGTAGTTGATGGCGCTCAGGATTCATGAGCGTCAGGCGAGCGTCCAATTCATCACCAGGCTCGTGGTGAATCTCTGGCTGACGGCTACAAGCTCCGTACATTGCCGATACCGTGCTGCTCCAGAATCGCGGCCAGATTGGTTTTGGCCACGTCATTTTCAAACGCACTGTCGAGGAACACGCAGGTGGTGTCGCCGACCGGGGCGAGTTCCTTGTGCCAGGCAACGATGCCTTGGGCCAAGGTTTCCACGTCACTGGCCAGGATTTCCTCAGCCAGGCAGGTCATCAGCACGCCGCCGCCGATGGCACTGACGGTTTTGCCTGAAAAATTGCGCGACTGCATGGGCACGCACAAATCCAGGCCCAGTTTCAGCAGCAATTCGTAAACGATGTCGTTCTCGGTACGGCCAGTCAGGATGTGTTCCTCGTGGTCGAGCAGGGTTTGCGCCAAGTCGTTGCGGTCGGGGTTCCAGGCGCGGATGTTGGAATGGTCGAGCTTGAAGACGCGAAAACCCAGGTCGAGCGGTGCCGCCGGTGGCTGGGGGGAATCTTCCAAGCTTAATTGGCCTGTAGCGCAGGCCGTGTCTGTGATAGCAGCTCTTATTTTGATAGCTGCGCGACGCAGACGTTCTTTTGTGATGTCGGCGATTGACGCGTGTCCTCGTGAATTTACTTCTGGCAGTGGCTCTGGTAGCTGAATTAACACGCACCGACGTTTACCCTCATCGGCGGCGTTTTGCTCTAGCGCGGCTTGCATTGTGGTGCCAGAACCCGCAAAAAAATCCAAAATTAGCGCGTCTTTAGGGGCACCAATTTGCAGAACACGGCGCAGCAGACGAACGGGTTTTGGAGTAATGAAAAGATCGTCACCAGCATCGGCTTCCATGAGTTGAGAAAGCTCCTGTTTCGCGTGGCGTGTACTTCCAACGTCTTTCCAAGCCCAATATGTTTGTGGTACCACACCGTCTTTAACCTCAGTTATAAAACGCTTGATTCCCGGCCTGTTTTCACCAGATGTACCCCACCAGATTCGTCCATCTTTATCAAACTCTTTGAACTTACCTTCGTTAATGCGCCAGTAGCTTCCTGCCGGAGGTCCAGGAATGATTTTTCCAGAGGGTGTTGTTATTGGGTAGCGCCCTTGACCATAAAAATTCCGAGCTGCTAAGTCTCCAAGTAACCAAGGGCCACGTGGGTCGTTATCAGGATTCTTGTAACGAGCAATCATTTCTTCTGTTCTGGGCAACGGACAGGGGCGCCAGATGTCCGAATTCTTTGCATAGATAACGATGTAGTCGTGGTCTTCGCTAAGATGGACCGCTGAGTTTTTTGGACTGTCCATCTTGTGCCATATGACAGTTGCGATGAAATTTTCAGTTCCAAATATTTCGTCCAGTGCGTGACGAAGATTGTGTATTTCATGGTCGGCAATGCTTACAAAGATTGCACCATCTTCAGCTAATAGTGAGTGCGCTAGCTTGATGCGTGGATACATCATGTTCAGCCAGTCAGTATGAAACCGCCCGCTGGATTCGGTATTACTGCTGATCTTAGAGCTGCCTTCCACCTGGCCGGTCAACTTCAGGTAATTCTTGATGTTGTCCTGAAAATTATCCGGGTATACAAAATCCTTGCCGGTGTTGTACGGCGGGTCGATGTAAATCATCTTGACCTTGCCGGCATAGCTTTTTTGCAGCAGCTTCAGCACTTCCAGGTTGTCGCCCTCAATCATCAGGTTCTGCGTGCTGTCCCAGTCCACGCTCTCCTCCGGGCAAGGCCGCAGCGTGCCGGTGGATGGCGTCAGCGCCAGTTGCCGGGCGCGGCGCTTGCCGTGCCAGTTGAGGCCGTATTTCTCATCGGCATCCGTGGCCGTGGCGTCGCCCACCAGGGCTTTGAGCACATCCACATTAATGGCCGCACCGTTGGCCCCTTCAGTCACCAGTTCGGGAAACAGGGCCTTGAGCTGGGCAATGTTGTCTGCCAGCAGGTTGGCGCTTTGCGCCTGGGGGCTGGTGGCTTCGAGTTTTTGCAGGGTCATTTTTTTGTTTCTTTGGCAACTTCGTTGTGTGCGGATGGACAGGGTTGTGGCTGCGCTATGAATTACATAGCTGCTTGCGCCCGTGCTGATTGCGCTAGTGGCTGATTTGATGCTGAAAATCAGTGGTTTTTCCTGCCTGGGCAGCGTTTTATCGCCCTCTGGCGGCCTGATTTTGGCTTTAAAACACGCATTTCAAGTGCCAAATATGCCTCTGGCGCAAGCAGGACGTGCGCAAGCAGCTATGAAATCAGGAGTAAAGACGTGGCTAAAAATAAGCCATGCCGAACATGGGTGCGCATTTCCTGCGGGCCAGTGGGATTCGTCAAGCGACAACAGCGCTTGCAGCAGGTCTTCAGCGGTTCGCATCATGGGGAATTCCTGTTTTTATAAACGCTGCTTTGCAATGGTTAAATCTGAGGTCAAGCGTAACAACGCCATATTCAGGTCCACCTGGCGAGCCAGCTGTTTTTCTTTGGCCGCCTCTTTGCGCAGCGCGGCCATTTGAGTGGTGAGGTCGTGGCATTGTCGCAAAGCAGCGCGGCGCATTGCAGCTTGCTCCCGGCTCACGCTGGCCGTGAAGTGGCCGGTGAGTTGGGCGGCTTGCAGCGCCATGACCGTGTCGATCCAGCCCTGGTAAAGCGCAAAAAAATCACTGCGCGGCTGACGCGGCAGCGCCATGGCCTGAAGACAGCTGTGGCCGATGGCGTCACCCGGAAGGGTTGCAAAGACTGATTCACCATCCAGCACGGTTTTATCGGCCTCGTTGTGGGCATGGCGAATATGGGCCAGCGACAGCGCCAAACTGTATTCATCATGGACGATCAACAAAACGGGGTAGGGGATGGCGCGGTGCACCAGTTCGACCAGGCGCGCGGTTTTGGCACCCGCCCGCACGTTCAGGCTCAGCACGGCCACTTCCAGGTAGCTGCGCGTGCCGTCGCGGAACTCTGGCACGCCGATGTTGCTTGGCTTCAGGGCGGCGAGCCACTGGATTTCATCAATGCTGTCAAGGATGCTGCGTTTGTCGGCCGCCGTGGCGGCTGCGTTGTCAGCCAGCATTTGCTTGGCTACGCGCTGGTTGACCATGGCAGCGCTCGGCAGCGCCAGCGCCGCAACGACATCAGCAACTGTCATTCGGGCAAAACGACCAGATAGGCCACCACCTCGAAGTCATTGGCGCCAGCAAATTCACCGGCTCTGGCATGGGTGCCGCCGGGCGAGAACAGGCTGGCCACGGCGCGTTCTTCATTCTTGCCGACCACCGACGCAACGGCAGCGGCCAGCAGCTTTTGCACATGCCGCATGTCTTGGCCCTGTTTGCTGGCTTTGTCAAAGCGATTAGCGGCAGCCTCATCCGGCAGTTCGCGCCCTAATGCCAGGCGCTTGAGGCGGTCGAGAATGCGTTTGGCCTGGGGATGCGGCAGCAGCACCGTGCCGTCGTCCGCCACATGCACCAGGTAATGCGGGGCCAGCGGGTAGCCGGACTCGGGCGTTTTAAGGGCCGCAGCGCCTTCGGCACGCAGACAAAAAATGACGCCGGGCGGGATATCCGCATCCATGCTGGTCGTGACCGCACAGGCACCCAGCGGCAAGGCTTCGAGCTGGCCTTGATGCGCCTTGATGTATTGGGCCAGGTCAATGCGGAAATCGGTCAGCGTCAAGTCGGTGATGGACACGCCGGACGACAGGTCTTCCAGGTCAATCACGGTGTCTTGCAATTTAAGCAGCTGCTTGCGCCGGTATTCCAGATCGTTCATCGGGTTGCCGGACTGTTGCTCAATCAGGTTTTCTTCACCCGTGGCGGAAATATCCAGCAGCACCATGCGGCCGCTGACACGCTGCTCCAGGTTGATGTATTCCTCCAGCTCCATGTTGGGCCAGAAGTTCACGAGCTGAATGCTGTGGTTGGGCGAGCCGATACGGTCGATTCGCCCAAAGCGCTGGATGATGCGCACCGGGTTCCAGTGGATGTCGTAATTGATGAGCCAGTCGCAGTCTTGCAAGTTCTGGCCTTCGGAAATGCAGTCGGTGGCAATGAGCAGGTCGATTTCGCCTTCACCGGAAAATTCAGCCGGACGCTCCTTGGCGCGCGGCGCAAACGCCGACAAAACACTGCCCATGCTTTTTCGCAGGCCGGGCAGGGTGCTTTGAATGCCGGCGCTGCCAGTGACCAGCGCGGATTCAACACCCAGCGTGCTCTTGGCCCAGGGTGCCAACTGTGCGTAGAGATATTGGGCCGTGTCGGAAAAGGCGGTGAACACGATGATTTTTCGGTTGCCGGCATTGAGCGGGTTGCGGCATTTCTGGTCAATGATGGCGCGCAGTGCGGCCAGTTTGGCATCGCGCGAAGGGTCAACCTGTTTGGCCGCTGCCAGCAGGGTAGCCAAGCGGTTGCGGTCTTCAATCAGGTCTTGCTTCCAGCGGATCAAGTCAACATCGCCCAGCAGCACCTTGACCTTGCGCCCCACCAGCAGGGTTTCAAAGGCCGGGTCGTCAATATCAACGTCGGCAATGTCAATTTCTTCAATGTCATCTACATGTGATTCGATATAAGCCAATGTGGCTTCCACGTCCTTGAGCTGCCGCTGGATGGTCAAGGTGAACGAGGAAACGGCGCTTTCCATGCGCTTGAGCACATTGATGCGCAGCAGGTGAATCAGGCTTTCTTCACGATCGGCCTGACGAAAGAAACTCTCGCCGCCGCGAATCTGGGTGCTGTATTTGGCGTCGTAAGCGGCTTGCTTGTGCGGCAGAACGTAGCGCAGCGGGGCATAGCTGGCCAGGTTGAGGCGGCGGATTTCCTGATTGATGTCCCGAATGGAGCGGAATTCACCCGCCAGATCAACTTCGGCCTTGATGTTGACCGGGGCCAAGCGATCCGGGAAACGGCCGGTTTCACTGGTGCCGTAATACTTTTCGACGTGCTTGCGGGAACGCGCAATGGTCAGGTGGTCGAGCAGGGTGAAATAGTCAAAGCCCAGCATTTCGATGAGCTTGCCCGAGGTCTTTTCCGCTTCGTCCAGCGTCAGCCAGCGGTTGAACTGGGTCTGCGCCTTGCGCGTGGTGGCGTCTATGCTGGCAATGCCATGGCCTTCCAGCGCGGTGTCGTTCCCCTCGGTGACGAAGGCAATCTGGTTGCGCAGATCAGCCAGGCGGTTGTTCACAGGGGTGGCCGACAGCATGAGCACGCGGGTTTTAACGCCTTCCTTGATGATCTTGCGCATCAGGCGGTCGTAACGCGTTTCATTGCCTTGACGCGGCGATTTTTTATTGCGGAAGTTGTGCGATTCGTCAATGACCACCAGGTCGTAATTGCCCCAGTTGACGTGGGCCAGGTCAATGTCACCTGAAGCGCCGTCGTCACGCGACAGGTCGGTGTGGTTGAGCACGTCGTAGTTCAGACGGTCGGCGGCCAGCACATTGCGCTTGTCGTTGCTTTTGTAGATGGTCCAGTTGTCGCGCAGGCGCTTGGGCGCCAGTACCAGCACGCGGTCATTGCGCAGCTCGTGGTACTTGATGATGGCCAGCGCTTCAAACGTTTTGCCCAGGCCCACGCTGTCGGCAATGATGCAGCCGCCAAAACGATCGAGCTTGTCGAGCGCGCCCACCACGCCGTCACGCTGAAACTTGTAGAGCTTCTTCCAGACGACGGTGTTGCGGATGCCGGTGGCGGATTTGACGATCCGGTCCTCGTCCATGCCGTCGCCACTGTTGGCGAACAGGCTGTACAGGATGAGCGCGTAGATGCCAGTCGGGTCGCGGTGCGCGGCCAATTCGTGAAGCTGAGCCACCAGCGCCGCTTTGGACTCGGGTTGGGCGTGCAGGCCGGTCCATTGCTGGTCAAACCAGTGGCTGAGCATCTGGGCTTCGGTTTGACTTTCTGAGGCCTGAATCAGGCTCAAGGGGTTGCCGGGGGTGATGCCTAAACCGTCCGTGCTGAAACCGAAAGAACCCAGAACGGCTTGCAGTGGCTGATTAAGAGCGTCGCGCATGACCATGGCCCCTTGAGGAATGGCGCCTTTTGCGTGGCGCACCTCGGCTTTGGCGTCAATCCACTGTGCGAACTGGCGGGCCAGCCAGGGAACTTGCAGGCGGTTGCGGGCTGCGCGGTCTGCAGGGGAGCCCAACAGGGTGAGGTCGGCAGATTCCGGTGGCGTAATCAGCCGGGTGTGGGCCAGATGGGTTGCGTCAGCCAATACTTCGGCGAATGCAAACAGGGAGTAGGCAGGGGAGACGATGTCCAGCTGGTGGCCGGGCTTCAGGCCCGGACGAAGCAAGTCGATGACACGCTCTTGCCCAGCGTTGCTGACGAACTTCATGGATGACAGTGGTTCCCTGGTGATTCATGCTTTTGGTTACATTGCACTATACATGGGGGTTAAGGCCGGGCACCTTCGGACCCCATTTTCAGCAGCACCGTTAAATTCACATGCTCTGAGAAAAACCCGTCCCTGAATGTCAAAGCCACGCAATCGGTGATCCAACTCAAGTAGTGAGATTTCATGTCTCGCATGTTTGATAGTCATTTTGATAGTTGAAAGGTATGGACGAAAAAAAGCCCATGATTTACATGGGCTTTTTCCAATCAGTGGCGGAAGAGGCGGGATTCGAACCCGCGGTAGGTATAACCCTACGCACGCTTTCCAGGCGTGTGACTTAAACCGCTCATCCACCCTTCCGCGCAGCTTTTGATTATAGCAGTCACATCATGCGGCTATGCCGGCCAATTCCATCAAATATGCAGTTAATGCACCGTGCCTTGGTAGCGGTGTTTTTCAAGCTGCGCCAGGGTCACGAGCTGGAGCGCATTCGCACGGGTCGCTTCAAGGATGACCGGAAGAGCCATTCCGGCCTCCAGTGCTTCCCGCCAGCGAAGCGCGCACCGGCACCGGCGGTCGCCCGGTTACAGGCCGGCAAAGCGGTGCTGCGGCAAGGGCGTGCTCAAGTCATTGCCTTTGGCCTTTGAAAAACGCCAGGAATTCCCCGGTCACGCGGACGCAGATCAGGTGCGAGCCATGATCGGAGGCATCGGTGTTGCAGCAGCCATCACGGAAGTATCCCGTGAGCGGGTCGTAGGAACAAGACAGCAGTTCGGTGCCGAGAACATTTTTTGCATTCATGGATTTCCCTTTGAGCGTTGTTTGACTTGTCGCCGATCAAGCCTTGTTCGACTGCACCATTTTCATGGCTGAGGTGATCAGCGCCGAGACTTCGGTCATGTTGCTGGGAACGATCAGCGTGGTGTGGGCTTCGCTGGCGACCTGCGAATAGGCCGCGACGGCTTTTTCCGCCACCTTGAGCTGAACCGCCAGTTCGCCGCCGGGCTGGCGAATCGCCATGGCCACGACTTCAATCGCCCGGGCATTGGCCTCGGCCACGGCCAGAATCGCCGAGGCCTCGCCCTGCGCGTTGTTGATGGCGGCCTGTTTTTCGCCTTCGGAGCGGGCGATGAAGGCTTCGCGTTCGCCGGTGGCGATGTTGATCTGCTCCTGCTTGCGGCCCTCGGAGGCGGCAATCAGGGCGCGCTTTTCGCGTTCCGCCGTGATTTGCGACTGCATGGCATGCAGGATTTCCTTGGGCGGCGTCAGGTCCTTGATCTCGTAGCGCAGCACCTTCACGCCCCAGTTCAGCGCTGCCTCGTCAATGGCGGCCACCACTTGCGCATTGATGATGTTGCGCTCTTCAAAGGTCTTGTCCAGTTCGAGCTTGCCGATGACCGAACGCAGCGAGGTCTGCGCCAATTGCGTGACCGCCACGATGTAGTTGGACGAACCGTAGCTGGCCCGCATGGCGTCAGTGACCTGGAAATAGAGGATGCCGTCCACCTGCAGCTGGGTGTTGTCGCGGGTGATGCATACCTGGCTGGGGACATCCAGCGGGATTTCCTTCAGGCTGTGCTTGTAGGCCACCCGGTCCACAAACGGGATCAGCAAATTCAGGCCCGGCGTCAGCGTGCCGAGGTATTTGCCCAGCCGTTCCACTACCCACGCATTTTGCTGCGGCACCACCTTGATGCTCTGCACAATAAAAATACCGGCCAGAATGAGGATGACGAGTGCAATTTCCATGAAATCTTCCTTGTTTCAAATTAAATAAAGGCTTTTGCTGGGCGGCCCAGGAACAGCCCATGGGGTGAGTGACGTTATAGCTTTTCGATGACGAGGCGGTTGCCCCGCATTTCCTTGATCCGGTAGTTTCCCGGATGGGCTGGTTCTGTCGGGTCGGCGGCAATGGCCGTCCAGTGGGCGCCGCGAAAATGCACGCTGGCCGTGCCGTCGGCATTCCACCGCAGCACGTGAACCGTCTCGCCGATATCGAGATGGACATCCGGGTTGGCATGAGCCGCCAGGGACGCGGGACTTTGACGGCGGCGCCAGTGCCATGCCGCCACCGCACCACCGCCGATGGCCGCCGCCAGCAGCATCTGGCCGACCAGGGCCAGGCCCATGGTGGCCGCCAGCGCACCGGCAACCAGTCCGGTAGCCAGCATGAGCAGATAAAACGTGCCGGTCATCAGCTCCACCGCTATTGCAGTACCCGCCAGCAGCCACCAGATACTTGCATCGCTCATGATTTTCCTTTTGTCCGTGATTCGTTCCTATTTTGGGTTAAATAGGGGCTCGGCAAGGAATCGACACAATACATCCTTACACTTCGCAGTCTGAAAAAAGTCTTTGCTGGCGCAAAGCCTTCTTTTTTCATCAAACCGTTCGGGCTCAACCTGTCTATGCCTTCTGAACGTTTATTGTCATGCCCTCCGACAGGTTCTGGGCGCCCTCAACTGCTGCATACGCCATGAAATTTCGCTTTCCGATTGTCATCATCGACGAGGACTTCCGTTCCGAAAACACTTCGGGACTGGGCATTCGTGCACTCGCCCAGGCCATAGAAAACGAAGGCTTCGAGGTGCTGGGTGTCACCAGTTACGGTGACTTGTCGCAGTTTGCGCAGCAGCAAAGCCGTGCCAGCGCCTTTATTTTGTCGATTGACGACGAGGAATTCACGCCCGGTCCCGATCTGGACCCGGCGGTGCTCGACCTGCGCAATTTCATTGCCGAAGTGCGCCGCAAAAACCTGGACGTACCGATTTACGTCTATGGCGAAACCAAGACCTCGCGCCATATTCCGAACGACATCCTGCGCGAGCTGCATGGCTTCATCCACATGTTCGAGGACACGCCCGAGTTTGTGGCGCGCCACATCATCCGCGAGGCCAAGAGCTACCTTGAAGGCGTGCAGCCGCCGTTTTTCAAGGCCCTGCTGGACTACGCCGAAGACGGGTCCTATTCATGGCATTGCCCGGGCCATTCCGGCGGCGTGGCCTTCCTGAAAAGCCCGGTCGGCCAGATGTACCACCAGTTCTACGGCGAGAACATGTTGCGTTCCGACGTCTGCAATGCGGTGGAGGAACTCGGCCAACTGCTCGACCACAACGGCGCCATTGGCGCCAGCGAGCGCAACGCGGCGCGCATCTTCAATGCCGACCATTGCTTCTTCGTGACCAACGGCACGTCGACGTCGAACAAGATAGTCTGGCACCACACCGTGGCACCGGGCGACGTGGTGGTGGTGGACCGCAATTGCCACAAATCGATCCTGCACGCCATCATCATGACGGGCTCGATCCCGGTATTTTTGAAGCCGACGCGCAACCATTTCGGCATCATTGGCCCGATTCCGCAAAGCGAATTCGAGCCCGAGGCCATCCGCGCCAAGATTGCCGCCAACCCCTTGCTCAAGGGCGTTGATGCCGCCACCGTCAAGCCACGCGTGCTGACGCTGACCCAATCGACCTATGACGGCGTGCTCTACAACACCGAGACCATCAAGGGCATGCTCGACGGCTACATCGACAACCTGCACTTTGACGAAGCCTGGCTGCCGCACGCCGCTTTCCATCCGTTCTACGGCACCTACCACTCGATGGGCAAGAACCGCATCCGGCCGAAAAATGCCGTGGTGTATGCCACGCAGTCGATCCACAAGCTGCTGGCCGGCATCAGCCAGGCCAGCCATGTGCTGGTGCAGGACTCGCAAAACGTCAAGCTCGACAGGCCCCTCTTCAACGAGGCCTACCTGATGCACACCTCGACCTCGCCGCAGTACAGCATCATCGCCAGTTGCGACGTGGCTGCAGCGATGATGGAGCCGCCCGGCGGCACCGCGCTGGTCGAGGAAAGCATTGCCGAAGCACTCGATTTCCGCCGCGCCATGCGCAAGATCGACGACGAGTATGGCGCCGACTGGTGGTTCAAGGTCTGGGGGCCGGACAAGCTGGTGGAAGAAGGCATTGGCGAGGCGAAAGACTGGATCATCAAGGGCGAGTCGCGCAGCGCCAAGACCGCCAAGAACGGCGCGACCAACTGGCACGGTTTTGGCCAGATGGCGACCGGCTTCAACATGCTGGACCCGATCAAGTCAACCATCGTCACGCCAGGTCTGGACCTGAACGGCAAGTTTTCCAAAACCGGCATTCCGGCCAGCATCGTGACCAAGTTCCTGGCCGAGCATGGCGTGATCGTTGAAAAAACCGGCCTCTACAGCTTTTTCATCCTGTTCACCATTGGCATCACGAAGGGCCGCTGGAACACGCTGCTGACGGCCTTGCAGCAGTTCAAGGATGACTACGACAAGAATCAGCCGATGTGGCGCATCCTGCCCGAGTTCTGCCAGAAGTTTCCGAAGTACGAACGCATGGGGCTGGCCGACCTGTGCCAGCATATTCATGCCCTGTACGCCAGGTACGACATTGCGCGCCTGACGACCGATGTGTACCTGAGCGACCTGACCCCGGCGATGAAACCGAGCGACGCCTATGCCCACATTGCCCACCGCACGACCGAGCGGGTGGAAATCGACCATCTGGAGGGCCGCATCACCGTCGGGCTGGTGACGCCTTACCCGCCGGGTATTCCGCTCCTGATTCCCGGCGAAGTGTTCAACAAAAAAATCGTTGATTACCTGAAGTTTTCCCGCGAGTTCAATGCGCAGTGCCCAGGCTTTGAGACCGATATTCATGGCCTGGTCGAGCAGGTTGATGCCAAGGGCAAGGTCCGCTATTACGCCGACTGCGTCAAGCAATAGCCCCGGACGGCCCGCCGGCGGTGCGGGCTTGAGTGAGTGGCCGGCCCAGCGATGGCGCCGGCCTTTTTTATGCGCGCCGGATTTTTCTAGTCTTCGCGTACCCGCATGAAGCTGGCAAAGCGCGGGATGCCGCTGTCATTCAGACCCCTGAAACGGTAAGTGATCTGCGTGCCGACAGCCGGCGGATTTTGCCGCTGGGCATCGGTAAAGCCGGTGCCGAGTTTGAAGCGCTGCGCGGGCTTTCCGTCAATGGCCGGCATTTCCACCAGCAGCGCGCCCAGCTTGCCGGCATGTTTGCCCTGGCCCGCAATGTGCGCCACGACGCGGGCTTCGCTGTCATCGTGCGTCTTGAGCTTGAGCAGGTCGTCATTGCGCAGGCCCTTGTACAGCGAGGCGCCGCGATGCAGCATCAGCCCTTCGCCGCCATTCTTCACGGTTTGGGCCAGCAGGGTTTGCAGCGCCTGGGGGCTTGCCACCTTGAACTGCTCCACGGCCTGCACCCAGGGCTGGTCAATCCGGCTGACCACGCCATTCAGCACCGGAATCCGTTCGGTGAACGGGCCGCCCTGCGCGGGCAGGTCAAACACCATGAAGCGCATGGCGCGCCAGGCCGAATCATCAGCTGTTTGCTGGCGCACGGTGGAAACTGCCCGGGGGAACTGGCCGTGGCCCGCCCAGAGTTCGCCATCCATCGCTACCCTGGGCCAGCCGTCCGTGAACCAGCCCGGGGCGGCAACGCGCTCGCCGCCGCGTGTCCAGAGGGCCTGACCGTCCCAGTAGCCGCGCACGCCATCGAATTTTTCACTGACCCAGTAATCGGCCAGAACGATGCCGGAGCGGTACACATTGGCCAGCATCAATGAAGGCGCGGATGAGGGCGGCGGGGAAAGCGCAACAGGCGTGCCAGCCGCCGCAGGCAGCAGCGAGCCTGCAAAGGGCAGGCCGATCAAGGACAGGAAAAAACGTCGCTGCATCGGGAACCTTTTCGATATTTGCTATCAAATAAATAGCTGCTTATGCAGATGGATAGTGCGCAAACGGCACTTTTTATCTCGAATCAGGCAACGGAATCGCTGTCGCGGCTGGCGCCGGCCGTGGCGTTGAAGCCGCAGTCCACATAAGTGATTTCAGCCGTCACGCCGCTGGCCAGATCGCTCATCAAAAAGGCGGCGACGTTGCCGACATCTTCAATCGTTACGTTGCGGCGCAGCGGTGTGGCGGCGGCCACCATGCCGAGCAGCTTGCCGAAATCCTTGATGCCGCTGGCGGCCAGGGTCTTGATCGGGCCGGCGCTCAGGCCGTTGGCGCGCATGCCCCTGGGGCCAAGCGATTCGGCCAGGTAGCGTACAGAGGACTCCAGGCTGGCCTTGGCCAGACCCATGGTGTTGTAGTGCGGAATGATGCGCTCGGCGCCCAGGTAGGTCAGCGTCAGCACGGCGGACTTGGGGTTGAGGTAGGGCAGGGCGGCTTTGGTCATGGCCGGAAAGCTGTAGGCGCTGATGTCGTGGGCAATCCGGTAGTTTTCACGCGACAGGCCATCCAGGAAGTCGCCGGCAATCGCTTCGCGCGGCGCGTAGCCGATGCTGTGGACAAAGCCGTCAAAGGTCGGCCAGGTCTGAGCCAGATCGGCGAACAGTTTGTCGATCTGCTCGTCGGAGCCGACATCGCAGTCAAAGATCAGGCTGGAGTCAAAGTCGGCTGCAAATTCGGTGATGCGGTCCTTGAAACGCTCACCCACGTAGCTGAAGGCCAGTTCTGCCCCTTGCGCATGGCAGGCCTTGGCAATGCCATAGGCGATGGACCGGGTGGACAGCACACCCGTGATCAACAGTTTTTTGCCGGCGAGAAAACCCATTTATATGCTCCAGTATGTTTGTGTGATTTGGCAACAGTCTTGCGCAGGCTGGCGTTTTGCTTGCGCGCAGGCTGTAAAAATTTGGCTGACTTAAGTAGTGCAGAATTGTCGCATGCAGGATTTGATTTTTTTACGGGCTTGGCTGGCCGTCTGCGCGCTGTGCCTTGCGCCGGCAAGCTGGGCCGCCCACGCCTATGCCCAGTTTGGCGACATCAAGTATCCGGACGGTTTCACGCATTTCAGCTATGTCAATCCCGCAGCCCCGAAAGGCGGCGAAATCCGCATGGTGCCGCCGACCCGGCCGACCAATTTCGACAAGTTCAACCCGTTCACTCTGCGCGGAACCGCGCCTTATGGCCTGGGCATTTTGCTGATTGAAAGCCTGCTGACCGGCAACTCCGAAGAGCCGACCACCGCCTACGGACTGCTGGCCGATGATGTGGCGGTCGCGCCCGACAGGCTGTCGGCAACTTTTCACCTCAACGAGAAGGCGCGTTTTCACAACGGCGTGCCGGTGCTGGCCGCCGATGTGCTGCATTCGTACACGCAACTCACCAGCAAGCTTGCCGCGCCGCAGTACCGCACGATTTATGCGGAAGTCAAGGGCGTCACGGTGCTGTCCGAGCGCGTCGTGCGCTTTGATTTCCTGACGCCCAACCCCGAGCTGCCGCTGGTGGTGGGCGGCATGCCGGTATTCAGCCGCGACTGGGGCCGGGTCAACGGCCAGGCCAAGCCCTTCGACAAGATCGTGTCCGACATTCCGATCGGCTCGGGGCCGTACAAGATCGCCAACCCGGCCATGGGGCGAGACATTACCTATGTGCGTGATGCGAATTACTGGGGGCTGAACCTGCCCAGCCGCAAGGGCCAGTTCAACTTTGACCGCATCAGCTTCAAGATTTACCTGGATGAGACGTCACGCTTTGAAGGACTGAAAGCTGGCGAATTCGATTTTCTGCGCGAGTTCATCTCGCGCAACTGGGCGCGCCAATACACCGGCAAGCCCTTTGCGTCGGGCGAACTGGTCAAGCGCGCCTTTGAAAACCGAAATCCCGGCGATTTCCAGGGCTATGTGTTCAACCTGCGAAACCCCAAGTTCCAGGATGCGCGAGTGCGCAAGGCGATTGGCCTGGCGATGGATTTCGAGTGGATGAACCGCCAGCTGTTTTATGGCCTGTACAAGCGCGTCAACGGCTATTTCCCTAACAGCGAATTCCATGCCGAAGGCCTGCCCAAGCCCGAGGAACTGGCTTTGCTGGAGCCCTTGCGCGACAAGCTCAAGCCCGAAGTCTTCGGTCCCGTGCCGGTGTCGCCCGGCACCATGCCGCCCGGCAGCCTGCGCGAGAACTTGCGCCAGGCCCAGGCGCTGCTGCGCGAGGCCGGCTGGACGTACCGCGACGGCGCCTTGCGCAACGCGCAGGGTGAAGCTTTCACGATGGAATTTTTGAACGACCAGCCGTCGCTGGTGCGCATCGTCGGGCCGTTCCAGAAGGCGCTGGAAAAGCTCGGCATCACCATGACTTACCGGATCGTCGATTTTTCACTGGGCAAGCAGAAGATGGATGCCTTCGATTTCGAGGTCACGACGCTACGCCTGCCGGGCACGACCGCTCCGGGCGGTGAACTGCTGGAGCTGTTCGGCTCGAAGGCTGCCACCACGCCGGGGTCTTCGAACGTCTGGGGAATTGCCGACCCGGCCGTCGATGCGCTGCTGCAAAAAGTCGTGACCGCCAAGACCCGGCCTGAATTGAGCGCGGCCATGCGCGCGCTGGACCGGGTGCTGACGCATGGCTATTACTCGGTGCCGCAGTATTACGGCGACGCCTTCCTGATTGGCTACCGGCCACGTCCTTTTGTGCTGCCAGCCGTCATTCCTCCGTATTACCAGCCCGACACCTGGGCGATGAGCACCTGGTGGGCGTCGCCCTCCAACAAATAGGAAGCCAACCCTCCATGGCCAGCTACATCCTCAAGCGCCTGCTGCTGATGATTCCGACCCTGTTCGGCGTCTTGCTGCTGACCTTCGCCATGGTGCAGTTCGTGCCGGGCGGGCCGGTCGAGCAGATGGTGGCGCAGCTGCAGGGCCGCGATTCGGGCGGTGAGCGCGCGGCCAGCACCGGGGCGGGCTACCGGGGCCGGCAGGGCGTGGACGCCGAGCGCATCGAGGAAATCAAGGCGCTGTATGGGTTCGACAAGCCGGTGCATGAGCGCTTTTTCCAGATGCTGGGCCGCTTTGCCCGCTTTGACCTGGGCAACAGCTTTTACCAGCACAAGGATGTGTGGCAGCTGGTCAAGGAAAAACTGCCGGTGTCGGTCAGCCTGGGGCTGTGGACTTTTTTCCTCAGCTACCTGATTGCCGTGCCGCTGGGCGTGGCCAAGGCGGTCAGGGCCGGTTCGCGGTTCGACTTCGTGACCACGCTGGTGGTGCTGGTCGGCTATGCCATTCCGGGCTTTGTGCTGGGCGTGGCGCTGCTGGTGGTCTTCGGCGGGCAATTGCAGTGGTTTCCGCTGCGCGGGCTGACTTCGGCCAACTGGGAAACGCTGGGCTGGGGCGCGCGGATCACCGATTACCTCTGGCATATCACGCTGCCGATCACCGCCATGGTGCTGGGCAGCTTTGCCGTGACGACGGTGCTGACCAAGAATTCCTTCCTGGAGGAAATCCGCAAGCAGTACGTGCTCACGGCCAGGGCCAAGGGGCTGAGCGAGCGGCAAGTGCTGTGGAAGCATGTGTTTCGCAACGCCTTGATCCCCATCATCACCGGCTTTCCGGCGGCCTTCATCGGGGCATTTTTTACCGGCTCGCTGTTGATCGAAACCCTGTTTTCGCTCGATGGCCTGGGCCTGCTCAGCTACGAAAGCGTGATCCGGCGCGATTACCCCGTGGTGCTGGGAACGCTTTATCTGTTTACCCTGATTGGCCTGCTGACCAAGCTGGTCAGCGACCTTTGCTATGTGTGGGTTGATCCGCGCGTGAAGTTTGATTGAGCATGGAAATGAGTTCTTCACCCGTGTCGCCGCCCTCGGTCTCGCCTTCACGCCGTGCCTGGCAGCGTTTTCGGCGCAACCGGCTCGGTTACTGGAGCCTGCTGCTGTTTTGCCTGCTGGTCGTGTTCAGCCTGTTTGCCGAGCTGCTGTCGAATGACAAGCCGCTGGTCGTGCGCTACCAGGGCAAGCTGTACTTTCCGCTCGTCAAGGACTATTCGGAAAAAACCTTCGACGGCGACTTCGACACGCCTGCCGATTACCTGGACCCGTTCATCCGTGACAAGTTGACGCAGGGCGGCAACTGGGCGATTTACCCACCCAATCCCTATGGGCCGCGCACCATCAACTATTTCGCCAAGGAGCCGAATCCTTCGGCGCCGTCGCGTGACAACCTCTTCGGCACCGACGACCGGGGGCGCGACTTGCTGGCGCAGCTGATCTACGGGTTTCGGCTCAGTGTGCTGTTCGGGCTGGCGCTGACGTTCATCGGCGTGGTGATGGGCGTCATTGCCGGCGCTATCCAGGGCTACGCAGGCGGCAAGACCGACCTGATCGGCCAGCGCCTCATGGAAATCTGGGGCTCCATGCCCGAGCTGTACCTCCTGATTATTTTCAGCGCCATCTTTGCGCCCAGCGTGGCGCTGCTGCTGGTGCTGCTCAGCCTGTTTGGCTGGATGGGGCTGTCGGACTATGTGCGCGCCGAGTTTTTGCGCAACCGCCAGATGGACTACGTGCGTGCCGCCAAGGCGCTGGGCGTCAGCAATTTGCAGATCATGTGGCGGCACATCCTGCCCAACAGCCTCACGCCCGTGGTGACTTTTTTGCCGTTTCGCATGAGTGCGGCCATCCTGGCGCTGACTTCGCTCGATTTCCTGGGGCTGGGCGTGCCGCCCGGAACGCCGTCTCTTGGCGAGCTGCTGAGCCAGGGCAAGGCCAATATCGACGCCTGGTGGATTTCGCTGTCCACTTTTGCCGTGCTGGTCGTCACCCTGCTGCTGCTGACCTTCATGGGTGACGCCCTGCGCGATGCGCTGGACCCGCGAAAGATCGACCAATGACCCGTCCGCTTCTCGAAGTCAAAGGCCTGCGCGTTTCTTTTGCCGGCAAGGAAGTGGTGCGCGGCATCGACTTTTCCATCGCGCCCGGAGAAAAGCTGGCGCTGGTCGGCGAGTCGGGCTCGGGCAAGACGGTGACGGCGCTGAGCCTGCTGCGGCTGGTCCAGGATGCGGCGATCAGCGGGCAGGCGCTGTTCGAGGCGCCGGGCGGCACTGGCGATCTGCTGTCCATGCCCGAGCGCGCGCTGCTCGGCATTCGCGGCCGGGACATCGCCATGATTTTCCAGGAGCCGATGACGGCCTTGAACCCGCTGTTCACCGTGGGCGACCAGATTGCTGAAGTTTTACAGCTAAAACAGGGGTTTGCGCAGGCTGCATCTGCACAAGCAGCTATTGAATTGCTAGCAAGCACCGGAATTGCCGAGCCTGGGCGGCGGGCCAATTCCTTTCCGCACCAGTTGTCGGGCGGGCAGCGCCAGCGCGCCATGATCGCCATGGCGCTGGCGTGCAAGCCCAAACTGCTGCTGGCTGACGAGCCGACCACGGCGCTCGATGTCACGCTGCGCGGCCAGATTCTGGACCTGCTCGGTGATTTGCAGCGGCGCAACGGCATGGCCGTGCTGTTAATTACGCATGACCTGAATCTGGTGCGCCGCTTCGCCGACCGGGTCGCGGTCATGGAAAACGGCCATATCGTCGAGCAGGGTACGGTCGCCGAAGTATTTGCCCGGCCTCGGCATGCCTACACCCGCAAATTGATCGACAGCAAGCCGGTGCGCGATGTGGTGGAAGCCGGCGCTGCAGCCACGCACTCCCCGCCGGTCATGCAGGCCAGCCATTTGCGCGTCGCTTACCCGGTGGCGATTTCCGGGTTCCGGGGCTGGTTCAAAAGCGGCGAGTTTGTCGCTGTGAAGGACGCCAGTTTCAGCATTCCGCCCGGCAGGACGCTGGGCATCGTGGGCGAGTCGGGCTCAGGCAAGTCCACCCTGGCGCTGGCCAGCCTGGGGCTGCTGAAATTTTCCGGGCAATTGCAGGCGGCCGGGCAGCCGTGGAACCGGCAGGCCGCTGGCGACAAGGCCATCCGCAAGGTGGTCCAGGTGGTGTTCCAGGATCCGTTTTCCTCGCTCTCGCCCCGCATGACGGTGGAGGCGATTGTGGAAGAGGGCCTGCGCGTGCATGAGCCCTTGCTGGGGCTGGCTGAAAGAAGGCTGCGCGTCGAACAATCCCTGGCCGATGTGGGCATGGGCGAAGCGCAGTTTTCGGGCTTGCTGCGGCGCTACCCGCATGAGTTTTCGGGTGGCCAGCGCCAGCGGCTGGCGATTGCCCGCGTGCTCATCATCAACCCCGGCCTGCTGGTGCTGGACGAGCCCACCAGTGCGCTGGATGTGACGATCCAGAAGCAGGTGCTGGCGCTGCTGCAGCGGCTGCAGCGGGAGCGCGGCCTGAGCTATCTGCTGATCACGCACGACATCGACGTGATCCGCGCCATGGCCCACGAGGTGATGGTGATGAAAGACGGCGAAATCGTCGAATCGGGCAGCGTGCTGGAGGTGCTGGACGCGCCGCGCCATCCCTACACGCGGATATTGCTTGCCCAGGGATGATGGCTCTGCCGGATGGCTTGCATTTGTTGCCGCTTGCAGGCATGACGGGCATGAAAATGGTTGCTTTACAGCGTCCTTTGCGCTAGAATACGCGCTTCACACGACCAAATGGGCGGGTTTTCACCGCCCATTTTTTTTGGGCGTTTGTTTTTGCACACAGGCAAAAAGCAGATAAAAGTAAGCAGATAAACAAAGGGACGAAAGACTGAATGGCTTTGCAAGAGACGATTGAGCAAACGGTAACGGGGCTGGGCTACGAGTTGGTCGAGATCGAACGAACTGGCGGCGGCTTGCTGCGTGTCACGATTGACATGCCTTATCTTGCCGGTACGGTCCCAGGCGCCGAGCAGTTCATCAATGCCGAAGACTGCGAAAAGGTCACGCGCCAGTTGCAGTTTGTGCTTGAAGTCGAAGGCGCCGAGTATTCACGGCTTGAAGTCAGTTCCCCCGGCATTGACCGGCCCCTGCGCAATGAAAAAGATTTTGAGCGCTTTGCCGGCGAGCTGATCGACATCACGCTCAAGGCGCCGATTGGCGTGGCCGCAAGCGCGGGTTCAACCGTCTCGGCCAGCCGAAAAAAATTCCGTGGCACGCTGGAGCGGGCTGAGCCGGTGGATGGCAAGGCGGGCTGGCAAATCGTCTGGAGCGACGAGCCTGCTGTCAAGCCGGGCCAGAAAATCAGCAAGAAAAGAATTCCCGCGCCGCTGCAGGCGCTGGGCTTCACGCTGGATGAAATCAATCAGGCGCGTTTGGCGCCGGTGGTTGATTTCAAGGGCCGCAGACCAAAATCTGTTGCCGATACATCCATAGATAAATAATTTAGAAAGGCAGGCTTGTGAAATGAATCGCGAACTGTTGATGTTGGTTGATGCCATCTCGCGTGAAAAAAACGTTGAACGCGACGTCGTCTTTGGCGCCGTCGAGCTTGCGCTCGCCTCTGCCACCAAGAAAGTTTATGCCGATGGCGTTGACATCCGTGTTGCGGTTGACCGTGACAGCGGAAATTACGAAACCTTCCGCCGCTGGCTGGTGGTGGCTGACGAGGCCGGCCTGCAAAATCCGGAAGCCGAAGAACTGGTCACCGATGCGCGCGACGAGATCGCCGACATCGAAGAGGGCGACTACATTGAAAAGCCGGTGGAAAGCCTGCCGATTGGCCGTATTGGTGCGCAGGCCGCCAAACAGGTCATTTTGCAAAAAATCCGTGATGCCGAGCGCGAAATGCTGCTCAATGACTTCATGTCGCGCGGCGACAAGATTTTTGTCGGCACCGTCAAGCGCATGGACAAGGGCGACCTGATTGTCGAATCCGGCCGTGTCGAAGGCCGTCTGCGCCGCAGCGACATGATTCCGAAGGAAAACCTGCGTACCGGCGACCGCGTTCGCGCCATGATCATGGAAGTGGACACCACGCTGCGCGGCGCCCCGATCATCCTGTCGCGGACCGCGCCGGAGTACATGATCGAGCTGTTCCGCCAGGAAGTCCCCGAGATCGAGCAGGGCCTGCTTGAAATCAAATCCTGCGCCCGCGACGCCGGTTCCCGCGCCAAGATCGCCGTGCTGTCGCATGACAAACGCGTTGACCCGATCGGCACCTGCGTCGGCGTTCGCGGCACCCGCGTCAATGGCGTGACCAACGAGCTGGCCGGCGAGCGCGTCGATATCGTGCTGTGGAGCGAAGATCCGGCCCAGTTCGTGATCGGTGCCTTGGCGCCGGCCAACGTGTCGTCCATCGTGGTGGATGAAGAGCGTCATGCCATGGACGTGGTGGTGGATGAGGAAAACCTCGCCATCGCCATCGGCCGTGGCGGTCAGAACGTGCGCCTGGCGTCCGAGCTGACCGGCTGGAAGATCAACATCATGGATGCCAACGAGTCGGCCCAAAAGCAGGCCAGCGAAACCGACAGCAGCCGCAAGCTGTTCATGGCCAAGCTCGACGTGGACCAGGAAATCGCCGACATCCTGATTTCCGAAGGCTTTACCAGCCTGGAAGAAGTGGCCTATGTGCCGCTGCAGGAAATGCTCGAAATCGAATCTTTCGATGAAGATACCGTCAACGAGCTGCGCACCCGCGCCAAAGATGCACTGTTGACGATGGAAATCGCCCAGGAAGAAAATGTCGGCGGTGTTTCGCAGAATCTGCGCGACGTTGAAGGCTTGACGCCCGAGCTGATTGCCAAATTGACCGAAGCGGGTGTTGCCACCCGCGACGACCTGGCCGATCTGGCCGTGGATGAGCTTACCGAGATAACCGGCCAGTCTGCGGACGAGGCCAAAGCCCTGATCATGACCGCACGCGCCCATTGGTTTACCGATGACGCCGGCGACGCCGCTGCACCCGCAGCGGCCCAAGAGCAATGATCATGGAGGCCAGTCAGGAAAACCAAATATGTCCAGTACCACTACCGTCGCTGAATTCGCAGCTGAATTGAATAAATCTCCCGCTACCCTGATCGAGCAATTGACCAGCGCCGGCGTTGCCAAGAGGCAGGCCAGCGATCCCCTGTCGGAATCCGACAAGCAAAAGCTGCTCGGCTATCTGCATGCCAGCCATGGCACGGTCGCAGCTGATCGCAAAAAGATCACGCTGGTCAAAAAGTCGACCTCTGAAATCAAGCAGGCCGATTCCACGGGCAAGGCCCGTACCATCCAGGTCGAGGTGCGTAAAAAACGAACCTTCGTCAGGCGTGAAGACGAGACCGACCAGCCTGAAGATGTTCAGCACGATGTGGCTGCCGTGCCCCAGGTTCAGGCTGCCGAGGATGCCGAACTGGTTCGCCGCGAAGACGAAGCCAACCGCCATGCCGAGTTGTTGCGCCGCCAGGAAGCAGAACTGACGGAAAAGCGCCGCTTGCGTGATGAGCAGGCCGCGCAGGAAGCGGCCCGTGAGCGCGAACGTGAAGCGGCGGCGCAAAAAGCGCAGGCCGAAGCGGCAGCCCAGGCCAAAGCCGCTGCACAAGCTGCGGCTTTGGCCGCGGAAGCTGCGAAAAGGGCCAAGCCCACGATTGGTAAAATTTTCAAGCCGGCGCCCGTTGTTCCGGCCGTTACGGTGGAGGCGCAAAAAGTCATGGATACCGCTGCTGCAGAAAAAACCAATAAAGCCGCAGAAGCCGCGACCGCGAAAGCGGCTGAAACGGCAAGCCTGCAGGCGGCTGCCAAAGCCAAGGCCACCGCTGAATTCCAGGCCGATGCGGCCAAGGCCGTGGATTTACAGGAGCGCCGGCGCAAGGCCGAGGCCGAAGCCGCAGGCATTCGCGCCATGCTGTCCGCACCCAAACGCGTGCTGGTTCCGCATGTGGACCCGAAGATTGCGATGAAGGGAACGCTGCACAAGCCGGTCGTTGCCCCAGGTGCCGCAAAGCCTGCCGTTCCTGCCGCTGCTGCGCCCACAGTTCCGGGCGCCGCCGGCAAGAAGGAAGTCAAGTCCGAGAACCTGTCTTCGACCTGGAAAGACGATGCGGCCAAGAAAAAGGGCATCCCGAGCCGTGGCGCTCCGGTGGTGCCGGGTCGCGGCAATTTCCGCGCCGGCCCGCGCGGCCGCCGCAGTTCAGGTCGCGACGTGCGTCCTGAATCGAATTTCGTCGCGCCGACCGAGTTCAAGGTGCTGGAGGTTCATGTGCCGGAAACCATCACGGTTTCCGAGCTGGCCCACAAGATGAGCATCAAGTCGTCCGAGGTCATCAAGCATTTGATGAAGCTCGGCCAGATGGTCACTATCAACCAGCCGCTGGACCAGGACACCGCCATGATCGTGGTGGAAGAAATGGGCCACACGGCGCTGACTGCCGCGCTGGATGATCCGGAAGCTTTCACCGCTGACGATGTGCAGGGCCAGCAGGCCGAAGCACTGCCGCGCGCACCCGTGGTCACGGTCATGGGTCACGTTGACCATGGCAAGACCTCGCTGCTCGACTACATCCGCCGTGCCAAGGTGGCCTCCGGTGAAGCCGGCGGCATTACCCAGCATATCGGCGCCTACCATGTGGAAACCCCGCGCGGCATGGTGTCCTTCCTGGATACCCCGGGCCACGAAGCGTTTACCGCGATGCGTGCCCGAGGCGCGCAGGCCACCGACATCGTGATTCTGGTGGTGGCGGCCGACGACGGCGTGATGCCGCAGACCAAGGAGGCCATCAAGCACGCCCGTGCCGCTGGCGTTCCCATCGTCGTGGCGATCAACAAGATCGACAAGCCCGGCATCAACCTGGAGCGCGTCAAGGGCGAACTGGTCACTGAAGGCGTCGTGCCCGAAGAGTTTGGCGGCGATTCGCCGTTCGTGCCGGTCTCCGCGCATACCGGCGCCGGCATTGACGACTTGCTCGAACAGGTGCTGCTGCAGGCTGAAGTGCTGGAACTCAAGGCCTCGGTTGATTCCCTGGCCAAGGGCCTGGTGATTGAAGCGCGTCTGGACAAGGGCCGCGGCCCGGTGGCCACCGTGCTGGTCCAGTCCGGTACGCTGAAGGCCGGCGACGTGGTGCTGGCCGGTTCGACCTATGGCCGCGTGCGCGCCATGCTGGACGAAAACGGCAAGCCGATCAAGACCGCCGGTCCTTCGATTCCGGTCGAAATCCAGGGCCTGACGGAAGTGCCGCAGGCGGGCGACGACTTCATGGTCATGACGGACGAACGCCGTGTCCGCGAAATCGCCACCTACCGCGCCGGCAAGTTCCGCAATACCAAGCTGGCCAAGCAGCAGGCGTCCAAGCTGGAGAACATGTTCTCCGACATCAACGCCGGCGAAGTCAAGATGCTGCCCATCATCATCAAGGCCGATGTGCAGGGTTCGCAGGAAGCGCTGGCGCAGTCGCTGCTCAAGCTTTCGACCGACGAGGTCAAGGTGCAGCTGGTGTACTCCGGTGTTGGCGGTATTTCCGAGTCCGACGTGAATCTGGCGATTGCCTCGAAGGCGGTTCTGATCGGCTTCAACACCCGGGCCGACGCCCAGGCGCGCAAGCAGGCCGAGAACAACGGCATTGATATTCGCTACTACAACATCATTTATGACGCTGTGGACGACCTCAAGGCTGCGATGTCCGGCATGCTCACGCCCGACAAGAAGGAAGAAATCATCGGCAATGCCGAGATTCGCAACATCTTCAAGGTCAGCAAGATTGGTTCGATTGCCGGCTGTATGGTCACTGCCGGTGTGGTTCGCCGCACCGCCAAGGTACGCCTGCTGCGCGGCAACGTGGTCATCTTCACGGGTGAACTCGACTCGCTCAAGCGTTTCAAGGACGATGTCAAGGAAGTCAAGGAAGGTTTCGAGTGCGGCTTGAATCTCAAGAACTACAACGACATCGAAGTCGGTGACATTCTGGAGTTCTTCGAAATCAAGGAAGTCGCCCGGACCTTGTAATGAAGCCGGCCTGCCCGCCAGCTTTTTCAAGCCAGCGGGCTGGCCTTTTCAAAGCAGGGCTGCAACCTAAACCTTTATTTGGGAGAGGGGCAACCTTTTCCAAATTCGCCCCGAAAGGGGCGTGGATTGAAACATGCGTAAAAAATCCTCCACACCCAACCGCAGTTTTCGCGTGGCCGACCAGATCCAGCGCGACCTGACGGAATTGATCGCGCGCGAGCTGAAAGACCCGCGCGTCGGCATGGTGACGGTTCAGTCGGTCGAAGTCACGCCCGACTATGCCCATGCCAAGGTGTATTTCAGCGTGCTGGTCGGTGATCCGAAAGAATGCGAAATCGCGCTCAACCAGGCTGCCGGCTTCCTGCGCAACGGCCTCTTTAAGCGGCTGATGACGCACACCGTGCCGACCCTGCATTTCCATTTCGACCAGACCACCGAACGTGCGGCCGACCTGAACGCCCTGATTGCCAAGGCGGTTTCTTCCCGCGCCCAGGACTAAGTTCGTGCCGTTCCCCTTTGACAGGTTCGGGGGCAACGGTGCCACCGAGCGTTCGGGCAGGCCCGTGCGCCGAGCCTGTCAAAGCTTATGACGCAAACTTTTTCGAAACCCTCTCTTCGCCAGAAAATCCAGCGACGTCCCGTCCACGGCGTGTTGCTGCTCGACAAGCCGCTTGGCCTGTCGAGCAACCAGGCGCTGCAAAAAGCCAAATGGCTGCTGCGCGCCGACAAGGCGGGGCACACCGGCACGCTCGATCCGCTGGCTACGGGCGTGTTGCCGCTGTGCTTTGGCGCGGCCACCAAGTTCAGCCAGTTGCAGCTCGATGCCGACAAAACTTATGAGGCCGTGCTGCTGCTGGGCCAGAAGACGACAACCGCCGACGCGGAAGGTGAAGTGATTGAAACCCGGCCCGTGCCGGAGATCACGCCCGCGCTGCTGGCGTCCATCACGCAGCGCTTCACCGGCCCGCTGGCGCAGATTCCGCCGATGTACTCAGCCCTCAAGAAGGACGGCAAGGCGCTGTACGAATATGCCCGCAAAGGCATCGAGGTCGAGCGTGAAGCCCGCCACATCACGATTTTCAAGCTGAATATGGCTCTTGCGCACGACCCACGGGCGCAAGTAGCTATTAAAATCATAGTAAGCTGCAGCAAGGGAACTTACATCCGGACGCTGGGCGAAGACATCGGCGAAGCCTTGGGCTGCGGTGCGCACCTGGGTTCGTTGCGCCGGACCGAAACCGGCGGCTTTACGGCTTCGCAATGCGTGACGCTGGCCGCGCTCGAAGCCATGACCGGGGCCGAACGGGATGCGTGTCTGCTGCCGCCCCAGTCGCTGGTCGCCGATTACCCGTCTGTCACATTGGACGCCGATAATGCAGGACGTTTTTTGAGCGGCCTGCGCCGTCGGGGCCAGTGGGGAGAGGATGCGCCGCTGGTGCAGGTCTATGGCCCTTCGTCATCGGGGCAGGCTTTCGAGCCGGCTGCATTTTTAGGCTCGGCCCATATCACGGCCGACGAACTGATTCCCCAGCGCTTGCTGAGTCCGGTTGAAGTCCAGGACATTGCGCAATCGGCACGGCGCGCTGCTGAAGTTTTCATGCCCGTTTCCGCAGCCGCACCATCCGCCCCTGTGGATGCCGGCTCTTTTCAACATTAATTAATTACCTGCCGTTTTCAAGTTCCCAGAAAGTTAACCATGAGTCAAAAACAGATCCGTAACATCGCCATCATCGCCCACGTTGACCATGGCAAGACCACCATGGTCGATCAATTGCTGCGCCAGTCCGGCACCTTTGCCGAGCACGAGAAAGTGGTCGATACCGTGATGGACAACAACGCCATCGAAAAAGAGCGTGGCATCACGATTCTGGCCAAGAACTGCGCCGTGACCTGGGAAGGCACGCACATCAACATCGTCGATACCCCCGGCCACGCCGACTTCGGCGGTGAAGTCGAGCGCGCCCTGTCCATGGTCGATGGCGTGGTGCTGCTGATCGACGCGCAGGAAGGCCCCATGCCGCAAACCCGCTTCGTGACCAAGAAGGCGCTGGCCCTGGGTCTCAAGCCTATCGTGGTGGTGAACAAGGTGGACAAGCCGGGTGCGAACCCGGACAAGGTGGTCAACGCCACGTTCGATTTGTTCGACAAGCTCGGCGCCACCGATGAGCAGCTGGATTTTCCCGTCGTTTACGCTTCGGGCATCAACGGCTGGTCGTCGCTGGAAGAGGGCGCGCCGGGCGAACAGTGGGGCCCCGACATGTCGGCCCTGTTCAATACCGTGCTCAAGCATGTGCCCGCCCAGAAGGGCGACCCTGAAGCGCCGCTGCAGCTGCAGATTTCCGCCCTCGACTTTTCGACCTTCGTGGGCCGTATTGGTGTGGGCCGCATCAGCCAGGGCACGATCCGCCCCATGATGGACGTGGTCGTGATGGAAGGCCCGGACGGCAAGGCGGTCAAGGGCCGCATCAACCAGGTGCTGACCTTCCAGGGTCTGGAGCGTGTGCAGGCCACGCAAGCCGGCCCCGGCGAAATCGTGCTGATCAACGGCCTGGCCGACATCGGCATTGGCGTGACCATCACCGACCCGGCCAATCCGGCGCCGCTGCCCATGCTCAAGGTCGATGAGCCGACGCTGACCATGAACTTTTGCGTCAACACCAGCCCGCTGGCCGGCCGTGAAGGCAAGTACGTCACCAGCCGCCAGATCTGGGACCGCCTGCAAAAGGAACTGCAGCACAACGTGGCGCTGCGCGTCAATGAAACCGGCGAAGAAGGCATCTTTGAAGTCATGGGCCGGGGCGAGTTGCACCTGACCATCCTGCTGGAAAACATGCGCCGCGAAGGCTTCGAGCTGGCCGTCTCCAAGCCACGCGTGCTGCTCAAGGACGTGAATGGCGTCAAGCACGAACCTATCGAGCTGGTGACGGCAGACATCGAAGAGCAGCACCAGGGCGGCGTGATGCAGGCGCTGGGCGAACGCAAGGGCGAACTGGTCAACATGGAGCCGGATGGCCGTGGCCGCGTGCGTTTGGAATACCGCATTCCGGCGCGTGGCCTGATTGGTTTCACCAACGAATTCCTGAACCTGACGCGCGGCTCCGGCCTGATCGCCAACATTTTTGACTGCTATGAGCCGCACAAGGGCGACATCGGCGGGCGCAAGAATGGCGTGCTGATTTCCATGGATGCCGGTGAAATCTTCACCTACGCCCTGGGCAAGCTCGATGACCGTGGCCGCATGTTCGTCAAGGCCAACGATCCGGTGTATGAAGGCATGATCGTCGGCATTCACAGCCGTGACAACGACCTGGTGGTCAACGCCACGCGCACCAAGCAGCTGACCAACTTTCGCGTCAGCGGCAAGGAAGACGCGATCAAGATCACGCCGCCGATTGAATGCACGCTGGAATACGGCGTCGAGTTCATCGAGGACGACGAGCTGGTCGAAATCACGCCTAAGTCGATTCGCCTGCGCAAGCGTTACCTGACCGAGAGCGAGCGCAAGCGCGCTGGACGGTAAAAGCCCCCACGCTCCCCACTTCGTGTGGTTCGCTGCCCCCCGAGGGGGCGCTGCGCCTGCGGCCCGGCAAAGCCGGTTCCGCGGCCCCGGCTGGTGGGGAGGGGAAGCCTCCGCGTACCCTGCTTGGAGGAGGCGCACTGGGAACACTTGGAAACCAGGCCGCTCGCGCTTTGTGTGCGCAGCGGCCTTTTTTTGGGCCGGGCTACAGGGGGTTTGGATGAAGTTGACGCATTCCCGCGCGGTGGCGGTGATGATTCTGGTGACGCTGATGTGGTCGATTGCCGGCGTGGTGACGCGGCAGCTGGAGGCAGCGCGCAGTTTTGAAGTGACCTTCTGGCGCAGCTTTTTCACGCTGGCGTCGCTGCTGGTGATCCTGCCTTTTTTCCAGGGGCGGGCGGTTTTCAGCAAAATTCGCAACGCTGGCAAGGCGCTCTGGCTGTCGGGTGTCTGCTGGAGCGTGATGTTCAGCGCCTTCATGGTGGCGCTGACGCTGACCACCGTGGCCAATGTGCTGGTGACGATGGCGCTGGGTCCGTTCATCACGGCCCTGATGGCGCGGATTTTCATCGGGCACCGGATTCCGGTGCGCACCTGGGTGGCGATTGCGCTGGCCAGCGCCGGCATTGCCTGGATGTATGGCAGCCAGATGGACCTGAGCAGCCAGCTGGCCGGCACTTTGGTGGCGCTGATGGTGCCGCTGGCGGGGGCCTGCAACTGGACGGTGGTGCAGCACAGTGGTGCGCATGGCCAGAAGATCGACCTGGTGCCGGCGGTGCTGATGGGCGCGGCGCTTTCGTCGCTGGCAACCTTGCCGCTGGCCTTTCCCTTTTCGGCCACGCCGCACGACATCGGACTGCTGGCGGTGCTGGGCCTGTTCCAGCTGGCGATTCCGTGCGTGCTGGCGGTGCTGTGCGCCGGCGTGCTCAAGGCGCCCGAGGTGGCTTTGCTGGCCTTGCTTGAAGTGATTTTCGGTATCCTGCTGGCTTGGCTGGGTGCCGGCGAGGTGCCTGGTTCCAGCGTGCTGACCGGCGGCTCGCTGGTCATTGGCGCGCTGGTGGTGAATGAATTGATTGGATGGAGACAAAGATCATGACGACAGAAATGAAGAAAATCGATGCGGCCGGTGACGTGCTGACCGAGCGCCGGGGCAATGCCGGGCTGATCACGCTGAACCGCCCCAAGGCCCTGAATGCCTTGTCGCTGCAGATGGTGCGCGACCTGCTGGGCATCCTGCGCGCCTGGCGTGACGACCCGGCGGTGCGGCTGGTGGCGATTCGCGGCACCAACAAGATCGGCCGCCCTGGCACGCCCGACAGCCTGTTTGGCGGTTTCTGCGCGGGCGGCGACATCCGGTTTTTCTATCAGGCGGCGCTGGCCGGCGACTCCGCGCTGGAGGATTTCTTTACCGAGGAGTACACGCTCAATCACCTGATCCAGACCTATCCCAAGCCCTACATTGCCTTCATGGACGGCGTGGTCATGGGCGGCGGCATGGGCATCAGCCAGGGCGCGCGGGTACGCATTGTCACCGAGCGGACCAAGATGGCCATGCCAGAGACCAATATCGGCCTGTTCCCTGACGTGGGCGGAGGCTACTTCCTGAGCCGCTGTCCCGGCCATGTGGGCGAATACCTGGCGCTGACCGGCGAGACCATTGGCGCCGATGAGGCGATGGGCTATGGACTGGCCGATGTCAGGCTGGATGCGGCGGCACTGCCTGCGCTCTGGGCCGAACTGGGCGCCACGCCCTTGGGCTCGGCAGCCGAGGCCGACCAATGGATTGCTTCTAAATTCATAGCTGACAGTGCCCGTCCAGCCTGCGCTACAGGGCAGATTGATGCATATTTTTCATTGCTGCGGGTCAAGCACATCATTGATGCGCTTGAGAAGTCCGAAGACCGCTGGGCGCTCAGGACAGCCGCCACCCTGCGCAAGCGCTCGCCGCTGATGCTGCATGTGGTGCTGGAGCAGATTCGCAAGGCGCGCGGCATGAGCCTGGCCGATGACCTGCGCATGGAGCGCGACATGGTCTACCAGTGCTTTCACCTGCGTCCCGGTACCGAGAGTGAAACCGTCGAGGGCATCCGTGCGCTGGCGGTGGACAAGGACTACCAGCCGAAGTGGCAGCCGGCACGCATCGAGGACGTGAAGCCGGGCATGGCCGATGCGTTTTTCGCCAGCCCGTGGAGTGCGCAGACGCACCCGTTGCGCGACCTTTAACGGTTCCTGGACTTCATCGCGCGGTCCACCTCGCGCTTGCCTTCGCGGTCCTTGATGGTGTCGCGCTTGTCATGCTCGGCCTTGCCCTTGGCCAGGCCGATCTCGCACTTCACCTTGCCGGCCTTCCAGTGCATGTTCAGTGGCACCAGCGTGAAGCCCTTCTGATCGATCTTTCCGATCAGGCGTCGAATCTCCTCCTTGTGCATCAGCAGTTTCTTGGTGCGCACCGAATCAGGACGGATATGGGTCGAGGCCGTACCCAGCGGATTGATCTGGCAGCCAATGATGAAAAGCTCGCCGTTGCGAATCACCACATAGCCATCGGTGAGCTGCACCTTGCCTTCGCGCACCGACTTGACTTCCCAGCCTTCGAGCACCATGCCCGCTTCAAACCGCTCTTCAATATGGTAGTTGAACGTGGCTTTCTTGTTGTCTGCAATGCGTATGGCGGCAGCGGCGGCTTTGGGTGAAAGACTGCTGGCAGGTTTTCCAGCCGGTTTTCCTGACGATGCGGCGGCTGGTTTTTTTGAGGAGGATGCTTCTTTGGTGGCCATGGCTAAGATAGTGGAGCGAAGGGGCGAAGCAGCACTTGTGGCTCATACAATTGCCCCCAGCCTTAGATTGTATGAAAACCGTTCACAAGTCCGTTCTTATCTGGTACAGCGCAGCTGAAATGTTCGCCCTCGTCACCGATGTTGCCAGCTATCCGCAGTTTTTGCCCTGGTGCGACCAGGCTTCGGTGCAACATGAGCACGCCCACGGCATGACTGCCAAGGTCGGTATTGCCATTGCCGGCTTCTCCCAGAGCTTCACTACCCGAAACCGGCATGAGCAAGACCGCAAGGTCAGCCTGCAACTGGTCGATGGTCCTTTTTCCCGCCTTGAGGGCTGCTGGGAATTCACCCCTTTGGGGGATGGTGTACAGCGCGCCTGCAAGGTCGAGCTGATGCTGTCTTATGGCTTTGACAGCCGAACCCTGGCGACGCTGGTCGGCCCGATATTTGACAAAATTGCAGGCAGCCTGGTGGACGCCTTTGTCAAGAGGGCGTCCGTCGTTTATGGCGAAACCTGAGCATGGCGTCATGGCCTCGGGTCTGAACATCACGCTGGTTTATTCGCCTGCGCCGCGCCAGGTTCGCGAATGGGCGCTGGAGCTTGAAGCCGGCGCAACCGTCGGAGATGCAATGGACTGTTGCCGCCTCTTCGAGGAGTTTGCGGAACTGCAGAAAAATCGCTTGCTGGTCGGTATCTGGGGCCGGAAAACCCGGCTGGACCATCTGCTGCATGACAACGACCGCATAGAGGTTTACCGGACTTTGCGAGTGGACCCCAAAGTGGCCCGGCGAGAACGCTTTAACCGCCAGGGGGCGAAAAGTGCCGGACTGTTCACGAAAAAACGGCCCGGGGCTAAAGCCGGTTACTGACACGGCCGGCCTGCAAGCGGCTTATTTGCTGGCGCAGTCGCTCTCCGCGATGGCCTGAAGACGTTTGTTTTCCGCCGCCCGGGCGGTGTCATCCATGAATTCGCGCTCGCCCTTGGCATTCGTGACCGAAATCCGCACGCCGGACTTCAGGGTTGCCTGTCCTTTTTTGGCGCGCTCGCAATTGTCGGCCCTGCTCTTTGCCAGCTTTTCTTCTTCCGCCAGCTTATTGGCCGCTTCCAGTTCATCCGCCTGCTTTTTACGGGCTTCAAGCTGGGCATCCTTGCCCGAGAGTTTGGGCGTGCCGGCCTTGTTCGCAGGCGCCGAAGCCAGCACGGCGGGGGCGGGGGCTGCCGCCCCGGTGTCGGTTCCGGGCGCGGGAGGCTGGATTTTGCTGCCCGGCTGTTTCAAAATACTTTTTTGCGGAATATCGACGGGCGGCGCTCGGTCGCTGAAGACTTTATGGCCGTCCTTGTCAATCCATTGCCACTGCGCCAGTGCTGGCAGCGCCAATGAGCTGCCGGCAATGGCCAGAATCAGGGTTCTTGTCGCAAATTTGAAGTCCATTGCGAAAGTGTAGCTCTGTGGCCGGCACTTTTTGATTTTGATGTGGATGCCCACAAAACTAGCACTCGCGGGGCTTGAATGCATCGGGCCAGGGCTTGGCGCCGGGCGCATGGAGGTCAAAGGTACAATCGTATTTTTGGAGCTTTCTCTATGCGCCTACTCGGCAAAGCGCTCACCTTCGACGACGTATTGTTGGTGCCAGCGTTCTCCCAGATCCTGCCCAAGGACGCCTTGCTTTCCACCCAGTTTTCCCGAAACATCCGCCTGAACCTGCCGCTGGTTTCAGCGGCGATGGACACGGTCACCGAAGCGCGGCTGGCCATTGCCATTGCGCAGGAGGGCGGCATCGGCATCGTTCACAAAAACCTCACCCCGCAGGAGCAGGCCGCGCATGTGGCCAAGGTCAAGCGCTATGAGTCGGGGGTGGTACGCGACCCCGTGGTCATCACGCCAGAGCACACCGTGCTGCAGATACTGGAACTGTCCGAGCAGCTCGGCATCTCTGGTTTCCCGGTGTGCGACGGCGGCAAGGTGGTCGGTATCGTGACCAGCCGCGACCTGCGCTTTGAAACCCGCTACGACGTCAAGGCCTACCAGATCATGACGCCGCGCGAAAAGCTGATCACGGTCAAGGAGGGGACTTCCGCCGCCGAGGCCAAGGCGCTGCTCAACAAGCACAAACTCGAACGCGTGCTGGTGGTCAACGACGCCTTTGAACTCAAGGGGCTGATCACCGTCAAGGACATCACCAAGCAAACCAACTTTCCCAATGCCGCACGCGACTCGGCGGGCCGCTTGCGCGTGGGCGCGGCGGTCGGTGTCGGCGAAGGTACCGAGGAACGGGTTGAAGCGCTGGTCAAGGCCGGGGTGGATGCCATCGTGGTCGATACCGCTCATGGACACAGCCATGGTGTGATCGAGCGCGTGCGCTGGGTCAAGAAGAACTATCCGCACATTGACGTGATCGGCGGCAATATTGCCACCGGCGCAGCGGCGCTGGCGCTGGTCGAGGCCGGTGCCGATGCGGTCAAGGTCGGCATTGGCCCGGGCAGCATCTGCACGACGCGCATCGTCGCGGGCGTGGGCGTGCCGCAGATCATGGCCATCGACAGCGTGGCAACGGCCTTGCGCGGCAGTGGCATTCCGCTGATTGCCGACGGTGGCATTCGCTACAGCGGCGATATCGCCAAGGCCATCGCCGCAGGCGCCGGCACCGTGATGATGGGCGGCATGTTTGCCGGCACCGAAGAGGCGCCGGGCGAAGTCATTTTGTTCCAGGGCCGCAGCTACAAGAGCTACCGCGGCATGGGCAGCATTGGCGCCATGCAGCAGGGCAGCGCTGACCGTTACTTCCAGGAGTCCAGCACCGGCAACCCGAACGCCGACAAGCTGGTTCCCGAGGGCATTGAAGGCCGTGTCCCGTACAAGGGCTCGATGGTCGCCATCGTTTTCCAGATGGCCGGCGGTTTGCGCGCCAGCATGGGTTACTGCGGCTGCGGCACGATTGAAGACATGCACGACAAGGCGGAGTTTGTCGAGATCACCTCCGCAGGCATCCGCGAAAGCCATGTGCATGACGTGCAGATCACCAAGGAAGCGCCGAACTACCGCGCTGATTGAGCTTGTCCAAGCATCCTGGGCGTCTGGTGGCAGACGCCCTTTTTCTTTTTTTGACTGAACAAATCGCCTGAGACGCCCATCATGCAGCACCAAAAAATCCTGATTCTCGATTTCGGCTCTCAAGTCACCCAGCTGATTGCCCGCCGCGTCCGCGAAGCCCATGTTTTCTGCGAAGTTCATCCCTGCGATGTGACCGACGACTGGATTCGCGATTACGCCAGGGACGGCAACCTCAAGGGTGTGATTCTTTCAGGCAGCCATGCCAGCCTGTGGGAAGACGAAACCCTGCGCGCACCCAAGGCAGTTTTTGATCTGGGCATTCCGGTGCTGGGCATCTGCTTTGGCATGTATGCGATTGCCGAAGCCCTGGGCGGCAAGGTCGAGGGCGGCCACAAGCGCGAATTCGGTTATGCCGAAGTCCGCGCGCGTGGTCATACCAGGCTGCTGGACGGCATTCAGGACTATGCCACGCCCGAAGGCCATGGCATGCTCCATGTCTGGATGAGCCATGGCGACAACGTAACCGAACTTCCGCCCGGCTTCAAGGTCATGGCATCCACCGAGTCCTGCCCGATTGCCGGCATGGCCGATGAAGAGCGCAACTACTATGCGGTGCAATTTCACCCCGAAGTCACGCACACCACGCAGGGAAAGGCGATTCTGGAGCGCTTTGTGCTTGACATTTGCGGTACCCGGCCCGACTGGGTCATGGGCGACTACATCGCTGAAGCCGTCGAGAAAATCCGCCAGCAGGTGGGTGATGAAGAAGTCATTCTGGGCCTCTCGGGCGGCGTCGATTCATCGGTGGCTGCGGCACTGATTCACCGCGCCATCGGCGATCAACTCACTTGCGTGTTTGTCGATCACGGCCTGCTGCGCCTGAACGAGGGTGACATGGTGATGGAGATGTTTGTCGGCAAGCTGCACGCCAGGGTGATTCGCGTCGATGCCGCCGACCAGTTTCTGGGCCATCTCACCGGCGTGAGCGACCCCGAGGCCAAGCGCAAGATCATCGGCCGTGAGTTTGTCGAAGTGTTCAAGGCCGAGGCCGCGCGGCTCAAGGCCGGGCCGAACGGCGCCTACAAGGGCGCGAAATGGCTGGCCCAGGGCACGATTTACCCTGATGTGATCGAGTCGGGTGGCGCCAAGAGCAAGAAAGCCGTGTCCATCAAGAGCCACCACAACGTCGGCGGCTTGCCTGAGCAACTGGGCCTGAAGCTGCTCGAACCCCTGCGTGAATTGTTCAAGGACGAAGTACGTGAGCTGGGCGTGGCGCTGGGTTTGCCGCACGACATGGTGTATCGCCATCCTTTCCCTGGTCCGGGGCTGGGCGTGCGGATTCTGGGCGAAGTCAAAAAAGAGTATGCCGATCTGCTGCGCCGGGCCGACGCGATCTTTATCGAAGAACTGCGCAATTTCAAGGATGCCGAAACCGGAAAAGCCTGGTATGACCTGACCAGCCAGGCCTTTACCGTATTCTTGCCCGTGAAAAGCGTGGGCGTGATGGGTGATGGCCGCACCTATGAATACGTGGTGGCGCTGCGCGCAGTGCAAACCAGCGACTTCATGACCGCTGACTGGGCTGAACTGCCTTACGCACTGCTCAAAAAAGTGTCAAGCCGGATCATCAACGAAGTGCGCGGCATCAACCGTGTGACCTACGATGTCAGCAGCAAGCCGCCAGCGACGATTGAGTGGGAGTAAGGCACGGGCAAGCTCCTCTGCCGGGTGTGAAAATGGACATGCCTTGGTTTGCTGCATGGGCATGGACCTCTTTGTCATGAGTGATGTATCGAGTACCTTCAGGGGAAACTGAAATGCGCGCAATTTTTGGAGTGATGAGCCTGCTGATCGTATTGCTCATCGTGGGAGCGCTGGCTAAAAAACAGCTGGGCGCCATGTCGGTGCCGCCAATTCGCACGCAAAGCCCGGCGCTTGCCGGTCAACCCCTGACCTTGCCGGTCCCTTCGCCCGGCGCAACGCTTCAAGTCCAGAGCCAGCAAATCCAGCAGCAGATCAAGCAGTCGGTCGAAGCTTCCATGCAGGTCCGTCCTGTGCCTGAAGATCAACCATAAATCATGACTAAAAGTAGCTTTTGCGCAATGCTGGCGTGCCTAAGCAGCTACTTTTTAGATAGCAAATGAATGATGAAGCCTTCATGGAGTTGGCCCTTTCGCAAGCCCGGTTAGCCGCTGCTTTCGGAGAAGTCCCGGTGGGTGCGGTCGTCGTGCGGCACGGCAAGGTCATTGCGGCTGGCCGCAATGCACCGGTCGATGCCCAGGATCCGACGGCACATGCAGAGATTGTGGCCTTGCGAGCGGCGGCGCATGTCTTGGGAAATTATCGGCTGGACGAGTGCGAGCTGTTTGTCACGCTTGAGCCCTGCGCCATGTGCAGCGGAGCCATGCTGAACGCCCGGCTCAAGCGCGTGGTGTTTGGTGCGCCTGAACCCAAGACAGGTGCGGCCGGTTCGGTCATCAACCTGTTTGCGCAAGCGCAACTGAACCACCAGACCGAATTGCACGGCGGAGTACTGGCCGATGCAGGGCGCGAATTGTTGCAGGACTTTTTTCGCCAGCGTCGTGCCGACCAGCGAGAAACGGTACGGCAGCATCATCCGCTACGCGACGATGCGCTGCGCACGCCTGACGCTGCTTTTGAAGGCTTGTCCGTTTATCCGTGGCGGCCGCATTACCTCAGCAATCTGCCGGCCCTGGGCGGCTTGCGCATGCACTATCTGGATGAGCAGACGCATACGATGGAGCAGGGCGGGGCAAGCTACCTTTGCCTGCATGGCGGCAGGGGCTGGAGCTATGCTTTTCGCCACCTGATACCGCTCTTGCTGCAGGCCGGCCAGCGGGTGGTGGCGCCTGACCTGATCGGTTTTGGAAAAAGCGACAAGCCCAAGAAGGACCGGTTTCATACCTTCAGCCGGCATCGCCAGATGCTGCTCGAACTGGTTGAAAAGCTGGATCTGCAAAACATCGTGCTACTGCTGCCGGTGCAGGGTGATTTGCTTGGATTGACGCTCACCATGGCTGCGCCGCTGCGTTACCGGGGCCTGCGGCTCATGAATGCCGATGGGCTCACGATGAGCGATGAGATGCCGCTCAGTGATGGTTTTTTGCTGTGGAAACAAATGGGCCAGGATTTGACGCGCCTGCATGAGCCTGTCAATGCTGCAACCGATGTGGCTTATGAAATACCTTTTCCCGGCAAAGGCTACTGCGCCGGACTGCGTGCGTTTGCTGCCATGGCGTCCGATTTTGAAAATGGTGTTGCTTTGGGAATTGCTGCTGAAGCCGAACAGTTCTGGCGTGATCGCAGTCATTTGAACTGATACCTCACGGAGTGGCGGAAGCTGTTGATGAGTATGGATAATCTCATCAGCTAAAAATGTAATCTACATATTTATTCAAACAATGAATAATCACACTTCAATCCAGCCAATGAGATACTGGCACTGTGAAAAAACATATCTATATTTATTCCCCCTCCAGTGCGGTACGCGACAAAGCAGCCTTCAAACGTGGGCTCAAGCGTCTTAAAACATTGGGCTACGAGGTCGAGGTCGATGAAGCCGCTCTTGCAACCCACCAGCGTTTTGCCGGCGACGACGAAGTGCGGCTTGCCGCCATCCACCGTGCCGCAAGCAGCGGCGCCGACGTAGCGCTGATTTCTCGTGGCGGTTATGGGCTGACGCGCATCCTGCCGGCGATCGATTACAAAGCCGTTGCAAAAGCGATTGCCGGAGGCATGCAGTTTGTCGGTTTCAGCGACTTCACCGCTTTTCAGATGGCTTTGCTGGCCAAAACTGGCGCTGTCACCTGGGCCGGTCCATCTCTTGGAGAAGATTTCGGTGCGGATGGAGGTGCCGACGACATCATGGAAGCCTGTTTTGACGACCTGATCACAGGGCAGGGCGAGGGCAGCGGCTGGAAACTTCCAAAACCAGCTATTAATTCGATAGCTGTTGGCCTAGACAGTGCAAGCGCAACAGCGATAAATGCTGCTTATAGCATCAACAATGCTGTACTTTGGGGTGGTAATCTGGCCATGCTCGCTTCACTGGTTGGAACGCCTTATTTGCCAGCCGTCAAAGATGGCATCCTGTTCATTGAAGATGTTGGCGAGCACCCTTACCGCATCGAGCGCATGCTCGCGCAATTACTGCAAGCCGGCATCCTGTCACAGCAAAAAGCAATCATTTTTGGTCAGTTCAGTCGTTACAAACTCGTGCCTCACGACAAAGGCTACAAGCTGGCCAGCGTTGTTTCCTGGATGCAAACCCAAGTAAGCGCGAAGGTGTTGACGGGGTTGCCATTTGGCCATGTGGCAACCAAGGTACTTCTTCCCGTGGGGCAATCTGTCACTCTAGCTGTGGAAGGTCGGGATGCATTTTTCCTATGGGGTCATCTGCACTGAAAATTAAAATGTTGTAATTGAACAAACCACAACAGGGATTTTCAACGGCCCATGGCAGAACTTACCGTCGTATTTGCAGACCTTACCGGAAGCACTGGTGTTTTCGAAGAACTGGGTAACGTCAAGGCAACTCAGGCGATCACACGGCTGACACAGTGGATCGGTGTGGTTTGCGAAAGCCATGGTGGGCACGTTGTGAAATACCTGGGCGACGGTGTGCTCATCCTGTTCCAGGAGAGCCGCCATGCAGTTGATGCTGCCAGTGAGCTTCAACGAGTCCACTATGCCCGAATCCACAATTGGCCAGCTCCCCCTCAAAATGAGGCTGCAGGTGGGCATGGCCCGTGGCGATGTCGTCGAGCAGAACGGTGACTGTTATGGAGATGCTGTCAATCTGGCCTCGCGCCTGAGCGATCTTTCGGGTTCCGAGCAGATATTGGCAAGTGAAACCGTCATGCAGCAGTTGCCCGACGACTTCATGGTGCGTGCTCGTAGCATGGGTGCCATGGTGATCAGGGGCCGGACTGAATCCTGTGTTGTGTATCGTATTGAATGGCAGGACGAAGTGCTGTCCGAGCTTTTTACGATGCCTGCTAGCCTGATGTTTATGCCTGTGGCCAGGAAAAATATGAAACCAGCCTGCATCGAGTTGTCCTGGCTTGATATCAGTGCGAGGTTTACCTCCGCCGAGTTTCCCGTCTTTCTCGGCCGTGATGCCGATGCCCAGTTTGTCGTGCAGGATCCGAGAGTTTCGCGCAAACATGCCCTGATCGAGTGGCGTGCTGGAAAGCTCTATCTTGAAGACATCAGCAGTTATGGAACCTGGGTACGTTTTGCCGATAGCAAGGCCGTCATAGCCTTGCGCCGCCAGGATTGTGCATTGCTACCGGATGGAGAAATGGCATTGGGTGCATCTTTTGATGATTTCACCGTGCCTACGGTTACGTTCAGGGTGTATGAGGAAGTTGCAGGATAGTTAGTCAGAAAGTAAAAAAGGGCAAAGTGCCCGCCAATAGTTAACATAATATACATCGTGGAAGATTGGGCCGTATTCGGAAAGTTTGATGCGCTGAAGTTGTGCGACCTGGAGAAAAAGCTTCAGATGACCGCCGCACGCTTTTTGAGCGCTAAAGCAGTGCTTGATGGACTGCAGGCCAAGGCGCTTTTGGCTGGCAAAGCATACGACTCGGACAAAATTGTCCAGGCTGCACAAAATCAAGGCATGGAGGTCATCATCGCCTGCCGGGTCAACCGCAAAAAGAACCCGCGCGGCCTGGACACGCACCGCTACAAGGCTCGCCACCTGGTGGAAAACCTTTTCGAGCGATTTCGTTTAAGCGTATGCGCAGGATTTGAGAACCCAAAGCAAGCACGTCTTTATGGCCATTTATGCCGTCTTCAAACTCGAATGCTTGAGCGTCAAAAACAAGATCAACTCCTTTGCTCTGAGGTTCAAGCTTCTCATCAATGCCACCCGCAGCGCTTTTGATCAGCTTTAGAAGTTTCAGGCGGCTGCGTAAGGTCATATCTTAAAAAAGTGTCAGGGTTGGATAAATTGCTATTTTTCGGACTATAATAATCAACTTGTCGGAGTGTGGCGCAGTCTGGTAGCGCACCTGGTTTGGGACCAGGGGGTCCAAGGTTCGAATCCTTGTACTCCGACCAATAACAAATTTAAAAAGCTCACTTGGTGGGCTTTTTTTATATCTGCCCGTAGCTCAGTTGGATAGAGCATCAGCCTTCTAAGCTGAGGGTCGGGGGTTCGATCCCCTCCGGGCAGACCAAACCATCGTTTCAACAAAAAGATGGTACTTTTGTCGGTATGTTTAGGCCGTGTTCGGAAAGTTTGATGCGCTGAAGTTGTGCGACCTGGACACGCACCGCTACAAGGCTCGCCACCTGGTGGAAAACCTTTTCCAGCGCATGAAGGTCTTTCGCCGCGTGGGCCACCCGCCATGACAAGCTCGACGTCACGTTTTTGGGCTTTGTGCACATCGCCGGCACCATGAAATAGCTCCATTGACTTTCCGAACACGGCCTAGGAGGCTGTCGGACTTAGCAAAATCAAACGCGTCACAAGGTCGTCAAATATTTTTTTATGCATGTCGGACACCCTCCATCGAAATTGGAGCATCAAAAGTGCCTTTTTTTAAGCAAAATTGCCATCAAACGGGAAAGTCCGACGGGCTGCTAGCAGCATTTACCCATTCCTCTCACCATTGACCAGGTGGCCGCTCGCTTCTTATGGCTGCTGCAATTGCTGCTGCTGCATCAGGTCGGTTGCCGCGCTGGGCAAACTCCAGGGCCGTGAGTCCTTGCTGATTTTTAAGTTTTGCGTCTGCACCTTCCTGGAGCAATAGGCTCACCGATGCAGCCGAACCATACATTGCGGCCATCATCAATGGCGTAGTGCCGTTTGGCGACTCTGCATCTATGTATGCGTTGTTTTCAAGCAGCAAGCTGATGAGTCTTGTCTGTCCTGCGCTGGCGGCGTAATGCAGAGGTGTCCAGCCGGTTTTATTTATGTCGGCTCCTTTTTTGATCAGTTTTTCAGCCAATTCCAGCTGTCCCTTGAGTGCTGCCAGCATCAGTGCGCTTTCGCCCTGCGCGTTGAGCTTGTTCACATCGGTTTTTTGCCATTCGATCAGAACCTGTGCCACTTTGGGCGACGGTTCTTTCAAGGCAAGGTATAACCCGGTCTGGTTCTTGGGCCCTATTGTGTTGGCATCAAAACCCCGCAGAAGAAGCTCCTTTACCTTGCCTTGATTGTCCTGCTTGACAGCATTGAAAAAATCATCATAAGAGCCGGCACAAGCCAAGCCAGCGCCAGTAAAAACCAGAAGGATAGACAGCTTCCCAAGAAAACCGCGCAACCATCGGGTCATGGTTTTACACCTGTAAACAATTGCTCAAAATTGTGGCTGGTGGCCTGTGCAATTACATCGATGGAAACCTGTCTGATTTCGCTGATTTTTTGTGCTATCAAAGGCACATAAGACGGGTTATTGGTCTTTCCGCGATGAGGCATTGGCGCCAGGTAGGGACTGTCGGTTTCGATCAACAGCCGGTCAAGAGGCACAAAACGGGCTACCTCCCGAATATCGGCTGCATTTTTAAAAGTGATGATCCCTGAGAACGAGATATAGAAACCGATATCCAGTGCTGCGCGGGCAACAGCCTGGGTTTCGGTGAAACAGTGGAAAACACCACGCGCTCGCTCGTTTTCTCCCACGCTGTCACCCTCCTCCTTCAAAATGGCCAATGTGTCTTCTGATGCGTTCCGGGTATGGATAACCAGCGGCTTTCCAGTGTGGCGCGCTGCGCGGATATGAACCCTAAAGCGTTCTCTTTGCCACTCCATACCGGCAACAGTCCGCTCGCCCAGCCGGTAATAGTCCAGTCCGGTTTCGCCAATACCGACTACTTTTTCCATGCCTGCGAGTCTTACAAGATCGTCAAAGCTTGGCTCCCGCACATTTTCGTTGTCAGGGTGAACGCCGACCGTACACCAAAAATTTTCGTAGGCCGTCGCCAGTCGGTGAACCGTCTCAAACTCTTCCAGAGTGGTGCAAATACACAATGCCCTGCTGACCTGAGCCGTTTGCATGGCTTGTCGAATTGCTACGATGTTTTTTTCGAGTTCTGGAAAGCTTAAATGACAGTGTGAATCTGTAAACATTAATTTAAATTATGTAGATGATATTCAAATGGTATGCGTCGGACGATTCGAAGCGAGATGGGAACCTAAAATCTCTTCAATCTTGGCCTTGAGCAAGATCGATTTTTCGTCGGAAGGAAATTTCACACCAATTCCTTGCGTCTGGTTTCCAGCAGCATGGGCTGGCGTGATCCAGGCCACTTTACCCGTTACCGGATAGCGTTGCGTTTCATCCGGAAGCGTCAGCAAAATATAGACATCATCGCCAAGCTTGTAATCGCGGGTGGCTGAAATGAAGATGCCGCCGTCTTTGAACAGCGGAATATAGGCAGCATAAAGCTCGCCTTTTTCCTTGATGACCAACTGGACGATGCTGGGCCTGGATGCTGTAGAGGCAGCAGAACTGGAGAGAGGTTTTGTGCTCATGACGCGGTTTTATGGGTTTGGCTGCAAATCGTGGAAGCACATTGAGCTGTTCCATGAGGGTTTATCTGGCACTCAGGGCCGTCTTTGCACGGCTGACCAGGGATTCAATCAGCAGGCCCGGGTTGTAGGGATGCTCGACGGTACGGGCAATGGCATTCAGGTCTCTGGACCAACTGGCCAGCGCATGCAGGCCAGCGCCTGGCGAATTCTGAGGCGCACAGCCCGGCTTGCCTGACGCCAATGCAGGCAGGTCTTTTGCGCTGAAAAACCTCGGTGAGGCACCCACCCGGACAGCCCACATGTCGTGGCAAATCTTTTGCAAGGCATCCACCGCAGTGGCTGGCGCCCAGTCAGTCAGGGCGCTTACATCGCCCCGGGCCATGGCCTTGGGCAAGGCTTTCCAATGCGCCGCCGCATCAGCGGCCGGACTGTTTTGTGCCCACGTCAGCGCGTCTGCGGGCCGGCCGCCCGCCCCAAGCAACAGCGTCTTTAAATCAGCCGCTTCAGGCGAATGAAGCGGCTTTTTCAGACTGCCTTCTGCGCCATTCTTGCGGGCAGTTTCACTGCCCAGCCAGATTAAAGCCTGTTCAAAATCAGGCCATACCATGGTGTGGCCCAGGCAGCGGCTGCGGATCGTCGGCAGCAACTGATGCGCCGCCTCGGTTGCCAGAATGAATTTGACCGCACCTGGCGGCTCTTCCAGGGTTTTCAGCAGCGTGTTGGCCGTGATGTGGTTCATGCGTTCGGCAGGAAAAACCAGGACAACCTTGGTCGTTCCGCGCGAACGGGTGAACTGGGTAAATGACACCGCTTCGCGTGCTGCATCAACCTTGATTTCCTTGCTGGGTTTGCGTTTTTTGCTGTCCAGCTCGTCCTGTGTTTTTTCGTCCAGTGGCCAACCCAGCGCCAGCGACAGGGTTTCGGGCAGCAACATGCAAAGGTCGGCATGGGTATGAACCTGGACGGCATGGCAACTGCCGCAGTGGCCGCAAGCGCCCTGTGCCGTCGGCTGCTCGCACAGCCAGGCGGTTGCCAGCGCCAGCGCCAGCTCAAACTGCCCCAGTCCCGACGGCCCGCCCAGCAGCCAGGCATGGCCGCGTTGCGCCAGAAGGCTTTCGAGCTGGATTTGCAGCCAGGGTGCGAGGCGCCGGGAAGCATCCGGGGATGAACTCTGGTTGCTCATGGCAAGGCAGCTGCTTGCAGCCATCCCTTTTCGACAAACACCTGCCAAACGCCCTGCCATACGGCTTCACGGGTTTGCGAGGCGTCGATCCGGGCGAAGCGTTCGGGATGACCGAGCTGGCGATCAGCGTAACCCTTGGCAACACGGCGGAAAAACTCCACCGGCTGCGACTCGAACCTGTCGGGCACACGCTTGCCCGCCAGGCGCAAGGCGGCTTGTTCGGGCGGCAGGTCGAACCAGACCGTCAGGTGCGGCTCGATGACGGTTTCAACCTCGGGCTTCATCGGCTGATTGCCGGCCGGGTCGCCCAACAGGCCTTCATCGGATTGCACCCAGCGCTCCAGCGTTGCCAGCACCTTCAGGTCAAAGCCGCGCCCGGCGCCCTGATAGGCAAAGGTCGCATCGGTGAAACGGTCGCACAGCACCACGTCGCCGCGCAGCAGGGCCGGCGCGATCACGCGCACCAGATGGTCCCGCCGGGCAGCAAAAATGAGCAGCGACTCGGTCAGCGGATCCATCGCATCGTCCAGCAAAATGCCGCGCAATTTTTCAGCCAGCAAGGTGCCGCCCGGTTCGCGCGTCAGGGTCACTGCCCTGCCCTCTGACAGAAAGGCATCGGCCAGACTGGCAATGTGCGTCGATTTTCCGGCGCCGTCGATACCTTCAAAACTGATGAAAAGGCCGTGGTGGGTCATGATTGTCTATCGGCCTCGAATGTATTTGTTGACGGCACGGTTGTGCCCGTCCAGGTTGTCGCTGAACTCGCTGCTGCCATCGCCGCGCGAGACAAAGTAAAGCGCCTTGGTCTGCGCGGGCTGCACGGCGGCCAGCAAGGCGGCTTTTCCGGGCATTGCGATGGGCGTTGGCGGCAGTCCGGTGCGGGTGTAGGTGTTGTAAGGCGTGTCCTGTTGCAGGTCGCGTTTGCGCAGGTTGCCATCAAACCTGGCGCCCAAACCATAAATCACGCTGGGGTCCGTCTGCAACGGCATGCCGATACGCAGGCGATTGCTGAAAACACCGCCAATTTGTGCCTGGTCGGAGGCTTTTCCGGTTTCCTTCTCGACAATGCTGGCCAGAATCAGCGCCTGATCGGGTGACTTGAGGGGCGTGTCGGGGCTTCGCAGGCTCCAGGCGGCATCGAGCCGCTTGTCCATGGCGCGGGCAGCGCGCTTGAGCACGGCCAGATCACTGGAGCCTTTCGCATAGGTATAGGTGTCGGGGAAAAACCGTCCTTCAGGATGCACGCCGGGCTTGCCCAGCTTTTCCATGATGATTTCGGGGCTTAGCGCAATGGTATCGGGCGTTAGCTGCTCTGCTTTTTGTAGCGCCGCACGAACCTGAAAAAATGTCCAGCCTTCGACCAGTGTGATGCTTTTGAGCGTTTCCTCGCCGCGCACCAGCATGCTCAGCAGTTTGCGCGGCGTGGTGCCGGGAACCAGCTCATAGCTGCCGGCCTTGATCAGCCGGGCCTGTCCCGAGACACGAAACCATGCCTGCAACAAAAGCACCGGCACGTCAGTGCCGCTGGCGACCACGGCTTCAGCCACGCCATTGGCCGTTGTGCCATGTTCAATTTCAAGGTCAATCACCGGGTTGCCTGGCTGCAACCGCAGCGCCATGGGTTCGTGCAGCCACCACCAGGCTGCGCCCAATAGCAGCAGCACCGCGGTAAACAATACCATCAGCAGACTTGTAAAAACACGACGCACAACCCAGCTACCTTTTCAGCAACGAAACCGGAAAACCACGGGGCTATGATAATTCAGGCCATCTACACCACTACAACGGACAACTCCATGACCCTGACCAGCCCAACTCCTCCTGCCGCCATTTCTGGCATTGTGAAATTGACGAACCTTGGGCTCATTCGAGCCGTTGGTGAGGATGCGGTGAAATTTTTACAAGGCCAGTTGACGCAAGATGTGGCTTTGCTGGACTTGACGCAAGCCCATCTGGCAGCGTTTTGCAATGCCAAGGGCCGGATGCAGGCCAGCTTCATCATGTTCAAACGCAGCCAGGAGGAAGTTTTGCTGGTCTGCAGCCGTGACATTCTGGCTGCCACGCTCAAGCGCCTGTCCATGTTTGTCATGCGCGCCAAGGCCAAATTGAGCGATGCGAGTGCCGAATTCTCACTCTATGGCATAGCGGGTAGCGCTATTGAAAGTATAGCTGGTAGCACACAGCCAGCATGGGCTAAAGCTGATATTGGTGATGCAAATATCGTCTTTCTTTACCCCGGTGCCGATCAGCTGCGCGCCCTATGGTGCGCACCTGCCAGTTCACCGGCGCCACAGGCTGCAAGCATTGACCTGGAAACCTGGAACTGGCTTGAAGTGCAGTCGGGTATTGCCATGATCACCCAGCCTATCTTTGAGGCTTTTGTGCCGCAGATGCTCAACTATGAATCGGTGGGCGGCGTGAATTTCAAGAAAGGCTGCTATCCCGGCCAGGAGATCGTGGCGCGCAGCCAGTATCGCGGCACGCTCAAGCGGCGCGCTTACCTGGTGCATGCCGATGCAGTGCCGGCCGTTGGGCAGGAAGTGTTTCATGCAAAGGATGCCGAGCAGCCTTGCGGCCTGGTTGCTGCGGCGGCCGCCAATCCGTCGGGCGGTTTTGACGCGATTGTGTCAATACAGACTTCTGCGGCGGCTGATGCGGCAGAACATGCCGATGAAAAGCGCCTGACTTTGGGCAGCGTGACAGGCCCGGCATTGACGCTGCTGCCGCTCCCCTACGCTTTGCTTGCCGATATTTAAACTTGTCGCCTCCAGGGTTTTGCCATGTGCCTGATTGCCTTTGCCATCGGTGCTTCGCAGCGTTGGCCCTTGGTGATTGCATCGAATCGGGACGAGTTTTTAAGCCGTCCGACGCTCCCGCTCGCCAGATGGCAAACCTCCGATGGAAAGGAAATCATCTCGGGACGCGATTTGCGCGCAGGCGGAACCTGGCTGGGAATGACGCCGGGTGGACGCGTGGCTTTTTTGACGAATGTGCGCCAAGCCGGGCCGAAAGCGGCCGCGTTTTCCCGTGGAGAACTGGTGATGCGCTGGCTTGAAGCCGATGCTGATGCCAAGAGTTTTGTCGCGTCACTGGAAAAGGATGATGGCGCTTATGGCGGCTTTAACCTGGTGCTTGGCGATGTTCAGCGCAACGCCTGGACGTGGTTGACCAACAGGGCAGCAGATTTTTCTTCAGGCTGGCATGCACAAGCGCTGGCGCCTGGCGTGTATGGACTATCGAATGCCGCGCTTGACACGCCCTGGCCCAAAACGCTCGAATTGAAAAATGCCTTGTCAGCTGCTTTGCGTCAGGAAACGAAAATGGATGACCTGGAGGCCTTGCGAAGGCCGCTCTGGACAGCGCTGGCCAACCGCAATCGGGCGCCTCTTGGCGAATTGCCGGCCACAGGTCTGCCCGAGACGATGGAATTGGCTTTGTCCAGCGCTTTTGTGGACTTCCCCGAGCATGCTTACGGGACGCGCAGCAGTACGTTGTTGATAGCCAGCCGACGAGACGACGGCCTGTCAAGCCACGCTTTGCAGGTTGAGGTGCAGGAGCAGACTTACTTGCATGCAGCGGTTGATTCAATGACAGAGGTTTGTGTTGGCGCGCTTGCCTCTGTTGCTTGGCGGATTCAAGTCTGAAGTGCAACCGATTGATTGTGCAGTTGAAGCTGCTCCATAAAAACTTCGTGTGGTGTTCTGTAGCCGAGGCATTTTCTGGGCCGGTGGTTGAGGCGATACCATATGGTGGGGCTTGGGAGTCAACCGGATAAGCACGGGATTAACTTTGCAAGCGCACCTTGTCGAATGGATAAAGTCGAGCTAAACAGTAAATAAAAAAAGCCTAAGCCATACATCCAATCGCCAGTTCGCCACCCTCCGCCTGCGGTGCGGCATAGCGCTCCGCCCCTGCCTGCTCATCAAACGGCCGGGCCAGTATGGCCAGGAGGCTGTGTAGCTCCGTGCTGGATCCGCGCTGCGCGTCTTCAATCGCAGCGTGGGCCAAGTGGTTGCGCAGCACGTAGCAGGGATTGACGCGGCGCATCGCGGCGGCGCGCTCGGCAGGCTGGCAGCCTTCGCCGGCCAGGCGAGTACGCCAGTCATGGAGCCAGTCACGCAGCGCGCCATCTTGTCCTGGCGGCAGAAATGGCAGCGCCTCGGCCGGGTCCGTTTGAATAACATCAGCCAGACGCCGAAAGGCCAGCGTGAAATCGGCCTTGCCACGCTGCAGCAGCGTGAGCCAGCGGTTGAGCAGGTCCGCGTCGCCAGCGCGCGCCTGGCGCAGTCCGAGCTTGGCGCGCCAGCGGCGCATTACTTCCTGGCTGTACACCTCGTCGTAGCGCGCCAACAGCGCCTGCGCCTGTTCACGAGCGGCTTCTGGTTGCGGGGCAAGCAGGCCCAGGCATGCGTCCAGCAGGCGGGCGCAGTTCCAGCGCCCGACGGCAGGCTGCGCGGTGTAGGCGTAACGCCCCTCGGTATCGGATGCGTTGCAGACATGGTGCGGGCGAAAGCGTTCCATGAAGCCATACGGGCCGTAGTCCAGCGTCAGGCCCAGCACCGACAGGTTGTCGGTGTTGAGCACGCCGTGACAAAACCCCAGCGTCTGCCAGTGGGCCAGCAGCGCGGCCGTGAGGTCAATCACTTCAGCCAGCCAGGCGGCATGACGCCGGGGATGATTTTTCAGATAGGGAAAGTGATGTTCGATGACGTGATCGGCCAGCGCTGCCAGTTGCTGCGGCGTGCCATGGTGGGCATGGAACTCGAAGTGGCCAAAGCGCACAAAGCAAGGCGCGGTGCGGCTTAGCACTCCAGCCGTTTGCAGATCGTCGCGCTGTATCACGAGGGGTGACACCGCCAGCGACAGGGCGCGGGTGGTCGGCACGCTCAGCGCATGCAGCGCTTCGCAGGCCAGCAGCTCGCGCACCGACGAGGCCAGCGTGGCGCGGCCATCGCTGCCACGCGCATAGGGCGTGGGTCCGGCGCCCTTGAGCTGCAACTCAACCGGACTACCGTCGGGCGCCAGCCACTCTGCCAAGGTCAACACCCGCCCGTCTCCCAGCCGTGGCACCCAGTTTCCGAACTGATGACCGGCATAGGCCGAAGCAGTGGCAGACTGGCCCGGCCAGGCCGCATTGCCAGACAGCAGATGCAGCACAGCCAGACGATCCTCCCACGGCAGGTTCAGGCCAATTTCGTTAGCCAGTCCGGTATTGAGGAACAGCAACTGGGCATCCGGCAACGGCAGCGCCGCCACAGGCTGCACATAGGGTGCGCCAAGCGCTGCAAACCGTTCTGCTGTAAATGGAAGGTTCAAGGCGTCATCCGGAAAAGCATCGGCTGGCTCTGCTGGTAAACACGCAGCCACAGCAGGGTGGCAGGCACCAGGGATTCACAGGCAAACCACAAGGCATCGTCGAGCGGCTCGCCGGGTGGGCCGGAAAACCGTGGGCACATCGCGTCCCAGCCACTCCAGTCCAGCTCAGGCATCTCACTGCGCGCAGCAGGCTCAAGCTGCGCCACGCTGTCGGCCAGCAGCTTCAACTGGCGCAGCACTTCAGTGCGTGTGAGGCGTGAGCGCAGCAACTCGTTCCGCTCCAGCCCCTCAGTCAAGGTGGCGATGGCGGTGCCAGCCTGCTCAATCAAACCCAGCAGGGCCGTAGTGATGAGTGAGGTCATGCGCTTTAAACGATTTGCGCTGTGCCAGAAGCTGCCAGCAGCCGCGTATTGAGTTCAAGCGCGAATTCGCGCCAGGCGGCGGCCAGATCCAGGGTAATGGCGCGCAGCAGGCCGGCATCGGGCTGATGTTCCAGCGGAAAATTGGACAACGCGCAGGAAGTGCCGTTAAAGCTCAACGCGGCCTCCAGCAGGCTTTTATTCCAGCCCTCAAAGGGCGCCAGCAGCGCAGTTGTCAGCGCGTGACGGCCATTCACCGCCTCAGTGCTGGCTACATCCAGCGCCGACAACAAATGGTCCAGACGAACCAGGGACTCGCTGTACGCCTGATCGGCCGTGGCAAGCAGGGCACGCTGGGTAAGTTGCTCGAATTGCTGGCTTGCCAGTTGCCGGGTCAGGTGCAGGCGGTAGCGTTCGGGCGCCAGGCCGCGAAGCGTCAGAACGCTGGCGGCAAAGACGCCGATGGCCTCGGCGCGCGTGCCATCCGCAGGCCGTGCCAGATGTAGCGCTGCGGGTCTCATGTCAATGCCTGTTCTGGTTTTGGGCCGGGATACTGCATGGGCAATGCGGTCTGCCGCTTCAAGCGCACCTTCCATATGGCCTGCGCCGTGGGCGGCCGTCTCGCTGCCTCCAAAAAACACCCGGCCGGCCCACAGCGGCTGGCGCAGCAAAGGGCTGGCCTGTGGCGGCTCGGGCGGGCTGGCACGGTCGGCGACGCTGCAGGTCCAGGTCTCCTCGGCCCAGTCCTGCACGAATTGATGACCATGATGCGCCTGCGGGCCGTAAAGCTGGGCCAGCTGGCTGTCAATCAGCATGGGCAGGCCACGCCTGAAGTTTTCGCGCTGGGCTGCATTCAGGGCGATAAAGCCGCCGAGCGCGCCGGCATCGCCTTCGCTGGCATCAAATACTTCACTCAGCACGGCCTGGGTATGGCGCACAAACGCATTGCCGGAATGGCCTGCCGCGCGCCAGAACGGCTGGGCAAAGGTGGTCACAGCCTTGGCCTGCGCAGCCATCCAGGTTGGTGTGGCTGCCAGCGCATCCTGTACGGCGGCGGACAGCGGAGGGTCAAACTGCAGCCGCTCATGCACCAGGCGCGGCGGCATCGCCAGCACCACCTGGCGCGCCCTGACGGGGTGCCCGGTGGCCGGCAGTAATTCTATAAAGGCGCCGCGGTCGCGCAACGCATGCAGCGCTACGCCGAGGCGCACAGAGCCGGGCGGCAAATCTGCCGCCAGCGCTTTGATGAGTTGCCCGGTGCCGCCTTTGATACGGCGGGCGCCGACATGCACGCCACCGGATTCGACGCGGCGTTCGGGCGGCTGGCTGGGGTCAGCCAGCCACAGCGCATCACCAGGGTCAGCCTGAGGCTGACTGGCCAGGCCCAGCTCGCTCAGCAGCGCCGTGATGCGCGGCTCGGTTTCAAGCCAAAACCAGGCAGGACCAAGGTCCAGGGCCTGGCCGGTGGCTTCGCAGTACCGGGTATGCACGCGCCCGCCGAGGCGCTCGCGTGCGTCAATCACTTGTACATCCAGGCCATCGGCGACCAGCTTGCGCGCCAGCGCCAGCCCGCACAGCCCAGCGCCGACGATGGCGACATCAAAGACCCGGACAACCGGAAGGGGCACTGCTTCAGCCATGGTGCGGCTTCAGGCGATCAATTCCACGGTGATCGGCTCTGTTCCAAGCACCGCCTGGCAGGCCAGGCGGGAGTTGGAACTGATGCCCACCATGCCGTCGAGCTTTTCGTTTTCCGCAGCCTTGATCTTGGACAGGGTCTTGCGACCTGACGTCACGAAGACGTGGCATTGTTCGCACTTGGCTTCGCCACCGCATTTGCTCTTGATCGGCTCGCCGACGGATTGCAGGGCCTTGAGCAAGGTCGTGCCGGCAGCGACTTGATAGGACTTGCCGGATGGCATGACGGTCATGGTCGTCATGATGGTTTGTGCAGATTCAGGGGTGGTAAGTGTCGTCATGATGATTTTTAGTGGGTGGGTGGGTTGGGAAAGGAACGGAAAACGAATGAAAGTCTTCAAGCCGCCAGCGCCGGCTGCATGGCCTCCATCAGCGCGTCGGCAAACTGTGCCAGCGGCATGTTGATGCGCGTGATGCCCTGCTCCTGCAGAAAGCGCGCCTCCATGCGGGTGGGTTCTTCGGGCAGCACGGCCCAGTGGCGGTCGGACGAGCGTTTCATGATCTGGCGCGCAAAGCAGCGCGTCAGCTGGTCGTCAAAGCGGCAGCCCAGGAACAGGAAGTTGCGGCCGGTGCGCCAGGCCTGCACGGCAGCCGGAATCGGCGTCTGGATATCAATCTCGGTCAGCACTTCAACGTAATCGCTGTCGGACACCAGAAAGTTGCCGGCCGGGCCGTGGCTGCCGATGGGCTTGTAGAGAATGCGGGCAGCATCGGCGGGCATCTCGGGCAGCAAGGCGCCATCGCCTGCATACACGCCGGTCCAGTGACCAAAATGTTCGGACTGCGACAGGCCCTGCACCTGCACCCAGTCGCTGGCGGACTGGGTCTGCGCAAGCGCGGCAGCCATCGTGTCGTCATACCAGGTGTCCACCCATAGCCCGGCCCCACTGCCCGCCAGGGCGAGGTGAAAGGCCGAGGGGGCTGGCGTGGCGGCAAAGGCCTCGTTCATCAGATGCACCACCGATTTGCGGTGCTTGAAGTTCTCGATGAACTGCGCGGCCTGGGTCAGGCGCTTGCGAATCTTGTGCGGCACGCTGACCTTGGAGGTCATGATCTCGGCCAGCGCCAGCGGAGTGGCGGGCACCTTGAGGTCGCGGCACAGCGACAGCATGTCAGGTCCAAGGTAAGGAATGACAGTGCCTGCGTCAAGCTGTTGGGCAATGTCATGGATCAAAGCGTTCATGGTGAAGTCCTCAGAGGTAAATGGCTGCGCCGGCACCGACATTGGTCGCGGTGTCCTTGAGCGTGGTGACGATGTACTGGATCTGTGTTTCGTCGAGCTGGGTGTGCAGCGGCAGCGCCAGGGCGCGGTCGCCGATGCGGTCGGTGTCGCGCAGCAGGCCGCGCTGGTGCCCGATGGCGCCGCCCGTATTCATGTAGTAAAACTGCTGGTGCAGCGGGTGGCTGTAGGCGGCGGTCTCGACGCCGCTGGCCTTCAGGTCGTCAATCATCTGCGCCCGGGCGCTGAGCGTGAAGCGCTTGCCCAGATGCACGACATAGAGCATCCAGTTGACCTCATCGACGTTCTCGCTGATGTAGGGCGGCTTGACGCCCTCAAAGCTCTCCATGTGCGCCAGATACCAGCCTTCGACTTCCCGGCGCATGTCCAGGCGTTCGTCCAGGCTGGCCAGCTGGGCCAGCCCCAGGGCGGCGGTCAGCTCGCTCATGCCAGCCTGCAGCGGCACCCGAGAGCCGACCGAGACCGAGTTGCGGTCGGCAATGCGGCGCTGGCGCAGGTAGCGCAGCTCGTGAACCAGCTCATCGTCGTCAGTGACCAGCATGCCGCCCTCGCCGGTGCATAGCGCCGAGGGCAGGGAAAAATCAAACACCGCCACGTCGCCGAAGCTGCCCACGCACTGGCCCTTGTAGCGCGAACCCAGCGCTTCGGTGCTGTCTTCGATGAGTTTCAGGCCGTGTGCATCGGCCAGTGCCCGCAATGGCTCCCAGTCGGCCGGATGGCCGTTGGTGTTGCCGGCCAGGATGGCGCGGGTGTTGGGGGTGATTTTGAGTGCGGCCTTTTCAGGGCTCAGGCTGCCGGTCCAGTAGTCGATGTCGGCAAACACCGGGGTCGCGCCCGCCAGCGTGATGGCCTGCGCTACCTGATGCCAGGCATGCGAGGTACAGATCACCTCGTCGCCGGGGCCAATGCCCATGGCCCGCAGTGCAATCCAGGTGCCCAGCGTGCCGCTGCCGACGGCCACGGCGTACTTGCGCCCGACCCAGCCGGCAAAGGCGCGCTCGAAGGAGTCGAGCATCGGGCCATCGCCCCAGCGGGTTGACTGCAGCACGGCACAGACGAGTTCGATCTCGCGGTCGCCGCATTCGGGTTCAAACAGGGAGATGGCGTCGATTTCCATGGCTAGTCCTGGGTCAGAATCAGTGCTGTCGCCTCTTCGGGCTGCTGGGTGATGGACCAGCAATGGCCGTTCGAGGTCGCCAGATAAATGCGGCGGGTGCCCAGCAGCAGCGCGGGGGTTTCGTCGCTCATGTCCATCGCATCGACCAGCACGACACGCATGTCGGGATCGCGTGCGCGCCAGATCGCTGCCGCGTCGCGAAGCGATGACGCCGCGCCTATCACTTCGCCGGCATCACGCAGATAGTCAGGAGTCATGGCCATGGCGGTGCTCCTTAGTCCTCAAGCACCGGGAGGCGGCGCGCTTCGACGGTGATGGGCAGCTGCGTGTCGGCGGGCATGACGGGCAGATCGAACTGCCAGCCGTTCCCCAGCGTCACCAGTCCGCCCCACATGCCGGGGTTGACCATGCTGATGATGGGCTCCTCCAGGTCTTTCTTGGGCACATAGCCGGTCAACGTGCCCTTGCTGTCTTTGCGGATCATCAGTTTCATCTTTGGCTCCTGGTAGGTGTAAACATAGGTTCAGGGTTCGCTTTAAGGAGCAATCAACATTTCTTCATGCAGCAGCGGCGCCAGGAGCGGCGGCAGCGCATTCAGCAGGCAGGCCACGTCTTCAGCGGTGGTGGTATGGCCGAGCGACAGGCGCACGGCGGCCAGCGCCTCGTCGGCGGGAACGCCCATCGCGGTCAGGACATGCGAGGGCTCGCTGCCGCCGGAGGAGCAGGCCGCGCCCGACGATGCCGCCACGCCAAGGCGCTCCAGCCGCTGCAGCACCACATCGACTGATAACTGGCCAAAACGCAGGTAACTGGTGCCGGGCAGACGCGGCACGCTCTGGCACCAGATGTGGGTGGCGGGCAGCGCGCGGCTCAACCCGGCTTCAAGTTCGTCGCGCAGGACGGCCACGCGGGCGGCTTCCGCGCTCACATCACCCAGCAGGTCGAGCGCCGCCGCCAGCCCGACGATGCCGGCCAGGTTCTCGGTGCCGCCGCGACGGCCGCGTTCCTGGCTGCCCAGCGTTTGCGGGATGAAAGGCGTTCCCTGGCGCAGCAGCAGCGCGCCTACGCCCTTGGGGCCTTGCAGCTTGTGCGCCGACAGCGACACCGCATCAGCACCGCAGGTGGAAAAAACAAACGGCAGCTTGCCGATGAACTGCGTGGCATCCACATGCAGCCGCGCCCCGGCGGCCTGCGCCAGCGCCGCGACTTCTGCCACCGGCATCAGGACGCCGGTTTCATTGTTGGCGGCCATCAGCGAGACCAGCGCCACGTCCGGGCCTATCAGCGCAGCGGCGGCGGGCAGATCAAGCGTGCCGTCAGCCAGCACGGGGATAAAGTCCACCCGGACACCGCTCGCGGCCAGCGCCCGCGCCAGGCGCAGATGACCAGCATGTTCAATGCAGCTGAAGACGACGCGCTGGCGCTCGGGGGCGGCAGCGGCCAGCAGGCCGCGCACGGCCATGTGGTTGGCCTCGGTGGCGCCGCTGGTAAAAATGACCTCGACAGGCTTGCAGCCCAGCACCCGCGCCACCGTTGCACGCGCCGCCCCCAAGGCACGCTTGGCTTCCTGCCCCGGCCCGTGCTGCGAAGAGCTGTTGGCCCACAGGCTGGAGAGCACCGGCAGCATGGCGGCGACGACCGCAGGTGCGGGCGGCGTGGTGGCGTTGTGGTCGAGGTAGATCATGGTGATGGCCAGGGTGTCGTCAACTCAGTTCAGGGCCAGAACTGGCGTTCGTTGTCAACGCACAGGGCGTCCAGCAACTCGTCCAGCGGTTCATCCTGAAACCGGGGCACCCAGGCGCCACGGGCATGGTCGCGCGCAGACAGGCACCAGCGCTGCGCAGCGCCGGGCACCAGCAGCGCAATGTCGATCACGCCGCCGCTGGGGTCCACGTTGCGCGAGCAGCAAGGGCTCTGGATGCGAAAACTGTTGCCTTCGCGCAGTACGAGCGGCTGGACATAGCGGTAGCGCACCCGCTCACGCAGGGCCCGCTCCAGACGGTGCTGCATGAAGTCCGCTACCGGGCCGCTGGCCGGAGCAGCCGCAGCCTTCGAGGTGTTCATGCCCCCTCCTCCGTTTCCGGCAGCAATCCGTGCGGTGCCGGAACCAGCTCAATTTCAAGGCAGCCGACCACGCAACCGTCGAACTGCACCAGATACACCGGCTCGTTCAACTCCTGCGCATGGCCCACATTGACGATTTCGCCGACCGAGCCACGGGCGGCCAGCAGTGCGTCCTCCGGGCGTTCGGGGTAGCTGCCGTCATTCACCAGGTCATCCAGCGCGATGACACGCTGGCCCCAGGCATAGGCAGGCTCGCGGGGTTCGATATGGGTCGCGGCTTTCATGGCATTCATGACTTCTCCTCAAGTGGCTTGGCATTTCCGAGTGTGCTCAGCACCGTGGCTTTGGCGCCCAGTTGCTCCAGCACGTCATCGGGCAGGTTGTCCAGCGTGCAGAGTTCCTTGGCCCGCATGCCGACGCGGTGGCCGGAATCGACGAAGTCCACGGCATAGATGTAGAACTGCTGCAAAAAGGTATTGATGTTGATGACGTAGCCGATCTCGCCCTTGTTGACCAGCACCTCGCCGATGTCGCGGCCGTTGTAGGTGCCGTCGTTGCGGATGACCGAGCGTGCAATCACCCGTTCGCCGTACTTGAAGCGCGGCGGGGAAGCCAGTTCGATTTCGTTGTCGTCGCGATTGATGTCAGCCATGGACCACTCCCAGTTGGGTTACTTCACGGTTTGCCGCACGCCCCAGCCGCTCAGCCACGGCCTGGCGGACTTCAGCGTCTTCGTCGTCGCGCAGAGCGTGCAGCGTGGCGGCATCGCCGCGCTGGGCGACCTCCCAGCGCACGCGCCAGTCGTCATCGGTGGCCAGACGCGAGAGCAGCGGTGCAGGCAGGCGCTCGGCCACGATGCGGCGCACTTCCGCCTCGGCGTCGTTTGCCATGCGCAGCAAGGCCGGCATCTCCAGCCGCTGGGCCACGCGCATGCGCACGGCCCGGTCAGGATCACCCGCCATGAGCGGCAAAATGGCCAGCGGCAAGCGAAGGGCCACCAACTCGCGCACGCCATAGTCGGGGTCGTTGCGCAGGGTGGCAAGCGCCACGGGGGACAGGCGCTGCGCGACCCGGATGCGCACTTCGCGGTGCGGGTCAGTTGCCAGTCTGGACAGTTGGGCCAGCGGCAGCCGCAATGCGATCTGCAGGCGCACGGTCTCGTCCGGGTCGTCAATCATTGCCACCAGGCGAAACACGCTGGCATGGCGGGCGGCAATGGCCCGAACCTCGAAATACGGATGCTCCAGCTGCTCATCCCCGAGTGCCGGATGCCAGCGAAAGAAACGGTCAATCCAGCGCGCATAGATGTCCTGCATGCAGGCATGGCCGGGCTCGCAGCCCTGCTCGCCGGGCAGTTCCCGCAACAGGGCATAAGCGCATGCGCCGCAATCCAGCGGTCCGCCTTCCCAGTGCTGCGGCGCAATGTCGCCAGCCGGAGCGCGCAGCGCGCCACCACCCGAGGCATGGTTCATGACAGCAACGCCCGGTGTTTTCATAGGGCAGGCCCGGTTCCGCTCCAGCCGCGCACCGGATAGGCCGCAAGTGAATCGGCTTCGTCTCCCGCCTCATGGCGCGCCAGCACCTGCAACAGCAAGGCACCCCCCACCCGGTCCTGCGGGTCCAGGCGGCGCAGTTCACCCAGCATGAGCCGGGCTTCTTCAAAATCGTCCAGGCGCAGGTTCAGATAAGCCAGTCCCTTGAGGGTAAACAGGTAAAAGCGCACGGCGGCATCGTCGCGCGCTGCTTCGTCGCTGGGCGGCTCATCGCCAAAATCAGGCCCCAACGCCGTGCGGGCAATCGCCAGTGCGTCTTCGCCAGCGGCGCGGGCCAGGGCCAGCTGGTGGCCATAAAAGTAAAAACGGTACAGCGCGATCACCGGCACCGGATGGCGCGGCGCCGCCGCGCGGGCCTGCTCCAGCAGAGGCAGCGCCTCCTGCGGACGATGGCGCAGCAACCCGGCTTGTTTGATCAACGCCTCGACCTGCGGGCTCAGGCCCCCGCCGATGGCACTGTCGGCAAAGGCCGCCAGGTTGTCGTCAAAACCAAGGCTTGCTGCATCCATGGAACGGCTCCTTGTGGCTCTGCGTTCAGGAAGCCAGGATGGGCGCGGCCGGACGGCCACGTCCGATTGAACCGATCTCGATCTTGGTCACGCCGGACGGTGGTGCCGCCGTTTCGGCGCTGCTGCAGCCGCAGGCGGCCTGGTTCGGGTTGATGAAGGTCAGGCCGGACTGGGTCGGTGTTTCGGAGAAGTCAATCGTGATGCCTTCCAGCATCAGCCGGCTCTCTGCGCCCAGGAACAGGCGCACGCCATTGACCTCCAGCAGCTGCTCGCCCGCCTGGGGCGCAGCCTCGGCGCTGAACTCCGAGGTGTAGCCCGAGCAGCCGCCCGGGCTCACGGCCAGGCGAAAACCTGCGCCTGCAGGCAGGCCGGAAAAACGCACGATGCGGTTGATGAACTTCGCGGCGGCGGGGGTGATGGTGACGTTGGGCAGCATGGTTATCCTTTGGGAAACGGGTTCAGATCTTGACGATGCAGCCGTCAACCGGGCACACGGCGACGCATTGCGGCTCGTCGTAATGACCTTCGCAATCGGTGCATTTTTTCGGGTCAATGATGAAAGTTCCACCCTTTTCGCGAATGGCGACGTTCGGGCATTCCGGCTCGCAGGCGGAGCAGCCAGTGCAGGTGGAGGCAATGATCTTCATGGGCATGGTGGGTCTCCTGTAGTAGGGTTAAGGGGGATAGAAAAAATTCAGGCGGCTTCGGCAACGCTGGTGAAGGCGCCCTGACGAATTTGCGCGTCGCCGCGATCCTGGTGGGTGATGGCGCCACTGGCAATGCGGCCCCGGTAGTCGTTGAACCATTGCAAGGCGGCTTTTTCAATGAACTCGCCGACATACTGGTCCACTGCCTCGATGCCTGCAGCGGTCAGGTCGTCCTTGGGGCAGGCGCCAATCTTGGCCACCAGCACCGCATGGCAGTCGTTGATGGCGCGCACCACCGATGGCAGCTGCGCGTCGTCACCCTCGCCGCCCTGGCAGTACTGGTCAACCCGGCGGTGGCCGACGAACAGGGCTTCGGTGGAAGACACCTGGAAGACCTGGAACTCGGTGACATGGCCGAAATGCTCGTTGACCCGGCCGCCGCCCTTGGTGGCCACGGCCACCAGAACCTGGAGGTCTTCCGACACTTTGATGGCGCTGGACGCGGCCAGCGCTTCCTGCTTGGCATCATGCTGGGCCTGGCGCTCGATCTCCACATTGTCCTGATAAGTCTTGCGCTTGCCCAGGTCATAAACCACTTCCATCTGTTCGAGCTTGTCCAGCGTGAATTCCTCGCTGCGGTCTTCGCCCAGCAGGCCGACGGCATCGGCGCGGCACTGGCGGCAGTGGCGCATCAGGTTGGCGCCACCCATGCAGGCGTCCTGCACGGCCTTGAGTTCAGAGGCCGTCGGGCCGCGCTGGCCGGTCAGGCCGAACACCGTGCCGTGCTCGGCTTCCGAGATCAGCGGCATGATGTTATGCAGGAAGGCACCGCGCTTTTTGACTTCGCGATTCACTTCAATCAAATGCTCGTCGTTGATGCCGGGAATCAGCACCGAGTTGATCTTGGTCAGCACGCCGCGTGCGGTAAGCATTTCCAGGCCAAGCATCTGGCGCTCGTGCAGGATGGTCGCGGCCTCGATGCCTGTCACACGCTTGTGGTCCCAGAATATCCAGGGGTAAATCTTCGCGCCGACAGCCGGATCAACCATGTTGATGGTGATGGTGACGTGATCGACGTTGTACTTGCAGATTTCATCGACCAGGTCGGGCAGCGCCAGGCCGTTGGTCGAAATGCACAGCTTGATGTCGGGCGCCTGCTCCTGCAGCATGCGGAAGGTGTCAAAAGTCTTGGCCGGATTGGCCAGCGCGTCGCCGGGGCCGGCCACGCCGAGCACCGTCATCTGCGGAATTTCGCTGGCCACGGCCACGACCTTCTTGACGGCCTGCTCGGGGGTGAGTTTTTGCGACACCACGCCGGGGCGCGACTCGTTGCTGCAGTCGTACTTGCGGTTGCAATAATTACACTGGATGTTGCAGGCCGGCGCTACCGCGACATGCATGCGGGCGTAGTGATGGTGCGCTTCTTCGGAGTAGCAGGGGTGGTTCTTGACCTTGTCCCAGACATCCTGCGGCATGTCGTCGGGGCCGGCTGACGTTCCGCAAGTGGCCTTGCTTTCATCGTCTAGCGTATCGCAACCTCCACTGCTTTTCGGCAGCTCAAGGGGAGCGCCAAGGGATTTGATCTGGCCAATGCTGACATACGTCGTAGCTGGCATGGAACCGGAAAACGTGCTTGCTTGCATGGAAACCCTTTCGCGACCGACCATGGCCGCATGAGAGTTCTATAGCTAATTCCATGCCACCTTAAATTTCCTTTTAAATCAATAACTTAAGAGATTTTATGGATGTGGCGAATGCGACAGCGGTCAAAATTTTGCAAGCATTGTCAGTGATGCGACAAAGACCACACGACACAAGACGACACGAAGAGCATTGAAGCAAAAACGCCATGAGATGCGAGGCATCTCATGGCGTGCTTGATCGAAAAACAGAAGCCTAGAACTTGCGCACTTCGATCTCATGCTTTTGCAAGGCATAGCCCATCTGGCGCGGGGATATCTTCAGCAGACGGGCGGCCTTGGCCTGGACCCAGCCGCAGCGCTCCATGGCCCAGACGAGGCGTTCACGCTCGCCCTCGGGCTTGCCATCGTCGGACCGGCTGATCGCATCGCCCGGTTCATCCATGCCATCGTCGAAAGCTGCGGGGTCAGACCGGGAATCGGCGAATGGCGGCATGCCAGCGTCGCCACCGCCACCGCCAGCACCGGAATGCGGAGGCGCCATCGGCACTTCGGTGATGGGAATGTCAACCAGGCGAACTGGACGCACCGCATCGATTCTTTCGTTGTGATGCAGAACCTGGGTCAGGCAGCGGTTGCTCTGGCACGGAAACGCCAGGTCGGTAATCACATTGTCATGCGCCATGGTGGCCGTGCGCTCCACGCAGTTCTCCAGCTCCCTTACGTTGCCGGGCCAGTAACAACTGCTCAACACCCGCATGGCGGCTGGGCTGAACTGGATGGCACGCATGTTCTCGCGGTTAAAGCGCTCCAGGAAATGTTTGGCCATCGCAGGAATGTCTTCGCGCCGCTCGCGCAGCGGCGGCAACTGGATGCTGACCACGTTGATGCGGTAGTAAAGATCGGCGCGAAACTCGCCCGCCTGCACCATGGTTTCAAGATTCCGGTTGGTGGCCAGGATCAGGCGCACATCCACCTTCACGGGCGCGGAACCCCCTACACGCTCAAATTCGCGCTCCTGCAGCACACGCAGCAGCTTGGCCTGGAACGCGGCTGAAATGTCGCCGATTTCGTCAAGAAACAGCGTGCCGCCATGGGCCATCTCGAAGCGTCCCTTGCGCTGGGCCTGCGCACCGGTGAAAGCGCCCTTCTCGTGACCAAACAGCTCGCTTTCAAGCAGCGACTCGGTCAGCGCCGCACAGTTGACACAGACGAAGGCGTCGCGCTTGCGCGGCGAAAGATTATGGATGGCACGCGCAATCACTTCCTTGCCGGTGCCGCTCTCGCCGCGCAGCAGCACGGTAGTGCGGGCGGGCGCCACCTGGTGGACCTGCTCGAACACGTCCTGCATTGGCGCGGAAATGCCCACCACCTGCTCAATCTGCTTGCTGGGCTTGAGCACCTTGTGCATGCGGCGAACCTCGTCCTGCAGGCTGTCGTGCGCGGCGCTGACGCTGCGGTTGAGCAGCAGCGCCTGCCCCATGAGCGTGGCCACCATCTTGAGCAACTGCAGATCCCCCGAGAACCCCCGGCGCTCGCCCGGGTTGAGGCAGTCAATCGCCAGCACGCCAACCGTGCGGCGGTCGGCGCGGATGGGCGTGACCAGCATGGCCACGCCGGCGCCAGGCGACTGGTCGGCGCCGCCCGTGCGATTAAGAAACAGCGGCTCGACATGCACATTGGGCACCATGACCTGAATGCCGTTGGCATAGACGCGGCCCACAATGCCTTCGCCCGACTCAAACTGCAGCCGCTGCTGCTCCTCGCGCGTCAGGCCCACGGCGCACAGGCCGCGCAGCCGGCCCTCGCCCTCAGCGATCACGACGAAAGCACGGCGCCAGTCAAAAGCCTGCACCAGGTAATTCAATGCCTCGCGGAAGGTTTTGCCGACATCCAGCGAAGTCGCCAGCGTCTTGCTGACCTCGTACACCGCATTAAGCTCGCGCCGAGATTCACTCATTTGTGTGATTTGTGTGTTCACCATGGGGGCACCGCCTTCTCGATCTTGGGACTGTTGCTTCAAATCGCCGCATGAACCGTATTCAGGATCAAGGCAGCGAGAAGACGCTTTGAAAGTGCAACAGCTTTCAAAGCTCGAAAAGCAAGAAACGTACCTCGAAAATCGCATGAACTGCAGACCAGTCTTATTTACGACACATCCATTTTGCGACAAACAAGACAGTACCACTGCCATGTGGGGTTAATCGCATACAAAAGCAACAATTTACGGGGGCAAATCCAGGGCTCCATGCGACAAAAGGCATGGCATTGAAATTGCGGTAAGGAAGACGTCTCACCTCATTTCCAGGAGCCTGCAATGACGGACCCCGTTCGCGACAAAGCCACCCACCGAGCCCCCCAGCCCGTGTACCTCGACTATGCAGCCACCACCCCGGTGGACCGCCGCGTAGCCAGCAAAATGATGCCCTACCTGACGGAGCTTTACGGCAACCCGGCCAGCCGGTCCCATGCCTACGGCTGGGCGGCCGATGAAGCGGTCGAACTGGCCCGCGAACAGGTCTGCGCCCTGATCAACGCCGACCCGCGCGAAATCGTCTGGACCTCGGGCGCCACCGAATCGAACAACCTCGCCATCAAGGGCGCGGCTCATTTCTACAAAGCCAAGGGCAAGCATCTGGTGACGGTCGCCACCGAACACAAGGCGGTGCTCGACAGCATGCGCGAACTGGAGCGCGAAGGCTACGAAGTCACCGTGCTGCCGGTGCTGCCCAGCGGCCTGCTGGACCTGGCGGTCTTTGAAGCCGCGCTGCGCCCTGATACGGTGCTGGCTTCGGTGATGTTCGTCAACAACGAAACCGGCGTGATTCAGGACATCGCCGCCATCGGCGCCATCTGCCGCGCCAAGGGCGTCATTCTGCACGTTGATGCCGCGCAGGCCGCTGGCAAGGTGGCGATTGACCTGGAGCAATTGCCGATTGACCTGATGTCGCTGTCGGCGCACAAGATTTACGGACCCAAGGGCGTCGGCGCCCTGTACGTGCGGCGCAAGCCCCGCATCCGCATCGACGCCCAGATGCACGGCGGCGGCCACGAGCGCGGCATGCGTTCGGGCACATTGCCCACGCACCAGATCGTTGGCATGGGCGAAGCCTTCTGGCTGGCCCGCGAGACCATGGCCGCCGACAACGCCCGCATTGCCCTGCTGCGCGACCGGCTCTGGGCCGGTTTCCTGAAGATGGACGCCGTGGTCCTGAACGGCGATGCCGACCAGCGGGCGGTGCAGTACCTGAACGCCAGCTTCAACTATGTCGAGGGCGAATCGCTGCTGATGGGCATCAAGGGCGTGGCCGTGTCCTCGGGCTCGGCCTGCACCTCGGCCAGCCTGGAGCCCAGCTATGTGCTGCGCGCCATGGGCCGCAGCGACGAGCTGGCCCACAGCTCGGTGCGCTTTTCGATTGGCCGCTTCACCACGGTGGAAGACATTGATTTCACGATTGAACAGGTCACCCAGGTCGTGACCAAGCTGCGCGCCATGAGTCCGCTATGGGATCTGGTGCAGGCCGGCGTCGATCTCAGCACCATCCAGTGGTCCGAACACTGAGCCCGGACTCAAACCCGCCCGTCCATTCACACCCCTACGGAGAATTTTTATGGCATACAGCGATAAGGTCGTTGACCACTACGAAAACCCACGCAACGTCGGCGCCTTCGAGGCCGGCGATGACAGCGTTGGCACCGGCATGGTGGGCGCGCCCGCCTGCGGCGATGTAATGCGGCTGCAGATCCGCGTCAACGCGGACGGCGTGATTGAAGACGCCAAGTTCAAGACCTATGGCTGCGGCTCGGCCATTGCCTCCAGTTCGCTGGTGACGGAATGGGTGCGCGGCCGCACGCTGGACGAAGCCCTGGCCATCAAGAACTCGCAGATCGCCGAAGAGCTGGCCCTGCCGCCGGTGAAGATCCACTGCTCCATCCTGGCAGAGGACGCGATCAAGGCCGCAGTGGCCGACTTTCGCGCGCGCCATCCGGCCGGCTCCGGCGCCGCCACGATCCTGACCGAGCAGCCCGTCTGCGCCTCCAGCACGCCCGCCGTTTAAGCCCTCACCCACCACCGCACCGCCAAAGAAGGAATTCAAAATGGAAGCAGCTCTGACCATTGCCAGCATCACCCTGCCCGGCGTCATGCCGGGCCAGCTGGAATTTACCCCCCAGGCCGCCACCAAGGTGGCCGAATTGATCGTCGAGGAGGGCAACCCCAATCTCAAGCTCCGCCTGTATGTCACCGGCGGCGGCTGCTCGGGGTTTTCCTATGGCTTTGCCTTCGACGACCAGACCGCCGAGGACGACACGCTGATCGTCACCGAAGGCGTGGCGCTGGTGGTCGATGCCATGAGCCTGCAGTATGTGCTGGGCGCGCGCGTGGACTTCGAAGACGGCCTTGAAGGCTCGCGCTTCGTGATTCACAACCCCAACGCGCAGTCCACCTGTGGCTGCGGCAGTTCCTTTTCTGTTTAAGGGGGTGATGCCATGAGTGTGTCCCTGACGCCCGCCGCCGCCCGCCATGTCGAGAAATCCCTGGCCAAGCGTGGCAGCGGCATCGGCCTGCGCCTGGCGGTCAAGACCAGCGGCTGTTCCGGTTTTGCCTATGCCCTCGAATTCGTCGATGCGATGACGCCCGACGACCAGGCCTTTGAGACCCACGGAACCAAGCTCATCATTGATTCGCGCAGCCTGGCCATGCTGGACGGCACCGAACTCGATTTTGTCCGTGAAGGCCTGAACGAAGGCTTCAAGTTCAACAACCCGAACGCCAAGGCCAACTGCGGTTGCGGCGAGAGCTTCGCCGTCTAGAAATGGCCCCCACGCTCGTCACTTCGTGTACATCGCTGCCCCCGAGGGGGCGCCCGCTTGCTTGGGGCGGCCCGGCGCGGCGCGGATGGCTCAGCGTTCGTCAACTCCCGTAGTCTGAGGTCCAAAACATGGCACTGATGCAAATCGCCGAACCCGGTCAGAGCGCCGCTCCGCACCAGCACCGTCTGGCCGCCGGCATCGACCTGGGCACCACCAACTCGCTGATCGCCACCGTGCAAAGCGCCGTGGCGCGCGCCCTGCCCGACGAAAACGGCGCCTTGCTGCTGCCCTCCGTCGTGCGTTATCTGGCCGGTGGCGGCATCGAGCTGGGCCATGAAGCCCAGGACAGCCAGGCCGATGACCCCGAGAACACCATTGTCTCGGTCAAGCGCTTCATGGGCCGCAGCCTGTCGGACCTGAAGGAGGCCGCCGGCCTGCCCTACCGCTTTACCGATGGCGCCGGCATGGTCGGCATCTCGACCATCGCGGGCGAACGCTCGCCAGTGCAGGTTTCGGCTGAAATCCTGACCGCCCTGCGCGAGCGTGCCGAAGCCACGCTGGGCGGCCCGCTCGCAGGCGTCGTGATCACCGTTCCCGCCTACTTCGACGATGCCCAGCGCCAAGCCACCAAGGACGCCGCCCGGCTGGCCGGGCTGACCGTGCTGCGCCTGCTCAATGAACCCACCGCCGCCGCCATTGCCTACGGGCTGGACAAGGCCGCCGAAGGCACCTTCGCCATCTACGACCTGGGCGGCGGCACCTTTGACATCTCCATCCTCAGCCTGACCAAGGGCGTCTTCGAGGTGCTGGCCACCGGCGGCGACTCCGCGCTGGGCGGCGACGACTTCGACCATGCAATTGCCGAATGGTTTTGCGCACAGCACGGCCTGGGCGGCCTGGCCGCCTTGCCGCCCACCCAGCAGCGCAGCCTTCTGGCGGCCGCCCGCAAGGCCAAGGAAACACTTTCCGAGGCTGAAACGGCGGGGCTGTCACTTGTTCGCGCCGAAGCCGATGCGCTGCATGGCATTCTTTCCCGCAGCCAGTTCGCCGAACTCGGCGCTTCGCTGGTGGCCCGCACCATGGCGGCCACCAGACGCGCCATGCGCGACGCCAAGCTGGGCATTGACGACATCACCGGCGTGGTGCTGGTCGGCGGCTCCACCCGCATGCCGCTGGCCCGCGACGCAGTGCGTGAATTTTTTGGCCGCGACCCGCTGGTTGACATTGACCCGGACCAGGTGGTGGCGATTGGCGCGGCCCTGCAAGCCAATGTGCTGGCCGGCAACAGCCCCGGCGGCGACGAGTGGCTGCTGCTGGACGTGTGCCCGCTGTCGCTGGGCATCGAAACCATGGGCGGGCTGGTCGAGAAAATCATTCCTCGCAACTCGACCCTGCCCATTGCCCGCGCCCAGGAATTCACCACCTTCAAGGACGGCCAGACCGCCATGTCGCTGCATGTGCTGCAGGGCGAGCGCGAAACCGTGGCCCACTGCCGCTCGCTGGCGCGCTTTGAGCTGCGCGGCATTCCCCCGGCCATGGCCGGCGCGGTGCATATCCGCGTCAGTTTCCAGATTGATGCCGACGGGCTGCTGTCGGTCACGGCGCGCGAGCAGGCCTCCGGCATCGAGGCCCACATCGAAGTCAAACCCTCCTATGGGCTGGCCGACAGCCAGATATCGGCCATGCTGCAGGATGCCATTGGCTCGTCGCAGACCGACATGCTGCTGCGTTCGCTGCGCGAGGCCCAGGTCGATGCGCGCCGCATGCTCGATGCCACCGAAACCGCATTGAACGAGGACGCCGCACTGCTGCTGTCGCCGCCCGAGCTGGTCGCCATTCGCCAGGCGATGTTCATGGTGGGCGACATGCTGGAAACCGAAGCGCCGGTGGAAGAACTGCGCGCCAGGACGGCCCAGCTCGGCGCCGTCACCGACGAGTTCGCCGCCCGGCGCATGAACGCCTCCATCCGCAAGGCGCTGGCCGGACGCGCCATGGACAGCCTGGCTTGAAGCGCACGGCAGCGCCTGTTCCCCACCCGAAAGCCCCACCCATGCCCCTCGTCCACCTGCTGCCCCATCCCGACCTGTGCCCCGAGGGGCGCGATATTGAAGTCAGGCGCGGCGCCTCGCTGTGCGAAAGCCTGCTCGCCTCGGGCGTCGCCATCGAGCATGCCTGCGAGATGGTGGCCGCCTGCGCCACCTGCCATGTCCATGTGCGCGAAGGCGGCGCGTCGCTGAAAGAGCCCGACGACGAGGAAAACGACCAGCTCGACAACGCCTGGGGCCTGGATGCCCAGTCGCGCCTGGCCTGCTGCATCAAGGTGAAGGACACCGACCTGACCATCGAGTTTCCGCGCCACACGCGCAATCATGCGCGGGAGCATTGAGGGATTTCATAATTTTCCATATTAAATCGGGCGCTTGCGCATATCTGGCGGGCACAAGCAGCTATCAAAAACAGAGCATCGACATCTCACTGAAGTAGGCGGCGTTGAGCTGCCCTTCGACGGCGTGAAGTCCTCGGGCTATGGACGTGAAAAGGGGTTCGAGGCGCTGTACGGGTTCACGACCCTGAAGACCGTGGCCGTGCGCCATGAAAATCAGGATTCAATAGATCACTGATCTGACGAGTGAAATGCCCTGCGTATTGCGCCCGTTGCCTGAAGGATGCCTTCTGCGATCCAACGCACTGGTTTTCATCAAAACAACCATTTTTCTCGCTGCAGGCCCCCAGCTGATGTGCAAAGGCCTGTCTCGACCGTAGTAATACATGGCGTCAAATTCAAGGTTAGATGCCATCCAGAGAGCAGCCTCATCCATTTGGGTTTCCCTGCCAGGGATAAAAAAGTCGCATGCAGCCCCCAGGTGACGGCAGATGGCATTGCCTTTGATATTCAACTCACAGGAGGCGTGTTGGTCAACCTGCGGCGCTATGCATGCATTCAGCTTCTTGGAAATCAAGCGCGCAAGATTTTGTGAACAGAATCCGTAAGTCAGAGAAAGTTTGCCGTATTTGTTCCAGATCGGATCAAGCACGACAGTGGCCAACTGTGCTATAGCGAGCCATGAATTCTCCTGCCTTGGCCGGTTGTCAATGCGTTGAATTCCACACGAATTCTCACGCCAGGTGGTACCGCATTCGATGAAATCGCGGAAGGAAAAATGATGTCCCGCCTTGTCATCAAGATTGAAAAAACTCATGGTCTGGATCTCCCGATGGATCAATCAAATGTTGAAATCACGTACGACATAGCGTACCATTCAAATTATGAACATCGTCACCGCCTCCGAAGCCCGCGCCAACCTGTATCGCCTGATCGACGAAAGCGCGGCATCGCACAATCCCGTCATCATCAAGGGCAAGCGCAATACCGCCGTGCTGATCTCGGCCGAAGACTGGGCGTCGATTCAGGAAACGCTTTTCCTGACCTCGATTCCGGGCATGCGCGAGTCGATTCTGGAGGCCATGAAAGCCCCACGAAGCGAGTTCGTGCCGGAGTCGGAGCTTGACTGGTGACGTGGCAGCTGGAGTTCAGCAAGGCCGCCGCCAAGGACGTTTCAAAACTTGCAGGTGCAGGACTCAAACCCAAGGCACAGGAACTGCTTGATGTGCTCAGGCACAACCCCTGGCAGAATCCGCCCCCTTATGAAAAGCTTGTCGGTGAACTGGCCGGCGTGTACTCGCGCCGTATCAACCGCCAGCATCGCCTCGTTTACCAGGTCGATCAAAACAACCATCGGATAGATATTCTGCGCCTGTGGACACATTACGAATGAAATATGCCGTTCGCGCACGGCATACATACATACTTCGCTATTAATCCAATAGCAAAACATACCCGCAGGACAAACGCCTGCGGATCAAGGACCAATCCATCATCGTCACCGGCTCGGGCGGCGGCATCGGCGAAGGCATTGCGCGGCGATAACGCCTGGCCCTCATGGTTAAAGTCTGCCCGGTTCAAGACGACCGGGCCGATGGGGTAAATTCTCCCTGAGGCTTAACTACCATGACAGACACTACGCGCAAAATCATTCCCCTGGCCGACCTGCGTTACGCAAGCCGAATACCGGCGATTCCGGCCAGCCTGCCGGCGCCCACCGGCCTGCTTGGCGACACGCTGGGCCGGCCGCTGCGGGACTTGCGCATCAGCGTGACCGACCGCTGCAACTTTCGCTGCAACTACTGCATGCCGAGCGAGATTTTCGACAAGGACTATGCCTTCCTGCCGCAAAGCTCGCTGCTGAGCTTTGAGGAAATCACCCGGCTGGCGAAGATTTTCGTTGCCCATGGCGTCGAAAAAATCCGGCTCACCGGGGGCGAACCGCTGCTGCGCAAGAACATCGAAGTGCTGATCGGCATGCTGGCGCGGCTGCAAACACCGGCCGGCAAGCCGCTGGACATCACGCTGACCACCAACGGATCGCTGCTGGCCAAAAAGGCCCGGTCGCTGAAAGACGCCGGCCTGCAGCGCGTCACCGTCAGCCTCGATGCGCTGGACGACGCGATTTTTCGCGGCATGAACGACGTGGATTTTCCGGTGGCCGACGCACTCAGGGGCATCGAGGTCGCGCAGCAGGTCGGCCTGGCGCCGCTCAAGATCAACATGGTCGTCAAGCGCGGCACCAACGACGGCGAGATTTTGCCGCTGGCCCGGCATTTCCGGCACTCCGGCGCGGTGCTGCGTTTCATCGAATACATGGACGTGGGCGCGACCAACGGCTGGCGCATGGACGAGGTGCTGCCCTCGGCGCAAGTGGTTGAACGCCTGAATGCCGAATTCCCGCTGCTCGCCATCGACCCGAAGCACAGCGGCGAAACCGCCGAGCGCTGGCGTTATGCCGACGGCGGCGGTGAAATCGGCGTGATCAGCAGCGTCACCCAGGCTTTTTGCGGCGAATGCAACCGGGCGCGGCTGTCCACCGAAGGCAAGCTGTTTTTGTGCCTGTTCGCCCACCAGGGCCATGACTTGCGCGCACTGCTGCGCGGCCACCATGCCGACGAGCAGATTTCTGCGGCGATTGGGCCGATCTGGCAGGCGCGCTCGGACCGCTATTCGGAATTGCGCGCCGGGCTGCCGCCTGACGCCAGCCCGGCAGGCGGACAAAAAAGGGTTGAGATGAGTTATATCGGCGGCTGAATAGGGCCCCCACGCTTGTCGCTTCGCGTACTGCGCTGCCCCCCGAGGGGGCCGCTGCGCCTGCGGCCCGGCAAAGCCGGTTCCGCGGCCCTGGCTGGCATGGAGCTGCTGCGGTCGGTTTCATTGCTCCGACGCTTGTCGCTTCGCTGATTACGTACTTTTAGGAACACCGGATGACCCTGAATATGAAAACGCCCTTGCACGCAGAAGCCATCACCGGCGTGATCCTGGCCGGCGGCCGGGGCTCGCGCATGGGGGGTGTCGATAAAGGTCTGCAAAACTTCAACGGCGTGCCGCTGGCCCTGCACACCCTGATGCGGCTGTCGCCGCAGGTCGGCGAGATCATGATCAATGCCAACCGCAACCTGTCGGCCTACGAATCCTTTGGCGTTCCGGTCTGGCCCGACATAACCGGCCTGGGCGAATATGCCGGGCCGCTGGCCGGGTTCATCACCGGCCTGGAGCGCTGCGAAACGCCCTACCTGCTTACCGTTCCGTGCGACACGCCGCTGTTCCCCGCCGACCTGGTGGCCCGGATGGCCGATGCGATGGCGCGGGAAGATGCCGACTTTGCCGTGGCGGCCGCGCGGGAAGAAGACGGCCAATTGCGGCCGCAGCCGGTGTTCTGCCTGATGGGCGTGAACATGCTGGAGAGCCTGGCGCGGTTTACCCAAGGCGGCGGGCGCAAGATTGACGCCTGGACGGCGCAGCACAAAACCGTCATCGTGCCCTTCGACCGGCCGGGCGACGAGCCTCACGCCTTTTTCAATGCCAACACGCTGGCCGAGTTGCACCAGCTCGAAGCGAGGCAGCCGTGAACACGCTAGCCCAGATCGCCGCCCAGCTGCAGGGCTACGACCCGCAGGCCATGACGGCCGGCGGCGTGCAGGATTTTCTGGCCCGCCTGGTGACGCCGGTACGGGAGGTACTGGAGTTGCCACTGTTTGAAGCGCTGGGCCGGGTGCTGGCGGCGGATGTGGTTTCGCCGTTCGATGTGCCGCCGCATGACAACTCGGCCATGGACGGGTTTGCCTTCGACGGCGCGCAACTGGCGCCCGGCGCCGCGCTGGACTTGCAGGTGGTCGGCACGGCGCTGGCGGGCAAGGCCTGGCAAGGCCGCGTTTTGCCCGGCCAGTGCGTCAAGATCATGACCGGCGCGGTAATGCCGGCGGGCCTGGACACGGTGGTGCCGCAGGAGTTCGTCCAGCTGCACCAAACGGGCGAACGGGAAACCATCACGATTCCGGCGGACCTGCTGCGCCTGGGCGACAACCGCCGCCTGCGCGGCGAAGACCTGATGCAGGGCAAGGCCGCGCTACAAAAAGGCGAGCTGCTGACGCCCGCGCGGCTTGGGCTGGCGGCCTCTTTGGGTCTTGAAACACTCAAGACATGGCGACCGTTGCGCGTGGCCTACTTTTCCACCGGCGACGAAATCCTGTCGCTGGGCGAGGCGCCGCGCGAAGGCGCCGTGTACGACAGCAACCGCTACACCGTTTTCGGCCTGCTGAGCCGCCTGGGCTGCCAGGTCATCGACATGGGCGTGGTGCGCGACGAACCGGCGCTGCTCGAAGCCGCCTTCACCGACGCGGCCCGGCAGGCCGACGCCATCATCACCTCGGGCGGCGTCAGCGTGGGCGAGGCCGACTACACCAAGGCGATGATGAAAAAGCTCGGCGACGTGGCGTTCTGGCGCATTGCCATGCGGCCGGGCCGGCCGATGGCCGTGGGCCGCATTTCAAGCATCAAATTGGCCGCTTGCGCAAGCGACACCTGCGCAGACAGCTATGAAAACAGTAGCAACCAGCCGGGTGCCGTGCTGTTCGGCCTGCCGGGCAATCCGGTGGCGGTGATGGTGACTTTTCTGGCCTTTGTGCGCCCTGCCCTGCTGCAGATGATGGGCGCCAGGCCCGAGCCCTTGCCGCTGCTCAAGGCGCGCAGCCTTGAAGTGATCCGCAAAAAACCGGGCCGCACCGAATACCAGCGCGGCCGCGTCGCCACCGCGCCCGATGGTTCGCTGCAGGTCAAAACCACCGGCAGCCAGGGTTCGGGCGTGCTGCGCTCGATGGCCGAGGCCAACGGGCTCATCGTGCTGCATCACGGCCAGGGCAATGTGGCCGTGGGCGACGAGGTCGATGTGATGATGTTTGACGGGGCAATGTAGCCGGGCTTATTTCGCCAGCAGTTCAGGATGTTCAGGATGTTCATTGCGGGCAAAAAGGGCATGCATCGTCGGCACGAATAGACGTTGAGCGAGCCGCCGCTCCATTTCAGCGCAAGGGGCTATTGGCGGCCCAGGGCACGCTCCACGCCCTTGTTGGCCAGCGCATCGGCGCGCTCGTTGCCCGGATCGCCGTTATGCCCCCGAACCCAGCGCCAGTCGATGGTGTGGCCGCTGGACACCAGCAGCGCATCGAGCCGCCGCCACAAGTCCACGTTCTTGACCGGCGCCTTGGCCGCCGTGCGCCAGCCCCGGGCTTTCCAGCCGTGAATCCATTCGGTGATGCCCTTGAGCACATACTGGCTGTCGAGGTAGAGGGTGACGTTGCAGGGCTTTTTCAAGGCCGCCAGCGCCTCGATGACGGCCGTCATTTCCATGCGGTTGTTGGTCGTGCCCATCTCGCCGCCGAACAGCTCCTTTTCGGTGCCGCCCGCAGCCAGCAAGGCGCCCCAGCCTCCGGGGCCGGGGTTGCCCTTGCAGGCGCCGTCGGTGTGAATCACGACGTGTTGCTGGGAAATGCTGGTTTCTGCTGCTGAATCGGTCATGGGTTGCTTGCGGTTCCAGGCGAGCCTGGGGGTTAAAAAATTCAAAAACCAAAAAGGGTTGCGGTCTTCAGCGGCTTGCCGGCTTTTTATTGGCGACGGCGGCGGGCGCCACGGCGGGTGCCCGCCGCGCCTTCCAGCCCGGCTCCAGCAGGCGCATGCCGCGCACATGCTTGACCGCCACCAGAAAATAGACGGCCCCGAAAATCGGCCACCAGCGCTCGCCGGCCGGGTCCATCCAGTCGAATCGATCCAGCCACTTCTGGCTGGACAGCGCCGGCCGGTAGCAGCCAAAATGCGCTGATTCGACTTCAAAATCAAGCAGGCGCAGCCAGTCGCGAAGCCGCCAGTAGCCAATGTATTCGCCGGCATCCGGCAAAAAAAACTCATCGTAGCCAAACCGGCGGTAAACATGGTCGCGCCGCTGGCGCAAGCCCCACAGGCTGGCGGGGTTGAATCCGCTGATCACCACCCGCCCCTCGGGAACCAGGACGCGCGCGACCTCCCGCAAGGCAGAATGGGGGTCGCGCCCAAGCTCCAGCGTGTGCGGCAGCACCACCAGATCCAGGCTGCTCTCGGGAAAAGGCAGGGCGGCCGGATCGGCCAGCAAGGCAAGCCGGGGGGAACTTATGGAACCGGACTCCGTCCGATGGAGCGGGTGGCCCTGCAAAGAAGGCTGGAGCGGCGGGCCTGGCATGGATGAAAGGGCCAGCCATTTGTGCGGCATGCGGTTGGCTTGCAGGGCGTCAAGTTCGGGCAGTCCCAGCTGCAGGGCATGGTAGCCAAAAATATCGCTCACGGCCTGGTCAAAACGGTCACGCTCCCAAGCCAGCAAATAAGCCCCGGGCGGGGTTTTCAGCCAGTCTGTCAAACCTATAATTTCAGAGTTCATCGAGACCACTGCATGTATTTGATTCCCATTTCCGCTTTTGCCGACAACTACCTGTGGTTGCTGCATGATGGCAAGCGCGCCCTGGTCGTGGACCCTGGCGACGCGGCGCCGGTGCTCCATGCACTGGCACAATCCGCGCTGCAACTGGAATCAATTCTAGTCACGCATCACCACGCCGATCACACCGGCGGCGTTGATGCGCTGCGCAAGGCCACCGGCGCCAAAGTGTATGGCCCGGCGACCGAACGCATTCCAGCGCCGTTCGAGCCCCTTCATGAAGGCGACTCGGTTCACACCCTGGGCCTGGACTTCCAGGTACTGGACGTGCCGGGCCACACGGCGGGCCATATTGCTTTTTATACCCCCGACATGGACGGCAAGCCGCTGCTGTTTTGCGGCGACACGCTTTTTTCAGGCGGCTGCGGCCGGCTGTTTGAAGGCACGCCGGCGCAAATGCTGGCATCGCTTGACAAGCTGGCCGCATTGCCCGGCGCCACCCGGGTTTGCTGCGCCCACGAATACACGCTGGGCAACCTGCGTTTTGCACTGGCCGTTGAGCCCGGCAATACCGACCTGGCAGCGTACCAGCAGCATTGCATCGGCTTGCGCGATCAGGGACAACCGACCCTGCCCAGCTCCATCGCCCAGGAAATCCTGATCAATCCCTTTTTACGCACGCGGCAGGCCCCTCTCGTGGCCGCCGTGCGCCGCTTCGACGCGTCAATCCATGACGACACCACGGTATTTGCCGCCCTGCGGCAATGGAAAAACCAATTCAAATGATGCTTCACTCCCGACCCGCCTATCTCTCCCCTTCTTTTTCTTTTTCTTTTTCTTTTTCTTCTTTTCTCAACTCCCGGCTTGTTTCGCTGGCGCTCCTGCTGCTGATGGCCGTGCTGGCAGGCTGCGCCACCCAGCCGCCAGGCCTGCCCGGCGATCCGGTGCTGAGCACCGGACCCGGCACCAGCCCCGGCCAGCGAATCAACAATGGCCCGTTGCGCGCCATTACCCCCGGCCAGGTGAATTCCCTTCCGATTGCCTACACCGAGCCGCCCAAGGAACTCTGGGATCGCATCCGTCGCGGCTTTGCCATGCCCGACCTGCAAAACGAACTGGTGACTGACCGCGAGCAGTGGTATGCCAGCCGCCCGGACTACATCCAGCGCATGACCGAGCGCTCCAGCAAATACCTCTTTCATATCGTTGAAGAGCTGGAGCTCCGCCAGATGCCGACCGAGCTGGCCCTGCTGCCCTTCATTGAAAGCGCCTTCAACCCGCAGGCGGTATCCGGCGCCAAAGCCGCCGGCATGTGGCAGTTCATGCCGGCGACCGGCAAATACTTTTCCCTCAAGCAAAACGACTTTCGCGATGACCGCCGTGACGTGCTCGCCTCGACCCGTGCCGCCCTGGACTACCTGCAAAAACTGTATGGCATGTTTGGTGACTGGCACCTGGCACTGGCGGCCTACAACTGGGGCGAAGGCAGCGTGAGCCGCGCAATTGCCAAAAACCAGAAAGCCGGCCTCGGCACCAGTTACGACGAGCTCAACATGCCGGCGGAAACCCGGCTTTATGTGCCCAAACTTCAGGCGGTGAAAAATATCGTTGCCAACCCACAGGCCTTCAACACCGAGTTGCCGCTGATTGAAAACCACCCCTATTTCCAGCAGGTGCAAATCACGCGGGATATTGATGTGGCCCTGGCGGCAAGGCTGGCCAATGTCGAGATTGATGTCTTCAAGGCGCTCAATCCTTCGGCTCGCCGCCCGGTCATCCTGGCTGCGGGTACGCCGCAGATTTTGCTGCCTTGGGACAACGCGCTCGTGTTTCAACGTAATTTTGATGCCTACGACGAAGGCCAATATGCCAGCTGGACCGCATGGACCGCTCCCAGCACCATGAACCCGGCCGAAGCGGCAAGGCATACCGGCATGAAGGAAGCCGATCTGCGCAGCATGAACAACATACCGCCGCGCATGCTCATCAAGGCCGGCTCAACCCTGCTGGTGCCGCGCACGGCCCAGATGGAAGACGACGTGAGCAGCCATGTTGCAGACAACGCCCAGGTTTCACTGTCGCCTGAAATCACCACCCGGCGCACGACTGTCAAGGCACGCAAGGGCGAGTCGGTCGCCAGCATTGCCGGCCGCTACGGCCTGATGGCGGCCAGCGTCGCCAACTGGAACAGCGTCAATGCCGGGGCGGCTTTCAAACAGGGCCATCAGGTCGTGCTGTATCTGCCGATCGCCGCCCGCAACGTCGCAAACATGGTCGGGTCATTTAAACAACCCGCACCCTTGTCGGACAACATCAAAATCAGCCCCGTCAGGCGCAACACCGACAAGGCCGTTGTCAAGTCCAGAAGGCGCTGAACCTTGCGGGTCGGACAATGCCCCGGAACGAGGCTTTCAGCGGGTTCAAATCCGCAGGGAACCCGTTCCGAACAGGCCGATCAGCCCGATAACAATCAGGTAAACCGCCACGATGTAGTTCAAAAGCCGGGGAATCAGCAAAATGAGGATGCCCGCGACAAGAGCGATGATGGGTCCGATGCTCATTGAAAGATTCATGGTTTTTCCCTGATGGTTTGAGTTTTATAGAATTTTGTTTTTGCAGGCAGGCCTGACACCAGACGGCAAAAGAGTGCATCAGGCACTTTAAACAGCCGGACAGACGACGGCTGTAGGACGACAGGAAGAGTTCGCAAGGGTTTCAGGAATCTGCATCAGCCAGCGGCGGCTCAGGCCCTGAAGCGTTAATACCAAAGCCCGGCCTGCTGTAACGGGCGGTTACAGCCGTGCAAAAAAACGCATCAGCGAAAGCCTGAAAAAAGGATGCCGATGTTGATGAAAAAGGCCAGCGCCCACACCACGGATCGCGCACTGGCCAGATTGCCGACGTACATCATGATGTAGGCGATGCGCAGCACGACAAACAGCAGCGCCAGAATGTCCAGCCGGGCCTGGCTGGCCTGCAGCTGGTGGGCAATGATGACCGCTGCAAAGAAGAAGGGAAGCGCTTCAAACGTGTTGGCCTGGGCCGCATTGGCCCGCGCGCGCCAGTCGGTCTGACGCGCCAGCCAGGCCCGGGGATTGTTGTTGTCGTAGCCGCCTTTGCCTGGAGCGACACGAAAGGTGCCGTACTTGGCAATGCCGGCGCACACGACGGGCAGCAAGGCGGCGACCAGAACGCACCAGTAAGCGACGGTGAAATGTGCAAAAGTCATGATGAGTCTTCCCTTTTGATGCTTGTTCGGTGCAGGTTTATCTTCGGTCGGTCAGTGCGTGCGCAATCGTGCCGAGATCGACATATTCCAGTTCGCTGCCCACCGGCACGCCGCGCGCCAGCCGTGTCACCTGCATGCCACGGCTCTTCAGGGCCTGGGCAATCACATGCGCCGTGGCCTCGCCTTCGGCGGTGAAATTGGTCGCCAGGATGACTTCCTGCACTTCGCGCGAAGCGGCCGGCAGCGGCTGGCCGTGCTCGTCCTTGGGCACGGCCCGGTCAAACAGTTTTTGCAGGCCGATGTCGTTGGGGCCAACGCCATCGAGCGGGCTGAGCTTGCCCATCAGCACGAAATAAAGGCCCCGGTAGGCCAGCGTGCGCTCCAGCGCTGCCTGGTCGGCAGGCGTTTCAACCACGCACAGCTTGCTGCGGTCGCGCTGGGAGTTGGCGCAGGTCACGCAAACCTCATGCTCGGTCAGGGTGTTGCACAACGCGCAGTGCCGGATGCTCTGGACCGCATGGTCGAGCGCACGCGCAATCTGCAGCGCGCCCGGCCTGTCGTGCTGCAGCAGGTGAAATGCCATGCGCGCGGCCGATTTCGCGCCCACGCCCGGCAGTTTGCGAAACGCCTGGGTCAGGCCGTCAAGAGCATTGGAATCTGCCACGCGGATGGGTTGCCGTGAAAACGTCGCTTAAAAGGGAAACTTCATGCCGCCGGGGAGCGCCGGCATTTTTGCGGTGAGGTTGCCCATTTTTTCCTGGCTGACTTCCTCGGCCTTGCGCACGGCGGCATTGAAGGCGGCGGCCACGAGGTCTTCGAGCATGTCCTTGTCCTCGGCCAGCAGGCTGGGGTCGATCTCGATGCGCTTGACATCGTGCTTGCAGGTCATGGTGACTTTGACCAGGCCGTTGCCGGCGTCGGCCGTGACTTCGACGAAAGCCAGGTCGTCCTGGGCTTTTTTGACGCTTTCCTGCATCGCCTGGGCTTGCTTCATGAGGCCTGCAAGTTGTCCTTTGTTAAACATGTTTTTCCTTTACTTTAAATACGGGTTGCTGAAACTGTCGTTGATCATATCGGCTCGCTGCCGCAAAGCCCGGCCCGGCCGGCTCAAGGGGAAACGCTCTTGATGCTGCCCGGAACAATCCGGGCGCCCCAGTCGCGGATCATGTCCTGCACGAAGGGATCATTTTGGATCAACGCCTCGGCGGCGCGCTGGCGTTCGGCCAGTGCGGCGCTGTTGCGGCGTGCCGGGGTATCGGTCACGGCGCCCACTTCCACATTGAGGCTGATGGCGGGGTCGGCCAGTGCCGTCTGAAGCGCAAGCTGCAGCTTTTCACGCGCCGCAGGCTGGCTCAGGGACTCGCGCTCGACGCGCAAGGTCCAGATGCCTTCGTTGCGGCTGCACAACCCGGACTGCAGGGCCAGTTCGCGCGTCAGGGCCGCAATGGACTCGGCGGCCACCAGCTGGTTGACAATCTGGCTCCAGGCATCGCCGAGGGAAGCGTCCTGAAGCAAAGTGTCGGGGGATGGCGCCGTGGGCCTGACAGGCTGATCAGCCGGCGGCTTCTCAGACGCTACAGAATTAATAGCAGGTTGCGCTTGCCCAGCATGCGCAAAAGGCTTATTTGACTCATAAATTGGAGCAAAAACCGGCTCTGGGACGGTCTGGACGGCCGGAACCACGGCCGGACTGGCCTGCGCGGGATGGATGCGCTGGGCGGCAGGCGCTGCGGCCTGCTCAGGCAGCGGCTTTTTTCCAGGCTCGGCGGCACTCCCCGGTGCAGGCGCGGGCCTGAGGGCGACAGGCGGCGCCGTGGCAGGCAGGACGGCAGCCGATGGCTTGAAAGCCAGCAGGCGCAGCAGCACCATGGTCAGCGCCGCGTATTCGTCGGGCGCCAGGCCCAGCTCGCCGCGCCCGTGCAGGCACAGGCTGTAGAGCAGCTGGGTTTCGTCGGCCGGCATGGCCTGGGCCAGCCGGGCGGTCTCGGCAACCTCGGGGTCGGTGTCGTCGTCGCCAGCGCCCATGCCGGGGACTGCCTGCAGCACCGCCATGCGCTGCAGGATGGTCGCCATTTCTTCCAGCGTCGAGGCCGCGCTCAGGCCATTGAGGCGCAGCACTTCGGAGGTTTCCACCACCGTGCGGCCATCGCCGCGCGCCAGCGCATCGAGCAGGCGAAACACATGGCTGCGGTCCACGCTGCCGAGCATGACGCGCACGCTGGCCTCGTCGAGCCGGCCCGAGCCAAAGGCAATCGCCTGGTCGGTCAGCGACAGCGCATCGCGCATCGAGCCGCGCGCGGCGCGCGACAGCAGGCGCAGGGCCTGCGGCTCGGCGGGAACGTTTTCAAGGGCCAGCACCTGCACGAGGTGTTCGAGCACGGTTTCGGGCGCCATCGGCCGCAGGTTGAACTGCAGGCAGCGCGACAGCACGGTGGCCGGCACCTTTTGCGGGTCGGTCGTGGCGAGCACGAACTTGAGGTAGTCGGGCGGCTCCTCCAGCGTCTTGAGCATGGCGTTGAAGGCCGTGTTCGTGAGCATGTGAACCTCGTCGATCATGAAGACCTTGAAGCGGCCCACCACCGGCTTGTACACCGCCTGCTCCAGCAGCTGGGCGATTTCATCGACGCCCCGGTTGGACGCGGCATCGAGTTCGGTGTAATCGACAAAGCGGCCGCTGTCGATGTCCCGGCAGGCGTCGCAGACGCCGCAAGGCTCGGCCGTGATGCCGCCCTGCCCGTCAATGCCGGTGCAGTTGAGCGACTTGGCCAGGATGCGCGACACAGTGGTCTTGCCCACGCCCCGGGTGCCGGTGAACAGGTAGGCATGGTGCAGCCGCCCGGTGCTGAGCGCATTGCTCAGGGCCTGCACGACATGCGACTGGCCCACCATTTCCAAGAAATTTTTGGGGCGGTATTTGCGGGCAAGCACTAGATAGGACATGGCAGCATTCTAAATTGGCCGGGATGCGGGTTTTTCGGCAAGGGCGGGCGCAGGGCTTCAGGCCGGTTCTGCGCCTGCATTTTTAAGCCAAACAGGCCTCTAGCGCATGCTGCACCTGCGCAAGCAGCTATTATTTTTATAGCTGCATGGCCACTGCGCTCAAGCCACCGTGGCCTGGTCGCTGCGTGTATCGCCACGGTTGTCCTTCCACTGCACGCCAATCGTGTCGCCGGCCTTGGCGCCCTTGACCACGAACTGCAGGAAGGGATTCTTCGACACGCCCGGACCCCACTCGGCCGTCAGCACCGTGCGGCCGTTGTGGGTGGCCGTGACTTCCTGGATATACCAGGCCGGCGCGACATGGCCAGCCTCGTCCTTGCGCTGGCCGCTCTCCATTTCATGTGCCATGAGGATGCGGACGGTGGCTTTGCCGCCGCTGGCCTGGGCGCGGATACGCATCGGGTCTGCCATGGTGAACTCCTGATTCTGGATAAAAAGCAGGCCAGCGCGTCAGGTGCCGCAACTGCCGAGCGTGACCTTGACGTCCTTGCGGGCATACAGCGCCCGGCCATCGTCCATGACCGCGACGGCATACACGCCGGACGACTGCGCCAGCTTGGCCCGGATGGAAAAAGCCGGCTCGATGCTGGGCGATACATTGAACAGCGCCACCAGCGGAACCGGATTTTTCTCCACCAGCAGCAGCAGGCGCCTGACGCCGGGCAGCGCGGTGCTGAAGGCAAACGCAACGATGGCGCCGTTTTCGGCAATGTCCGGGCCGGCCAGAAGCACGTCGCTGCTTTCAGACAAGGCGCCGGCGCCGAGCGCCGCCAGCGCATCCTGAAGGGTTCTGGCGTCAAAAGCCTGACGGCTGTAGGCCAGCGCAAACTGCGGAAACAGGCCTGTGCCGACCAGCAGGCCGGCCAGGCCAGCGCCGTGGCCAAGGGCCTGCCGGCGCGATGGCATCGGGTTTTTAGGCATCTGGACTTGAAGACTCAGCGCTGGAGCGTGGCATGCAGCGCCACCAGCGCCTGCGTCAGCTTGTGGCCGGGGTCCATGTAGATCATGGGCAGCGACTGCTCGTGCGATTCACGGACCTTGATGGACGACGGCAGATAAGGCTGCAGCACTGGCAGGCCTTCGGCGATCAGTTCATTGACGATGCGCAGCGGCAGGCTGGCCCGGGGCTGGAACTGGTTGACCACGATGCCTTCGACCACCAGACCAGCGTTGTGGTCGGCCTGGATCTCCTGCACGTTCTCCAGCAGGGTGTAGAGCGCCTTGCGCGAAAAATCGTCGCAGTCAAACGGAATCAGGCAGCCGCGCGCGGCAATCAGCGCCGAGCGGGTGTAGAAATTCAGCGCTGGCGGCGTGTCGATGTAAATACGGTCATAGCCGCCGGCCAGTTGCTGCAGCGCTTCGCGCAGCTTGAAGATCTTGTGGCGCGATTCGAGCTTGGCCTGCAGCTCGTCCAGCCGGGGGCTGGAGGGCATCAGGTGCAGGTTTTCATGCGGCGTGACCACGATGAATTCGGCGGGCAGCACCTTGCGCAGGCTGAAGCTCAGGGTGTTGTCAAAAAAATCCGCCACGCTGGGCTGTTTGTCAGCGGCTTGTCCGCCCATCAGGTAAGCGCTGGAGTTGCCCTGCGGGTCCAGGTCAATGACCAGGGTGCGCAGGCCCTGGCTGGCGCTGATGGCGGCCAGGTTGCAGGTGATGGTGGACTTGCCCACCCCGCCTTTTTGATTGAATACGACGCATGGCATGGAAAAATTCCTTGGGCTGCAAACTTGATACCGTGATTGAGTGACGATTGTGCCTTCTTGCCGGCAAGCTGCAGAATGGTCCTGAAACCGCGCGCAACAGCGGTCATCCTCCATCCCGGCGTCAGGTCAGCGTGTCGGCCCAGATGTTGCGCGCCCAGGCCATTGCATGGTGTCCTTCCCGTTCGCTGGCCGCGCCGGACAGGCCGCCGGCGCCGGGCACGGGCAGCATGGTCTTTTTTCCGGCGTCATAGCGATGCACGCTGGCCACATGCACCGCCTCCGTGTCGCTGACAAAGCTGTAGCAGACATTGTTGTAAACCGGCTCGGGATTGGGCTGCCGGCCCGTCAGCAGCGCCACCACGGCAGCCGCGCAGGTCTTGCCATGCTGGTTGGCCATGTGGCCCGATTTCGGCATGGCGGGCGCGATCTGGATCGCGTCTCCCAGCACATGGATGTTTTTGGCCGCGCTGGACTCGAAGGTCAGAAAATCGACCTCGCACCAGCGCTTGTTGGCGGTGGCCAGGCCGGTGCTGATGGCGATTTCACCGGCGCAGGTGTCAGGAATGACATTGAGCACCGAGGCTTTCACATCGTCGTTGAACTCGAACTTGAGCGTGCTGGTGGCCGCATCCACGTCCACCGCCTTGTGCGAAGGGTGGTAGTCGATGATGCCTTTGTAGCGTTCGGCCCAGGCTTTTTTAAACAGCGCGCCTTTGGACGTGACATCTTCGTTTGCATCAAAGATCAGCACCTTGCTTTTCGGCTTGGCCTGGCTGAAATAGTGCGCCACCTGGCAGGCCCGCTCGTAAGGGCCGGGCGGGCAGCGGTAAGGCGCCAGCGGAATCGACAGCGCATACACACCGCCGTCTGGCATGGCCTGGAGCTGCTGGCGCAGCGCCAGCGTCTGCGCACCGGCCTTCCAGGCGTGCAGCACCTTGTCCCGGGCGCCGTCCCTGGCCATGCCGGGCAGGCTGTCCCACATGAAATCGACGCCCGGCGAGAGAATCAGCCTGTCGTAGGGCAACTCGCCGCCTTTGGACAGCACAACCCTGCGCCGGTCAGGATCAATCCGCATCACCCTGTCCTGCAGCAGCCGCACGCCGTGGTGGCTGGCCAGCCCGTCATACGGCGTGGTGATGTCAGCCATGCCCTTGCTGCCGCCAAGCACCAGATTGGACAGGGGGCATGAGATGAAACTGGCCTGTGGCTCGATCAGGGTGACATCGATGCCGTCACCGGACCACAGGCGTACATATTTGGCCGCCGTGGCGCCGCCATAGCCACCGCCCACCACCACGACCCTGGGCCTGCTGCCGCGCATGCCGGCGCAACCCGACACCATACCCAGAACGCCGAGAGAGCCCGACGCACCGACACTTTGCACAAACTGGCGACGTTTCATGGTCAAGCCTTATTTTTTATCTGGCGCTGGAAAAATAGGCCGCCAGAGCGCCCAGTTGCGCATCGGAATAGCCCCTGGCGATCTGGTGCATGAGGGTGGCGGCTTCCTTGCCGGTTTTGAAATCCAGCATTTTTTGCAGCAGGGCTTCCTTGCTTGTCCCCGCAAGGGAGGCCATGCCCGGCTGGGCCATGCCCGGCTGGGCCATGCCCGGCTGGGCCATGCCC
>JAECRO010000001.1:0-89074 GCA_016000195.1 Burkholderiales bacterium | reverse complement strand
GGCCATGCCCGGCTGGGCCATGCCCGGCTGGGCCATGCCCGGCTGGGCCATGCCCTGCGTGCCATGGCAGGCGGCGCAAGTGGCAGCCAGGCTGCGAACCTGCAGGGCATCCATCGGTTGGTCCTGGCCCCGGACCCCGCCCGAAAAAACAAGCAGCACGCCGGCCTGCGCCAAAAGCGTCCATTTCATGACTCGATACCTTTCTTGTGGTGGGCGGCTCAGCCGCGCTGCGCAACACCTGCTTCTGCTGCAAGGCCATCATGCCCCGGATTGAATGGCCCGAATCAGGCGATCCCGCTTTCGTTGGACTGAAATGCGCGCACGGCCTGAAAGGCTGATGCCAAGCCCCTATAATCAGCAGCGACGGGCCTTCCCGCATGGTAAAGCGGCCAACCGGGTCAGATGGGGAACCAAGCAGCCCTAACTGCGGAGCCAGTGCCGGGGTCAAGGCTCGTCACCTTCTTTTTTTAGTCGCTGACTTCCTCAATGGCAAGGGTGGTTTGCAGCGCATGGTCGGCAATCTGCGCCGACATCAACGCCAGAGACGCCAGCGCATACGTGCCGCTGATCACGCCCTTGTAGGCTATTTCGGCCGCCACGGCTTCCTGGTCCAGCCCTTCTGTGGCGGCAACGATGCATTCCTCGATGGAACCCAGGCCAACATCGGCATACAGCGACTCGCCTTCATAGGTGACGCTGTATTCGTACAGGGTTTGCTCCATCGGGTCGATGTGGAAACGAACAATCATGTCATCCTCTTTTCTTTCGACAACTATAAAAATGATAGCTGCTTATGCTTATTGGCATTGCGCCTGAGCATGAAATCATCAAAAATCCAGGCTGGGGCGAGCATGGATCCGCCTGCAGGCTTCAGGCGCTGCGCTCGACAGCGGATTCCAGCCGGTGAAGCCGCAGCCCGTTGCCTCCAACCGCTCTGGACGCCACTTCCAGCAGGTGATGGTGATGCGTGAACACCAGCACCTGGGACGCTGCGGCGAATTTTGCCAGTGCGCCGAACATGTGGGCGGCGCGCTCGTCATCGGCGGTCATGAACACATCGTCCAGCACCAGCGGCATCATCCGGTCGGGCTGGCGCTGCACCTCCAGCGCGGCCAGCCGCAGCGCCAGGTACAACTGGTCCGCCGTGCCTTCGCTCAGCGCTGAAATGTCCATGGGCTTGCCTTGCGCGGGCTGGACCAGCAACACGGGCGCATCGCTGTCGGCATCGACCAGCAGCCGCGCAAAGCGCCCGCCGGTCATGAGCCGGAAATAATCGCCAGCCAGCGCCACCACGGGGCCTTGCGCTTTTTCGCGGTGGCGGCGCAGGGCTTCGCCGAGCAAGGCTTCCGCGAGCTTGAGTTGCGCCCATGGCCGAACGCCGGCCCGGTAACGGGCAATCGCGGCTTCCATTTCCTCCCGGGCCTGGGCGGCGTCGTCCGAGGTGTCGATCCGCGCGAGTGCGATGCGGGTGGCCTGCTCGGCGTCGATGGCGGCTTGCTCATCAGCCTCCAGCCGTGCAATGCCGGCCGCGCAGGCCTGCTTTTCGCCGTCAATCGCCACGCGGTCCAGACCGGCCAGTTCGGCGCGCAGCGTGGCGGCGTCCCTGGCCGAGGTTTGGGCCAGTTGTGCCTGCAAATCCTGCAGCCGCGCCGCTGCCGTGCGCCGCTGCTCCGAGCGGGTTTCGGCCTCCTGGAGTGCATCGGCATCCTGCACGCCGGCCTGCGCCACCAGTTGCGCAAGCGCCTGCGCGGCGCTTTGCAAATCGGCCAGTGCGCCCTGCTGGCGCCGAACCTCATCGGCTTCGCTGCGCTCCCCGGCGGCTTTTAATTGCACCGCCTCGCGGGTGGCGTCCAGCCGCAGGACCAGCGCATCGAGCCAGGCTTCCTGGTGCTCCCAGACCGGCTCCTGCACCAGCTGGCCCAGCGCGCTGGCGGCGCCGAGGGCGGCGGCGTCGCTGTCTTTCAGCGTCCTGACCTGCTGCAAATGCTCGCCATGACGCTGGTAGTCCTGCGTCCAATGCTGCAATTCGGCCAGCCGCGCTTTGAGGGTTTCAGCCGCCGCGCCCTGACCCAGATACAGCAAGCGGGCTTTGCCGTCCAGGGCGCTCTGGCAACCCTGGCGCAGCGCCGTCAGTTCGGCGATGCTGGCTTGCGCGTCCGCGATGTCCTGCGCCAGACTGGCCATGTCGCTGGCGCGCTGGGCGATGGCCGCCTGCTGCGCCAGCAGGCGGCGGTCGGCATCGGCGCCCAGCGCGATCAGGGCGGGCAAGGGTGCAGCGCCGTCCGGCGGGGCCAGCCCCAGCGCACCCAGGGCCGCCAGCAGGCGCTGCGCGGCGGCGCTGATTTGCTGCGCCAGCCGGTCATGATCTTGCGCAACGACGGTGAGGCGCTCGTGGCATTCCAGCGCAGTCTTGCGCCGCGCCTGCCATTCACGCACCAGCGCAGCCGTTCCGGGCGCAAGCCCCAGGCGCGCCAGATGGGCCTGCCAGTTTTCATCGAGTGCGGCCAGCGCCTGGGCCTGTTCAGCGCGGGCCTGCTGGAGTTCAGCCAGCGACTGCGTCATCTCGGCGATGCGCTGCTCGCATTCGGCCATTTCAGCGGCCCGCGCCGCGCCTTCGCGCAGCAAATCGGCCTGCCGGTCGGCCTGCGCCTGCGAGCGCTCGAAGGCGTTCGGCAGGTCGCCGGGCAAGACTTCCGGACTTGGGCCGAGGGTCGCATCACTGACAGCATGAGTCGGCACTGGCTGCGCGGCTTGGGGCGGCGGGTCAATGAACGCACTGCGCAGTCCCTGCCAAAACGCCTCCCGCAATTCTCTGGCCTGGCGCAGGGTCTCGGCGGTGACGACTTCGCCGGTGGCGCACAAGCTTTTGTGCCGCCGCTGCTGCAGCGCCAGATCGGTTTGCAGCTTTTTCATGTCGATCTGGCGCAGCGCGACCTGCTGCGCCAGATCGCGCTGCGCCTGCTCGTAAGCGTCAATGTCCGCCGCTGGCAGCCAGCGCGAGGCCGTCAGCGCCTGCGGCGAAGCCAGCCCCAGATCAAGCAACGCCTGCGCCAGCAGGCGCTGCTCGGCGCCAAGTGCGGCCTGCAGGCTGGCGAGCCGCTGCGGCGCATCGCCCAGCAGTTGCGCCTGCCCCAGCGCCAGCGCCAGCGCCTGCTGCAAGGGCAGCGCGGGCGCTTCCAGCAACTCGCGCCGGTGCTGGTCCAGCTTGCGCTGCGATACATCCAGTTGTTTCCGGGCGTTCTCCAGCGCCTGCGTCAGACGCTTGAACTCATCGAGCAAACGCGCCAGTTCTGCCTGATCCGCCGCCGCAGGCGCGAGCCGGAAAAATGCGTCCAGGCTGTCCGGGCTCTGGCCGCTCCCCATGATTTGCGCCGCCTGCAGCAGCAGCTGAGCGGCTTCTGAGTCAGCCTCGGCCTGCAGCCGCAGGCGCTCGTCGCGCCCGCGCCGCACCAGGGCCAGGTCAGCCACCAGTCGGTCAATGGCGGGCGCGTGCGTCAGCAGCAGCGGCTCGATGCGCAGCGCCTGCAAGGCGGCGCGGCAGTCGGCCAGCGCGGCTTCGGCGTCGGCCAGCGCCTTGCGTGCCTGGGCCTGCTGCTGCAGCGCGGCCAGCCGCCGCTCTCTGGCGTCTTCGGGCAGCGCCACATGGCTTTCGACTTGCGCCCAGCCCTGCTCGTTCAGCGCCAGTTGCTGCAGCAGCGGTTCGACGGCGCGCAGCTCGGCCAGTTCAGCCTGGCGCCGCCGCTGCCCGGCCAGCGCCTGCCTGACGGTCGCCAGATGCAGCTCGGCCGCCTCATGCTCGCGCTTCAGGATTTTCCATTGGTCGGGCTTGGTGACGGCCAGCCGGTAGCGCTGCCTGGCCTCGTCGAGCTGGCGCAGCGCTTCGTTGAGAATCGGCGCCTTGCTGCGCGGGTTGAAATATTTTTTGGCGTCTTCCTGCAGGGTTTGCAGCATCTGCCTGATGCCCGCCGAGCCGGTGCTGGCCTCGAACAGCGCCGCGCCCAGCTCGCCCTCGCCCTGAATCAGCAGCTGCCCGCCCTTGCGCAGATGCCGGGAATTGAGCCCGTACATGGTCTCGAACTGCTCGCGCGCCACGCCGCCGGTCAGCGCCAGCAGCACCTCGGGCGGGACCACGCCGCCGGCCAACTGCAGGCCGGTGAGCGGGTCGGCGCCCGCCAGCGTGTCGTTGTTGCCCTTGCGCCGGGTCAGGCCGACGGCGCGGCCCGCCACGTCCTCGAAGCAGCCCGACACGCGCATGTTCTTGAACTCGTGGACAAAATCATCCTTGCTGCGCATCGGGATGCCGTAGCGCAAATCGGTGATGGCGCGCAGCGCCGAGGACTTGCCCGCCTCGTTCGCGCCGTAAATCAGGTGCAGGCCGGCCGGGCCGGAAAAATCCAGCGTGGTGTCGGTGAACGGGCCGAAGGCTTTTAAAAACAGGGTGCGGATTTTCATGAAGCGGCTTTTTCGTCGGGGACATTCAAACGCGCCAGCAAGGTGGCTTCGGCATCCCTGACCAGCGCCAGCAGCGCGGCGGCGTCGTCCAGGCGCGGAATGTCGCCGTCGGCCTGGTCGTGCGCCAGCGCCGCCTGCACCTCGGCGGGCAGCTTGCCCAGCACTTCGGTCAGCGCGTCGCGGCAAAATTTCTCCAGCGACTGGCCATCGCCAGAGAGCTCATCGACCCAGCGCACCAGCTCGCCCAGCGCGCCTGCGCCTTGAGCGATGCGCTCGCGGTCCAGCGGCGAGCGCAGCCTGAGCCTGACCTGCTCGATCCAGACATCGGCGCTGGATACCTCCTGCGCCGCCGCCTGCACCGCCGCTTCGAGCGTGCCGGGCTGGCTGGCTTCGAGCGCCTGCAGCGGCGTCTGCCCGGTCAGCACCACGCGCATGGCGTGCAGCACTTCGCCGGCATCGGCCACGGCGGACTGCAGCGCCTGCACCACCGTTCGCCGCACGTCGTCGAGCTGCAAAACCGGCTGCATGTCAATTTCCACCTGATGCCAGCGCACCACGTCCAGCGGCACGAAGCGCGCCGTGAGCGTGGCACCTTCGAGCGTCACCAGCTCGCAGCCCTTGGGGCCGGTCTCGCGCGCGTGGCGGCCCTGCAGGTTGCCCGGAAAGACGACGCGCGGCGCTTCGCAGACCACCTGCCGGGCGTGGACATGGCCCAGCGCCCAGTAGTCGTAGCCCTTGGCTTTCAGGTCGGACAGAGTGGCTGGCGCGTAGGTGTCGTGACCGTCCGTGCCGGTCAGGCTGGTGTGCAGCAGGCCAATGTTGAAACAGCCCGGCACTGCTGCCGGGTAGCCGGGCACGAGGTTCTCGGGCACCTCGCGGTTCGGAAAGCTGTGGCCGTGAATCGCCACGCCCAGCGCTTTCAGGTGGGCCGTTTCGGCGCTGCGGCTGGAAAACACCTTGACGTTGTCGGGCCAGGGAATCTGCCGGGTCATGTGGCTCTGCGCATCGTGGTTGCCCTGGACGATGAAGACCTGGATGCCGGCATTTTTCAGCCTCACCAGTTGCGCATTGACGAACAGGCCGGTGTGGAAGTCCTGCCAGTCGCGGTCGTACAGGTCGCCGGCCATCAGCACGAAATCGACTTTTTCGACAACCGCCAGTTCCACCAGCCGCTCCAGCGCGCGGCGCGTGGCGCTGCGCAGGCGCTCCAGCGGCGCGCCCTGGTAGCGGCTCAGGCCGCGCAAGGGGCTGTCGATATGCAGGTCAGCGGTATGGATGAAACGCATGCAAGGCTCTTTTTCTGTTCAGGTGGCGGGCCACGTCAGGCTTGGGGATTGTGTCGCAAGGAAGGGTTCCTCCATTGCAAAAATTATCACGCTATATTTTTCATAGCTATACATGCATGCAGGGCATGCGCAAGAAGCACTTTTTATCATAAAAAGTGCCCCCTCCCGCAAGGCCCGGCCTTGTCCAGCGAGGTATGAGCCTGGCAAGCGCACCTTGTCGAATGCAAGTGGATGAAGTCGAGTTGAGGGTTTATTTCAAAACTAAATCTGTAGATTACATTTAATGCATAGTCAGCTTGCCCAGCGCACGCGCAGGCGGTGAAAAAGCCGGAAATCGTTCCGGTTCATAAGGCGTGTTTCAGGTGAAAGGCGTGACGCAGCGCCCGGGCGGCAGCGGCGTGGGCGTGGCGGGCCTCGGGAATGATGCGGCCCATCTTGATGAACTCATGGGTCACGCCACGGTAAATTTCCAGGTCAACCGCTACCCCGGCCGCCCGCAGCTTGTCGGCGTACATCAGCCCCTCATCGACCAGCGGGTCGCATTCGGCCAGCCCGAACCAGGCCGGCGCCACACCATCGACATTTGCCGCGTTGAGCGGCGCAAACCGCCAGTCGTCGCGGTCCGCCGGGCTGCGCAGGTAATGGTTGAAAAACCAGCTGATGTCCACCCCGTCCAGCACAAAACCCTCTGCGAACCTGCGCTGAGAAGGCGTGTCCTGGTGTGCCGCGCAGCCCGGGTAGAACAACAGCTGCAGCGCCAGCGGCAAACCGGCGTCGCCCGCCAGCACGGCGCACACCGCGGCCAGTGTGCCGCCCGCACTGTCGCCGCCCACCGCCAGATGCCGGGCATCAAGTCCCAGGCCGGCGGAGTGAACTGCGAGCCATTGCAGCGCGTCCCAGGCGTCATGGGCGGCGGTGGGGAACTTGTATTCGGGCGCCAGGCGGTAATCCACCGACAGCACGGCGCAACCCGCCAGATGGCTGAGCTGGCGGCACAGCACGTCATGGGTGGCAATGCTGCCAATCGTGAAGCCGCCGCCGTGAAAGTACAACAGCACGGGAAGCTCTTCAGCCGATGGCGCGTACAGGCGGGCCGGTAAGGCATGACCGTCACGCACAGGAATGCTGAAATCCTCGACTCGCGCCAAGGCTGGCTTGGGAATTTCCAGCACGCCAGAGCCGGCTTCGTAGGCCAGGCGAGCCTGAACGGGCGTGAGCGTGTGCAGAGGAGGACGGCCGGCGCGTTTCATGCGGCTGATCACATCGCGCATAGCCGGCGTCAGCAGGCTTTCAGGGGTTCTGAAATGCATTTAACGGCACGCCACGCAAGCAGGCAGCGGCTGCGCAGGCATGCCAAAAGCAGCAAAACACACCATCGCCAAAGTGACGGCCATCAGGGTTTTCTTGTCATTCAAGGGGGGGGTCCAGCCATTAAAGTAGGGTTTTCGGCAACAGTTTCGCATCGTACAACGCCAAAAGAGACGCCATCATGGCCTTCATCTACTACGTCACCCAGGTCCAGTGGGCGCTTCGATTTTCCATTGCGCAGCAGCAAGGCTCAGTCCCTGTGCGGCGCAAAATACGCGCCATGAATTACCCACGCCTGAACCCTGTCGCCGCACTCGGGCTTGCCAGCCTCCTGCTCCATCATGCCGTGTCCGCCGCGCCGCTCCTGCGCTGCGCTGTGACCTATGCAGGCACCACCCACGTCATTGAAGCCACGCCCGTGGCCGATCCTTATCCATTGCCTTCCGTTGACATTGGCGGACGTTTTCGCTTCAAGGCGGTGATGGTGGGCGGCAGCACGCAGATCGACCGCATCCTGCTGTACGCCTATCTGGATGCCAGGATGCAGCCCATTCTCATCCAGGAAGCCAAATACCTGCCGCCGTTCAAGGCCTCGGCAACGCCTTATCCACTCACTGGTGAACAGCACCTCTACGCCGGCCCGGTGGAGCGTGAACTGATCTACAGCTGCACGCTGGAAGGAGTTCAGCCATGAAGGCCGGGTTTCGCCACTGGCTGGCGGCCTTCTGCCTGGCCTGTTGCCCGCTGGCGTTTGCCACCGAAGCGCCAAACCTGGTCAGCCTGGTGTTTGCGGGCGATATCGTGCTTGATGACTCGGCGGGCGAAATGATCCGGCGCGGAGAAGACCCGTTTGCCGACCTGGCCACCGTGTTTGAAGGCGCCGATATCCGCATTGGCAATCTGGAGTGCGTGATCGCCACCACCGGCTCGGCGGGCGACAAGAACTACACCTTTCGCGCGCACCCGCGCACGATTCCGGTTCTCAAGCGGCACTTTGATGCGCTCGCGCTGGCCAACAACCATTCGGGCGATTTTGGGCGCGAGGCTTTTGCGCAGATGCTCGGCCTGCTCAAGCAGGCGGGCCTTGCGCAATTCGGCGGCGGGCATGACTTGTCGCAAGCCCACACCCCGCTCATCATCGAGCGCAAAGGGCTGCGCATTGCACTGCTGGGCTACAGCGAATTCATGCCGCGCAGCTTTGAGGCCGACTACAACGCGCCCGGCATCGCCTGGAGCGAGGATGAGCAGGTCGTGGCCGACATCAGGAAAGCGCGTGCGGTGTATCGGGCCGACCTGGTGATCCCGGTGATGCACTGGGGCTGGGAAAACGAGCCGACATCGAACGCCCGCCAGCGCCACCTCGCCCGGATCATGGTTGACGCGGGCGCCGATGCGGTGATTGGCGGGCATCCGCATGTGACGCAGGAAATAGAGCATTACCAGGGCAAGCCCATCATCTACAGCGTCGGCAACTTTGTGATGAAAGAAACCGACAACGCCAATCAGCGGCGCGGCTGGGTGCTGCGGCTTCAGCTGGACAAAGCGGGCGTGAGCAGCCTCGATACCGTCGTTGCGCAGATCAGCCTGGAAGGCATTCCGCAGCGCAGCCGCGATGCCGCCAGCCCCTGCTGGCGCCGGGGCGAGACTGGCCTGCGCCTGTGCCGCAATCCGGACTGATTCAACGCATCCGCGCCCGCTCAGGCCGGGCAAAAATCCGGACGCGCCATGGCGTCCGGTGTACTCAGGCGTAGTGGACTTATAAAACAGCGCTCGACCTGGAAGAAAAAGCCACCGAAGGGCTCACCGCCGCCGAGCGGAAAACCCTGATACGGCTGCTGAAAAAAGTCTATCTTCAGCCCTGTGCCGCGCGCCCTTCAGCGCAGCCGAACCATGGGCTCGGGCTCGCCCTCCCGGACTTCGACCAGCGCACCCAGCGCCTGGCGCATGGCCAAAAAGCTGTCATGGCCGTGCTCCTTCGGGTCAAAGGTCGAATCCAGCCGCTTGATCATCTGCCAGATGGCCGCCTGGCTGACCCACGCATCGCCCTGGGTTTCAGCCAGCAGGCGAATCGCGCGCCTGAAGATGTCCGCCGCCGCATCGTCCTGCAGCGGCTGAGCCGCCTGCGCGGGCGGCAGCCCCGGCGCCTGCGGGCTTTCAACCAGGTTCTCGTAATAGCGAAACTCGTGGCAGCTCTTGGCCCAGTGGCGGTTGGTCGATTTGCGCGCGCCGATGCCAATCAGGCTGCGGCCCGCCGCCTTGACCTTTTGCGACACCGGCATGAAGTCGCTGTCGCCGCCGACGATGATGAGGGTGCCGATGTGGCCAAAGCGGCCCATGTCTTCCATGGCGTCCAGGCACAGCTTGATGTCGGCGCCGTTCTTGGCCGAGCCGCCGGGCGGAAACAACTGGATCAGCTCGACCGCGCATTGCAGCAGCGCATCGCGGTAGCGGCTGAAATACTGCCAGTTGCAGTAAGCCCGGTTGATGGCAATCGGCCCGAACGAGGCGGCCAGCTCAACCACCGCCTGAATGTCGATCAGCGGCTCCTGCACCCGGAAGCGGTTGTCCTGCTTGCTGTAGGCGCCCTCCTGCCGGGCCTCGCACAGGCTGGCATGCAGGTTTTCAAAATCCCAGTAAAGGGCAACGGACGGCTGTTCTTCGCTGGCGCGCTGGCGCATGGGGTGCCTCTTGACTAAAGGCGTGATGCTACCGTGTGCGGCTGACCCTTGGCCTGAACGGGTTTTCCCTTCCGTACAGACCGGCAATGGCGCAAGTAGTGCACTGGGAGCGCGGCCAGACTCTTCATAATCGCCCATTCACCAGGAGTCCATTGATTTGCAAAAACTATCTGTTTCAGCCTTGCTGCTCTTCAGCCTGCTTTCAGCACAGGCCGCCGAGCCTTTATCGACCTCGCCAGCAGCGCAGCACCCCCTCGCCGGAAGCTGGTCCTGGACGCTGCCGGGCAAGGACAAGCCATGCACCGAAAACCTGCACTACCGCGCCAACGGCACGCGGCAAGGCAGCAGCGGCGAAGAAACGACGCAAAGCCGTTACGAAGTCACGCCCATCCCCAGCCTGCTGGGTTTTTACCGGCTGACGGAAACCGTCACCGAAGGCAACGGCAAAAAGGATTGCTCGGGCGACCTGCATGAGGCGACTGGCGAGCCGGTCACGCGCTTCATCCAGTTCAGCCCGAAGAAAGACCAGTTGATCATCTGCCGGGAAGAATCGCTGAAGGCCTGCTTTGGCCCGTTGAAACGCGCGCCCCAGTAAAGGCGGCCCGGGCTTATTCGATCAGCGACTGCAGCACGCCCGGCTCGAAATGCTGGTCGATGTAGTCGGCCAGCCCGTCAAACACCGAATCCAGCGTGGGCGTGGCGGCGCCAAACAGCGCTTGCAGCACGCGCGGGTCTTCAAACATGCCGTGCAAATACAGGCCCAGCACATTGCCGGCCGCGTTTTGCCAGGCCAGGCCCTCGGGCATGACCGGACAGGCGATGTCGCCCGCCGCCGCCATGGCCGAATGCGGCTCGGTCTGGCCATGGTGGATTTCGTAGCCCTGCACTTCGACGCCCGACAAACCGGCCCACGGCCCGCCCACGCTGGCGAACGCGGCCTGCCGGTGGCGCACGGTTTTGGCTTCGTCAAACACGGTGACAACCGGCAGCAGCCCCAGGCCGGGGCCGTTGCCGTCGATGCCGTGCGGGTCGATCAAGGCTTCGCCCAGCATCTGCAGGCCGCCGCAAATGCCCAGCACCGCGCCGCCCCGGCCGGCGTGCGCGGCAATCGCCTGGTCCAGCCCCTGCGCGCGCAGCCAGGCCAGGTCGGCGCTGGTCGCCTTGGAGCCGGGCAGGATGATCCAGTCGGCATCCAGCAGTCCGGCCGGGCTGCGCACCCATTTCAGGCGCACGCCGGGCACGTTTTTCAGCGGCTGGAATTCGTCGAGGTTGCTGATGCGCGGGTAGGCAATGACGGCGACGGTCTTCGTCACCTTGCCGGCGCTGATGCTGCGGTCATCAAACACGCCATCTTCCTCGGGCAGGCCGTGCTGCCACCACATCGGCAGCGTGGCGACCGTCGGCACGCCGGTCAGGTCCTGCAGCATTTGCGGGCCGGGCGCGAGCAGGCTGGCGTCGCCCCGGAACTTGTTAAGCACGAAGCCCTTGATGAGCGCACGCTCGGCCGCGTCCAGCATCGCCCAGGTGCCGTAGAGATGGGCAAACGCGCCGCCCCGGTCGATGTCCGTCACCAGCAGGCAGGCCGCGTGGGCATGCAGCGCGACGCGCATGTTGACGATGTCGCAGGACTTGAGGTTGATCTCGGCGGGCGAACCGGCGCCTTCGATCACCACCACGTCGTTCTCGGCCAGCAGCTCGTCCAGCGCCCGCGCCACCACCGGCCAGACCGACAGGCTGCGGCCACGCCACTCTAGCGCCGAGAGTTCAGCGTTCACCTGGCCCATCAGCACGACCTGGCTTTGCGTGTCTTTCTCGGGCTTGAGCAGCAGCGGGTTCATGCGCACATCGGGCGTGGCGCGCGCGGCCAGCGCCTGGAAATACTGCGCGCTGCCGATCTCGCCGCCGCCATTTTCCGCCGGGCCGCCCCAAGGAAAATCAGCCCCTCCGGGGGGCAGCGCAGTACGCGAAGCGACAAGCGTGGGGGCCACCACTCTGGCGTTGTTGCTCATGTTCTGCGACTTGTAGGGCGCAACTTTCAGGCCCTGGCGGGCGTAGTAACGGCACAGCGCGGTGGTCAGCCAGCTCTTGCCGGCGTTGCTGGTGGTGCCGAGGACCATGACGGCTTTGGCTCTGGTTTTTTTTGTCATTTCAAAACTCTTTTTAAGGTGCGCTCAGCAGTAATTTCCCTGCGTCATACCCGCGAAGGCGGGTATCCAGCGCGGTGACTCAATGCGCACTGTGGTTCGCCATGCGCCTGGATTCCCGCCTTCGCGGGTATGACGGGCAGGAACTTATTTTTTGCCAGACCCTTATTTACTTACCGGCCTTTGCCGAAAACAGGGGCAGCCTTGTTTTCCACTCCGTCATCAGCACCAAATCGCAGGCCATGCGGGTGCCGTCTTCAACGACCAATTCCAGCTCGCCAACACGCGGCACTTTTTCGACAGAAAAAGCCTCCGTCATCAACTGCAACACGGACTGCTTGTAAACCGTGTCTGGATTGCCCGAGAGGTGAATTCCCTTCATTTCAAGCACCACCAGCTTGCTATCCAGCTCGCCATGCTGCACCGCAAAGATGAAGTCGGGGTAAATCTTCTCGCGCTGCCAGCCCTGCAGCGCGTAATGGGAGCGGGCCACATTCCGGTGCCACCACGTCAGCGCACGGTCGGCGTCCAGATAGACGGCAATTTCCCGCTCGTCGCTACTCGAAAAATCGCCCGCGTAGAGGGGCGCAAACAGGCTGCTTTTCAGCGACTCGCCATCGTCCCGGATGAGCTGCGGCGCGCCCACGGGCTCAAAGGTCTGCGTCTCCAGCGGCATGCGCCAGTTACGGCCATCGGTGCGCAGGCGGAACTGAATCCGCCCTGCCGCCACCTCGGCCCGGAACAAGGCCTCGGCCTTCGCATTGCGCTGGGTGGCCAGCCATTTGCGCAGCTCTTCTATCACCAGGCTGGACAGCTCGCCCAGCCGGGCGTCGGAAATGCCCTTGGCCTTGAGCCCGGCCAGCACCTTGCCGACGATGTCACGCGCCCACCAGGCGTTGGGCACCATGTCCGACAGCATGCGCACCGCATAGGCCGCGTCAAACACCAGCGTTTCCAGCGTCGCCCCGGCCACTTCGGACACGATGCGCTCAGTGCCCGAATCCGTCAGGTGGATGCGCCGCATCTGGTGTTCGGCGCTGGCGGCGTTGACAGGAATCAGCGCCACCAGCGGCGCCACGTCCAGCCCCGGCCAGTCCAGCGCCAGCAAAATATCCTGCTCGTAATCAAAATCGCGTAACTGGCCATCGGCCAGCGTCAACAGGCGAGGCAAATAGATTTCCGTGTGCGAAAACTTTTCCCGCCGCTGCACAGGCCGCGCACCCAACGGCTTGGCGCCACCGTCACCTTCTGCGTCGCTGACATGGATTTGCCGCACCAGGTCGCCCATGCCGTCGTCTTCCAGCCCCTTTTTAATCGCATTGACCACGTCCGACGTGTTGGCGTGATGGGCAATCACGTAGCACTCGTCGAGCGCCGCCACGCCGGTTTTTTGCGCCTGCGGCTGGCGCAGGATGCGCCCGATCAGCTGCGTCATGGCAGACAGATTGGAGCTGGCCGCCAGCGCGCACAGCACGTAGGCAAAGGGGCAATCCCAGCCCTCTTGCAAGGCAGACTTGGTAATGATGACCTGCACCCGGTTGGTGGGCGCCAGCAAGTCCTGATTTTCCGGCGTCGCCAGGTCGTTGGTGTCGGCGGTCTTGACGGCAATTTCAGCCTCGTCCAGCCCGCCCACCGTCATGAGCCACTCCTTGACGTCCAGCGCATGAATATGCACGCCATCGCGCTGGTCGCTGCCGGTGCGCTCCACCTGCACCAGCAAAATCGGGCGAATATATCGGCCCGTATCGGCCTGCAGTTGGCGGGCGGCGTGGTCAAGCGCCTTGATGCGGTTGAGCGCCACCGCCAGAGTTTGCCGCCAGTCGCTGCCCTCACGCGGGTCCAGGTTCATGGGCATCTTGATCATGCCCTCCCGGTCCAGCTCAATACCCTTGACTTCCACCAGCACGTTGGCATGGCGGGCGGCTTTGGGCGCCTTGCCGCCCGTGGCGGCGGCATCCTTGGGCGTGGCGGTCAGCTCCAGCACAAAGCACGGGTTAAAGCCATACAGCGTGGAAAAGGCCAGGTCTGAAATCGCCTTGTGGCCCTCGTCCATCACCACCACCGGGCGGATCAGCCGCAAGGCGTTGCCCAGCGAGTCTTTCACTTGCGTCCATGCATAAGCTGAACCCGCCAGATCGTAGCTGTCCAGATTGGGCGTTTGCTTCAAGGCTTCGGTGTGGGCCTCCTGATCGCCCTCTGGCGGGAAAAAGCCGTTCACATCGCCCCGGTCGCGGAACATTTTCAGCGAGTCCTTGTTCTCGCGGTTCGAGGCCTGCAGCATCAGCAGCATCACGCACAGGTTTGATTCCACATCGCTGGCGTTCAGCGCGTCGGTCTTTTCCAGCAGGCGCACCTTGCCGCCCGCCAGCGTGTCGAGCATCTGGCGAAACGGGTGCTGGCGGTCGGCCAGCTGGCGCTTGGTCTGCGCGTAAATCGCTTCGTTGGGCACGACCCACAGCACAAAGCCTTTTTGCTGGCCCAAATAGCGGCCAAAAATTTTCGACAGCGCCGACACCGCCAGATAGGTCTTGCCGCCGCCCGTGGGCACCTTGAAAATCACATTCGGCACCGCCCGCCCGCAGCCATCGGCACGGGACGAATAGGAAATCTGCTGGCGCGACTCGGGCAGCTTGCCCGCCGCTCGCATCGCTTCCCAGGTTTGCAGCGCAAAGTTGGGCACCGGGCGAATCAAGTCCGGGTCGGTTTCCCCGACATTGGCCGCTGCAATCTTGTCGGCCCTCTTTTTTTGAATTGCCAGCTCGTTCAGGTAATCGTCCAGACGGGTCAGCACACGGTTTTGATAGACCAGTTCACGCAACGCCATCTCAAGACCTCTCGACGCGGTACAAGGCCCACGGCAGCGGGGCAAATTCGACCGGCAGCTTTTCGTCGTCCAGCAGTTTTTGCGACACAAACTTGGCCGGGGCGAAGACCAGATGGCGCTTGCCCGGTTTGGCCGCCGCCAGCGCGCGGGCTCGTGACAGCGTTAACGCAGCGTCGCGGGAGGTCAAAAAGTCCAGCGTGGGCTGGTAAATCAGCCAGGCGTGAAAACTGGCCGATTCACCCAGATAGCTGCAGCCCGCCACCTCTTGGGGCGCAGGCAGAGCCGGCTTGGCTTCGTTGGTCGCCATGTGGAACAGCAAGGCGCCCAGGGCTTCGGCGCCGGGCAGGCTTTCGCCGGTCAGCATCCTGTCCATGTCGATGGCCTCGCCCAGGGTGCAGTAGGTGAAACTGCCGCCCAGCCCCTCGGTGCGCCCGGTGATGTTTTTCACGCCTTCCACCAGCAGCTCGCCGTTTTTGACCGTCTTGTCGATCTTGTCGAAGCGGTGGGCGTCAAGGTTTTCGATGCTGGCAATCCGGTCGAGCAGTTTGTCGGCTTTTTTCAGGTCGGTGAAATTGAGCGACTTGCGCAGCAGCTCTTCGCGCTGGGTGCCCTTGAAGTCGTAGCCGGTGATGACGCGGCGCACCCGCTCGGCGGTCAGCTTGTCGGCGTAGTCCTCGCATTCGACGAGGATGAATTTGCGCTCGCCGCCGTCTTTTTTGTTGGCTGCCAGCACGGCGTGGGCCGTGGTGCCGGAACCGGCGAAGGAGTCGAGGACGATGGAATGCTCGGTGGTGGCCAGATCCAAAACGCGCGACAGTAGCGCCACCGGCTTGGGCGTCACGAACACATCGCCGGAAGTGGCAAAGTCAAAAATCGACAGCAGTTCTTTTTTGGCATCCTGCGTGTGGCCGACTTCAGCGTGTTCCCAGAGCGTTTGGGGGACGCGTCCTTCTTTCACCTCTGACAAAAATCGTTTTAAACGAGGTTGATTATTTCCATCCTCTCCCCACCAAATACGCTTATCCAAGTCCATTTCTTTGAACTTTTTTTCAGACACCCTCCAATACATTCCACGAGGCGGCCCCTCAACGATCCGCCCAGACGGACAAGTAATGGGGTAAGTGCCATCTCCGTAGTAATTTCTTGCCGACAAATCTCCAGAAGTCCAGACGCCCCGTTTATCGTCATCCGGGTTGGAAAATCGAGCATCCATCTCTGCTGTTCGCTCTAGCAGGTTGGGCTCCCAGATTGCTTTATTCTTCGCATAGATCAAAAGATAATCGTGATCTTCGGAGAAAAATCTAGCTGCCGGCTTTGGCGAAAAATTCTTGTGCCAAATGCAAGTCGCCACAAAGTTATCTTCCCCAAAAATGCTGTCCAGCATGCCCCGCGCCCGGTGAATCTCGTTGTCGTCCAGCGTCACCCACAAGCTGCCCGCATCGCCCAGCAGTTCATGCAGCAGCCGCAAACGCGGCCACATCATGGCGCACCATTTATCGTGCCGCAGCCCGTCCTCAATGCCAATCGGGTTGTTTTGCAGCCACGCCTGCATCATCGGGCTGTTGACGTTGTCGTTGTAGCACCAGCCTTCGTTGCCGGTGTTGTAGGGCGGGTCGATAAAAATGCAATCGACCTTGCCCGCGTACATCGGCAGCAGGCTTTTGAGCGCATGCAGGTTGTCGCCCTGAACAATCAGATTGCCGTCCAGCCGGGCCGCGCCGATGGATTTGTCAGCATGCGGCACCAAGGGCCGGTGCGGCACCGTGAGGTGGTGGTTATAGACAAATTCCTTGCCCTTGAAATTGAGTTCCGACATGTTGTGCGCTTTGGTTCTTTGTTTTTGACAGTTCAAACAGGCTCAAGGCTGTTTATGTTTATGTTTATGTTTATGTTTATGGCGGCGGCGACTGTGACCCGCCCGTCGCAAGCGCCCGCCGGATCACGTCAGTCGTTAAAAACAGGCTCAAGCCCTGATCGGAAAAGCGCTGAAAGCCGTAACGGGCATAAAAGGCTGCAGCGGACTCGTTCTTGGCGTCAACGACCACGGCATACAAGCCAATTTGCCGCGCCAGCGATTCGGCGAGAACCATGGCGTGCCGTACCAGCGCTGCACCTGCGCCAGTTCCCTGGCTCCGGACATCGACGGCAAGGCGGCCAATACGCGCCACCGGCACGGGGTAGCGGGGCAAACGAAGGCTGGCGGGCCAGTTTTCAAAATTGATGGCGGCGGCGCTCATGGCGTAGTAACCGCGTATGCGTGATTCACCCTGCTCGCAAGCAACATAAGTGCGGTTGAAATCGCGTTCGGCCTGTTGCCGCGCCAGGCGTTGCAAAAAGGTATTCAGCGCGGGTTCGCCACAGTCAAAATCACTGCGGTCATGGTGCCGGGCCAGGCCGGTGATGGCTAGCGTCATGCGCCAAGGCGCATCAGATCAATCAATGCCTGGGTGGGCTCAGGGGGGTTGTCCAAGGCCTTCAAAAACGCGTCACGATCCCGGTCGGACAAAGTGATGACATCTTGTTGGGCGAGGACACGGCGCGCCATATCAGTCGAATTTTGCAGCATGAAACTGGACACCGTGGCGCCCATCATGGCCGCCGCGCGTTCGATGAGATCCTTGACTTCGGGGCTGGTGCGCAGATTGATGCGGGCGGATTCGGTGCGGGAGGTGGCAGATGGCATGGTAAAACTCCTGTGTGACAAAATTGTACGTCAATTTGACACACGAATCTATCGCCATGCCGCCCGTAGCGCATCCTGCGCCAGCGGCGGCTGCACGCTGACGCGCACATGGCCGGGCAAGCCGAACGAGGCAGTGTCGCGCAGCTTGATGCCGTGGCGGCGCAGTTGGGCCAGCGCCTGCGCCAAAGTCAGGCCATCGGGCAAGGCGGGGCGGGCGCAGAAGAAATTGGCGTCGCTCGGCAGGCAGGTCCAGCCCATGGATTCACACAGCGCGCTCTGCCGCGCTTTCCAGCCGCGCAGCGTACACAGGCTGGCGGCCAGCCAGGCTTGCACGCCGGGATCGGTCCAGGCCTGCAGCAGCGCCACGCCGTGCGCGCCGACCGGCCAGGACGCGCTGAGCTGGTCGAGTTGGGAAACGGCCTCGCCAACGCCCACGGGCGCAATCGCGTAGGCGGCGCGGATGCCGGTCAGGCCCAGCGCCTTGTTGGGCGTCCAGAGCTGCCAGACGGTTTGCAACTGCGCCTCGGTCAGCGCCGGTGCGCCGCTGAGGCGCAGGGGCTCGTAGGCGCGGTCCAGAACGATGATGGCTTGCTTTGCCCGTTCGTCCACCATGCCGCCCAGCCCCGCGTGCGCTGCGCCCAGCGGGCTGGACGGCTCGCAGGCCCAGAGCAGTTGCGCGCTGGAAGGATTGGTTGCGACCGCCAGCCGGTGCGCGCGGGCGGCTTGCGCATAGTCGCCGTAGCTGTGCGGTGGTAGCCAGACGGTGCCGCCCTCGCCTGCCGTTTGCACTGTTTGCGCCGCCAGCGCGGTGATGCGGAAAATGAACTCGCTGGCGCTGCCGGCCAGCACCACGCGCGCCGCGTCCACGCCATGAAAACCGGCGAGCTTCCGGCGCAGGGCGGTATAGCTGGCATCGGGGTATTGGCTGGCATCGGCCTGCCGGACGGCTTGCAGCGCCGCCGGGCATGGCGCGCAGGCATTGCTGTTGGTGGAAAAGTCATGCAGCGCCGCGCCGTGGCGGTCAGGTCCACCATGGATGCGCGCGCCTTGCAGCGGGAAAGCGTTCACCATCACATCACCAGTGCTACTAAAACAATAGCTATCAGCGCACATGGGACAAGCGCAAACACCACTTTTGATGCATATTTCTGCGCCCGCAGCACATCGCCAGCCCGTGGCGCGCGCCCGGTGGCGTTCAGCGTGTAAACACCGGGCTTGCTTAAGCTGACGCCGAGCGCCAGCGCCAGCGCTGCCATCGGCCAGCCGCTGTTGGGCGACGGCGTGCGGGCCGCTTCGCGCCGCAGCGTGCCGAGCCGGAACCCGCCCGTCAGCGCCAGCAGCAGCCCGGCGGTCAGCCGCGCCGGCAGCCACGACAGCGCGTCGTCGGCATGCGCGGCCCATTTTCCGGCCCATTCCCAGTGCTGGCCCCGGTAGCTTCCCCGGTAGCCCCACATGGCGTCGGCGGTGTTGGCAAAGCGGTAGATGGCCGCGCCCGGCAGGCCCAGCAGCACGAACCAGAAAATCGGCGCGACGACCGAGTCGTTGAGGTTTTCGGCCAGCGTCTCGATGGCGCTTTCACGCACCTGGCTTTCGGTCAGATTCGCCGTGTCGCGGCTGACCAGCCAGGACAGCCGCTCGCGTCCGGCGGGCAGCGACTGCCTGAGCGCGGCCTCGACCGCACCGGCCTCGTCGCGCAGCATGCGCCAGGACAGCATGGACTTGAGCAGCCAGGCCATCGCGGCGACCAGCGTGAGAAGGGCCAGTCCGCCCTCAAGGTCAGGTTGCGTGGTGAAGCGGGCGATCTGCCAGAAGGTCAAGGCTTGCAGCGCCCAGGCCAGGGCGCCGGCCATCAGCGCGCCCGTGAGCCAGGCGGCAGCCCCCAGCACGAAAGCCGGCGCGGGCCGGCAGCGCACGGTCACTTGGCCGCAGGCCTTGAGGTAATGCCCAATCCAGACCACCGGATGCATCGCGACCGGCGGCTCGCCCCAGCGCCAGTCGATCCACAGCGCCAGCAGCAAGACCAGCGGCAGCGCAAGAAAAGCCAGGTTCACGCCCACATTGCGCTTTTAAATCAGTCTTCGATGCCGCGCTGGGCCGGAATGCCCGCATTGAACGCATGCTTGACCTTGCTCATCTCGGTCACGGTGTCGGCCAGCGCAATGATCTCGGGCGGGCAGCGGCGGCCGGTAATAACCACATGCACGTCTTTTGGGCGGCTACGCAGCGTCAGCAGCACGTCGTCGAGCGGCAGCCAGCCGTAGATCAGCGGGTAGGTCAGCTCGTCGAGCACGACCATGAAGTTCTCGCCGCTCAAAATCCCGGCCTTGGCCTTTTCCCAGCCATTGCGCGCCAGCTGGGCGGAATGGTCCAGATCCTGGCTTTTCCAGCTGAAGCCGTCGCCCAGCCCTTCAATCGGGATGCCGAGCTGCTCGAACATGCGGTGCTCGCCAAAGCGGGCGCTGGGCACCTTCATGAACTGGAAAATCTTCACGCTCTTGCCGTGGACATGGTGGCGGCCGTGGGCGCGCAGAGCCAGGCCGAAGGCGGCGGTGCTCTTGCCCTTGCCGTCGCCGGTGTTGACGATGAGGATGCCCCGGCGTTCGCCCTCGGGCTTGTCGTAGGGTTTGTCGGTGGGTGGGGTTTCGATTTGCATGTTTAGCTTGGGGGTCAGTCGTATCAGATTTTCGGCAACGCCAGCCACTGCCCGGCCAGGTGATGCACGGCAATGCGGTGGTCAAACACGCCTTCGAGCGCGCGGTGCGTGGCGGCGTCAACGCAGGCGCCATGGTGCGTCACCCGGCCCTTGTCCATCACCACCAGCTCGTCGGCCTGCAGCGCGAACGAGATTTCATGCAGCACGCTGACCACGGTCTTGCCGCCGGCGACCAGGCCGCGCACCAGCAAGAGCCAGTCGGTCTGGTGCGGCGGGTCGAGGTTGGCCAGCGGCTCGTCCATCAGCAGCACCTCGGCCTCGACCGCCAGCGCGCGCGCCAGCAGCACGCGCTGGCGCTCGCCGCCCGACAACTGGCCGAGCGGCCGGCCGCGCCAGTCCCAGGCCTGCGTGGCGCGCAATGCGCGCTCGACGGCGGCATGGTCGGCGCTGCTCGCCGGGGCCAGCCAGGCCTGGTGCGGCAGGCGTCCGAGCATGGCGACGTCGTAGGCCGTCAGGTCGTCGGCCGAGCTTTCGTTCTGGCCCAGCCAGGACAGCTGCCGCGCCCGGTCGCGCCCGCGCATTTTGGCCATCGGCTGGCCGAGCAAGGCGACCGTTCCACTGTGCGGCAGCAGCCCGGCCAGCGCCTTGAGCAGGGTTGATTTGCCCGCGCCGTTGGGGCCGACGATGCTGGTCCAGCGCGCGCGCGGCAGGGCCAGCGAAATATCGTGCAATATCTCATCATTTCCGAGCTTTGCGCATAGCTGTCGGGCATCTATAGCTATAAAGTCCATAGCAAATCGTGGCGGGTTCGAGGTCACAGTCCGCTGCCTCGCCCGGTATTGCGGTGCATCAGCCAGAGCAGATACGTGCCGCCCAGCACGGCCGTCAGCACGCCCACCGGCAACTCCTGCGGCGCCACCAGCCCGCGTGCCAGGATGTCGGCGGCCGTGAGCAATACCGCGCCCATCAGGCTGGCCAGGCCAATCAGCCGGCCGTGCGTGGTCTTGACGACCGAGCGCACCAGGTGCGGCGCGGCCAGGCCGACAAAGGCGATCAGCCCGGTTTGCGCCACCGCCGTTCCGGTCGCCAGCGCCAGCACCGCCACCAATGCGGCGCGCATCTGCGGCAGCGGCAGGCCCAGGCTTTGCGCGGTGGCTTCGCCCAGCGCCAGGCCGTCGAGCGCATGGCTCATCATCCAGGCGGCCAGCATCGCGGCGGCAAATACGGCGGCCATGATGGCGCAGGCGGTCCAGCCGACAAAGCCGGTGCTGCCCAGCATGAAGGACTGCATCGCCTGCATGATCTCGGGCTGAAGCAGCAGCACCAGCGAGGTGATGGCGCCCAGCACCACGCCGACCACCACGCCGGCCAGCAGCAGCCGCAGCGTGTGCTGCACGCCCTTGGCCAGCAGCAGCGTCAGCAGCACGGCCAGCACGGCGCCAACAAAGGCCGCGCCGGTCAGCCCGAGGCGCGCCAGCCAGTGCGTGGCCAGCGGCGAGATGCCGAACAGCGCCATCGCCAGCGCCACGCCCAGCGACGCGCCCGAGGCGCTGCCGAGCAAATACGGGTCGGCCAGCGGATTGCGGAACAAGCCCTGCGCCACCGCGCCGGCCAGCCCCAGCAAGGCCCCGGCCAGCCAGGCGCCCAGGGTGCGCGGCAGGCGGATGTCAAGCACGATCAGCAGCGCCTGCGGGTCGCGCTGCATGTCCAGCACGCTGTCAAAGCCGGTGCTGCCGACGCTGACGCCCAGCAGCAGCAAGACGGCCGACACCCCGGCCAGGCCGATTGCCAGCCAGAACGCCTTGCGGTGCGGGTGCAGGTAAGTCAGGCTCATCCGGCTTTGTCCGCGATGCATTTGGCCATGATGCGCGCCGCCTCAGCCATGCGCGGGCCGGGGCGCACCACCACGTCGGACTCGTCAACGCCGTAGACGCAGATGCGCTGCTCCTTCACGGCCTTGATGCTCGACCAGCCGGGGTAAGCCGCCATGGCCTGCATGCTGCGGTTGCCGACCATGATCAGGTCCGGGTTGGCGCGCACCACGAATTCCGGGTTGATGCGCGGAAACGGCCCCAGCGCGGCGGGAATGATGTTTTTCACACCCAGCCGCCTGAGGGTTTCGCCAATGAAGGACGACTCGCCGGCCGCATACGGCCCACGGCTGACTTCAAAGTAAACCCGCGTGTTTTTGGCTTTGGGCGAGAGCGACTGCGCGGCAGCCTCAACGCTGGCGTCGATGATGCGCCAGAGCCGGTCGGCGCCCACGGCATCGGGAATATCGAGCAGCGCGCCGAGTTTTTTCAGCACGCGCCTGACATCGGCATGGTTCTTGGGCTCCAGCGCCAGCACCTTGATGCCCAGCGCCTCCAGGCGTTCGCTGGCGCGCGAGGAAACGGCCAGCAGCACCACGTCGGGTTTCAGCGCGACGATGGCTTCGATGTTCGGATCAATCCCTCCCCCCACCACCGGCAGGCTGCGCACGCTGGCCGGGTAGTTGGAATAGCGGTCCACCCCGACCAGGCGCTGGCACTGGTCGAGCGCGCACACGCCTTCGGTCAGCGACGGCAGCACGCTGACGATGCGCTGCGGGCTCTGCGCGAAGCTGACGCTGACGCCCCGGTCGTCGGTGATTTGCAGCGCGTGCGCGGGCAGCAGCGCCGTGCAGCATGCGAACAGTAAAGCAGCGAATGTCTTCATGCCTGGCCTTTCAGATTCAGCGGCAACCCGGCCGCCATCAGGGTGACGCGCTGGCAAGCCTGCGCCACGTCCTGATTCAGCCGCCCGAGCGCATCGACAAAGACACGCGTCTCGCGCCCGAGCGGAATCACGCCCAGGCCGATCTCGTTGCCGACCAGCACGAGCGGGCCGGCGGCATTCTCGATTGCTCTCAAAAGCATAGCTATCTGCGCCCGTGGGTCATGCGCAAAAGCCTTATTTTCCTTAAATTTCTCTGCAGGCATCAGCAAATTGGTCAGCCACAGCGTCAGGCAGTCCACCACGACGAGGGTTTGCGGCTGGCTGTGGCTGGCCAAGGCCTGGGCCAGTTGCACGGGTTCTTCAACCGTTCGCATGCCCGGCACGCGCCCGGCGCGGTCGGCTTGGTGGCGCGCGATGCGTTCGCGCATTTCCTCGTCCCACGGCTGGGCGGTGGCGATCAGCACCGTCTGGTGTGCTGGCGACTGGCCCAGCCAGCGGCGCGCCAGCAGCTCGGCGCGGCGCGACTTGCCGCTTTTCTGGCCGCCCAGAATCAGCTCGCTGCGGGCGATCTGCAGTTCTTCAAGCATGCTGGCGGCCCCAGTCCATGATGAACTTGTGCAGCTTCTCGACGCCATCGGTCAGCGCCGCCGGTCCCGGCTGCAGGATTTCGGACGACTTGATCTCGAACAGCTGCTTGTTTTTGAGGGCCGGCACGTTGTCCCAGCCGGGCCGGGCCGCGACCAGCTCGGGCCTGAACTTCTTGCCGCACCAGGAGCCGAAAATGATGTCGGGCGCGCGCCGCACGATCTCCAGTCCGTCGGCGATGATGCGGCCCTTGCCCATCGGTTCCGTGGCCAGTTCGGGGAAGCAGTCGTCGCCGCCGGCAATGCCGATCAGCTCGGACACCCAGGCAATGCAGCTGATGTGCGGGTCGTGCCATTCCTCGAAAAACACGCGCGGGCGGCGCTTGAGGCTGCTTGCTGCCTGCTCGATCTCAAGCAGGCGCTGCTGCATCCGGCGGATCAGCCCCAGGCCGCGCTCGACCTGCCCGACCATGGCAGCTAACTGATAAAGCATCGAGAAAATCCCGGCCACGCTGCGCTGGTTGAAGATGGTGACCTGGATGCCGTGGCGAATCAGTTGCGCCGCGATATCGGCCTGCAGGTCCGAAAAGCCGATCACGCAGTCGGGCCGCAATTCAACAATCTTGTCGATTTTGGCGCTCAGGTAGGCGCTGACCTTGGGTTTTTCGTCGCGCGCACGCGGCGGGCGCACGGTGTAGCCCGAGATGCCGACGATGCGCCGCTCTTCGCCCAGCAGGTAGAGCCATTCGGTGGGCTCTTCGGTCAGGCAGACGATGCGCTGCGGGCCATAAACGCTGCTGTCGTGGCTGGCGGCCAGTGCGCGCCAGCCGCTGGTTGGTTCAGTCATGGTCTTCCTTCAAAAACAGGCGCGCCGCCGCAGCCGGGCTGGACGCGAACCAGGCGTGAAAATAACTCGCCTTGACCGATCCCGACACATACAGCGCCTCGCCTTCGCCGCGCAAGGTGCGCCCCGGCGCGGCCTGGGTGCGGCTTGCGGCCTGCAGCGGCGTGGCGCAGGTGGAATAGTGAAACGTGTGGCCGCGCAAAATTCCGCCCGCCACCTCAAGCTGCTGCGGCCCCAGCGCGGCCAGGCGCTTTTGCATGGTCACGCGGCCGGGCAGGATGCCCCACATCGGCCAGCTCGCGCCATCGACGCCCGTCAACTCGTCGAACAAGGCCATCATGCCGCCGCACTCGGCCCAGACCGGCTTGCCGGCCTGGACGTGGCGGGTGATGCCGGCTTTCATGGCGGCGTTGGCTGCCAGTGTCTCGGCATGCAGTTCGGGATAGCCGCCGGGCAGCCACAGCGCATCGCAGGGCGGCAGCGCACGGTCCTGAAGCGGCGAGAAATAGGCCAGTTCGGCGCCCATGGCCTGCAGGCAGTCGATGTTGGCGGCGTACAGAAAGCAGAAGGCTGCATCGCGGGCGACTGCAATCGTCCGGCCCTGCAGAACATCCGCCGGAAAGTCCAGCCTTTGCGCATCGTCCGCCTCGAAAGTGACGGCCCAGGCCTGCAGGTCATCGGCCGTCATCTGCCCCAGCCTGGTTTGCGCCAGCGCGTCGGCCGCCGCATCGAGCCGCTGCATGGCATCGCCGAGTTCATGCTCCATGACCAGGCCCAGGTGCCGCTCGGGCAGCGTCAAGGCTTCGTTGCGCGTCAAGGCGCCCAGCCATTGGGCCGGGTCGCGCAGGCTGTCTTCCAGCATCACGGCGTGACCGGACGAGGCCACCCGGTTGGCCAATACGCCGGCAAAAGGCAAGCCTTCCCGGTAATGCTGCAACCCCCAGGCCAGCGCGCCAAAGGTTCCGGCCATGGCGCCGGCGTCAATCACCGCGACCACCTTCAAGCCGAAGCGCTGCGCCAGATCGGCCGCGCTGGGCTGGCCGTCAAACAGCCCCATCACGCCTTCGACAATGATCAGGTCGGCCTGAAGCGCGGCGTCGTGCAGGCGTTGCGCGCAGTCGGCTTCGCCGGTCATCCACAAATCAAGCTGATGCACGGGCGCGCCGCTGGCCAGCGTCAGCCAGTAGGGGTCCAGAAAGTCCGGTCCGCACTTGAAGACGCGCACCCGCCGGCCCTGCCGCGCATGCAGCCGCGCCAGCGCGCAGGCGACCGTGGTCTTGCCCTGGCCGGAAGCCGGGGCGGCGATGAGGATGGCGGGGCAGCGGGCCATGCTTACAGGGGCGCCCACTTCACGCCGACGTAGAACGAACGCCCCGCCGTGGCATAGGTGCGGGCCAGTTCGTACTGCTTGTCGGCCAGGTTGTCCACCCGGGCCAGCAAGGTCCAGTCCCTGGCGAGCGGCGTGCTGGCGTTCAGGTTCAGCAGGCTGTAGCCGCTGAGCACTTTGGTGTTGGCGGCGTCGTCAAAGCGCTTGCCCGAGAACTGCGCTTCGGCGCCCAGCAGCCAGCTTCCCACCCGCGTGTCGGCGGTGAGCATGCCATGCTGCCTGGCGCGCCGGGCGAGTTGCTTGCCGGTGTCCAGGTCGCGCGGATTCTGCAGGTCCAGCGAAGCGCCCAGATTGACACCATTGACCGCATGCGATGCCGTCAGCGTGGCGCCTGAATACCTGGCATGGGCCGTGTTGGAATAGCAGCCCCACGGTGAAGCGCAAGGGCCTGCGCCACCGACATAGTTAATCAGGTTATCGACCTTGTTCCGGTAGGCCATCAGCCCGACGCTGCTGGCGCCCTGCGACCAGCGCAGGCCCAGTTCCAGGTTGCGGCTGCTCTCGGGCACCAGCGTCGCCACGCCGTACTCGCTGAAGCGCTGGTACAGCGTAGGCACCCTGAAAGCCGTGCCGGCCGAGGCCGATGCGCGCCATTCGGGCGTGAAGGCGTAGGCATAGGCGGCGCTGCCGGTGGTCTTGCCGCCAAATTCGCTGTCCTGGTCATGCCGGACATTCAGCTGGACGGTATGATTTTTTTCAGTAAAACCATAGCCCAGCGCCACCGCATTCTGCGAACGTCCCTGGTCGATGGGCGCATTTTCCAGATGGTCTTCCTTGCGCTCCAGGGCGGCGGTGAAGAGATGCGTGCCCAGGCGGAACTCATTTTGCAAGGTGTAGCCGCGCAGCCGGGTAAGCGTCAGGTAGGGCGAAGGCGTGGACTCATAGCGGTCGCTCGAATCGTTGACCGACAGGCGCGTGCTCCAGGCATCGGTCCACTGCGCCTGCCAGTTCAGGCCCAGCGCATGAAGCTTGTGCAAATTGCGGTCGTCCTTGCCCAGGCCGTTGTCATAGCCGGAGTCCATCTCGCTCGTCAGGTAAGTGGCTTCCAGGCGCTGCGCCTTGTTGATCTGAAAACCGAGCCGCACGTTGGCTGACTGGCTGCTATAGCCGTCAGAATCAGGATTTTGGGTCGGCACCGTGCGGGCGTTGAAGCCATCGCTTTTTTCATGCGCCAGCCCGAGCGCGTAGTCAAAGCCGCCGCTGGCGCCGCTGAAGCCGGCGTCCAGCTTGCGCGTGTTATGGCTTCCCACGCCCATGCCGACGAACGGCGCAAAGCCGTTTTCGCCGCGTTTCGTGAAAATCTGGATAACGCCTCCGAGGGCGTCCGAACCATACACCGCGCCGGCCGGACCGCGCAGCACTTCAATCCGGTCAACCAAGGCCAGCGGAATGCTTTCCCACGACGCGCCGCCGGTGGCTTGCGAATCCACCCGCACACCGTCGATATAGACCGCCGTGAAGCGTGACTCGGCGCCGCGCAGAAACACGCTGGTGGTGGCGCCAGGGCCGCCGTTGCGTGACATTTCAATCCCGGGAACGCGCTGCAGGACATCGGCCAGCCCGGCAGCACCACTGCGCTCGATAAGCGCGCGGTCAATGATGGTCACATCGGCGACCACATCACTCAGCGGCTGGGCGCTGCGGGTGGCGGTGACGACGGTTTCCCTGAGTTGCGACGCTGTTTGCGTTTGCGAAAAAGACGGAAATGCAGCGGCCAGAGCCAAAGGCAGCACAGCCAGGCGCACATTAAAAATACAATTTTTCATCAGATCAAGCTATCAACAAAATCCCCTCACCGGCTTCCCCGCCAGTGCATGAGCGTTACGAACGCACCAATCCTTTGAAAAAAGACGTACGCGTTCACCTTGTTGGCCGGTATCCGGGCTGACGGAACTGCTCTCATCGCCTTCCCAAGCGCGTGTTCAAAACGCTCAGTGGCTCATGATGAAAGCTGAATACGGCCCTGGGTCTGAATTCCAGGGCGCTGCATTCGTCCGTTTACCGTTGCGGGGGCAGCGCAGGTTAGAAATCACGGCGCTTGCAAACCGGCTCGACCGGCGCGCATGGCGTTGACTTCCTCCTGCTTCCCGTTGAACTGCAGTGTGTGAACCACACGGCGAGCACCAACAGGTGGCATTCTACGCGGCAAAATGCTGCTAACCCTACAATCGGAATCGCCATGTCGAACCAAAACCAAGTCAATCAAATCGACCAAATTACCAAACGCGTAGAGCAACTCCTGCTGCGCTACGAGGAATTGCAGCGCAGCAACATGCAACTGGGCGAACAGGTCAGCATCCTGAAGCTGGAGCGAGATTCGCTCAGGTCACGGCTGAGCGCCGCGCGCGCCCGCGTGGATGCCCTGATTGAACGCCTGCCCGAAAGCACCGATTCCGTTCTCAATACACCCGTGGGCCCTGCGCGATGAAACAGCTGGAAGTACAGATCATGGGGCAGAACTACATGCTGGGCTGCCCGGAAAACAGCGAAACCCGCCTGCTCGAAGCCGTTCGTACGGTGGATTCGGCCATGTGCAAGATCCGCGATGCCGGAAAAGTCAAGGCGCGCGACCGCATTGCCGTGCTGGCAGCCCTGAACCTGGCCTACCAATTGCAGGAGCCTGCCCCGGTGCTGCAACAGGAGGCAGACCAGGCCGCAGAAGCGCCAGACACGGCCAGTGAAAGCGCGCATGCCCAGCTCGAAGCCTTGCTTCAAAGGCTCGATGCGGCACTGGCCAGCGAAAATCCCGCCCATTGATTTTTTGGCCTGCCGCCCGGCAGCGGACCCGGCGTATAGGCCTACAATTGAATCGTCTGCGGTGCGCGCTGGGCTTTATATTTCCTTGAACCAATGCTCCACGAGCACGGGCTTGGTAAATTGTCAGGCTGGTGTGATCGTCTCGCGTCAGACGAACCCGAAGCCTGACTGCCCTCGCCCACCTGAACCCCGGTTCAGGATGACGGTCCGGCGGCATTCGCAGACACCTTATTTTCTTGCCGCTTCAGGCACCGCTGTTCTGACTGGAACGCAGCGTTTCTACAGGGGCCTGAGCAGTTGAGACGGTGCGTTTATCAACTCCGGCTCAAGCCGTGAGTGGCGGTGCCATGAGCACCATGCCATCTTCATCGGCATAGAGCCAGTCGCCCGGACGTACCCACACGCCCTGCAGCTGGACTGCAATGTCGCGCTGTCCTTCCTGACGCTTTTCGGTAGGCAATGGCATGGCGGCAAGCGCCCGTATGCCGGTGCTGCACTGCGCCAGTTCGGCGACATCGCGGACGCAGCCGTCAATCACGACACCAGCCCAGCCGTTCCTGGCCGCCGCAGCGCCCAGGTTGCCGCCCAGCAAGGCACGGCGCAATGATGCTCCGCCATCGACGACCAATATACGGCCCTCGCCAGGCGAGTCCACTGCAGCCTTGACCAGCGAATTGTCTTCAAAGCACTTGACCGTAACCACCGGACCGCTGAATTTTCGGACGGCGCCAAAGTCCCTGAAAACCGGCGGCAGCACCTGAAACTGGCCGGTGGTGTCGTTTTTGTGGGCATCACAAAGATCACAGGTGGCGAATGAAAGCGAAGCGGTCTGGGTCATTTTTGGTTCATTTTCAGGAGTGGGTATCCGGGTATTTTCCAGGCGCGCGGACTGCACCATGAGGTACGGCAAGACGCCAGGGCGTGATTTTTTGATTTTCAGGGGTAAATCTGCCACAAGACGCCGGAAATAATGTCTTTTGCTGCGTTCAAACAGGATTTTCTCCAGTAGCATGCGCTAAGCCATGGCGAAGTTGATCTTCCCATGGCGATTTGTCAACTGTCTAGAAGGAATCAATCATGGCAACTGCGAAAAAAGCGCCTGCAAAAAAAGCGGCCCCGGAAAAAACTGTCGCCGCAAAAAAAGCGGCTCCAGCCAAAACGGCCGCGGCCAAAACTCCAGCACCTGCCAAGGACGTCGCTACTGAAAAATCGGCAGCAAAGACAGCAGCTGCCCCGGCCAAAAAGCGCACCCCGAACCCAGCCTTCATGAAAGCGCTGACCTTGAGCCCCGAATTGTCTGCCGTGGTGGGCGACAAGCCTTTGCCACGCACTGAAATTGTCAGCAAGCTGTGGGTCTATATCAAGGCCAACAACCTGCAGGACCAGGCCAACAAGCGCATGATCAACGCTGACGCAAAATTGCTGGCCGTCTTTGGCAAGCCGCAGGTGTCGATGTTCGAGATGGCCGGCCTGATCGGCAAACACGTTAAATAACGTGTTTTAAAGAGGTTTCACGCCTGTCAAATAGCCGCTTTTGAGCGGCTATTTTCATGCCGACTGGAAGACCTGCAATCCGTGGCGTGCCGGTCACAGGGTTGACCGGCATTTTTCACCAGCTTATGGGTGTTTTATGCCTATTGCGCACGGCTTGTATGCGTATGCAGCTATATTTTTGATAGCAAAATGACCTCAACCCCAGACCATTGAGCGCATGGAAATCGAGCCGCCCTGAAAGCTGGTGTTCAAAAATCGCATCGGCTCCCTTGCATCAACTGCCCCTGCGGCATAAAGAAGCGGCAAATAATGCTCATGGGTGGGATGGGCCATTTTGGCCAGAGAGCCCAATTTCTGGAAATTCTGCAGGGCATCCAGATTGCCTTGCTGGACATAGCCGCCAATCGTCTGGTCAAACTCCAGCGCCCAGTCATAGGCCTGGTTGCCCTCGGCGCCACGCTGCATCTGGCGCAGGTTATGCACGATATTGCCGCTGGCAACGATCAGCACGCCCCGGTTGCGCAGGGCCTTGAGCTGTTTTGCCAGCGCATAGTGGTCTTCAGGCGCGCGCGCATAGTCCATGCTGAGCTGGATGACCGGAATGTCGGCCCCGGGAAACATGGGCTTGAGCACCGACCAGGCGCCGTGGTCCAGCCCCCACTCGCCCACATCGAGCCCCAGCGGCAGGGATTCGCGCTGCCTGACCAGCAGGCTGATCGCCTGGGCTGCCAGCGGATCGCCGGGCGCCGGGTACTGCTCATCAAACAGCTCCTGCGGAAATCCGCCAAAGTCGTGGATGGTTTTGGGCTGCGGCATGGCGGTCAGCCACCAGCCTTGCGTCAGCCAATGCGCCGAAATGCACAAGATCAGTTGCGGCCGGGGCTGCTTGCTGCCAAATTCAGCGCCCAGTGCCTGCCAGCTACGCCGGTATTCATTGTCGCCAAGGGCATTCATGGGACTGCCATGACCCATGAACAACACCGGCATCCTGTCGGATTTTTTCAGGGACGGCAGCTGGTCAAGCGCGGCAGCATCAGGTGTCGTGAGCATTGTTTGTCCTGTAAAGATGGGTAGGGAAAGTTTTGCTTAATGCGGGGAATGCAGGATTGTCGACTTCTTTAATACAGCCATTTCCTGGCGGGCAAGCACAGGCATTCCGATTGTGAAGCGCCAGCAATACGCAGAAAAAATTCTCGAATGGCCTACCATAGCCGTGAACAGGCAAGCGCGTCCTTATCCCTCGCACGGGGAATAACTTCAGCGTAATAATTGTAAAAAAGCTTGAAAACCCGCTAGTGATCACTAGTTGCCAAGCGCTGGCGCCTGTTATATTGCACTGCAACATATTTCGTTTTTTAAAAGTTTTACCCCAAAAAAAAAGGTTCATTCCCATGCTGTACCAACTCTATGAATCCCAGCGTAGCCTGATGGAACCGTTTGTTGACTTTGCGCAGGCCGCTGCAAAACTTTACAGCAGTTCCCTGTCGCCCATCGGTAAAACGCCACTGTCCCAGCGCGTGTCCGCAGGCTACAGCCTGATGTACCGGCTCGGCAAGGACTACGAAAAGCCATCCTTCGATATTCATCAGGTCGATGTTGACAAGGATGGCGTCAGTCTGGCGATTCATGAACGCGTTGAAGTTGACAAGCCTTTTTGCGAACTGCGCCGCTTCAAACGCTTTACCGATGATTCGGCGACCCTGACACAGCTCAAGAACCAGCCTGCCGTACTGGTCGTGGCGCCCTTGTCGGGCCACTACTCGACCTTGCTGCGCGATACCGTCAAAACGATGCTCAAGGACCACAAGGTCTACATCACCGACTGGAAGAACGCCCGCAACGTGCCCTTGTCCAACGGTGCTTTTCACCTTGACGACTACGTCAACTATGTGCAGGAATTCATCCGCCACCTGCAGGGCAGGTATGGCAACTGCCACGTCGTCAGCGTTTGCCAGCCAACCGTGCCGGTGTTTGCAGCCATTTCGCTGATGGCATCGCGTGGCGAAAAAACCCCGCTGTCCATGGTCATGATGGGCGGCCCGATTGATGCCCGCCTGTCGCCAACCTCCGTGAATAACCTGGCGACGAACAAACCTTTCGAATGGTTTGAAAACAATGTGATTTACCGCGTCCCGGCCAGCTTTCCGGGCAAAGGCCGGCGTGTCTACCCCGGCTTCCTGCAGCATACCGGCTTCGTGGCCATGAACCCTGACCGGCATGCCAGCAGCCACTACGACTACTTCAAGAACCTGATCAAGGGCGACGACGCCAGCACGGAAGCGCACCGCAAGTTCTACGATGAGTACAACGCCGTCCTCGACATGGATGCGGACTACTACCTGGAAACCATCAAAACCGTGTTCCAGGATTTCAAACTGGTCAATGGCACCTGGGATGTGATGTCGGCAGACGGCAAGCTTGAGCGCGTGAAACCCGGCGACATCACGACCACCGCCGTGATGACGGTGGAAGGTGAGCTTGACGACATCTCGGGCTCAGGCCAGACCCGTGCGGCACTTGATATGTGCAGCGGCGTGACGCAAGGACAAAAAACGCACCTGGAAGCCAAGGGTGCGGGCCATTACGGCATCTTCAGCGGCCGGCGCTGGCGCGATGTTGTCTATCCGGCGGTAAAAACCTTCATTCTTGAACATAACAAACCCCTTGCGCAGTCGGAGCAAGCACTTATTGCTACAAAAAAAGTAGCAAAACCATCGAAGGCAGCCAAGGCAGCCGCACCGATGACCGTTGAAGCATCGGCAGAAGCAGCGCCGGCTGAAGCTGAAAAACCGGTCGCCATTCCACGCACCGAGGCAAAGATAGCCAGGAACAAATCAACCGCGGCCACCGAGCCAGTCGCCACGCTGACGCCTGATGCGGTTGAAAAACCCGCTGTCAAGGCAGAACCCATGGCGCCAGCGGACGCATTCACCGCCACGGAATCAAAACCGGCGGCAAAACCAGTGCTGCTGGCCGTGAAAAACACGACGGCAGAAACCGCCCCCGCCGCTGAAGCCGCAGCACCGGTGGTGGCTCAGGCAATCACAACACCAGCCGCACCAGCGGCAGCGCCTGAAGCCGCAGCCAATACCCCGCTGCCTCCTGAAAAGTCAGCGGCCTGAGAAGGCCTGGCGCCGTCAATCCGGGGGGACGGTGCCAGAAAGCGGGTCGCTACGGGTGTGACAATAGCGTCGTGAAGTTCTCTGCCCCAAGCTCCCTTTTCGACCGTATCAATGCGGCATTGCCCCAAACGCAATGCACGCGCTGCGGTTTTGCAGATTGCGCGGCCTACGCGCAAGCCATCGTCCGGGGTGAAGCGGCCATCAACCAGTGTCCGCCGGGAGGCGCTGAAGGAATAGAGCGTCTTTCCCGGATCACCAGACTGCCAGCGCAGCCGCTGAATCCGGCCCATGGTGTTGAAGGCCCGCGCGCAGTAGCCATCATTGACGAAGCCTGGTGCATAGGCTGCACCCTGTGCATCAAGGCCTGCCCTGCTGATGCCATCATCGGCAGCAACAAGCTGATGCACACCGTGATCGAGTCCTGCTGCACCGGTTGCGAGCTGTGCGTTCCGGTTTGTCCCGTGGACTGCATCAGCCTGGAAAACCTGACAGGCACCCGCACCGGCTGGAGCGCCTGGTCGCAGCAGGATGCTGACAAGGCCCGAAAACGCTACGAATTCCATAGCATGAAACACACGCAAGGCAACGACGAGGCCAATAAAAAGCGCCAGAAAACAGCATCGGCCACAGAGCCGAAGCCGCCAGACCCGTTACTTACGCCCGGAGACGAAGAGGCGCAACGCAAACGTGCCGTGATCCAGGCGGCCCTGGCAAGCGCAAGGGCACGGCGCAACCATGATTGACACCGAACCGCCCGACACCCGCAGTTCTGGCTCGGGCATGGAACCCACAGTCACACGCCCAAAAACCTCCACATTTGCCCAGGGCGCCCTTCTGCGTCCCGCGCGACGGCTGATGGACCGGCTGACCTATCCACGAAAATTCCTGCTGATATTTCTGCTTTTTGCACTGCCGCTGGGGCTGACGCTCTATCTTTTGGTCGGAGAAATCAAGCGCTCCATCCATTTCACCGAGAAGGAAATTGCCGGCGCGCATTATTTGCGCCCTTTGCGTTCGCTTCAGGAACAGGTCGCGCGCAGCCGCCTGATAGCCGCCGCCTACCTGGGCGGCCAGGCCGACCTGCGGCCCGAGCTGGTGCGGGTGCAGGCAGCCATCAAGGCCGGACTGGACGAGCTTGACCAGATTGATGCACAGCTCGCAAGCGAGCTTGAATCCACCGCCAAACTCGGCGTCATCAAGGAAAACGCCCTCTTCCTGTCGCGCCGGCTGCTCGACGTGCCCCCGGTCAACACTGACGCGCTGCACGGCATGCTGCAGGATGATGTCGGTGCGCTGGTCGCGCATGTGGGCGACATCTCCAACCTGATCCTGGACCCCGACCTCGACTCCTACTACCTGATGGAGGCTGTGCTTCTGAAGCTGCCCGATGCGGCTGACCTGCTGCTGCAGGCCAGGCTGCTGGTTCAGGTCCACGGCCAGGCCCAGTCCCAAGGGCTGCCGGGGCGGGCGAAAGAGGGAGAAAGCGCTGACCTGATCCGGCTGAGCGGCCTGATTGAATCCAATCTGAGCCGTACCCAGTACGGCGCCCAGACGGCTTTCAAGAATGAAAAAACCGGCCAGCTCAAGCTGCGCCTGACCGACGCGATGCAATCCTATGAGCAGGCCATCAAGGACGCGGTGGCCGCCCTGCGCAGCCTGACAGAAGCTGGCGCGGCACCGGCCACGGCCAACGTGGCCGGGCAATTGCTGGCCCGCGCACAGGCCGCCAACTACATCCTGGACGAGCGCGAGTCGGCAGAACTGGAAAACCTGCTCAAGGCGCGCATCAAAAGCTTTCAGCAGCGCATGCTGGTGGTGATTGTCTTCGTCGCTGCTGTACTGGCCGTCGTGCTTTACCTGCTGCTGGCGTTTTATGCCGGCGTGATGCGTACCGTCACGCGCCTGCGCGAAGCTTCCGAGCGCATGCTGGACAACCGCGAGGACAAGGCCATCACGCTGGACACGCGCGACGAACTGGGCGAAGTCGTGCTGGCCTTTAACCGCGTGGCCGACCGGATGCGCACGGAGAAGACGCAAGCCGAAGTCGAAAGCCGGCGCGCCCGCGCGGCGGAAGAAGAGGTTCGCTCGCGCGAGTCCGAGCTGGTCCGCGCGCGCCAGGTCGCCGAGGAGGCGGTGTGCGCCAAGGCGGCATTCCTTGCCACCATGAGCCACGAGATACGGACACCGCTCAATGGCGTCCTTGGCATGAGCGCCCTGCTGGCCGAAACCTCGCTCGATGCCGAGCAGCGCGACATTCTTCAGACCATCAGGCTCTCCAGCGACCAGTTGCTGGCCGTCATCAGTGACATCCTGGATTTTTCCAAAATCGAATCGGGCCGGTTTGACTTGGAGAGCGAACCCGTCAGCGTGCAGAACATGATCGAGGAAGCCTGCGACATCGCCGCGCCCCGCGCCCGCGAAAAAGGCATCGAACTGATCGTTGACGTGCCGGGCGCTGCGGCTGGCGGCCCGCCGCCTGCCATCCTCGGTGATGTGACGCGGCTGCGCCAGATTCTCATCAACCTGGTCAACAACGCGGTCAAGTTCACGGAACACGGCGCGGTTTCCGTGCACAGCCGGCTGGCCGAAGCGCCCGATGCCCAGGGGCGCGCCCTGATCGAGTTCAGCGTGCATGACACCGGCATCGGCATTCCTCCCGAGCGCGTGGGCGCATTGTTCCAGGCCTTCATGCAGGTCGATGCATCGACCACGCGCAAATATGGCGGGACGGGCCTGGGCCTGGCCATCTGCAAGCGGCTGGTCGAGCTGATGGGCGGCGAGATCAGCGTCAAGAGCAAGCTCGGCAAGGGTTCGGTTTTTTCGTTCACCGTGCGCGCAGCGCTGACCGAGCTGCCCAAGGAACTCACGCCGCTGGACGCAGCCGCCCTGCAGGACAAGCGTGTCCTGGTGGTGGACGATCACCACGTCAATGTCCGGGTGCTGATGCGTCAGTTGAGGCAGTGGGGCATGCGCGTGGCCAGCGCGGCCTCCGGCGCTGCGGCGCTGGACGTGCTGGCCCAGAGCCTGCTGCCCGATGTCATCATCACCGACATGCACATGCCCGGCATGGACGGACTGGAACTGGCCGGCCACATCCGCGGCATGCCCGGCAGCGCGCACCTGCCGCTGATACTTCTGAGTTCCGGATTCATGCCCGGGGGCGCTGGCACCGGCCCCTTCAATGCCCGGCTGCTCAAGCCCGCGCGCCAGAACCAGCTTTTCGAGGCGCTTGCCCGCTGCCTGTCTTCGGACACCGTGCTGCAAGCGGCCAAGGCCGAGCGGGTGGACCTCAAGAAAAACGTGACCATCCTGGTCGCCGACGACAACGCGGTCAACCTGAAGGTGGCCTGCGGCATCCTGGCGCGGCTGGGCTACGACTCCGTCACCGCCGCCGATGGCGTTCAAGCTGTGGCCGCCGTGGCGGACAGCATGCACAGCGGGCGACGCTTCGGCGCGGTCCTGATGGACCTGCACATGCCGGACATGGATGGACTGGAAGCCACCCACACGATCAAAAATCGCTTCGGCCTAGCGGCGCCGCCCATCATTGCCCTGACGGCTGACGCCTCCATCGAAGACCGCGAACGCTGCGAAGCCGCCGGCATGGATGACTACCTGACCAAGCCTTTGCAGGTGGCCGAGCTGACCCGGGCGCTGGTGCGTTGGGCGCAAATCACGCTTCCTGAGCCGGGCCTGGCGGCAGCAACGCCCAAGTCTGCCGTTCCGGTATCTTCCGCAATTGCCCTGTTTTACGCCACGGGGGCCGTGGACTTCACCCGGCTCGACGGTTTTCGTGAATTTGACCCTGACCTGGAAACCGCCAGCGAAATCGTTCAGCTTTTCATGGCTGACGCGCCGGCGCGCCTGGCCGCCATTGCCGATGCGCATGCACGGGCAGATACCGAACGGCTGGCCGAGGCAACTCATGCACTGAAAGGCTCGGCCTCCAATGTTGGCGCGCAAGCCATCGTCGCGCTGGTCTCAAGAATCGATGAACTGGCGGCCTTGGGCGCGATTCCGGCCGACATGGATGAGGTTCTGCGGCATCTCGATGCAAGCTGGCGGGCCACGCAAACCGAACTGCAGGGATGGATGACCACGAACACCAAGGCGCAAGCGGCGCTGGGCAACGCCTGAACGGAGCGGCCCAGCGCCAGCGACTTATGCCGCGTGGGCCTTGCCCAGCGCCGCAAAAGCGTTGATGACCTCGGCCGGCGCCTGCACCATTTCAATCAATACGCCCTCGCCCGAAATCGGGAACTCATCGTTTGACCTGGGATGCATAAAGCAAATGTCAAAACCGGCGGCTCCCTTGCGAATACCGCCCGGCGCAAAGCGAACCCCCTGCGCCGTCAGCCATTCGACCGCCTTGGGCAGGTCGTCGATCCACAGTCCCACATGGTTCAGCGGCGTGGTGTGAACAGCAGGTTTTTTCTCGATATCCACCGGCTGCATCAGATCGACCTCGACCTTGAACGGGCCGCTGCCGATGGCGCAGATGTCTTCGTCCACGTTCTCGCGTTCGCTGACGAAATTGCCGGTGACTTCAAGGCCCAGCATATCGACCCACAAGCGGCGCAAACGGTCCTTGGAGGTGGCGCCAATGGCAATTTGCTGAATCCCCAGAACCTTGAAAGGCCGGATTTCCGTCATTGTGGTCATCATGCGAACTCCACAATCGGCTGGTCCACGCTCAGGGACTCGCCCTGGGCTGCCAGCACCTTGCCGACCACACCGTCGGCTGCGGCAAACAGCACGTTTTCCATCTTCATGGCTTCGATCACGGCCACGCGCTCGCCAGCCTGCACTTTTTGTCCGACCTGCACTGCCACCTCGACCAGCAGGCCGGGCATGGGCGAAAGCACATAGCGGCTCATGTCCGGCGGCGCCTTGAAGGGCATCAGGGCATGAAGCTGCGCGGCGCGCGGCGACAGCACCATGGCGTCGAGCCGGGTGCCGTTATGAATGATGCGCAGGGCCAGGGGATTCCGGCCCACGCCGCGCTCGACCTGCGCCGCGAAAGGCTGACCATTCACGGTACCGCGAATACGTGTGCCACCGAGATGCCATCCGCTACATATTTCATAGCGGTTAGTGCCCGTCTCTACTGTGCTGGAGCCCGAAATAGCTTGAAAATCACGAACCGAGGCGGCTTGCGGCGTGTTCAGTCCGCTGGCGCCCAGGCCAATCACCACATAGTCCTCGCCCACCATCACGCCATGGCCCGGCAGCTGGCCGCTGATGCCTGCAGCGCGCGCCCGGATGCGGCGGTTCACATAAGCGGCCAGCGCCACCAGGAAGTCGGCATCATCGTGCGGCACGTCTTCGGCGCGGAAACCCTGCGCATAGTTTTCGGCGATGAAGCCGGTGTTGAAGTCGCCCGCGACAAATTTTGGATGCGCCAGCAAGGCGGCCTGGAAAGGAATGTTGCTGCTCACGCCGCGAATCACAAAGCTGTTGAGCGCCTCGCGCATCTTGGCAATCGCCTCGTTGCGGTCTTTGCCGTGAACGATCAGCTTGGCGATCATCGAGTCGTAGAACATCGGGATTTCGCCGCCGTCCTGCACGCCGGTATCGACCCGCACGCCATAAAGGTGCTCGGTGTCCGCCGCAAACATGGTTTCCCTGGGCGGCTGAAAGCGCACCAGCCGGCCGGTCGAGGGCAAGAAACCGCGAAACGGGTCTTCGGCATTGATGCGGCATTCGATGGCCCAGCCGTCGCGTTTGACCTGATCTTGCGTGAGCGGCAGCTTTTCACCCGCTGCCACACGAATCATCAACTCAACCAGGTCTAGCCCGGTGATGCATTCCGTGACTGGATGCTCCACCTGAAGGCGGGTGTTCATTTCCAGGAAGTAAAAGCTCTGGTCCTTGCCGACCACGAATTCGACCGTGCCGGCGCTCTGGTAGTTCACCGCTTTGGCCAGTTGCACCGCCTGCTCGCCCATGGCCTTGCGCGTTTCGTCGCTGATGAAAGGCGATGGCGCTTCTTCAATGACCTTTTGGTGGCGGCGCTGGATGGAGCATTCGCGCTCATTCAGGTAGATTACATTGCCGTGGCTGTCGCCGATCAGCTGAATCTCGATGTGCCGGGGTTCCTCGACAAACTTCTCGATGAACACGCGGTCGTCGCCAAAGCTGTTGCGCGCCTCGTTGCGGCAGCTGGTGAAACCTTCAAACGCTTCTTTGTCGTTGAAGGCCACGCGCAAGCCCTTGCCGCCGCCGCCGGCGCTGGCCTTGATCATGACGGGGTAGCCGATGTCCTTGGCGATTTCCACCGCTTTTTCGGCGGTTTCAATCGCGTCGTTGACGCCGGGAATGCAGTTCACGCCGGCCGCGCCGGCCAGCTTCTTGGACTCGATTTTGTCGCCCATGGCGGCAATCGAATAGTGCTTAGGGCCGATGAAGACGATGCCTTCTTCTTCCACCCGCTTGGCGAAACCGGAGTTCTCGCTCAGGAAGCCGTAGCCGGGGTGAACCGCCTGTGCGCCGGTCTGCTTGCAGGCGGCAATGATTTTTTCGGCCTGCAGGTAGCTGTCGCGGCTGGGCGCGGGGCCGATGTTGACGGCTTCATCGGCCAGCTCCACATGACGCGCATCCTTGTCGGCGTCGGAATAGACGGCCACGGTCTTGATGCCCATTTTGCGGGCGGTCAGGATGACGCGGCAGGCGATTTCGCCCCGGTTGGCGATCAGGATTTTGGTAAACATGCTGAACTTTCTTGGTATCTTGATATCATTGAATCATGCAAAAACTACAAACATCCCCACCTAAACAGGTGTTGCTGCGCCTGCCGGAAGATGTCGCCGAAAAACTGGCGCGTGCCGTGCCACCGCGGCAACGCAACAAATTTCTGGTCGATTTGGTCCGCCAGGAATTGGAAAAAGAAGATGCAGAACTGGTAGCGGCCTGCGAAGCCATGAATGCCATTGAAATGGCGCATCCAGAACTTCTTGCAGAAACACAGGAATGGCTTGATGCCGACCTGACGGGATCCGTTGACGATTGGGATCCTGACTTCGACAGGGCAACGTTTGAGCGTGAATTTGCCATCGCGCAAGCGCAGTTGGCCGCAAATGCCGCTACTGCCAAGTCCCGGAAATGAACGCCAATATTCAACGTGGCCAGGTGTATTGGGTGGCGCTTGATCCGGTGCGTGGCGCGGAAATAGCCAAGACTCGCCCTTGCGTCGTTCTTTCCGCCAACGAAATCAACCGCAGGCGCAATACCGTCGTGATCGTGCCACTGACCAGCACACCCGAACCTGTTCATTTTCCGCTGGTGGTCAATGTTCCATCGGCGGGAACCGGATCGAAGGCACGGTCCGAACAAATCCGCAATGTCGATAAAAGCCGATTGATACGCCTGATAGGCCAGATCAGCGATACAGACCTCAGCGATATTTCGCACGGCGTTGCCAAGGTGCTGGGAATCAAGCATTGACACTGCGCAAGCCATGCTTAAACCCGGCGGCGATATGTTGACTTTGGACACGGCAGGGCTCGCCCGCCTTTACAGCGGAATGTTGCCGTGCTTGCGCCACGGGTTTTCAAGCTTTTTGTCCTTGAGCATGACCAGCGAACGGCAGATGCGCTTGCGGGTTTCGTGCGGCAGGATCACGTCGTCGATAAAGCCGCGCGCGCCGGCCACGAACGGATTGGCAAAGCGGTCCTTGTACTCGGCCTCACGGGCGGCGAGCTTGACAGGGTCATTCTTGTCTTCGCGGAAAATGATTTCCACCGCGCCCTTGGCACCCATGACGGCGATTTCGGCATTGGGCCAGGCAAAGTTGACGTCGCCGCGCAGGTGCTTGGAACTCATCACGTCATACGCGCCGCCATAGGCCTTGCGCGTGATGACGGTGATTTTTGGCACCGTGCATTCAGCATAGGCGTAGAGCAGCTTGGCGCCGTGCTTGATGATGCCGCCGTATTCCTGCGACGTGCCGGGCATGAAGCCGGGCACATCGACGAAAGTGATGACGGGGATGTTGAAGGCGTCGCAAAAGCGCACAAAGCGGGCGGCCTTGATCGAGCTTTTGATGTCCAGGCAGCCGGCCAGCACCAGCGGCTGGTTGGCGACGATGCCGACCGACTGGCCTTCCATGCGCGCAAAACCAATGATGATGTTCTTGGCGTATTCGGGCTGAATCTCGAAGAAATCGCCGTCATCGACGGTTTTGGTGATCAGCTCCTTCATGTCATAAGCCTTGTTCGCACTCACGGGCACCAGCGTGTCCAGGCTCATGTCCATGCGATGGGCCGGGTCGGCGCTGGGGCGGAGCGGCGCTTTTTCGCGGTTGTTCAGCGGCAGGTAGTTGTACAGCCGGCGCAGCATGATGAGGGCTTCGACATCGTTCTCGAACGCCAGGTCGGCCACGCCGCTCTTGGTGGTGTGGGTGATGGCGCCGCCCAGTTCCTCGGCCGTCACTTCCTCGTGCGTGACGGTCTTGACCACTTCAGGGCCGGTCACGAACATGTAGGAGCTGTCTTTCACCATGAAGATGAAGTCGGTCATGGCGGGTGAATACACCGCGCCGCCGGCTGAAGGCCCCATGATCATGCTGATCTGCGGAATCACGCCGCTGGCCATCACGTTGCGCTGGAACACGTCGGCATAGCCGCCTAGCGAGGCCACGCCTTCCTGGATGCGCGCGCCGCCCGAGTCGTTCAGGCCGATCACCGGCGCGCCGACCTTCATCGCCTGGTCCATGACCTTGCAGATTTTCTCGGCATGGGCTTCGGACAGGGCCCCGCCAAACACGGTGAAATCCTGGCTGAAGACAAACACCAGCCGGCCATTGATCATGCCGTAGCCCGTGACCACGCCGTCGCCCGGAATCTTGTTGTCCTGCATGCCGAAGTCGCTGCAGCGGTGTTCGACAAACATGTCCCATTCCTCGAACGTGCCTTCATCAAGCAACAGTTCCAGACGTTCGCGGGCCGTCAGCTTGCCTTTGCCATGTTGCGCGTCAATGCGCTTTTGGCCACCGCCCAGGTGGGCCGCAGCGCGCTTTTTTTCAAGTTGCTCAAGAATTTCCTGCATGGTTCACTTTCTTTAGGCTCTGTAACGCGTCAATTTATTTGCTATTTATTTAATAGCTGCTTGTGCCCGCTGCGCATGCGCAGAAAGCAGATTTCGTGCTGCAGTAGAGGCTGGGAGCCGGCCATTGCCGACTTGTTCGAGCAAGGACGGCAGCATGGCGCCGATGGCCGGATCTTGCCGGAATGCCTGCTTCAATCCCGCGTCAATCCGCTCCCACATCCAGGACAGCGCCTGATGCTGGCGCCGGCTGGCCAGCCTGCCATTGGCCGTCTGCAAATTTCTAAACTGCGTGACCGCCGCCCAGAAGGCATCGACACCCTTGTTGTGCAAGGCACTGAGCTGGATGACTTGGGGGTGCCACTGCTTGTCAAAATCAGCCGCCTGTGCCGCGCCCATGGCATTGTTGACCAGGCCGAACAGGCGCATTGCGGACTTGATCTGGGCCTCGGCGCGCATGGCGGCATTGGCATCAATGTCGGCCTTGTTGATGACGACCAGGTCGGCCAGCTCCATCACGCCTTTCTTGATCGCCTGCAAGTCGTCGCCGGCATTGGGCAACTGCATGACCACGAACATGTCGGTCATATTGGCCACGGCGGTTTCGGACTGGCCGACGCCGACGGTCTCGACGATCACCACGTCATAGCCGGCGGCTTCGCAGACCAGCATGGCTTCGCGGGTTTTTTCAGCCACGCCGCCGAGCGTGCCGCTGGACGGGCTGGGACGGATGTAGGCGCGTTCCTCGCTAGCGAGCTTTTCCATGCGGGTCTTGTCGCCCAGGATGGAGCCGCCCGAGACGGTCGATGAGGGGTCGATGGTGAGCACCGCCACCCGGTGTCCCTGCCCGATCAGGTACAGGCCGAGCACTTCGATGAAGGTCGATTTTCCGACGCCGGGCACGCCGCTGATGCCCAGGCGAAAGGAGTTGCCAGTGTGCGGCAGCAGCGCGGTCAGCAACTCGTCTGCCTGGGCACGGTGGTCGGCCCGGGTCGATTCGAGCAGGGTGATGGCTTTGGCGATGGCACGGCGCTGGACTGCGGAATTGCCGCGCAGCACACCCTCCATCAATGCACTCTGAGTCACTTCAGGGCAGCCCTGATCTGCTCCAGTACATCCTTGGCGCTGGCCGGAATCGGCGTGCCGGGACCATAGATGCCCTTGACGCCTGCGTCATACAGCATCTCGTAATCCTGCCGGGGAATCACGCCGCCGACGAAGACGATGATGTCATCGGCGCCCTGCTTTTTGAGTTCGGCAATGATGGCGGGAACCAGCGTCTTGTGGCCGGCGGCCAGCGTGCTCACACCCACGGCATGCACGTCGTTTTCAATCGCCTGGCGCGCGCATTCTTCGGGCGTCTGGAACAGCGGCCCCATGTCCACGTCAAAACCCAGGTCGGCAAATGCAGTCGCCACGACCTTGGCGCCCCGGTCGTGGCCGTCCTGGCCGAGTTTTGAAATCATCACGCGCGGGCGGCGGCCTTCGCTTTCGGCAAAGGCGTTGATTTCGCTCTTGAGGGTTTCCCAGCCTTCGGCCGAGTCGTAAGCGGCGGCGTACACGCCACTGACCTTCTGGGTGTCGGCGCGGTGGCGGCCATACACCTTTTCAAGCGCGTCGCTGACCTCGCCCACCGTGGCGCGCAGGCGAACCGCCTTGATGCACAGGTCCAGCAAATTGCCATTGTTGTTTTCAGCCGCCGCCGTCAGCGCATCCAGCGCGGCCTGCACGGCCACACCATCGCGCTGCGCCCGGATGACCTTGAGGCGTTCAATCTGGCCATCGCGCACCGCCACGTTGTCGATGTCGCGCGATTCGATGGCGTCTTCGGTCTTGAGCTTGTATTTGTTGACGCCGACGATTACATCCTTGCCGCTGTCGATGCGGGCCTGCTTTTCAGCCGCCGCCGCTTCGATCTTGAGCTTGGCCCAGCCGCTGTCCACGGCCTTGACCATGCCGCCCATGGCTTCGACTTCCTCGATGAGGGTCCAGGCCGCGTCGGCCATGTCCTGCGTGAGCTTTTCCATCATGTAGCTGCCGGCCCAGGGGTCGATCACGCTGGTGATGTGGGTTTCTTCCTGGATGATGAGCTGGGTGTTGCGGGCAATCCGCGCCGAGAATTCGGTGGGCAGCGCAATCGCTTCGTCGAACGAATTGGTGTGCAGGCTTTGCGTGCCGCCGAACACCGCCGCCATGGCTTCGATGGTGGTGCGCACCACGTTGTTGTAGGGGTCTTGCTCGGTCAGGCTCCAGCCGCTGGTCTGGCAATGGGTGCGCAGCATCAGGCTCTTGGGGTTCTTGGCGTCGAAGCCCTTCATGATGCGGCACCACAGCAATCTAGCAGCACGCATCTTGGCGACTTCCAGGTAGAAGTTCATGCCGATGGCCCAGAAAAAGCTCAGGCGGCCAGCGAAGCCGTCAACATCCAGGCCCTTGCCCAGCGCGGTTTTGACGTATTCCTTGCCGTCGGCCAGGGTGAAGGCCAGTTCGAGCGCCTGGTTGGCGCCGGCTTCCTGCATGTGGTAGCCGCTGATCGAAATCGAGTTGAATTTCGGCATGTTCTGCGCCGTGTACTCGATGATGTCGCCAATGATGCGCATGCTGGGCGCCGGCGGGTAGATATAGGTGTTGCGCACCATGAACTCTTTAAGCACATCGTTCTGGATGGTGCCGCTGAGCTTGTCCTGGCTCACGCCCTGCTCTTCCGCCGCCACCACGTAGCCTGCCAGCACCGGCAGCACGGCACCGTTCATGGTCATGGAGACACTGACCTTGTCGAGCGGAATCTGGTCAAACAGGATTTTCATGTCCTCCACGCTGTCAATCGCCACGCCGGCCTTGCCCACGTCGCCCGTCACACGCGGATGGTCGCTGTCGTAGCCGCGGTGCGTGGCCAGGTCAAACGCCACCGACACGCCCTGACCGCCGGCGGCCAGCGCCTTGCGGTAAAAAGCATTGGACTCTTCAGCGGTCGAAAAACCGGCGTACTGGCGAATCGTCCAGGGGCGCACCGCGTACATCGTGGCTTGCGGCCCGCGAATGAAAGGCTCGAACCCCGGCAGGGTGTTGGTGTAAGGCAGATCCTTAATGTCTTCAGCCGTATAGAGCGGCTTGACGCTGATGCCATCGGGCGTTTGCCAGTTCAGGGCATCCAGATCGCCACCGGGAGCGGATTTGGCGGCCGATTTGGCCCAGGATTCAAGGTTGGCAGCGTTGAAAGAAACAGGCGTTGAACTCATGGTGGGTCAGCAGTCTTGGTTGAGCTCGGCAGAATGTCCTGGCCTTGGCTGTGGAATCTACCCGAAGCAGTCTTGTAACAGTTGGATGGAGTTTACATTATTTATAATTATTGATTCAAAAGATTCTATCGGACTTACCTATAGACTATGGAGCCTTATGGCTGGACTATCTCTGTCTCCCCGTGCGCTTTACGAAGAAGTTGCCGAACTTTTGCGCCAGCGCATCTTTAACCGGGAACTCGCGCCCGGCAGCTGGATTGACGAGCTGAAACTGGCCGACGAATACGGCATCAGCCGCACACCCCTGCGCGAAGCCCTGAAGGTACTGGCCACCGAAGGGCTGGTCACCATGAAAGTACGGCGCGGCGCCTATGTCACGGAGGTGTCCGACAGCGACCTGGCCGATGTTTACCATCTGCTGGCCCTGCTCGAAAGCGATGCCGCCGAAGTGGTTGCAGCCAAAGCCACCGATGCCCAGCTCAGGGAACTTCAGGGGCTGCACAGCGAACTGGAAAAGGCTGTCAAAAACCGGGACCGCTTTTTTGAAGTCAATGAAGCCTTCCACATGCGACTATTGGAAATAGCCAACAACCGCTGGCGCGACCAGATGGTCGCCGACCTGCGCAAGGTGATGAAGCTCAACCGCCACAACTCCCTGTTGAAAAGCGGCCGCATTGAAGAATCCCTGGCCGAGCACCGGGCCATCATGGCCGCCCTGGTGGCACGCGATGCCGCAAACACCGGCCAGCGGATGCGCGAGCACTTCAGGAGCGGCCTGGAAGCAGCGGCCTGAAGCGCTGAGACTGCCCCCCCCCCCGGCGTACCTGCCGTCAAGTCCGGGCACTTCGATGAGGTGGTGCCACGTCCCACTGCTTGCTGACTTTGCCCTGTCGATCAACGCTTTCAAGCCGTACCTGAAAGCCCCACAGCCGTCCGACATGCTTGAGGACTTCCTTGACCTCATCGTTGAGCGGGCGATTGTTGTGCTGCGTATGGCGCAAGGTCAACGAACGGTCCCCGCGCACATCGACATTCCAGACCTGGATGTTGGGTTCGTTAAAGCTCAGGTCGTACTGACGTGAAAGCGCCTCCCGTACATGCCGATAGCCGCTGTCGTTATGAATGGCGGACACCTCAAGATGAAGCTCGGCAGTATTGTCAAGAATGGAGAACAGGCGAAACTCGCGTATGAGCCGTGGCGACAGGTATTGCCCGATAAAGCTCTCATCCCGGAAATTCCGCATGGCATGGTCAAGCGCCTGTCGCCAGTCCGACCCCGCGATGCCGGGAAACCATTGCCGGTCTTCGTCCGTCGGGCTCTCGCAGATGCGGCGAATGTCGCTGAACATGGCAAAACCCAGTGCATAGGGATTGATGCCTCGAAATCCCGCATGTGCCAAGGGCGGCTGGAAAATGACATTGGTATGGGAGCGAAGGCTTTCGATCATGAAGCCATCGCTGAGCAGGCCATCGTCATACAGGGCATTGAGCAGGGTGTAGTGCCAGAAGGTGGCCCAGCCTTCGTTCATGACCTGCGTCTGGCGCTGCGGATAGAAATACTGGGCTATCTTGCGCACGATGCGTATGATTTCACGCTGCCAGGACTCCAGCAGGGGTGCATTTTTTTCGATGAAATACAGCAAGTTTTCCTGGGGATCTGCCGGAAACCTGGCACTGGTTTTTTCGACCTGCTTTTCAATCGCCTTGGGCAGGGTACGCCACAAGTCATTGACCTGCTGCTGCAAATAGATTTCGCGTTCCTTGCGGCGTGCTTCCTCCTCGGCCAGCGACAGCTTCTGTGACCGCTGATAGCGATCAACCCCATAGTTCATCAATGCATGACAACTGTCCAGCAGTTCTTCCACGGCATCGAGTCCATGATGCTCCTCACATTCGGCGATATAGGTCCGGGCATAGACCAGGTAGTCGATGATTGAAGAGGCATCGGTCCACATCCTGAACAGGTAATTGCCTTTGAAGAAGGAATTGTGGCCATAGCAGGCATGGGCCATGACCAGCGCCTGCATTGGCAGGGTATTTTCCTCCATGAGGTAAGCAATGCAGGGGTTGGAATTGATGACAACCTCATAGGCCAGCCCCATATGGCCGCGACGGTAGCTTTTTTCGCTGGCAATGTATTGCTTGCCGAACGACCAGTGCCGGTAGTTCACCGGCATGCCGACGGAAGCATAGGTATCAATCATCTGGCTGGCAGTGATCACTTCCAGTTGCACCGGGTAGGTGTCCAGCCCAAAGCGCTTGGCCATGCGCTCGATTTCGCTGTGGTAGGTTTCGATGAGTTCAAATGACCAGTCGGACGGGCTGGGCAGGGCTGCGCGCCGCCGCTCCCGACTCTCTGGCAACTGCAAGGTGACGTTACCGTCAGCGTCTGCGGCGGGCAAAATCGTGCTCATGCAGGATTTCCTTTCTTGAACAGTTCGCGGAATATCGGATAAATCCCGGTGGCGTCCGTCACCTTCTGCATTGCAAAGTGGGGGTGGCTCTTGCACACCTGGGCATATTCTTCCCACAGGTTTTGACTTTCTTCAGCGACCTGAAGATAGGCAAAATAACGCGATACCGGCAACAGCTTTTCAACCAGCAGCGCCCGGCATTTGGCCGAGTCCTGCAGCCAGTTGTCGCCATCTGACGCCTGGGCGCCATAGATGTTCCATTCATTCGAAGGATAGCGTTCCTGAATGATCTGGTGCATCAAGGTCAGGGCGCTGGAGGCAACGGTGCCGCCGCTTTCCGTCGAATGAAAGAATTCATCCTCGGAAACTTCGGCTGCCTGGGTGTGATGGCGGATAAAAACGACATCGGTCTTCTCATAGTGCCGCATCAGAAACAAATACAGCAGGATGAAAAAGCGCTTGGCCATGTCCTTGCGCGCCTCGTTCATGGAGCCAGAAACATCCATCAAACAAAACATGACGGCCCTGGAAGCGGGCAAAGGCACCTTGACGCGGTTACGGTATCGCAAATCAAAAGGGTCCAGAAACGGGATTTTCTGGAGACGGCGCTGTAATGCTTCAATTTCAGCATTCAGCGCGAGTATCTCGCTGCGCGGCGTGCTTGCATCGCGCAGCATCGTGACCAGCAACAGTTCGAGCTTGCGCAACTGGCGCCGGGCATCGCCGCCCATGGCAATCCGCCGGCTGAGCGCCTTGCGCATTGAGCGCACCACATGCAGGTTTGTCGGCGTTCCTTCGGAAATAAAGCCGGCACGGTGCGTTTTCCATTCAGGCACATCGGGCAACAACTGCGTGCGCAGCAGATGCGGCAGCGCCAGATCATCGAAGAAGTACTGCATGAATTCTTCGCGTGTGATGCGAAACTCGAAATCGTCTTCGCTCGTGCCATCCTGACCTGCGCCAGGCCCCTGACCGCCGTCGCCACTCCCACCCTGCGGCCGTGCAATGTGGTCCCCACGAACATAGTCCCGATTTCCGGGGTAGACCCGCTCCTGGCTGCCTCCAGACCCGTGACCAAACACCGGCTCCGACACATCTCGCCGCGGCAGCGTGATGTCCTCACCCTGCTCGATATCGTGAATACTGCGGCCCGATACAGCCTGGCGAACAGCCGCCCGAATCTGCTTGCGGTAGCGGCGCAGAAAACGCTCCCGGTTTCCTATGGATTTGTTCTTGCCCGACAAGCGTCTGTCAATGACTTGCTGGAGCATGGTGGTCTCCGGTTGTTAGGAGGATGGAGTGGCAATCAGCGTGCCGTGCTGTAACACGGCACGTTTCAGGAACTCTTGCGAACCCGCAGGTACCATTCGCACAACAGGCGAACCTGCCGAGCGCTGTAGCCCTTGGCCATCATGCGGTTGAGAAAGTTCTCATGCTTTTGCTTCTCCTCTGCACTTGCCTTGGCATTAAAGGAAATCACCGGCAACAGGTCTTCAGTGTTCGAGAACATTTTCTTCTCGATCACGGCACGCAGTTTTTCGTAACTGGTCCAGTTCGGATTCCTGCCAGCATTGCTGGCTCGGCTACGCAGTACAAAATTGACAATCTCGTTGCGGAAGTCCTTCGGATTGCTGATGCCTGCCGGTTTTTCGATTTTCTCCAGTTCGGCATTGAGCGCCGAGCGATCAAAAATCTCGCCAGTATCGGTATCACGGTATTCCTGGTCCTGAATCCAGAAATCGGCGTAGGTCACATAACGGTCAAAAATGTTCTGCCCATATTCCGAATATGACTCCAGGTAGGCAGTCTGAATTTCCTTGCCAATGAATTCGGCATAGCGCAGCGCCAGGAACTCCTTGATGAATGCCAGGTAACGCTGCTCAATCTCGGGAGTGAATTGCTCGCGCTCAATCTGCTGCTCCAGCACGTACATCAGATGCACCGGGTTGGCGGCAATTTCGCTGGAATCGAAATTGAACACCTTGGACAGGATTTTGAAGGCGAAGCGGGTGGAAATCCCGTTCATGCCTTCATCCACGCCCGCATAGTCGCGGTACTCCTGGTAACTCTTTGCTTTTGGGTCGGTATCCTTCAGGTTCTCGCCATCGTAGACCTGCAGTTTGCTGAAAATGCTGGAATTTTCAGGCTCCTTCAGGCGCGTCAAAACGGCAAACTGGGCCATCATCTTCAGCGTGCCAGGCGCGCAGATGGCGCCGGACAGCGACGAATTGCGAATCAGCTTTTCATAAATCTTGATTTCTTCCGAGGTGCGCAGGCAGTACGGCACCTTGACGATGTAAATCCGGTCAAGAAAAGCCTCATTATTCTTGTTGTTCCTGAAGGCTTTCCACTCGCTTTCGTTCGAGTGCGCCATCACAATGCCATCAAAAGGAATTGCACCAAAACCCTCGGTACCCTTGAAGTTCGCCTCCTGGGTTGCTGTCAGCAGGGGGTGCAGCACCTTGATCGGTGCCTTGAACATTTCGACGAACTCCAGCAAACCCTGGTTGGCCAGGCACAGTCCGCCAGAATAACTGTAGGCGTCGGGATCATCCTGCGCGAACAGTTCAAGTTTGCGAATATCAATCTTGCCGACCAGCGTGGAGATATCCTGGTTGTTCTCGTCGCCAGGTTCGGTCTTGGCAATGGCGCACTGCTTCAGGATGGAAGGGAAGCGCTTGACAACGCGGAACTTGCGGATGTCGCCCCCATACTCTTCAAGCCGCTTGACTGCCCAAGGCGACATGATGCGCTGCAGGTAGCGCGGAGCAATGCCGTACTGGCTTTCAAGCAAGGGAATATCTTCGGCGTTATTGAACAGGCCCAGCGGCGATTCGTTTACGGGAGAATTTTTCAGTGCATAAAGAGGCACCTGCTCCATCAACTGTTTGAGGCGTTCGGCAATCGAGGACTTGCCGCCTCCTACCGGACCAAGCAGATAAAGTATCTGCTTTTTCTCTTCAAGCCCCTGTGCGGCATGGCGAAAATAGGACACCACCTGTTCAATCGGATCTTCCAGCCCGTAAAAGTCACGGAATGCCGGATATATCTTGATCACCTTGTTGCCGAAGATGCGCGACAGACGCTGATCCTGATGGGTATCGAACACCTCAGGTTCACCGATAGCGGCCAGCATGCGCTCAGCTGCGGTGGCATAAACAAGAGGGTTCTTCTTGCAAAGCAAGAGGTATTCCTCAAGGGATATTTCTTCTTCCCGCGTTTGTTCATAACGCGTTAGAAAGTTACGGACAACCTCCATAAAATCCTCCTTAACAAGCTGCACTTGACAACGGAATCACTCTGAGATCGCGGCCAGTCAACTTCACCGCTATCCCTGACTTGAATGTACACCCAAGATGAGCTGCTTGATAGATGGATATGCAGGCCAAAGGGTCTACATTTTCATGCGCACACAAATTTCGCCAGTCATAAATAATGGTGACTTCATTGTGCGATTCGCTCAGGCGGCTTTTTGAAGATCATCGTGCGCCAGCATCATTACCTCGTGAGGGTGCAGGTTTTTGAGCTTGTGGTCACTCCACACTTGGCGCCAGCGGCGCGAACCCGGTAAACCGTGGCGCAAACCCAGCATATGGCGGGCGATGGCGCTGAATGAAGTGCCGTTCTCGGCTGCTTCGCGCACCATGTAGTCACACATCCGGGCTTCGATATGCTCGCGGGTAATATCCTCTCCAACAGCGCCAAAAAATTCCGCATCCCAGGATGCCAGCCACCAAGGATTGTGATAAGCCTCCCGGCCAATCATCACGCCATCAAGTTCAATCAACTGGTGCTGCACCTGTTCATCTGTGGTGATGCCGCCATTGACGCAAATCGTCAGATGCGGAAATTCTTTTTTCAGGCGATGCACCATTTCGTAACGAAGCGGTGGCACTTCCCGGTTTTCCTTTGGACTCAAGCCTTTGAGCCAGGCGTTGCGGGCATGCACGATAAAAGTGTTGCAACCTGCTTCACTGACCGTACCGACAAAGTCACGCACAAATTCATAGCGCTCCTCGCGGTCAATGCCGATGCGGTGCTTCACCGTGACGGGTACTCTCACCACATCGACCATCGCCTTGACGCAATCAGCCACCAGTTTCGGCTCGATCATCAAGCAGGCGCCAAAAGTGCCGCGCTGCACGCGCTCACTGGGGCAGCCACAATTGAGATTGATTTCGCTATAGCCCCATTGCTCGCCAAGCCGGGCGCAATGCGCCAGATCGGACGGTTCACTGCCGCCAAGCTGCAAGGCTAGCGGATGCTCTTCGGCATTGAAACGCAAATGCCGCCCAGCATCACCATGAATCAAGGCGCCTGTGGTCACCATCTCGGTGTACAGCAGCGCATGACGCGAAAGCAGGCGGTGAAAGAAACGGCAGTGCCGGTCGGTCCAATCCATCATGGGGGCAACGCTCAGGCGCCATGGATTGTCAGCAGGGATGGATGCGTCGGTAGAAACGGGGATTGACATGCCTTCATTTTCCCTGAAAGCTGCTCAGGCCGGAATCGAGGCAACGACAGGGTTCACAGATACGCATGTAGAGAGGCCAAGCCTGCCATGGTGCGGAATTCTGCGGGGGGTAATATCAGCGCTTCCAAAATTTCACCCATCAAGCCTGACCCATGGTCAATACCCCAGCCAAAGAATGACCACCATGCTCTTCTTTTCTTCTTTTCTTCCATGACCATCCCTGATACCTCATCAATTCGCAGGCACTCAGCACGGCTGGGAATATTGGCCCCGTTAACCTTGCTGGCCGCCTGTACCTCGGTGCAGCTGCCGCCCTGGGTACCTGAGCTGCCACGCCCAGCCGCGCAGATACGCACCACACCCATGCCCGCTGAACCTGCCGTTGTGGTGCAAACCTCTCCGGTTGCTCCGCCATCGTTGATGGCAAGCGTACCAGCTGATGCGACTGCGCCCTATGGCGACGCAGTTGAAGCCCGGTTTCCAGCACCGTCGATGGTCTACAACACCCCGGGGCTGCAAGCCAGCCGCACGACCTTCACCACCCAGGATGAAATCCACACCTGGCTGCGCGACCAGGCGGCAGCCCTGTCACGCTCGGTTGGCATCAAGGCGGCGGTGTTGTCCATCGGCGCTTCGCAGCAAGGCCAGCCACTGAAAGCGCTCGTGCTGACGCGCGGCACAGGCACCGACCCTGCAGCACTTCAGGCCACGGGTCGCCCTACCGTGCTGCTGATCGGCCAGCAGCACGGCGATGAACCTGCCGGCAGCGAAGCCCTGCTGGTGATTGCCCGGGAACTGGCGCAAGGCCTGTTGCAGCCGCTGCTGGAGCGCATCAATGTGGTGATTGTCCCGCGCGCCAATCCCGATGGTGCGGACCGGGGTGATCCGCTCACCGCCGGTGGTCAGGATCTGAATCGAGATCATTTACTGCTTGATACACCAGAAGCCCAGGCGCTGGCCCGGCTCACACGCGACTACCGGCCCACAGTGGTGCTGGACGCCCATGAATACACGGTGCTTGGCCCTTACCTGCAAAAGTTCAATGCTGTAGAAAAGTTCGATGCACTCCTGCAATATTCCACAACAGTCAATCTGCCCGAATTTCTGACCAAGGCCGACGAGGAGTGGTATCGCCGTCCCCTGCTCGCCGCACTCAAGGGCCAGGGACTGAGTAGCGAGTGGTATCACACCACATCTGCAGATATGGCCGACCGGAAAATCTCCATGGGCGGCCCTGAACCTGTCACGATCCGTAATGTGGAAGGCCTGAAGAATTCCGTCAGCCTGGCTGTCGAAACGCGCGGCGCAGGCATTGGGCGGCTGCATATCCAGAGGCGCGTCCATACCCATGTCACGGCGATCACGAGCGTGCTGGGCAGCACCGCCCAGCGCGCCAGCGAACTGGGCCAGTTGCGCCCGTATCTTGAAAAGGAAGTCAGCGCTCAAGCCTGCAAGGGGCAGTCGATTGTCGAGGCCGCCAACACGCCAGCGCAATATGACCTCCAAATGCTCGATCCTGTCACCGGTGGCGACAAGACAGTTACCGTCGATTGGGAATCGGCCCTTGCGCTGCGTACCCTGAAATCACGGGTTCGCCCTTGCGGTTACTGGCTGTCCGAGTCCTCAAAGACCGCAATCGAACGGTTGCGCCTGCATGGCATCCAGGTTTTCCGGGTACTTGAACAAAGCGCCTTGCTGGGCGACATTTACCGCGAAACATCACGCGCGGGTAGCGCGCAGCAAGCCATGCAAGGCAGCCTGGCGGGCAGCCAGCCCCTCATCAAAACCGAAGTTACGCTGGTGCGGGGCGTGATTGACGCGCCAGCCGGGAGTTATTACGTCCCCTTGAATCAGCCTTTGGCCAATCTGGCAATAGCCGCCCTTGAGCCCGATACGCAAAGCAGCTTTTTTGCAAATCACCTTATCAACGAGCTTGCCAGCGCTGCCCGGGTCATGTCCGAACCGTCCTTGAAAACCGAAGAGTTGCCCTGAAAACCCATCGGCCAAATTTTTCGGGTTTTATCAAAAAATGAGTCCATTACAGGAATTTTCTCTCTGTCAGCGTGCAGGCTGACCTACAGACACGGAATGGCTTGCATGTCGCAATAAGACAACTTAACCCAAGGAGCCAATCCAGTGAAAACATTCTTGGTGGACTCAAAAATGACGACGATGCAAGGCGTTTTCTACCCTGCGGGATACGTATCGAATATCTGGAGTAAACCCCCTCGCAGGCCTGCCATAGGGACGTGCCTTGAAGCCCTTACAGGGAGATTCTGGATGTGTCGCCAGAAGTTCTCCTGCCGCAGTGCTATCAAATAAATAGCTCTCCATGCATATCCAGCGTGCGTAAAAGCCTTTTTTACTTAAAAATCGCCGGCATTGTGGGCCAGGCTTTCAAACTTGGTGATCCGGTTGATGAAAGCCAGCTTGACAGTTCCGGTCGGGCCGTTACGCTGCTTGCTGATGATGACCTCGGCCACGCCCGGCTCTTTGCAGGCTTCCTTGGTGTAGTACTCATCGCGGTAAATGAACATGATGATGTCGGCATCCTGCTCAATAGCCCCCGACTCACGCAAGTCGCTCATCATCGGCCGCTTGTCGGTGCGGGACTCAACCCCCCGGCTGAGCTGCGACAGCGCAATCACCGGACACTGAAGTTCCTTGGCCAGCATTTTCAAGCCGCGTGAAATCTCGCCCACGGCAGTCGCCCGGTTTTCGTCGCTCATGCTGGTCGATACGCTCATGAGCTGCAGGTAATCCACCACGATCAGCCCGAGCTTGCCGCACTGGCGGGCCAGGCGCCGGGCATTGGCGCGCAGTTCGCTGACCGTGAGGCCGGCGGTTTCGTCGATGTGCAGGGAAATCGTCCTGAGTTTCTCGATGGCTTCGGTCAGGCGCGGCCATTCTTCGTCGGTCAGTGCGCCTGTACGCAAGTGAGTCTGGTCAATCCGGCCAATCGAGCCGACGATGCGCACCGCCAACTGCGAAGCACCCATTTCCATCGAGAACACCGCCACCGGCAAACCTTCGTGCAATGCCACGTGTTCAGCGATATTGATGGCAAGGGCCGTTTTCCCCATCGATGGCCGTGCCGCCAAAATAATCAGATCCCCCGCCTGAAAGCCCGAGGTCATGCGGTCCAGGTCAACAAAGCCGGTCGGCACGCCGGTCACGTCATTCGGGTTTTCCGACATCTCGGTGACGCGGTCCAGCAAATCAACCACCAGCGTGTCCATGCTCTGGAACCCCTGCTGCGACCGTCCGCCCTGCTCGCCAATGTTGAGTATCTTTTGCTCGGCCTCGTCAAGAATGACAGTCACCGCCTTGCCTTGCGGGTTGAAGGCATTGGTGGCGATTTCATCGGAGGCCGCGACGAGCTTGCGCAAAATCGAGCGTTCCCGAACGATTTCGGCATAGCGCCGGATGTTGCTGGCGCTCGGCACATATTGAGCCAATGCATTGAGGTAGCTCAAGCCGCCGATTTCTTCCGCTTTTCCCAGGCTCTGCAGACGCTCGAAGACGGTGATGATGTCGGCCGGCTTGGACGCGTTGATCAGCCAGCCAATGGCGCCATAGATGAGCTGGTGTTCATGGCGATAGAAATCCTGGTCTGCCAGCAGGTCGCCAACACGGTCCCATGCGCTGTTGTCGAGCAGAAGCCCGCCCAAAACACTGGATTCGCCTTCGATGGAATGCGGCGGGATACGAAGCTGGGCAATCTGGCGGTCAGCACTGTAAGCGGATTCAGCAAAGGGGGAAAGTACGGCAGACATGGTGTTCCTTGGAAGGCAAATGGTACGCCGTAAGCCTCAAAACGCACGGGATAACTATGTGGACAAACTGGGGAAATCGGGTGGAAATCAGCTTTAAAGATGTGCATAAGCAGTGTGCAACATCGAATTACGACTGCCGAATTTCCTGTTTGACCAAGAAAAAAGCCGCTCTGAAGAGCGGCTTTTCAGGCTAACACGGATACTGGATTTAAGCAGTTTCGCCGTAAACAGTGACCGTGATGTCAACCACAACATCAGTGTGCAAGGCCACGTTGATGGCATGGTCGCCGACCGTCTTGATCGGGCCGTTAGGCAGGCGGATTTGCGATTTGGAAACTGCAAAGCCTTGCTTGGTGATTTCCTGGGCAATGTCGGCATTGGTGACAGAACCGAACAGGCGGCCGTCAACACCGGCTTTTTGCGTCAGCTTGACGGTGGTACCGCCGAGCTTTTCGCCTTGGGCCTGCATTTCGGCCAGCTTGGCGGCGGCGGCTTTTTCAAGCTCAGCACGTTTGACTTCGAATTCCTTGATCGCGACTGCCGTGGCGCGACGGGCGCGGCCGGAAGGGATCAGGAAATTGCGTGCGTAGCCGTCTTTGACTTTGACGACTTCGCCCAGGTTCCCCAGGTTCACGACTTTGTCGAGCAGAATAATTTGCATGGTCGTATCTCCTTACAGGCTGCGGTGCTGGTCGCTGTAAGGCAGCATCGCGAGGAAGCGAGCGCGCTTGACAGCAGTGTTGATCTGGCGCTGGAAAATCGCGCGGGTGCCGGTCAGGCGTGCGGGAATGATTTTTCCATTTTCAGAAACGAAATCGCGCAGGGTGTCGATATCTTTGTAGTCGATTTCTTCAACGCCAGCGGCTGTGAAGCGGCAAAAACGCTTGCGCTTGAACAGCAGGGATTGGGTATTGCGCTTGGGGCGCTTGTCTTTATTGAAACGTTTTGGTCCGGCCATGATGGACTCCTTAAATGGGGTTCAGTACTTGCTCTGCCTGAAGCATCGGGTGAAGAGCTTGAATATGAAAAACAACGCCTTTGCTGGTGCGCGCATTGATGAGAAAACCCGTGAACCTGAAAGGCTTGCCCAAAGGAAGCTTGACGGCTTGCTCAGCCAGCGTTCCGAAAGCAACTGCCTTGATCGTCAACTTGACTTGTCTGCTGATACCCGCTTCAAGCACTTCAGACTCGTGTTCGAGAATGAAGTTGATGGCGGGGATTCCAGCGGGTGTGTAGCGCAGAGGACTTAGCTCGGCGATACAGGCGGTCAGGTCAACCTGGTTCACTGCGGCTCCAAATGCACAACAGCGAAGCGTTCAACAGAATGGGGCGAATTACGCCGCAAACTCCTGCTGTTGGGTTTTACGGGCTTCTTCCCTCTCGACGTTGCGCATCATGAGGGACGGGCCGGTTTCAGCCTTTTTCTTCACCACGGTCAGGTGGCGCAGTACGGCATCGTTGAACTTGAACGCATGTTCAATTTCTTCCATCACGGCCTGGCTGGCTTCGATGTTGATGCAGAGGTAGTGGGCTTTGGCAAGTTTCTGGATCAGGTACACCAGCTGGCGACGGCCCCAATCTTCAACACGATGCACAGTTCCGCCGCCGGCGGTAATCATGCCCTTGTAGCGTTCCAGCATGGCTGGGACTTGCTCGCTTTGATCCGGGTGGATCAGCAAGACGATCTCGTAATGACGCATAAAATCTCCTTTTGGATGCAATAAAAAGCTGCCCCAGCGTCGTTAAGGGTGCAGCAAGGCGAAGCCCATGATTATAGCCCGTCAGGAACTTGATGCGGAACAACCCTGTCCTGCGTGGCAAAAGACCGGTCATAGGCCTTCAGATCCGGGTAACGGATGTACTCCACCAGCGCCTGAATATCCTGGCTGGGCGGCCGCGTCACCAGACTGACCAGGATGATCACGGCAAACCCAACGGGCACGCCGAACAGACCGGCTGATATGGGATCAATTCCCCACCAGAGCTGAACCGGCGAGGTGATGCCGAAAATGGTGCGCAACCAGGGCTGGGTTGTCACCATGTAGTAGGTTGTCACACCCAGGCCCGACATCATTCCCAGGGTCGCCGCCGTGCCGGTGGCCCGTTTCCAGAAAATACCCATGCTCAGCGCCGGAAAAAACGATGCCGCCGCAAAGGAAAAAGCGGCGGATACCAGAAACAGGATGTCGGCCGGCTTCTGGGCGGCTACATAGGCGGCCAGCAAGGCAACGATGAGCAGCAGTATCTTGGACAGCGTGACCCGGCTCACGGTTGAAGCATTGGGATCAATCATCTTGTAATACAGGTCATGCCCCAGCGCATTGGCAATGACCAGCAGCAGCCCATCGGCGGTCGAGAGCGCGGCGGCAAGCCCACCAGCAGCCACCAGCGCTGAAATAACGTAAGGGAGCCCCGCCAGTTCGGGCGTCAGAAGCACCACGATGTCGCCGCCTATCGTCATTTCATTGAGTTGTAAAACATTGTCCTTGTTGACATCCACGACTGACAGCAGCGCCGGATCGACCTTGTTCCACGCATTGACCCATGCGGGCAACTGGTCAAAGGGCATGCCGACCAGCACGGTAAAAATTTCATACTTCACCAGCACCGCCAGCGCAGGTGCGGTGCAGTACAGCAGGAAAACGGAAAACAGCGACCAGGTGACGGACTGCCGCGCCTCGCGAACGCCAGGCACGGTGTAGTAACGCATCAGGATATGCGGCAAGGCGGATGTCCCGACCATCAGGCAGAAAACCAGCGCCAGGAAGTTGCGCCGCGAAGTGTCGTAAAGCTCTTTTTCCTCGGGTGTGCCATCAGGGTTGCCCAAGAACTGGGCCGCATGGGCGGGCATGCCGTTGAGTGGCTGGCTTTTGATGTCGTCGGCCGATTTGGCCAAGACCCACTCACGAAGTGCCGCCGGCTCATCCTTGGGCAGTGCCGCCAAGGCCTTGCCGGCGGCGGAAACCTCGGCGACCGAGGCATTGCCGGCTTTCAGCGCTGCCAGTTTTCGGGTGGCTGCCAATTTGTCGGCAGCCATTGAAAGCTCCGGATGCATCATCTTTTCGGCCAGAACTTCTGCGCGCTGGTGAAAGATGGCCCGAACCTCCATCTCCTTGGGGTCTGTTGCCAGCTGCTTTTCCTTGGCCGTCACTTTTTCCAGTTGAAAACCGTAAACCGCTTGCGGGACAGGAATGCCGGTCTGCTTGACCGACAGCCAGACCACCGGAATCAGGTAGGCCACCAGCAAAATGATGTATTGCGCCACCTGCGTCCAGGTCACTGCACGCATTCCACCCAGGAAAGAGCAGACCAGAATGCCGCCCACGCCCAGAAAAATACCCAGTTCGAAAGCGATGCCGGTGAGGTAGGACGTGATAAGTCCAACGCCATAAATCTGTGCGACCAGATAAGTAAAGGAGCACAGGATGGCTGCCGACAGGCCCATCAAGCGCGGCAGATGCCCGCCATAGCGCTCACCCAGAAAATCCGGAATCGTGAACTGCCCGAACTTGCGCAGGTAAGGCGCCAGCACCAGCGCCACCAGGCAATAGCCGCCGGTCCATCCCATGATGAATGCCAGGCCACTGTAGCCCGTAAGGTACAAAGTGCCTGCCAAGCCCAGGAATGAAGCCGCCGACATCCAGTCGGCCCCTATCGCCATCCCGTTATAAATCGCCGGAACCCGGCGGCCCGCCACGTAATATTCGGCGGCATCGGTGGTGCGGGTCATGATGCCGATACCGGCATACAAGGCAATCGTGGACAGCAAGAACGTCATGCCTATCCATGAGTGCGGCATGCCCAGGCGCTCCAGTCCGCCCAGCAGCAGCACATAGATGACGAAGCCCAGCGTGAACCAGCGATAGATGCGGTCCAGCTGGGACTTGAACCGTTTTCTGGAGCGCACAAATCCTTCATGTTCGCCGAAAAAACCCGCCATGCTCAATCATCCTCGTCTGCCGCGCCGTGCTCTGCATCAAGCCGGTTCATGTACCAGGCATAAAAACCGACAATCAGGCAATAGATCATCAATGCGCCTTGCGCCCCCATCCAGAAGCTGAAAGGCCAGCCGAAGAAACGGAAGTCCAGGAAACGCGCAAAGTAGGCGATGCCGAAGGTAGCGGCAAACCAGACAAGCAACAGCAAGGCCGTCACCACCAGGGTCTTGCGCCAGTAGCGGCGATGCAGTTCAGCCGGCAGCATCACACGTCGAACCCTGCTGGTTATGGGCTTGCAAATGCACGGAAAGGCCAATGTCGCGCTCCAGTTGCGCGGCGACCCGGGGTTCGAACTGGCGCAAATGTTCAATCACCTGACGCGCTTTCTCTGGTTCGCCCAGCGCCAGGCTGACCTCTGCCAGCCGGTACCAGCCGTAGGGGCTCATGGGCTGCAGCTGCGTTGTTTTTTTCAGCGCCCGCCTGGCCTCATGCAACCGCCCCTGATGGATCAGCACCAGCGCCAGTCCGTACCATGCCCGGTCCATGCAGGGATGGTGTTCGGCAGCTTTTTCAAATGCGGGCCTGGCTTCCTCATGCCGCCCGTTCTGCTGGAGTACATAGCCCAGGTTGAACCAGGCCGCAGCCTGTTGCGCTGGCGTTCCCGTGACGTGGGTGAGCTGCTGCAAGCTGGCCACGGCGTCATCGAGCCTGTTGAGCTGGGCCAGCACATGGGCACGGCTGGCAAGCGCATAACGGTCCATGGGCAGAAGCACCAGCATGCGGTCAAACCTGCACAAGGCGCGCGCCTGCTGTCCGAGCGCCAGCAGAGCCAGGGCTTGCGCCTTTAAAAAAAGGTAATCAAGGTGGCGTTTGAGCGAACAGATCATTTGCATAAGGCCACGCCGATTTGCAGGCAGATGCTGACTTTGATCCAGCTTGCCGCGCCCCAGACAAGCAGCAGAAGAAAAAATGCAGCCAGCGGCACATGGCGCTCCAGCACCACACGTGGCGAAAGCCAGCGGGCCGCGCGCAGCCAGGGCCGTCCAAGCAACTGCAGCAAGGCATAAAAAGGGTTGCGATTGCAGTTTTCACCCGACATCATCAAACCCAGCAACCCCTGGCCGAACAGGGCCAGCAGCGCAATTTCAGCAATCAGTTTGACGGTGATAGCAACAGTCAGCATGGCAGCAGGCCCGAGAACAAGAATCTCCGATTGTCATCGGAGGATGCGCCCATTACAGACACGGCCCGTCCAGGCCACCGAGGGTTTTCCCTCGGTGGAGCACTGAAAACCTCAGTTTGCCAGACGTTTCCAGGTGTCGATCACCGTATCGGGATTCAGGGAGATCGAACCAATCCCCTGCTCTTTGAGCCATTGGGCAAAGTCCGCATGGTCGCTGGGGCCCTGACCGCAGATGCCGACATACTTGCCCTGGCGCTTGCAGGCAGAAATAGCCAGGCTGAGCAATGCCTTGACCGCCGGATCGCGCTCGTCAAAGTCCTTGGCCAGGATTTCCAGGCCAGAATCGCGGTCCAGGCCCAGCGTGAGCTGGGTCAGGTCGTTCGAGCCGATAGAAAAACCGTCAAAGTATTCCAGGAACTGGTCAGCCAGCACGGCATTGCTCGGCACTTCGCACATCATGATGATCCGCAAACCCTTCTCGCCGCGCTTGAGGCCATGCTCGGCCAGCAGGTCCGTCACCGCCCTGGCCTGGCCCAGCGTGCGCACGAACGGCACCATGACTTCGACGTTGCTCAGGCCCATGTCGTTGCGCACACGCCTGAGTGCTTCGCATTCCATGGCAAAGGCTTCGCGGAAATCGGTGCTGATGTAGCGTGCGGCACCGCGAAAGCCCAGCATTGGATTTTCTTCTTCAGGCTCGTAGCGCGAGCCGCCAATCAGCTTGCGGTATTCGTTGGACTTGAAGTCCGACAGGCGAACAATCACCGGTTTTGGCCAGAAAGCCGCGCCAATCGTGGCAATGCCTTCGGCAACCTTGTCCACATAAAACGCACGCGGCGACGCATGGCCACGCGCCACGCTTTCAACAGCCTTTTTCAGGTCTGCATCAACATTCGGGTAGTCCAGAATCGCCTTCGGATGCACGCCGATGTTGTTGTTGATCACAAACTCAAGCCGTGCCAGGCCCACGCCCTGATTGGGAATCTGGCAAAAGTCAAAGGCCAGCTGCGGATTGCCCACGTTCATCATGATCTTGATGTCGATGGGCGGCATTTCGCCACGCTGCACTTCTGTGATTTCGGTTTCCAGCAGGCCGTCGTAAATCGTGCCGGTGTCGCCCTCAGCGCAGCTCACGGTGACGAGCATCCCGTCCTTGAGCTGCTCCGTGGCATTGCCGCAACCCACCACGGCCGGAATGCCCAGTTCACGCGCGATGATGGCCGCATGGCAGGTGCGGCCGCCACGGTTGGTCACGATGGCGCTGGCCCGTTTCATCACGGGCTCCCAGTTCGGGTCGGTCATGTCAGTCACCAGCACGTCGCCGGGCCGCACCTGGTCCATGTCGCGGATGTCATGCACGATGCGGACCGGGCCGGTGCCGATTTTCTGGCCAATCGCACGGCCTTCCGCCAGCACGGTGCCGGTGCCCTTGAGCTTGTAACGCTGTTCGGCCTTGCCCTTGGCCTGGCTTTTCACGGTTTCTGGACGGGCCTGCAAGATATACAGTTCGCCATCGGTGCCATCCTTGCCCCACTCGATGTCCATGGCTCGGCCATAATGATCTTCAATGATCACGGCATAGCGCGCCAGCTGCTCGACATCGGCATCGGTCAATGAAAAGCGGTTGCGCAGCTCAATCGGCACATCGGTGGTCTTGACGAGCTTGCCGCCGGATTTTTTCTCTTCAGCCGTGGTGAATTCCATCTGCAGCAGCTTGGAGCCCAGGTTGCGGCGGATGACGGCACGGTTGCCCGCCTTGAGCATCGGCTTGTGGACATAGAACTCGTCCGGGTTCACGGCGCCCTGCACCACTGTTTCGCCCAGGCCATAGCTGGAGGTGATGAACACCACGTCCTCAAAGCCGCTTTCGGTGTCGATGGTGAACATCACGCCGGCGGCGCCCAGGTCGCTGCGCACCATGCGCTGCACGCCGGCCGACAAGGCCACGTCGGCATGGGCAAAGCCCTGGTGGACGCGGTAGCTGATGGCGCGGTCGTTGTAGAGCGAGGCAAACACCTCTTTCATCTTGTGCAGCACGTCTTCAATGCCGACCACGTTCAAAAAGGTTTCCTGCTGGCCGGCAAACGAAGCGTCGGGCAGATCCTCAGCCGTGGCTGACGAGCGCACGGCAAAGCTGGCCTGTGCGTTACCCGCGCTCAAGGTGGCAAAGCTGTCGCGAACGGCCTGCTCGAATTCTGGCGGGAAAGGCTGGGCCTCGACCAGTTCGCGAATCTGCGCGCCGGCCGTGGCAAGCGCCCGAACGTCCTCGGTGTCGAGCGCGTCGAGCACCGCATTGATTTTGTTGTCAAGCCCGGCATATGCCAGGAACGCGCGAAAGGCGTGCGCCGTGGTGGCAAAGCCGGTAGGCACCCGCACGCCCTGCGGGCCGGTAGGCAACTGCGAAATCATCTCGCCAAGGCTGGCGTTCTTGCCGCCGACGGTATCAACGTCGGTCATTCTCAGGTTTTCAAACGGCACGACCAAAGCGGTCGATTCGAACAGGTTGGACATAAAAATACTCCGGGAGGTTAAAAATCGGCACTATCGGCCCGGTGCGGCGCCCAACCTTGTTGTTCTTTTCTGGGTTTGATGCAGCGCACTGAACCATAAACTGGATAATTGCCCCGATTGTAGGGGGCTGCCGCCAGGCGCTCCCATCTTCGCCTTTCACCTGACCGAATCGACCCTCATGTCCAATCGCACCGTGTTTTTCATCTCCGACGGCACCGGCATTACGGCCGAAACCTTTGGCAACGCCATCCTGGCCCAGTTCGAAATCAGTCCGCGCCATGTACGGCTGCCCTTTATCGACACCGTGGACAAGGCCCATCAGGCGATCCGCCATATCAATCACACGGGCGAGCTGGAAGGCAAGCGGCCCATCGTTTTCACCACGCTGGTGAACATGGACATCCTGGCGGTCATCAAGGCCCAGTGCAACGGCATGCTGCTGGACATGTTCGGCATCTTTGTCGCGCCGCTGGAAAGCGAACTGGGGATCAAATCCAACCACCGGGTCGGCCGGTTTTCGGATGCCTCCAAGAGCAAGGCCTATGACGACCGGATCGAGGCGATCAATTTCTCGCTGGCGCATGACGACGGCCAGAGCCATCGGGACCTGGCCGGCTCGGACGTGATCCTGGTGGGCGTCAGCCGCAGCGGCAAAACGCCGACCACCCTGTACCTGGCCATGCAGTACGGCCTGAAGGCGTCCAATTACCCCTTGATTCCCGAAGACTTCGAGCGCCGGCAACTGCCGCCCGCGCTGGTGCCGCACCGCAAGAAAATCTTCGGCCTGACGATTGCCCCGGAGCGGCTGAGCCAGATCCGCAACGAGCGCCGGCCCAACTCGACCTATTCCAGCCTGGCCAATTGCCGCAACGAGATTCATGAAGCCGAGGCCATGATGCGCCGCGAAGGCATTCGCTGGCTCTCGACCACCACCAAGTCCATCGAGGAAATCGCGACCACCATCCTGCAGGAAATCAAACCGGAGCGGCTGGAGTATTGATGGCCCGCCAGCAGGCCAGCCCGGCCACAGCTTTCACTATACTTTTAATAGCATCTTGCGCCCATGCTTATTGCGCCAGAGCATGTTTTTATCAAAAATCATCAAGAGCAGCCAGCCGCCATGCCGCAGCCGCCAATAAACGCCACGTTGATCTTCAACAAACTCAAAGCGCTCATGGCTAGGTATATTGAAGCTTGAAGCGCGCTGCTGGAGAAATAGCCAAACCCAATTTCATTGATAGTATATGACTATTTAATTTCTTAAATTAAGAGACATATACTATCAACTCGTTCCGATTTTCAACCACCCTGCAGAGGAAAACACCATGTCCGTGATCAATACCGAAATCAAGCCTTTCACCGCCAGCGCCTACAAGGCCGGCAAGTTCATCGAAGTGTCCGACGCCGACGTCAAGGGCAAATGGTCGGTGTTCTTTTTCTACCCTGCCGACTTCACTTTTGTCTGCCCCACCGAGCTGGGTGACGTGGCTGACCACTATGCTGAATTCCAGAAAATGGGCGTGGAAATCTACTCCGTGTCCACCGACACCCACTTCACGCACAAAGCCTGGCACGACAGCTCGGAAACCATCGGCAAGATCGAGTACGCGATGATTGGCGACCCATCGGGCGCCATCACCCGCAATTTCGACAACATGCGCGAAGGCGCTGGCCTGGCTGACCGTGGCACCTTCATCGTTGACCCCCAGGGCATCATCCAGGCCGTCGAAGTGACCGCCGAAGGCATCGGCCGCAACGCGACCGAACTGCTGCGCAAGGTCAAGGCCGCCCAGTATGTTGCCGCCCACCCCGGTGAAGTCTGCCCCGCCAAGTGGGAAGAAGGCTCTGCAACCCTGAAGCCATCGTTCGACCTCGTCGGCAAAATCTGAGCGCCCTTTAAGCCAAAGCCCGGGCGCTATGTTGGCCCCGGGCTTTTTTGTTCCTTTTTTACATTGAATGTGAGTCCATCATGCTCGACGCCGGCACCCAAACCCAACTCAAAAGCTACCTCGAACGCGCCACCCAGGCCATCGAAATCGTTGCCTCGCTCGACGACAGCAAGGCGTCGGGCGAGATGCAGGCGCTGCTCAAGGACGTGGCCGCTGCCTCGCCGCTGATCACCGTCACGCAAAGCCGTGACGACCAGCAGCGCAAACCCTCCTTCTCGGTCAACCGCCCCGGTGAATCCACCGGCCCGCGCTTTGCCGGCCTGCCCATGGGCCATGAGTTCACCTCGCTCATCCTGGCGCTGCTCCAGGTTGGCGGCTACCCGCCCAAGGTGGACGAGGCCGTGCTGGAGCAGATTCGCGCGCTCGATGGCGACTTCGAATTTGAAATCTACATCTCGCTGTCCTGCCACAACTGTCCCGACGTGGTGCAGGCACTGAACCTGATGGCGATACAGAATCCGCGCATCAGGAGCACCATGATTGACGGTGCGCTGTTCCAGGATGAAGTCAAGGAACGCCAGATCATGGCCGTGCCCACCGTGTTCCTGAACGGCGCCGAATTTGGCCAGGGCCGCATGAGCCTGGAAGAAATCCTGGCCAAGATCGACACCAGCGGCGTGGAACGCGAAGCCCGGAAAATTGCCGCCAAGGCAGCGTTCGACGTGCTGATCGTCGGCGGCGGCCCGGCGGGCGCGACGGCGGCGGTGTATGCGGCGCGCAAAGGCATCCGCACCGGCATTGCCTGCGAGCGCTTTGGCGGCCAGGTGCTGGACACCATGGGCATTGAAAACTTCATCTCGGTCCAGGAGACCAATGGCCCCCAGTTCGCGCTGGCGCTTGAGGCGCATGTGCGCAGCTACGACGTGGACATCATGAACATGCAGCGCGCCAAGGCCCTGGTTGCGCAGACCGGGCCGGGCAAGGACCTGATCGAGATTCAGCTCGAAAGCGGCGCCACGCTCAAGAGCAAGACCGTCATCTTGTCCACCGGCGCGCGCTGGCGCAACATCAATGTGCCCGGCGAGCAGGCGTACAAGAACAAGGGCGTGGCCTATTGCCCGCATTGCGACGGCCCGCTCTTCAAGGGCAAGCGCGTGGCGGTGATCGGCGGCGGCAATTCAGGCGTTGAAGCAGCGATTGACCTGGCGGGCATCGTCGGCCATGTCACGCTGATCGAGTTTGATACCGCGCTGCGTGCCGATGCCGTGTTGCAGCGCAAGCTGCACAGCCTGAAGAACGTGACGGTGTTCACCCATGCCCAGACGACCGAGATCACCGGCGACGGCCACAAGGTGAACGGCCTGATCTACAAGGATCGTTCGTCGAGCGCCTTGCACACGGTCGAGATCGAAGGCGTGTTCATCCAGATCGGCCTGGTTCCCAACACCGACTGGCTCAAGGGCACGGTTGAATTGTCAAGGCACGGCGAGATCGTGGTTGATGCCCGGGGCCAGACCTCGGTGCCGGGCGTGTTTGCAGCGGGTGACGCGACCACGGTCCCCTTCAAGCAGATCATCATCGCGGCCGGTGATGGCGCCAAGGCCGCACTGGGCGCGTTCGATCACCTGATCCGGACCTCGGCGCCCGTGCCTGAGATGGCGGCCGTGCTGGCCGACTGATGGCGGCAAGGCAGACGCGCCCGCCCCGAAAAATATCCGGGCACACCGGACAAGGGGGTCGGGACTGCGTTTGACTTGCCTGGCCGCGCCCGGGACAGCCCTCAGGCGCGCCCGCCGCCTGCGGCAATGATGAGATTGAACACTTCGCGCAGCAAGACCAGCTCGCTCATTGCGCTGCCGCGCAATTCGCTGATCGGCTTGAAGATGCCGCCGAGCGCTTCGATGGCGGCTTTCGGCGCATCCGTGGTGGTGAAGCGCAGCAGGTGGATGCGCACCGGGCCGGCGTCCGTTTGCGCCCAGTGGTTGAACTCGCCGACCTGCACCAGCTCGGCAGGGTTCAGTCCGCAGCGCTCGACCACGGCTTGCTTGACGGCATCGCCCGAATACTCGGGACCGATATCGGCTGGGGCCGGGGCAGGCATCGGGGACGCGGATTCGGGCAGGGCTTCGGGCCAGAGCAGGCTCCGGCTCTCCCAGCGCGGAAACACCAGCGCCGTGCTGTAGCTGTCGAAATGCGTGAGGATCACGCGGTTGCGGGCCAGGATGTCTTGCGTCGTCATGTTCAATTCCTTGGAGTCACGGTAGATGCCGCGTCTGGGCCAAAACCCAGGCAGGCGGTCATATTCAGCATCAAATCACCCTCTTGCGCAGGCGCAGCAAGCGCTGACAGCTATAAAAACAGTAGCATATTCAGCGACTAGAGCACCACCTCGAAACCCTCGAACTGCGGCGGCCCGAGGTAGAGGCCGCGCTGCTGGCCGGCGCTGGCATGGGCGGCGCGAAAGGACTCCGAGCGCGTCCAGGCTTCAAACGCGGCGGCGCTTTCCCAGGTGGAGTGCGAGACGAACACCGTGGCCTGCGCGTCGCCCGGCCCCTGCAGCAGATGAAAGCTCTGAAAGCCCGGCACCTCGGCCAGGCGGCTGTCGCGCTGGCGCCAGACCTCGATGAATTCGGCCTCACGGCCGGGTGCAATGCGAAAGCGGTTCATGGCGATAAACATGGAGCATGTCCTTTCAAAGGGGAAATCAGGGATTCGGAATGCGAAGCATGCCAGAACGCCGGGCGGCATGCGCGGGCGGGCTTCAGCGGTAGCCTTCCTCGCGCAGCACGCGCTGCACGACGGGTCGGGCGCGTACCCGCTGGTAGTGCGCGGCGCAGCGCGGCGGCAAGGACAGGCCGGTCTTGTCGGCCCAGAACTCGACATAAAACAGCGCGGCGTCGGCGATGGAAAAATCGGCGCCCAGGGCGTAACCGGCCTCCGGCAGGCGCGCCTCAATGAGGGCAAACGCTTCGGCCACGATCTCGCGCCCGCGCGCCTGAATGCCGGATTGCCACGCCGCGCGGTCGGCGTCGGGCAGCCCGTCCGGCAGGTAGCGGTCGGTGGTGAAAATGCGGGTGTAGCCCTGGCCATGCACGCTGCCCACCACGTAGTCCATCAGCTCCAGGGCCTGCGCGGCCTGCAGCGGGTCGTCGGGCAGCAGGCGCTTGCGCGGATAGCGGCGCGCCAGCCAGTAGGCAATCGCCTGGAATTCGGTGAGCGCCTGCCCATCGTCCAGCACCAGGGTCGGAATCGTGCCTTTCGGGTTGAGCGCGAGGTACTCGGGGCGGCGATGGTCGCCGGCGGGCATGTTGACGATGGTGACTTCAAACGGCAGCTCCAGCTCTTCGAGCAGGATGTGGATGCCGGTCGTGCAGGAGCCGGGGGTCATGTAGAACTTCAGGGGCATGCAGCCTGCCAAGCAAGATATGTGACAGCGCCGTCCATGGCGTGAATCAAGCGGCGTTCAGCCGCTGCGCGAAAGGGCTTGCGCAGGGCAGCGGGCGGCATTTCATGGCATTTTCCGGCAAGCCCCTGCGAAGCATCACGGCCATCGCGCCCAGCCCGCCTGTGCCCTTTGTCGCAACCGCCGTGTCACCTTTGTCAGCTTGTGTTCACGGCGGGCCTGCGGCGACGGATGCTGCCGCAGGAACGTGATCGCGCCTTACTTCTTCAGCCCCGCCAGCTTGCTGAACGCCGACTCCATCGCGGTTGATGCCGGTTGCGGCGCGCCCTGCCGCGCTCCGCCACGGTTTTGCGGACCGGGCCGGGCGCTTTCAAAGCGGTTGTCGCGCGGGGCGTCGCGGCGCGCTGGCGCAGCGTCCAGCTTCATGCTCAGGCCGATGCGCTTGCGCGCCACATCGACCTCGGTCACGCGCACCTTGACGATATCGCCGGTCTTGACCACCTCGCGCGCGTCGGTGACGAACTTGCTGGACAGCTGGCTGACATGCACCAGGCCGTCTTGATGCACGCCAATGTCAATGAAGGCGCCGAAGGCCGCCACGTTGCTGACCGTGCCTTCGAGCAGCATGCCGGGCTGAAGGTCTTTGATGTCTTCCACGCCGTCGTTGAAGCGCGCCACCTTGAAGTCGGGTCGCGGGTCGCGGGCGGGCTTTTCCAGCTCGGCCAGGATGTCCTTCACCGTGATGACGCCGAATTTCTCATTGGCGAACAACTCGGGCTTGAGCGTCTTGAGCATCTCGGCCCGGCCCATCAGCTCGGCCACCGGCTTGCCGGTGTGCACCATGATCTTTTCAACGACCGCGTAGGTTTCGGGGTGAACGCCGGTCATGTCCAGCGGATTCGTGCCACCGCGCAGGCGCAAAAAGCCCGCGCTCTGCTCGAAGGTCTTGGCGCCCAGCCCCGTGACCTTGAGCAGATCGGCACGGCTGGCAAACGCGCCGTTCGCATCGCGCCAGCGCACCACCGACTTGGCCACCGTCTGGCTCAGCCCCGAGACGCGCGCCAGCAGCGGCACGCTGGCGGTGTTCAGGTCCACGCCGACGCTGTTCACGCAGTCCTCGACCACCGCGCTCAGGCTGCGCGCCAGGTCGCTCTGGTTTACGTCGTGCTGGTACTGGCCGACGCCAATCGATTTCGGGTCGATCTTGACCAGCTCGGCCAGCGGATCCTGCAGGCGGCGCGCAATGCTGGCCGCGCCGCGCAGGCTCACGTCCACATCGGGCATTTCCTGGCTGGCGAATTCGCTGGCCGAATAGACCGACGCCCCGGCTTCGCTGACCACTACCTTTTCGATAGCAGCTTGCGCTTGTCCCGCCTGCGCTACAGCCGATTTAGTCATTATTTTTATCAAATCGGCGGCCAGTTTGTCGGTTTCGCGGCTGGCCGTGCCGTTGCCGATGGCGATCAGGTTCACGCCGTGCTTTTCGCACAGTTTGGCGAGCAGGTGCAGCGAGCCGTCCCAGTCCTTGCGCGGCTCGTGCGGAAACACCGTGGCGGTCTCGACCAGCTTGCCGGTGGTATCGACCACCGCCACCTTCACGCCGGTGCGAATGCCGGGGTCCAGCCCCATCACCACGCGCGGGCCGGCGGGCGCGGCCAGCAGCAGGTCGCGCAGGTTGTCGGCAAACACCTTGATGGCGACTTTCTCGGCGTCCTCGCGCAGGCGGGTGAACAAATCGCGCTCCAGCGACAAACTGAGCTTGACGCGCCAGGTCCAGGCGACGCATTTGCGAATCAGGTCATCGGCCGGCCGCGCCTGGTGGCTCCAGCCCAGGTGCAGCGCGATTTTTCCTTCGGCAATGCCCGGCTTGCCGGGCTCGGGCGGCTCGGGCAGCACCAGCTTGGCGTCCAGAATCTCCAGCCCACGGCCCCGGAACACGGCCAGCGCGCGGTGTGACGGCACACGGCCTATCGGCTCGTCGTAGTCGAAATAATCGCGGAACTTGGCGTTGTCGGGATGATTCTCGTCCTTGCCGCTGACCAGCCTGGACGACAACAGCCCTTCGCTCCAGAGCCACTGGCGCAGCAGCTGCACCAGCGGCGCGTCCTCGGCCCAGCGCTCGCTCAGGATGTCGCGCACCCCGTCGAGCACCGCCTGCACGGTGGTGAAGTCGTCGCCGCTCTCGCTCTTTTCGGCTTTCACGTAGGCGGCGGCCTCATCGGCTGGCGCCAGCGACGGGTTGGCAAACAGCTTGTCGGCCAGCGGCTCGATGCCGGCTTCGCGCGCCATCTGGCCCTTGGTGCGGCGCTTGGTCTTGTAGGGCAGGTAAAGGTCTTCCAGGTCCTGCTTGGTGGCGGCGAATTCAATGGCCGCACGCAATTCGGGCGTCAGCTTGCCCTGCTCGTCAATGCTCCTGAGCACGGTTTCACGGCGGTCTTCCAGCTCACGCAGATAAGACAGCCGCTGCTCCAGCTCGCGCAGCTGGATATCGTCCAGCCCGCCGGTGGCTTCCTTGCGGTAGCGCGCAATGAAGGGCACCGTGGCCCCGCCATCGAGCAGCTCCACGGCGGTCTTGACCTGGTGTTCATGGACCCTGATCTCGGTAGCGATCTGACGAATGATTTTTTGCATGTTGAATAAAAATTAGGCTGCCGATTGAGGTATAGCGGCTTGTCTTTGGCTTGTCTTTTATCCGCCGGCGGACACGCCTCCCGTGCCTGCTGACGCCAAGGGGCGGAATTGTCCCACAGTCAAATGCGGCCCTCCCACCCATAATTTTGGCCAGTTACCGCGCAATTTTTACCATCAAACAGGGAGTTCTTCATGCGTTTTCGCACCATTCTTCTGGTCATCGCCATTGTGCTGATCGCGGGCTTCGTGGCACTGAACGTGGATGAATTCACGCGCATCAGCACGCTGAGCCTGGGCTTTACCACCATTCAGGTGTCGCTGGGCCTGGTCATGCTGGTGCTGCTGATCGCCACCCTGCTCATCTTTCTGGCCAGCCTGCTCTACATGCAGAGCAGGCATGCGCTTGAGGCGCGAACCCACACCCGGGAACTCAATGCCCAGCGCGAACTGGCCGACAAGGCCGAAGCCTCGCGCTTTACCGAGTTGCGCGCCTATCTGGAAGCGCAGGTCGTGGCCGAGCAGCAGCGCGAAACAGCGCTTGGAACCGTGCTGGCAGACCGTTTTGCCCAGCAGCAGCAGGTGCTTCTGGCACGCATGGAACAAATGGACAACGCCCTCGCCGCCTACATGGGCGAGCTGGAAGAACGCCTGATGCGCCGCACCCCTGCCATGTCTTACGAGCAGCCCTCCGACAACAGCCATACGGCATTGCGCTAAGCCCCGAGCCCTGCCGCATGGCTGATGCGGCTCTGGCCCCTGAAACTGGCTTGCCGCTTTTGTGCTATATAAATGGTAGCTATACACGCACGCCCGCATTGCGCAAGGCAGGTATTTTGCTAACAATCATGCGCCACGGCATGATGCCCGCGCCGCAGGCGCTGGCCTACATCACGGCAGGCAATGCTTTCAGGCGCTGCTGGCGTGAAAAGAAGGTCCACAGCAGCAGCGTGGCATCCGGGCCTTCCGGGGCGCTGTAGTCCAGACTGCCCTCGCCCCCGCTCCAGGCGTGGCCCAGGAGGTCAATCTCGCATTTCACCAGCATGGGCCTTCGGCCCGCGTAATAGGTTGCGGTCTTGTAGGCATGACGCGGGCTGCGGCCGCTGCTGCGCCCGGCATAGCTGTGCACCACGGGCTCGGCGCTGGTGATGAACGGCGCGTCGATGAGCGAAAACTGCGCGGTCAGGTGATCGACATTGACGCGCCGCACCACCGAATCGTTCTTGCCCTGAATCAGCATCACCGGCATGCCCGGAAAATGCATCTGGGTGTCCGTGAACTCCCGCACCGCGTCCTGATGCTTGACGCTGGCGCCCTGCTGCATCGCCTGCAACCCGCTCAGCGGAGAGTCGCTCGTCCCATACACCGGCGCCGAGTGCAGGCCCGCAGCCGCAATCAGCCGGGGATGGCGCAAGGCCAGGATGGCCGCCAGCCCGGCGCCAGCCGACAGCCCCGCCACATAGGTGCGCGAAGCATCCAGCCGGTGCCGGCCCTGCACCTGCTTGAGCATTTCGGCAATCAGCTCGACATCGCCCTGCCCCTGCTGGGTGGCGCGCCGGTACCAGTGCCAGCAGCGGTTCGAGTCAGCGGCCTGCGACTGCTGCGGGTACAGCACCGCAAACCCCTTGCGCTCGGCCAACTGGTTCATCCGGGTGGAAGCGGCAAAGTCGGTGGCGGTCTGTTTGCAGCCGTGCAGCATGACCACCAGCGGCCGGGGTGCGCTGGAAGGCGCCGACGGCAGGTAAAGCCAGTAGAGCATTCGGCGGGCCGGCGCCAGCCCCGTGCCTGGCAGGCTGAAAAACGCCTTTTTCCAGCTTCCGGGCAGCGTGGGCAGCACGCTGGCGGCGGTAGGCCGGGCCGGGGCGGCCGATGGCTTGCGGCGCGGCTTGGCCACCTTGGCAACCGGCGCCTTGACAGGCTTGACGGCCTTGATGTTCTTCAGGACGACGGGACGAATGGTTTTGGCGGTTTTTGTAACCTTGGCGGCTTTGGCGCGCGTGGCCGCCGGCACGCGAACGGCGGAGGTCAGCAGGCTGTTGAAGAGCTTGCGCCCCTGCGCCTGCTGCGCCTTGCCAACGCGTCGCAGGTTCTTGAGCCAGAGGCTGGTCAGACTTTTTGTCATGGTGTCCATGGCTTTATGAGAGGATTGATACCGTGAAGGCCAGCGGCGCTTACAAAAAAGAGCCGGGCTTTCGATTTTTATGAGGTCACTGCAGATCATTTTGTTGCATTGCAGCAAAATGATCTGTAAGCGGGTTTCTCCAAAACCGGGCGGTCGCCGGATAATTCCCTCCATCCGCCAGGCTGCGCCGCGATTCGGCCCGCCCTGCGCCACGGCCCGCCCCATCACGCTTCCCTGTTTTATTTCCCTCCTCACCATGCATGACTTCCTGACCGCCGCGCTCTATAAATTCGTTGAACTGCCCGACTTTGCCGGCCTCCAGGCGCCGCTGCTGGCCTGCTGCGAAGCCCATGGCGTCAAGGGCACGCTGCTGCTGGCCTCTGAAGGCATCAACGGCACGATTGCCGGAACGCACGACGGCGTTCATGCCGTGCTGTCTTTTTTGCGCAACGATCCGCGCTTGGCCACGCTGGAACACAAGGAAGCACATGCCGCACACATGCCTTTTTACCGGATGAAGGTGCGTCTGAAAAAGGAGATCGTCACCCTCGGCGTACCCGATGTCCACCCCGCGCTGATGGCCGGCGAATACGTCAAGCCGCAGGACTGGAACCAGTTGCTGGCCGACCCGAACCTGGTGCTGGTCGATACCCGCAATGACTACGAAGTCGCCATCGGCACCTTCAACGGCGCCATCAACCCGGCAACGCACAGCTTTTCAGAACTGCCCGGCTGGGTCGAAAAGGAAATGGCCGAAGGCGGCAGGCTGGCGCCCGTCGATGGCAAAAAACCCCGCGTCGCCATGTTCTGCACCGGCGGCATCCGCTGCGAGAAGTCCACCGCCTTCATGCGCGCCAAGGGCTTTGACGAGGTTTATCACCTCGAAGGCGGCATCCTCAAATACCTCGAAACCATGCCCCAGGCGCAAAGCCAGTGGCAGGGCGAATGTTTTGTGTTTGACGAGCGTGTCTCGGTCGGCCATGGCCTGAACCCCGGCGACTTCACGCTGTGCCGCTCCTGCCGCGACCCGCTGAGCACCGAAGACCGCCAGTCCCCGCTGTATGAACTCGGCGTGAGCTGCGCGCATTGCCACGCCCGCACCACCGAGGAACAAAAGCAGGGCTACCGCGAACGCCAGCGCCAGGTCGAACTGGCAGCTGCGCGCCAACAATCGCATATTGGCGTGCGGCAGCCTGGCAGCGATTAATGACCGTGAATCAGCTGGGAGTGCGGCGCGCTGTTTCAGCAGCTCATGAAGAAATACCCGCCGTGGCAGCCCGGCCAGCCCGGCATTGCGTTGGCGCCCATGGTTGGCGAACAAGCGGCCCGCAGGCCTTGAATACAAGCCATTCAGGCCTCTTGCGCACGTCCCATAAGCGCAAGCAGCTATGAATTAAATAGCAAATTCAGGCGTATTCATGCTTCGGGTGCAATCGCCTCGGCGTAGTCATACAGCGCGCCCAGAATCGCTTCGCCCCGTTCATCGGCGCTTTCAGACAGCGTATCAATCTCGGCGAACAGGGCATCGACATTGCGCGCGCCGCCCTCGCCTTCGAGCAGCCGGGCTGCGCGGTGCGCTTCCCAGCGCTCGCTTTCGTCCGGGCTCAGGGTTTGCGGAAAATTCCGGGCACGGTAGCGAAACAGCAGCTCTTTCAGGCGCTCGTCGTCAAAACCCATGCGGCTGTGCGCCAGCTCGGCAGCCGACAAGCCGCGCAACTGGTTCAGCCGGCGGCGGTCGTCATTGCCAATGAAACCGCCGTACAGGTTTTCGTCCACATCGGGTTCGGCCTCCGCCGGGCGCCGGAAAACTTCGGGCCAGATCGCGCTCATGTCGGGCAGGCCAGCCGCAATTTCCGCATGGCGCAGCGCTGCGTCCTTGTCCACGCCCCAGCGCGCCGCCATTTCGGGGCTCAAGGTGTTGAGGTTGCGCACCACCATCGGCGACTTGTTCAGATGCACCGACTTGATCGGCAGGCGCGTAACGCCTTCGGGCAGGTCCGCCGACTTGCTGAACAGCCGCAGGCGCAGCGTGGCGACATCGAGCAGGGGCAGCTCGCTCGGGTCCTGCGCCAGGTCCCACGCCAGCACTTCGTTTTTGTTGGACGGATGGGTGGCCAGCGGAAACATGATGGCCAGGCAGCCGCGTTCAGCCGGGAACATGCCCGAGACATGCAGAAAAGGCCTGGCCATCCGGGCGGTGGCCGGCAGGCCCAGTTCGGCCGATACCCGGGCTTTTTTATGCAGGCCCAGACAAAAATCAAACAGCTTGGGCTGCGCCGTGCGAACCAGCCGTGCCAGGGCAATCGTGGCGCGCACGTCGGACAGTGCATCGTGCGCCGTCTCATGCAGCAAGCCATTGGCGCGCGCCAGGTCTTCAAGCTTGAAGCTCGGCTTGTCGTCTTCTTTCAAGGGCCAGACGATACCGTCAGGCCGCAATGCATAGGCCATGCGCACCACGTCGAGCAAATCCCAGCGGCCGCATTCGTTCTGCCATTCGCGGCCATAGGGGTCGATCAGGTTGCGCCAGAACAGGTGGCGCGTCACCTCATCATCAAAACGGATGGTGTTGTAGCCCACGCCAATCGTGCCGGGCAGCGCCAGCACCTGCTCAATCTGTGCGGCAAATGCATGTTCAGGCACCCCGTGCTGCAGGCAATGCTGCGGCGTGATGCCGGTCAGCACGCACGACTCGGGGTCAGGCAGGTAGTCGTTGGCCGGCTGGCAGTAAATCATCAGCGGCTCGCCGATCTCGTTGAGTTCGGCGTCGGTGCGAATCCCGGCAAACTGCGCTGGCCGGTCGCGGCGCGGATTCAGGCCAAAGGTTTCGTAGTCGTGCCAGAGAAAGGTGTGGGAATCCATGTGCTGGGTTTTTCCAATATTTTTTAATCAAACTGGCCTCTTGCGCAGGTAGTACGGGCGCTAGTAGCTATTCTTTTGATAGCGCCATGAAAAAAGGCCGATAGCAAGATGCTACCGGCCTTTTTGCGCCTCCCAGCCGGTTCGGGCTGGGTTTCAGGCGATCAACTCGCCTCGGCGGCTTCGGACTCCGGCTTGGCACGGCCTTCGCGCTTGGGCAGCGGCTGGATGTCGAGTTCGACTTCGCCAGTTTCCACGCCTTTTCCATCGGTCGTGACCTTCATGTCCACGGTCAGGCGACCGCCTTCGGTCAGCCGGCCAAACAGCAACTCGTCAGCCAGCGCACGGCGAATCGTGTCCTGGATCAGCCGTTGCATCGGACGCGCGCCCATGAGCGGATCGAAACCCTTCTTGGCCAGGTACTTGCGAAGCGCGTCGGTGAACGTCACCTCCACTTTCTTCTCTGCCAGCTGGGTTTCCAGCTGCAGCAGGAACTTGTCCACCACGCGCAGGATGACCACTTCGTCGAGCGCCTTGAAGCTCACCACCGCATCGAGGCGGTTGCGGAACTCGGGCGTGAACAGGCGCTTGATGTCGGCCATTTCGTCACCCGCTTCGCGCGGGTTGGTAAAGCCGATGGTCGCCTTGTTCATCGTCTCGGCGCCCGCATTGGTCGTCATGACGATGATCACGTTGCGAAAATCCGCCTTGCGCCCGTTGTTGTCCGTCAGCGTGCCGTGGTCCATGACCTGCAGCAGCACGTTGAAGATGTCAGGATGCGCCTTTTCGATTTCGTCGAGCAGCAGCACGCAATGCGGCTTCTTGGTCACGGCCTCGGTCAGCAGGCCGCCCTGGTCAAAACCGACATAGCCCGGAGGCGCGCCAATCAGGCGGCTCACGGCATGGCGCTCCATGTACTCCGACATGTCAAAGCGGATCAGCTCGATGCCCATGATGTAGGCCAGCTGCTTGGCCGCTTCGGTCTTGCCGACACCCGTGGGGCCGGAGAACAGGAAGGAGCCAATCGGCTTGTCATCCTTGCCCAGGCCAGAGCGCGCCATCTTGACGGCCGATGCCAGCACGTCGAGCGCCTTGTCCTGGCCGAACACCACGCTTTTCAGGTCGCGTTCCAGCGTCTTGAGCTTGCCGCGGTCATCATTGGAAACGTTGGCGGGTGGAATGCGGGCGATCTTGGCCACGATTTCCTCCACCTCGGTCTTGGTGATGGTTTTCTTGCGCTTGTTGGCCGGCAGGATACGCTGGGCAGCGCCGGCCTCGTCGATCACGTCAATCGCCTTGTCGGGCAGATGGCGGTCATTGATGTACTTGGCGCTCAACTCGGCCGCCGCCTGCAGGGCCGCCACGGCATATTTCACGCCATGATGCTCCTCGAAGCGCGACTTCAGGCCCTTGAGGATGTCAACCGTTTCCTGCACCGTCGGCTCGACCACATCGACCTTCTGGAAGCGCCGCGACAGTGCCGCATCTTTTTCAAAGATGCCCCGGTATTCGGTGAAGGTGGTGGCGCCAATGCACTTGAGCTGGCCCGAGCTCAGGGCCGGCTTGAGCAGATTGGACGCATCGAGCGTGCCGCCCGAAGCCGCGCCGGCACCGATCAGGGTGTGGATTTCGTCGATGAACAAGATGCCGTTGGGCTTGTCCTTGAGCGACTTGAGCACGCCCTTGAGCCGCTGCTCGAAATCGCCCCGGTACTTGGTGCCGGCCAGCAAGGCGCCCATGTCGAGCGAATACACATTGGCCTCGGCCAGGATTTCAGGCACGTCTTTTTGCGTGATGCGCCAGGCCAGGCCCTCGGCAATCGCGGTCTTGCCCACGCCGGCTTCACCGACCAGCAAGGGGTTGTTCTTGCGTCGGCGGCACAGAATCTGAATGACGCGCTCGACTTCATAGTGCCGACCGATCAGCGGATCAATCTTGCCATCCTTGGCAAGCTGGTTCAGGTTGACCGTGTATTGCTCCAGCGGCGAGGCTTTTTCGTTCTTCTCGCCACCCTCTTCATTTTCGGCAGCGCTCTCGCCTGTCTTGGCAGGCTCGGGGGGATCGCTTTTCTTGATGCCGTGGGCGATGAAATTGACCACATCAAGACGTGTGACGCCTTGCTGGTGCAGGTAATACACCGCGTGCGAGTCCTTTTCGCCAAAAATGGCCACCAGCACGTTGGCGCCGGTCACTTCCTTTTTGCCGCTGCCGGTGGACTGCACATGCATGATGGCGCGCTGGATCACGCGCTGAAAACCCAGCGTGGGCTGGGTATCGACGTCATCGGTGCCGGCAACCTGTGGTGTGTTGTCCTTGATGAAGTTGGCAAGCGACTTGCGCAAATCATCCACATTGGCTGAGCAGGCGCGCAGCACTTCAGCAGCACTGGGGTTGTCCAGCAAGGCCAGCAGCAAGTGTTCCACGGTGATGAACTCGTGGCGTTGCTGGCGAGCCTCGACAAAGGCCATGTGCAAGCTGACTTCTAATTCCTGGGCAATCATAGATTTTCCTTTCGGCTTGCGTGGATAAATAGGTTACTTAAACAGTGAACTCTCAAGAGGATATTGTCCGGTTTTTCCGTTATTCAATGGGTTCGCTCACACATTGCAGCGGATGGCCATTTTTTCGCGCCGCTTCAGTGACCTGATCAACCTTTGTCGCTGCCACGTCCCTGGAGAATACTCCGCAAATGCCTTTGCCATCGAGATGGATCTTCAGCATGATCTGCGTCGCGGTTTCCCGGTCCTTGTTGAAAAACTCCTGGATGACCACCACCACAAACTCCATCGGTGTGTAGTCATCGTTGAGCAGCACCACCTGGTACATCTGCGGCGGCTTGGTTTTTTGTGGGCGGCGTTCCAGCACCACCGACTCCCCGCCGTTAACGTCGGCAGGCCTGACAGCGGGAGCCGGCGGTTTCACCGGAATTTTGGGGGATTTTGTTGCCATGGAAAACATTCTAGCCATCGGTATCATTTATTGCATCGGATAAGGCAATTGGTGGCAAGCAAGCTACATTCAAGCGGGCGTCAACCGATGACGGAATACGCAGCCACCAAAGCATGAAAAAACCGCCTCGGAATTACTCCCGGGCGGTCTGCAGGACAAGTCAGCCTTGCCGTATCACATCGATCATTTGCGGATTGTGTCAATCTCACGGCCTTGCTGTCATGATCTGCCTCGTCGCGTGCGCTCTGCTTCCCCCAGCGCAATTTCGTCACTCCAAAGAAAAAGGCTTCAAAACCGAAGTTCTGAAGCCTCTTATGCTTTGCTCAGCGCAAGGCCGAGACAGCTGGTTTGCAACAACATCCCTGCCGTTGACTGGATTTTCAGGGCTTAGTAGCCGCCGCGACCACCACCACCACCGTAGCCGCCACCGCCCGAACGATCGCCACCGCCGCCGTAGCCGCCACCGCCGCCAAAACCGCCGGTGCGAGGAGGACGTGCTTCCATGGGACGGGCCTCGTTCACGGTGATGCTACGGCCACCAAGAGACTGACCGTTCATGCCGGCAATTGCGGCTTGCGCTTCGGCATCGCTGCCCATTTCGACGAATCCAAAGCCTTTGGAGCGACCGGTGTCGCGTTCCATCATGACTTTTGCGCTGGTGATAGCGCCGAATTCGCCAAAAGACTGTTGCAGATCTTCGTCACGCACCGTGTACGGCAGGTTGCCGACGTAAAGTTTATTGCCCATGGGGACTCCTCAAAAATACATAAAAAGACAAAAGCGATGGGGTCCCGAAAGCACAACAAACCCAAGAAGTACCGCCGTAGCGCGCGAAACTGACCGATCACCTAACCTGTGCGAATGTTTTGACACCTGCACATCTGAATTATGCGTCAAGAAACGCGAAGCACAGCTTGCCCGCTAAATTACTGACACTGTTTCCCGCGCTCCGCAGGGCCAAAACACCTATCGCGGGCGCCTTGCCAAGCACAACGATTTTGAATGTACCCGCCAGAGAATACAAGGCTTCCCAGGCATTTCTGGCCTTGGAAGGCAGCCCCTCTGCTCAGGATTCATTCGTCAGCCTGGGCTCTTTGTCGTCAGCGTGACGCCCAACAGCCCGGCGCTGCTGGCGGACATTAATGCCGCGCTGGCCGCCAGGTAAGCCACGCATACTCCGCCGCACCAGCGGTTACAGCAGCAGACACTGTGGTTGCAAATGCTGCTAAGCCAAGGCTGAATATCCTGCAGGCCTCTGCCTGAAAATGACCGGCTGCGCATGCACGGGACAAGGCCTATCGAGCGACGCCTGCTGGAGCAAGTTGATCGGCCGCTTCGGCGGGCAGGAAGCAATGCATCCAATGCTAGTATCCAAACCATTGAAAGCTGTCAGGCCGGCATGAAACCCCCTTCAACTTGTGCTTCATGACGGCTAAAAAATAGAACCCGAGAGTCACCATGTTCCGAACCCTGCTGAAATCCAAGATCCACCGCGTCGCCGTGACCCACTGCGAATTGCATTACGAAGGCTCCTGCGCCATTGATGAAGACCTGCTTGACGCGGCAAATATCGCCGAAAACGAGCAAATCCATATCTGGAACATCAACAACGGCGAGCGCTTCATCACCTATGCCATCAAGGGCGAACGCGGCTCGGGCATGATTTCGGTCAACGGCTCGGCCGCACGCCGCGCCTCTGCCGGCGACCTGATCATCATCGCCGCCTTTGCCCAGGTCCACGACGACCAGCTGGCCGCACACAGCCCCCAGCTGGTATTTGTAGACGACAAGAACCGCCAGACCGAGTTGCGCCACAAGGTGCCAACTCAGCGCCTGTGATGCCAGAAGCCGGCGGCATGCCGGCCACCTCACTGGCCAGTCGCAGCCTCGCTGCCGTCTGGCACCCCTGCACCCAGATGCAGCGCGCTGCCGCCGTGCCGCCTTTAGCCATCGTGCGCGGCGAAGGCCCCTGGCTGTTTGACGACACTGGCCGGCGCTACTTTGACACCAGCAGTTCCTGGTGGGTGAACCTGTTTGGCCATGCCGATGCGCGCATCAATGCGGCCCTCAAGGACCAGCTGGATACCTTGCCGCACGTCATGCTGGCCGGCTGCACCCATGCTCCGGCGGTGGAACTCGCCGAGAGGCTGTCCGCCCTGACGGATGGCGTGCTTGGGCACTGCTTTTTCGCCAGCGACGGGGCCTCGGCGGTGGAGATTGCGCTGAAAATGAGCTTTCATTACTGGCGAAACCGTGGCCATGCCACCAAGCGCGAGTTCGTCTGCCTGCGCCAGGGCTACCATGGTGAAACGCTGGGCGCGCTGGCCGTCACCGACGTGGCTGTGTTTCGCGATGCCTACGACCCGCTCTTGATGCGCTCGCATCAGGTCATGTCGCCCGATGCGCGCCAGGCGTTGCCGGGCGAGACGGCCGCCGATGTCGCGCTGCGCGCCGCCGCCGAGTTGCAAGCCCTGCTGGCCGAAAGCCACGAACACATCGCCGCCCTCATCCTGGAGCCCTTGGTGCAGGGCGCCACCGGCATGGCGATGCACGACCCCGCCTACCTGCGCGCCGCGCGCGCACTGTGCGACCAATACGAGGTGCTCCTGATTGCCGACGAGATTGCCGTGGGCTGCGGGCGTACCGGCACCTTTTTCGCCTTCGAGCAGGCGGCGCTGCCGGGCCAGCCCCAGATCTGGCCCGACCTGACCTGTTTGTCCAAAGGCATCAGCGGTGGCTACCTGCCGCTGTCGCTGGTGCTGTCGCGCGACCGCATCTACGAAGCCTTTCTGGATGACGATGTGGCGCGCGGCTTTTTGCATTCACACTCCTACACCGGCAACGCCCTGGCCTGCCGCGCCGCGCTGACGGTGCTCGACCGCTTCGCGCAGGACGACGTTCTGCGGCACAACCGGCAGCACGCCGCGCGGCTAACCGCCGCGCTGGCGCCGCTGAAAACCGATGCGCGCATCGAGCACTTGCGCCAGACGGGCATGATCTGGGCTTTCGATGTGTGCGAGCCGCTGGTCGGCCCGCGTTTTGCAGAGCGCTTTCACCTGGCCGGGCGCGAGCGCGAGCTGCTGATTCGCCCCATTGGGCGCACCGTGTACCTGATGCCGCCCTACCTGCTGGACGAGCGCCTGTCTTCATGGCTGGCCGAGCGCGTGTTAGCCACACTGGACGATGTCCTGAACCAGACCTTCACGGATCTTGACAATGCTGATAGACCACCTGAACCGCCAACGGCTTGAGCGCGATGCCCAAGGGCTGGGGCGCCAGCGCCGAATCGCCGAGTCGCCGTGCGCGCCGCGCCAGTGGGTCAGCCGGAACGGCCAGCCGGCGCGCGAGTTGCTGGCATTTTGCAGCAACGACTACCTGGGCCTGGCAAATCACCCGGCCCTGGCCCTGGCGATGGCCGAGGGCGCGCGGCAGTTCGGCGCGGGCAGCGGCGCTTCGCACCTGATCAGCGGCCACTCCCGCGCCCATGCCGCGCTGGAGGAGGACTTGGCCGCCTGGCTGGCGCCGTCCATTCCGAATGCTGCGGCGCTGTACTTCTGCACCGGTTTCCTGGCCAATGTCGCGCTGCTCACCGCCCTGGGCGATGCCAGCGCCACGATCTTCGCCGACAAACTCAACCATGCCTCGCTGATCGACGGCGCCTTGCTGGCCAAGGCACCCATGCAGCGCTACGCCCACCGCAACCTGAGCGTGCTGGCCAGCCAGCTCGAACGCTGCGCCACGCCCGTCAAGCTGATCGTGACCGATGCGGTCTTCAGCATGGACGGCGACATGGCCGACTTGCCGGCGCTGCTGGCGCTGGCCGAGCGCTTTGATGCCTGGCTGATCGTGGATGACGCCCATGGCTTTGGCGTACTCGGTGCGCAGGGCCGCGGCAGCCTGGCGCATTTTGGACTGCGCAGCGAACGACTCATCTACATGGGCACGCTGGGCAAGGCGGCCGGCGTGGGCGGCGCTTTTGTCGCCGCGCATCCGACCATCATCGACTGGCTGGTGCAGTCCGCCCGCCCCTACATCTACACCACCGCCGCGCCACCCGCCGTGGCGCATGCCCTGCGGGAAAGCCTGCGCCTCATCAGCGGGACCGAAGGCAATCAACGGCGCGAACAACTGCAGCAACTGATCGTCCAGCTGCGCACCCAACTCGCCGCGTTGATCGCCGGGCGCCCTGCATCGGGCTGGCGGCTGTCAGACTCGACCACCGCGATTCAGCCATTGCTCGTGGGCAGCAACGCCGCCGCGCTGGCGCTGATGGCCGCACTGGATGCCCAGGGGCTGTGGGTTCCCGCCATTCGTCCACCCACGGTGCCGGTCGGCACGGCCCGCCTGCGCATTACCCTGAGCGCTTCTCACAGCGCCGCGGATGTGCAGCGCCTGGTCGAGGGCCTGGCGCTGGCCTCAAGGAAATTGGCATGACCGTATCCGGCCTGACATCCCAGGCGCTGCATGGCTGCTTTGTCACCGGCACCGACACTGCCGTGGGTAAGACGCATGTCAGTGCGGCGCTGCTGCACTGGTGCGCCCAGCAGGGCTGGCGCAGCGCCGGGCTCAAGCCGGTGGCGGCCGGCACGCTGCTGATTGATGGCCGGCCGGTCAATGAGGACGTACAGGCCTTGCGCCAGGCTGGCTCGGTGCGACTGACCGATGCCGAAGTCGGGCCGCTGCAGTTCAAAGCGGCCTGCGCACCGCAGATAGCCGCTGCGCTGGAAAACCGATGCATCGATCAAGCAACAATTTTGTCCGCTGCCCATCATCTGGCAAGCCGCGCCGATGTCATCGTCGTCGAGGGCGTGGGTGGTTTTTGCGTGCCCCTCGGTCCCGACTGGGACACCGCTGACCTGGCCCTCGCGCTGGGCCTGCCGGTGGTGATGGTGGTTGGCCTGCGCCTGGGCTGTATCAGCCATGCGCTGCTGACGGCCGAAGCCATACGGGTGCGCCAGTTGCCATTGGCCGGCTGGATTGCCAGTACCGTTGACCCCGACATGGCGCACAGCGAAGGCAATCTCGCCAGCCTGCGCCATGAACTGACACGCCGCCACCAGGCACCCTGCCTGGGCGTGGTGCCCTGGATGCCCGCGCCAACACCCGCTGCCGTGGCCAATCACCTTGACGCCGCAGCCCTCAAAAGGGTGCTTGAACCCATGCTTTTTGTCTCCCCTTTTTCACCTGAGAAAACCTGATGACCACCATTGCGACCATTCCCGTTTCGTCCCTGCGCCGCGCCTCAGCGCCATCCACGACACCGAAAGCCCCGCTTCGCTGGCAGGTCGCTGACGTGGCGACCCTGTACGAGCTGCCGTTCATGGACCTGCTGTTTCGCGCCCAGCAGGTGCATCGCGAACACTTTGATGCCAACGAAGTCCAGCTGTCCACGCTGTTGTCCATCAAGACCGGCGGCTGCGCCGAGGACTGCGGCTACTGCCCACAGGCCTCCACCGCCGACAGCGGCGTCGAGGCCAGCAAGCTCATGCCGCTGGCCGAAGTCATCGAAGCCGCCCAGGCCGCCAAAGACCAGGGAGCCACCCGCTTCTGCATGGGCGCGGCCTGGCGCAGCCCCAAGGAGCGCGACATGGAGCGCGTGACCGACATGGTGCGCGAAGTGCGCGCCCTGGGCCTGGAAACCTGCATGACGCTGGGCATGCTCGAAGCCCAGCAAGCGCAGGCGCTGAAAGACGCCGGACTGGACTACTACAACCACAACCTGGACAGCGCGCCCGAGTTCTACGAAAGCATCATCACCACGCGTACTTACCAGGACCGGCTTGACACCTTGACCAACGTTCGTGCCGCCGGCATCAATGTCTGCTGTGGCGGCATCGTCGGCATGGGTGAATCCCGTGGCGAACGCGCCGGACTGATCGCGCAGCTGGCCAACCTCAACCCCTACCCCGAATCGGTGCCCATCAACAACCTGGTCGCCGTCAAAGGCACACCGCTGGCCGACACCCCGCCGCTGGACCCGTTCGAGTTCGTGCGCACGATTGCCATTGCCCGGATCACCATGCCACTGACGATGGTTCGCCTGTCCGCAGGGCGCGAACAGATGGATGAAGCCTTGCAGGCGCTGTGTTTCCTGGCAGGCGCCAATTCGATCTTTTACGGCGACAAGCTGCTCACCACCAGCAACCCCCAGGCCGACAAGGATCGCCAGCTGTTCGTGCGTCTGGGCCTGAAGGTGCAGGGCGAGCGCCCGGCGGCTCATGCCCAGCCGTGCCAATGAGTGCTGTGCTGACGCCAGCGGCGCTAAAGCGCCCCCTCCTCGTTGACGCCGCGTTTCTGGCCAATCCCTATCCTGCCTACCAGGCACTGCGCGAGGCCGGCCCCATCCACTGGAGCGAGGAATTCTTCGGCGGTGCCTGGCTGCTGACGCGTCATGCCGATGTCGAACTGGTGCTGCGTGACCCGCGCTTTTCCGCGCAGCGCACCGGCGCCTGGGTCAAGAACCATGAAGACGCGCCGGGCGCGCTGAGCGGCTTTCAGCAGCTGTTCGCCCGTGCCCTGCTGTTTCTCGACGCACCCGACCACCCGCGCATCCGCAAGGTGCTGAACGCAGGCTTTCGGCCCGATGTGATGCAAGGGCTGACGCCGCACATTGAACAGGTGGTCACCGAACTGCTTGACCGGGTGCAAAACCTCGAAAGCTTCGATTTCATCGAAGCCGTTGCACGACCCTTGCCGGTACGGGTGATCACGCTGCTCATGGGCATTGAGCATCCGCAGCAAGAAGACTTCATGGCCTGGTCAGAAGATTTGGCCAGCTTCATTGGCGAACCGCAGCCATCACGCGAGCAGGCCAGGCGAGCCCAGACCAGTTTATTGGCCATGAGTCGTTACTTTGAATCCCTGCTCGCGCTCAAGCGCAAAACGCCGGGTGACGACCTGGTTAGCCGCCTCGTGCAGGCCGAGGCGAGGGGTGAAATCCAGGGCGGCGCCGAACTGCTTGCGCAATGCGCCATGCTGCTGTTCGCCGGCCATGAAACCACGCGCCACCTGCTGGGCAGCGGCCTTCATTCGCTGCTGAGCCATCCATCGCAATGGCAGCGCCTGCGGGAAGAGCCCGCGCTGCTGCCTGGCGCGGTGCGCGAACTGCTGCGTTTTGACAGCCCGGTGCAGTACACCGGCCGGCGTGTGAGCACTGATCTGGTGCTGCACGGCCAACAATTGCGGCGCGGTGATCTGGTGCTGCCACTGATTGGGGCCGCTAACCGGGATCCGGAACGCTATACCCAGCCCGATGAGTTCGACATCACTCGCAGTCATGGCAATTCGCTGGCTTTCGGCTCGGGGCCGCATACCTGCATGGGCGCGGCGCTCACGCTGATGGAGGCCAAAATCGTGTTCGGTCAGTTGCTGCAGCGCTGGCCCGGACTGAGCCTGCTCAATGCCACGCCAATATGGGGCAACAAACCAGCTTATCGCGGACTGATGACGCTGCCATTGCGGCACAAGGCCAACGGCTGAATGCAGTCGCACCAGATTCGAACAACTAATGCGTGGTTTGATAACGACATCTGCCTTGGCTAAACTTGACTCGGCCAATGTATTTTCGATGCATAGGTGCCATCAAATACATCATGCGCACATCGAGCACTTAACCACTAAATAGAGGGGGAAGCTTTATTAGCAGGGAGAATCGCATAAGGGGTATTTAGCGGCTAGCAGGCATATTCCAGCCGAAAGTTAAAAAACCTGAAAAGTTCCAATGGAGAAATCAAGTCAAACAAAACCCGGTATTTCTCAAGTTGATACTGCCTGGTAGAACCTATCACTCCAATTAAAAGGTTTCAGCATGAAGCGCACAGCACTTGTAACTGGTGGAGGGAAAAGAATTGGCCGCGCAATCTGCCTGCGCCTAGCCTCCGAAGGTTATGGAGTCGTCATCCATTACTTGAACAGCGAGGTGGATGCAAAAAAGACCCGTGACGATTGCCTCGAAGCAGGAGCCAGCATGGCCAGGATCATTTGCAGCGACCTTTCCAATCCCCAGGACAGAAGTGTTTTAATAGACAGGGCCACTGAAATGGCTGGACCTGTCAACTTGCTGGTCAACAGTGCATCTTTATTCAATTACGACGATGCCAAAATGTTTTCTCAAGAGCGTCTTGAAGATCATTTGCAAACCAACTACCTGGCCCCGGTGGAACTGACAATGGCGATGCATAGAATAGCCAGTCATTCAAAACTGGACAGTCTGAGTCATGTTGTGACATTGCTTGATCAGAAGTTATTCAATTTGAATACCGACTACATGACCTACACACTTGCGAAACTCGCCTGCCACTCATCCATCCGGTATCTGGCGCAGTGCTGCGCTCCCGTATTACGGGTAAACGCAATTGCGCCAGGAATTACCTTTGTCAGCGGCGAAATGAATCCAGAGGAATTTAACAAAGCGCACCGGATAGCGGCACTAGGGCAATCAAATACTGCCGACGATATTGCGGCCTCTGTCTTGCTGCTTGACAGGGTGAGTTCAATTACCGGCCAGACTATTATTGTAGATGGTGGCCAGCATTTAATACCGCGTGCGCGTGACGTGGCATTTGAGGAGCCATGATGGAAAAATGGATTCGCTTGGATGGCTTAAGGTTGGATGTTTCGATTGGTATTCACGATTTTGAAAAAACCAGACCACAACCGTACAAACTGGACATTGGCTTGCGGCTGGTAGATGATTACCAGACGATGCATGATTCAATCGTCGAGACGGTGGACTATGACGCGCTGAGATCCAGAGTATCAACGCACCTGGCATCCACGCATTTTAATATTCAGGAAACGGTAATCCAGGATGTGATAAGAATATGCTTTCATCTGGACCCCAGAATTATTTCCGTTGACGTCAGAACCGCAAAGACATCCGTTTATCCTGATTGTGATGCTGTTGGACTGCATTACTTGCTGAACCGCGAGGAATGGAACGGCATTCCTCACACCAGTTTTTCGCAAATGCGGTAGAGGACGAGATAACCCGTAAGCGCTCCATAAACCACAGTGGATCACTGGGCCGATTTGCCCATTAAATCTGTTAAGTCATTCAACAAAAGTTATTAACCATAAAATTCGAATTTATAAACACTGCCAAATCTTTCGAGAATACCGGACAACTCTGTTTCAAGGATTTTTGTGGTTCTGTGTTTAACATCCATCCAGCGATGCTTTATTGTGTGCCACAATTTTTCTATTCGATTTAATTCAGGACTGTAGGGAGGAAGAAATTTGAGTGTGACACCCAATTTCTCGAATTCTTCCCTGGCTTGCTTGACAACTTCCGAGGTGTGAAACGAAGCATTGTCCAAAATGAACGTGATCGGTTTGTCATACTTCTGGGCCACTTCCTTGATGAAGCTGACCAGCCGCGCACCCGTCATGCTTCCATAAAACATGCAGCCCTCCAAGTAACCCGAGGACATCAACGCTGCCAGCACATTGAGGCGCTGGCCCCGAATGGCCGGTATCAAGTGCTGCAGGCTTGTCGGTGTCCAGGCGTTGCGGTTGGGATGGATGCATGAAAACCATCTGAGAAATGACCTCTACCACGAACCGTGCCTCGTGCCGCTCAGGCACCGTCTCGGCTTCAACGATGGGTTGTTTGAACACTTGCATGTTATCGATGTCCTGGAACTTGCTCATTGGTCGTCGGCGCCGTTTGTGGTTGGAACTCGTTTAGCAACCTCAGTTTAACGTGAAAGACACCACTCCCAAGACGAGCAACACCC
>JAECRO010000023.1 GCA_016000195.1 Burkholderiales bacterium | reverse complement strand
CAAGAATGGTATTCGTCGGACGGTTACGTTGCAACGGACTGCAGGTGCGTTGCCAGCAAATGCCCGTCCGAATGGGCCAATGCATCGGTCATGGTGATTGCTCCCCCTGAAAATTCTGGTTTTAAACCATCTTAATCCAGGGCTAACAATTATTTACATCTGGCTTTAAAACAAGCCATCCAGCTTGCGCCGATTTATAGCCAAAACAAGGCTTTACGCAGTCTACGCTTGCATAAGCTGCTATTTATTAAGTAGCAATAATCATCCATGCTGGCCGCCGCTGGCCGGTAAACCCAGCCAGCGGCATGCACAGAGGACTGAACCATCGACAACGTTCCATGGCTAAAACAGGCTTGTGACACTATTAATTTAATAGCTGCCTGCGCATGCCCCACTTGCGCTAGAGGCCTAAAACGTCCATAAAGCGCGAAGGCGCTTACTGCTTGACGGCTTCGACCTGTATCACCAGGTGGACGTTTTTCGGAAAGCCCCAGTCGATGCCGTAGTTCATGCCGAAGGCGGTGCGGTCAATCGTGGTTTCAAAGTCGCCGCCGCACACTTCGCGCTTGAGCATCGGGCTGTTGTAGCAGTTGAACTGGCTGGCCTTCAGCGTGACCGGCAGGGTCTTGCCGAGCAGGGTCAGGCTGCCGCTGACTTCGGACACCTTGTCGCCGCTGAAGCTGAACTTGTCGGAAACAAACTTGATGGTCGGGTACTTGGCGGCGTCGAACAGTTCGGCGCTTTGCAGGTGCTTGTTGAAGGCTTCGGTGCCGGTGTTGACGGAGGTGGCGTCGATGCTGACCTCGACCTTGCCGGTCCTGGCGGCGCGGTCGAGCTGCACCGAGCCTTCTTTCTTGTCGAAGCGGCCCCGGTTGGTGCTGGTGCCGAAGTGGCCGATTTCAAACGTCGCGAAGGTGTGCGTCGGGTCCATCGCGTAGGTGGCGGTTTCGGCATGGGCCGCGCCGGCCATCAGGACGGCGGCGGCCAGGGTCAGGATTGATTTGCGCATGGGGTTTGCTCCAGGGGAAGGTTAAAGAAAAAAATCAGTAGCTGCCCACGCCGGTCAGCGCGAGCTTGAATTTGACCTGCACGTCGTCGGCCACCATGGAGGTGTCGGCCCACTCGTTCTCGCCAATCTTGAAGGCCAGGCGCTTGATGGCAAACACGCCGCTGGCGGTGGTGATGGCGCCGGCCTGGCTCAAGCTCACGGGCACCACGACATCACGCACATTGCCCTTGATGCTCAGCTTGCCGGCCACCTCGTACTTGCCTGGAGCGGTTTTCCTGACGGTGCCGGACTGGAACGTGGCCTGGGGAAATTTGGGCACATTGAACCAGTTGGGCTTGGGCAGCTCGGCATCGGACTCGGGCGCGCCCAGCGTGGCGCTGGCCGTGTCGATGGCAAAGGCGATCTTGCTGGCGTCAGGCCTGGCGGGATCAAACGCAATCTGCGCATCGAACTTCTTGAAGTGCCCATCGACCGACACGCCCATTTGCTTGCTGGTAAAGGCAATTTCGCTTTGCGCGGGCAGCAGCTTTTGCTGGGCCTGGACCGGCACGCAAAGGAGCGCGGCGGCCACGCACAGGCTGGCGGTGCGCAGGGTGAAGGAAAAAGTGTTCATGCGTTCTGTTTTTTCAGTGGGCAGGAATGAAAGGAGAAAGGAATGAGGAAGGCTTAACGCAGGCCCGGCAGCATGCGCTGGAGCAGGCCGTCGCGGTCCACCCAGTGATGCTTGAGGGCGGCGGCCACATGCAGGGCCACCAGCCCGGCCAGCGCAAAGGCCGACCATTCGTGCCAGGGCTTGATCAGCGCGGCCAGGGCCTTGTCGGGCGGCACGAAGTCGGGCAGCGGCAGCACGCCGAACAGCACGATGGAAAAACCCGCCGCCGAGCTGTAGGCCCAGCCGATCAGAGGCACGAGGAAAAACAGCACATACAGCAAGCCGTGGGTGGCGTGGTAGGCGCGCATCTGCCATGTCGGCATCGCCGTCTGGATCCGCCGGGGCAAAGCCGGCGGCCGATGGGTCAGGCGCCACGTCAGCCGGACCAGCGACAGCGCCAGGATCACGATGCCGGCCCACTTGTGCCAGTTGTAGAGCTTCAGGCGCAGGGGTGAAAACGGCAGGTCGGCCATGTAGAGGCCGACGCCGAACATCAGGGCCAGCGCGAGCGCCAGAATCCAGTGCAAAGCCATGGCAACCCCGTTGTAGCGGGAAGAAGTGATGGAAGTCGTGGATAAGGCGGCAGAGGTCATGGCGAAAACTATTCAAAGACCCTCGTGGAAGATTCAAAGTTCTACGAAGTATAGAAACCGCCCGCGCCCCTCAAATTCAAATTAATTGTCGGGAACGTTCAAATTTATCGAATGACTGACTTGTCACCTGTGAGTCAAACCGAATGTTTCAATCCACGCCCCTTTCGGGACGAATCTGGAAGAGGTTACCCCCCCCTCTCCCAAATAAATTCTATCCTCCTAAAGGAGGAGGTTTCAAACCGGAGTCAGTTCTTGATGAATTTCAGGCGCTGCCACCGCAAAGCGGTCCGTCAGCTCGCCCAGGCCCAGCTCTGCCAGCACCTGTTGCAGGCGCGTTTGCGCGGCGCGGGTCTTGGCCGTGCTGGCTGCATCCGGCGTGGCCGGCCGGCTGGCCAGGATCAGCTCGTTCTTCATCGAATGCTCCCAGCCGACCAGCTCGGTCACGGTGACGTGGTAGCCGTTGGCTTCGAGCTGCAGGCAGCGCAGCACGTTGGTGATCTGGCTGCCGAATTCGCGGGTGTGCAGCGGGTGGCGCCAGAGTTCGGCCAGCGGATTTTTGTTCAGGTTCAGCGCGCGCGACTTTTTCAGCACGCCGGCCACCTCGGCCTGGCAGCACGGCACCAGCACCATGTGGCGCGCCTGCCGGGCCAGGCCAAAGGCAATCGCGTCGTCGGTGGCGGTGTCGCAGGCATGCAGGGCGGTCACGATGTCCACGGTGGGCGGCAGCTCGGCCGACAAGGTGGCCTGCTGCACCGACAGGTTCAAAAAGGACATGTTGGCAAAACCCAGCCGGGCCGCCAGCGCACGGGATTTTTCGACCAGTTCGGCGCGGGTTTCAATGCCGTAGATATGGCCGCGCGCCTTGTCGTCCGGGTGCGCCACATTGAAGAACAGGTCGTACAGGATGAAGCCAAGATAGGACTTGCCGGCGCCGTGGTCGGCCAGCGTGAAGCCCTGCCCGGCTGCGCAAACCTCGTTCAGCAGCGGCTCGATGAACTGGTAGAGGTGATAGACCTGCTTGAGCTTGCGCCGCGTGTCCTGGTTGAGCTTGCCTTCGCGGGTCAGGATGTGCAGCTCCTTGAGCAGCTCGATGGACTGGCCGGGCCGGAGTTCTTCAATGACCTGCGCGGGCCTGGCGGCCAAGGCCTTGCGGGTGGGCTTGCCGGTGGAGGGGGTGCTGTTTTTTTGCATGGCTGGCAAGTTTAGTACCCGCGTCTCCTGCGCCAGGCCCCGGCCCTGCATGACCCTGTCCGACAGCTTTTTTCAAATTAAATTGTACGCAATTTAATTGCGCACTACAATTCGACGCATGCCAGACAAAACACCATCTCCTGCCGACGCCTACGCCATGCTGCAACTGGACAACCAGCTCTGCTTTGCGCTGTATTCCACCTCGCTGGCCATGACGCGCCTTTACAAGCCGCTGCTCGATGCGCTGGGCATCACCTACCCGCAGTACCTGGCGCTGCTGGTGCTGTGGGAGCAGGACGGCCTGTCGGTCTCCGAGCTGGGGGAGCGGCTTTTCCTTGATTCGGGAACGCTCACGCCCCTGCTCAAGCGGCTCGAATCGTCGGGTCTGGTGTCGCGCCTGCGCGCCATCGACGACGAGCGCCGCGTCCACATCACGCTGACGCCTGCCGGCCGTGCGCTGAAAGAGCAGGCCGCAAAAATCCCGGGCTGCATCCTGAGCGCCACGCACTGCTCGATTCCCGAACTGGTGTCGCTGACCCAGCAGGTGCAGGCCTTGCGCCGGCAACTGGTCGCCTGAGCCGTTTTTCATCGACGAATTTCTGAAATCTCAACCCGCCTCCATTTCGGGGCTTTTACAAAGGAGTCACCATGACCACGCAACTCGAAAAAGTGCTGTACACCGCCCACACTCACACCACGGGCGGCCGCGACGGCCAGTCGCAATCCGATGACGGCCGCCTGAACGTCACCCTGAGTTCGCCCGGCGCCTCGGGCACCGGCACCAACCCGGAGCAGATGTTCGCCGCCGGCTACTCGGCCTGCTTCATGGGCGCCCTGAAGGCCGTGGCCGGCATGCAAAAAGTCACCCTGCCCGCCGATGCCAGCATTGACGCCAGCGTCGATCTGGGCAAAATTCCCAATGGCTACGGCATTGCCGTTCGCATGACCATTTCCCTGCCCGGCATGGAAAGCGCCACCGCGCAGGCGCTGGTCGATGCCGCGCACCAGGTGTGCCCGTACTCGAACGCCACGCGCGGCAACATCGACGTGACCCTCACGCTGAAATAAGCCCGCCGGCCTTGCGCCGGGCACGCAGCCCGCAGGCCCTCCAGCCGGCGGGCTTTTTTGTTGCCGTTATCCCTCTTGAAGCCCGGCCCCCGGTGGAACGACAATCGGGCATGACTGAATACAACAAGGCTGCTGCGGTGCGCGACACCGTCCATGTTTACGAACACCTGACCCCCGACGTGGTGCTGGACGCGCTGGCCAGCGTCGGACTGATGGGCGATGGCCGCCTGATGGCGCTGTCCAGCTATGAAAACCGGGTGTACCAGGTGCACCTGGAAAGCCCGGTCGGCAGCGCCGAGCTGGCCGGCGACATCGTGGTGGTCAAGTTCTACCGGCCCGGCCGCTGGAGCGACGCCCAGATACTCGAAGAACATGCGTTTGCCGCCGAGCTGATGGCGGCTGAAATCCCGGTGGTCGGCGCGCTCGAACTGTGCGGCTCGACGCTGAACCATTTCAACGGTTTCAGCTTCAGCGTCTCGCCCAGCCGGGGCGGGCGCCGGCCCGAACTGGAGAACCTGGACGTGCTCGAATGGATAGGCCGCTTCCTGGCGCGCATCCACACCGTGGGCGCGGCCCGGCCTTTCGTGCACCGCCCGGCGCTGAACCTGGCAACCTTTGGCTACTGCTCACGCGAGATTTTGCTGGACGGCGGCCATCTGCCGCTGGACATGGAATCGCGCTGGCTCAAGGCATTCGACGAAGCCATGACGGTCGCCAAGGGCGTGTTTGACAGTGTTCCGCATGCGCGGCAGCTGCGCCTGCATGGCGACTGCCACCCCGGCAATATCCTGTGGACGCCCGAAGGCTTGCCGCTGGCCGGCCCGCATTTTGTCGATCTGGACGATGCCAGGAGCGGCCCGGCGGTGCAGGACTTGTGGATGCTGCTGTCGGGCGAACGCGACCAGCAGCTGCGCCAGCTCGGCGCGCTGGTGGACGGCTACGACGAGTTTGGCGAGTTCGACCGGCGTGAGCTGGCGCTGATCGAGCCGCTGCGCACGCTGCGCCTGGTGCATTACAGCGCCTGGCTGGCGCAGCGCTGGCACGACCCGATTTTCCCGATCAACTTTCCGTGGTTCGGCTCCAGCGACTACTGGAAGGGCCAGGTGGACATGCTCATCGGGCAGACCGAGGCCATGCAGGCCGCGCCGCTGGTCGCCTGAAGCCCGCTGGGGCCGGAAAACAGTGGTGGAAAGGCGAGCCGCTCAACCCCCTTCGGCTATCTGGGCGGCAAGCAGCCTTGACAGCCAGTTGTTTGATGCTGGATCTGCCTTCAGCAGAGCCTGCGCAGGCTCACCAGTTGCGCACGCGGCCCGTGTCGATATGCACAAACTGCTCGCGCGGATAAAAACCCACGCCGCCGGCGCGCAGCGACAGCGCCGCCTGGTGCAGGTCGGCCAGCGGCACGCCGGGCAGGCGCACGTCAATCGCGCGGCCTTCCATGTGCAGGCTTTTCGTGGCGACGCCGCCGCTGCGCGTCTGGCGCAGGTGGCTGTTGGTGGCCGGGCAACGGTAGCCGGAGATCACCTCGAACGCGCCCTTGCTGCCCAGCGTCTGCTGCACGCGGTGCAGCAGGTCGAACACCTGCGGGTCAATCACCCCGATGTCGCCGGTGTAGTGGTCGCGCAGGAAACGGTTGAGCCACCCGAGCGCCTCGGGAACATAGCGCTCGCCGCTGGCATACACCAGGTCGATTTTCTCGTGGGTGTGGGTATTCACCATCGCCAGCCCGCGCACGTCCGGCACGGATGCCAGGGCGGTACGCGTAGCCAGTGCCGGCAGGGCTACAGCCGCGGCGAATCGGGCGCTATGGCGCAAAAAATGGCGGCGGGCCGGGGTCAGGGGAGCGGTCATGGTTTATCTCCATTGGTTGGCTGTGGAGGTCGTGAATGCTTGCGCAAGGCGTCGTCCAGCAGGCGGTCGAGTCCATAAATGTCTTCAAAGAAAAACGTGCGGCCTTCCTTCACCAGCGTGGTGCCATAGGCAATCAGCACCGGCACCGGCTCGGTCAGCTTGAGCGTGGCGGATTCGCCCCGGCCCATGGCTTTTCGTATGCGGTCCTCGGTCCACTCCGGCAGGTTCCTGAGGACGAATTTGGCCAGTTCCACCGGCTGCTCGACGCGGATGCAGCCATGGCTGAAGTCGCGCCGCTCGCGCTCGAACAGCCCGGTGGCCGGCGTGTGGTGCAGGTAGATGTTGTCGCGGTTCGGAAACACGAACTTGATGTCGCCAAGCGCATTTTTCGGCCCCGGACGCTGGCGGATGCGCGACTGGCCGGCCAGCACGGCGGCCAGCAGCCCCGCCGAGACCGTCCGGTCCACGCGGCCACCGGCCGACACGAACTCCATCTCCTCGCGCGCCAGATAGCCCGGGTCGCGCCGCAGCCGGGGCACGGTTTCGGCGCGGGCGATGGAAGGCGGCACGTTCCAGTAGGGACTGAACTCGATGAAGCGCATGTCTTCGTCGAACAAAGGGGTGCGCGTGTCCAGCGCCTTGCCGACGACGATCTTCATTTCCTGCTGCACCTGGATCTGGCCGTCCCGCACGTCGTAGGCGCGCAGCACGAATTCAGGGATGTTGATGACAATCATGCGCGGCCCCTGCATCAGCGGCGTCCAGCGCAGGCGCTCCAGGGCCAGTTCGATTTGCCGCACGCGGGCAGCGGGCGTGACCTGCAGTTGCGTCAGCGTGCTCTTGTCGATCACGCCGTCGGCGGCCAGGCCATGGCGCTGCTGGAAGGCCTGAACCGCGCCCACCAGCGGCTCCTCGTAGCGCGTTGGCAGCGCCGCTGCGGACTCCAGATCACCCAGGACGGCCAGTCGCTGCGCCAGCAGGCCCAGCCCCGCATAAGCCTGACCTGGCGCCAGCTTGCCGCGCGTACCGGCGGGCAAGGGCGGCAAAGGCGTCTGCCAGGCCGGGTCATCGGCCCACTGGCGGTAGCGGGCCAGCGACTCGCGCAGGTGCGCGTAAACCGGCAAGCGCGGCGCCGCCTCGGCCGCTGCCTCGGGAAGCCGCCGGGCGGCCAGCGCCGCCTGAAGATAAGCCTGCGCGTCAAACGACTCCCGCTCCGGCGGGCTGAAGTTGTAATGGATCGTTTTCGGATCAATACGGCCCTGATGCACGTCGGACAGGTAACGCTGCATGGCCGTGGTCAGCGCCTGCTCAAGGCGCGCAATCTCGGCAGCCTCTGGCGGCGCACCCTGAGCGGCCTGCGCGATGGCCTGCCCCAGCGGGCCGGCCTGGTAGTCCTGCGGCAGCAGGCCGTGGGTCGTGGCGGCGGCAAGCAGCTCGGCGGCCTGCCGGGCCTGGGGTGCCGGCCTTTCGCCGTCAAACCAGAGTGGCCCTTCGGCCGCCATGGCACTGCCGCAGCCCAGCCAGAGCACGAGGGCGGCAGCGCGGATGAACCCTGAAAGCATCTTCTTCATTTCCATCGCGCCATTATGAATGGCCGGGCAATGAAGCCAAACGCACGGGGGTCACACCGCTGTGTCTCAGCGCATTTCAAATATTTCCTGATGAAAATCGCCGGCAGGCAGTCCTCGGGCGGTGAAGTCCTGCCGCAAGGCCTGGCCATTGCGGCACGGCCTGGCAAATCCGGCTTGATGTTTTTCATGGCACGGAATTTTTTGAAGGCAGCGGGCGTCATCCAGCGTCGCTGCGGCGACGACACCGCCTTGCCGGCCATTTCGAGGCGGCTGGCCGAGCTGCCGGCAGGCGCGCGGGCCGAACTGCTGCTGGAGGTCGATGGTCTGGCCGACCACCTCGCGTTCGAGAGTGCGGCCGAAATCAAGGTCGTGCGGGCACATCGCGGCAGTGCCGCTGCGGGCGCTCTGCCCTTGCTGGATGCGCTGCGCCGCATGCGCATGCCAGTCCTGCGCAAACAGCACTTTTTACCAAAAAAAAGGCCCCGAAGGGCCTTTTTCATTCAGTGCGGAACGCGTTCACACCAGCAGCGCGTTCACGCGGCGCACATAGGCCGCCGGGTCGGCAGGCATGCCGCCTTCGGCCAGCAGGGCCTGGTCGAACAGGATGTTGGCCAGGTCGTCAAAGCTGGCCAGCTCGCTGCTGGCTTCGAGCTTTTTGACCAGCGGATGCCGGGCGTTGACTTCCAGGATGGGCTTGACTTCAGGCACGCTCTGGCCGGCCTGCTTGAGCATGCGGGCCAGTTGCGTGGACATGTCGCCGTCCTGCACCACCAGGCAGGCCGGTGAATCGACCAGCCGCGAGGTGGCGCGAACGTCGGAGGCTTTGTCCTTCAGTGCATCCTTGAGTTTGTCCAGGATGGGCTTGAACTGGGTCTGCGCTTCCTCGGCGGCTTTTTTCTCGTCCTCGTCCTGCAGCTTGCCCAGATCGACCGCGCCCTTGGCGACCGACTGCAGCGGCGTGCCGTCAAAGTCGTGCAGGTAGTTCAGCGCCCATTCATCGACCCGGTCGGCCATCAACAGCACTTCGATGCCCTTCTTGCGAAAGATTTCGAGTTGAGGGCTGCTCTTGGCGGCGGCCAGCGTGTCGGCGGTGATGTAGTAAATCGCGTCCTGGCCGTCCTTCATGCGCGCCTTGTAGTCGGCAAAGCTCACGCTGGTGGTGTCGGTGGTCGAGCTGGCAAAGCGCAGCAGCTTGGCCAGGCGTTCGCGGTTGGCAAAATCCTCGCCCAGGCCTTCTTTCAGCACCGCGCCGAACTCGGCGTAGAAGGTCTTGAACTTTTCCGGCTCGTTGGCGGCCAGGTCTTCAATCATCGACAGCACGCGGCGGGTGTTGCCCTCACGGATCGACTTTACGGCGCGGCTTTCCTGCAGCAGCTCGCGCGACACGTTCAGCGGCAGGTCGGACGAATCGACCACGCCCTTGACAAAGCGCAGGTAGGTCGGCATCAGCGCCTGCGCGTCGTCCATGATGAAGACGCGCTTGACGTAGAGCTTGACGCCGGCGGCCTTGTCGCGGTTAAACATGTCCATCGGCGCCTTGGCCGGGATGAACAGCAGCTGGGTGTATTCGGTCGCGCCTTCGACGCGGTTGTGCGTGGTAGCCAGCGGCGCTTCGCTGTCGTAGCTGATCTGCTTGTAGAACTCGGCGTAATGCTCGGGCGTGATGTCTTTCTTCGGGCGCGTCCAGAGGGCGGCGGCCTGGTTGATGGTTTCCCATTCGCCGGTGGCGACCATTTCTCCGGGCTGGTCGTTCTCGCCCTCTTTCCACTCTTCCTTGGGCATCAGGATGGGCAGCGAGATGTGGTCGGAATACTTGTTGATGATGCTTTTCAGCTTCCAGGCGTTCAGGTAGTCGCTCGCCTCGTCCTTCAGGTGCAGGATGATGCTGGTGCCGCGCTCGGCGCGCTCGATCTGGCTGACCTCGAACTCGCCCGTGCCGTCGCTCACCCAGCGCACGCCGTGGGCCGCCGCCAGACCGGCGCGGCGGCTCTCGACCGCGATCTTGTCGGCAACGATGAAGCCCGAATAAAAGCCGACGCCGAACTGGCCGATCAGCTGGGCGTCGTTTTTCTGGTCGCCCGAGAGTTTGGCCATGAAGTCGCGCGTGCCGCTCTTGGCGATGGTGCCGAGGTGGTCAATCGCTTCCTGCTGCGACATGCCGATGCCGTTGTCGGTGATGGTCAGCGTTTTGGCAGCCTTGTCAAAGCTGACGCGCACTTTCAGCTCGCTGTCGTTTTCATACAGGCCGGCGTCATTCAAGGCTTCAAAGCGCAGCTTGTCGCAGGCGTCCGAGGCGTTGGAAATCAGCTCGCGCAAAAAAATGTCGGGGTTGGAGTACAGCGAATGGGTGACGAGCTTGAGCAGCTGCGCGACTTCGGTCTGGAAGGAATGGGTTTGTTTGCTCATTATGGAATTGAAGGTCTGACAATTGAAAAACAAAAACCGGCGCCCCTGAATCGGGCGCATGGATTCTCAATTATGGGCGATGCCCCGGTTTTCCAGCCCCATTCCTTTTGCATCGAAAAAGACCGGACTTTTGTGATGTTTCAGTTCAGTTGAGTGCAAGGGCCGGAACGAATATGTTTTTATGCTGTTACAGGTGGCACAGGGAAACCCGGCAGACGCGTCATTTACGGCATTGCTTACTCTTTGTTACATCAACCTGCCCTCAAAGGAGATTTCTTCCAGAGGCAGGAAACGAGATCAAACGAAGTTCATTCTCATGAAAAATAACGGCCAACATCTGTAGTCCAGTCGAAATTTGCGTGATTTTTAACACATTTCCAGATAAACCTGCCGGGCATACATGAATGAATTTACTCAACAGGAAACACTCAGACTTACAATTGTGAAACGTTTTGATACTTCATTTTTTTGGATGCATCAAACGGGCTAAACATAGATTCGCAATATCTTTTTTTGACTGAAGGACGGAAAAATGAAATTCAATAAACTCGGCCTCGTCGGCGCCCTCTGCGCTGCCGGCCTCCTCGGCAACACTTCTGCGCTGGCCGCTGACACCGCGAACGTTGCGGTATCGGCAACGGTGGTTGGAACCTGCAAGTTCAACAACGGCGGCACTGCTGCGTTCATCCTCGACCCGTCGGTCGGCGGAAATGTGGCGGCCACCGTGACGCAGCCCCAGTTCTGGTGTACCAAGGGCGCGACGTACAGCATCTCCGACAACGACGGCCTCAACGCCTTGGCTGGCGCCCAGCGAATGAAGCACGCTTCGCTCGCCGAGTACATTCCCTACAGTTTCAGTTACACGGCTGGCGGCACGGGAACCGGCCCCAGCACACCCATCACCATGAACATCACCTCGTCGGTCGTCGCCGCCGACTACATGAACGCATCCGCAGGCAGCTACGCCGATACCGTCATCCTGTCGATCACACCTTAATCGCGCTGCATCCTGGCCTTTGCAGCACCGCCCAAGCACCCCGTGACCAGGCGGACAGGACAGGCTATGTCGCGCCTCAATTCACGACCTTTCACCACGCCAGCCCGGCTGGGGTGGTGGCCTGTTTTCACCTGGCTCCTGCTCGGCGCGGCCACCCCTGCGCTCGCCGCCGACAACGCCACCGTCTCGATCGGCGCCACCGTGCTGTCGAAAAACAATTGCAAGTTCAGATATCCAGGATCCGCGACACTGGCCTTTGGCAACATCGACCCGTCGAGCAGTGCCAACGCCACGGCCTCGGCCACGCTGACTTTCCGTTGCGCGGGCGCATCGCCCACGGTTTCGTATGCGCTCAGCCATAACAGCGGGCTTTATGAAACAGGCGTGAACCTCAACCGCATGAAGCACGCGACGCTGAACGCGTATCTGCCTTATGCGTTGACGCTGACGCCCTCGTCCGGGACGGTTGCCAAGAACGTGAATCAGACCATTACCCTCACCAGCACAGTCACGCCGGCGGGCTTCCAGAATGCGGCCATGGGCGCGTATGCCGATACCGTTGTCATTACACTGAACCCCTGACGCAATCTCCGCTGCGCGGCGCGCGGACACAGGCTCCGTTCAACGAAGAAATCCATGTACCCGTTCAAAACCAAAACCATCCACCGGCTTGGCGGCCTCCTTCTCGCGCTTGCCGTCCTGCCGCCGGCGGGGGCGGGCCAGTTCGGCGTGTCACCGATCCGGATCGACCTTGATCGCGGCGCCAGGAGCGGCGCCATCACCGTCACCAACGACGAACAGGCCGATCCCCTGCGCGTGCAGCTGCGATTGTTTGAATGGACACAGGGCGCAGGCGGCAAGGACGAATACCGGGAAGCCGAGGATCTGGTTTACTTTCCGCGCCTGATGACGCTGGAAAAGGGCGAGCAGAAACTGGTCCGCGTCGGCCTGCGCACGCCGGCCCTCGAACGCGAGAAAACCTACCGCCTGTTCATCGAGGAACTGCCAGCGCCGCCCACGCCCGGTGGCGCCCGCGTGGCCATCGCCGTGCGCTTCGGCGTGCCCATTTTCCTCAAGCCGGCGAAGGAAGAAGTCAGCGGTGAAATTGAAAAGCTCGACATGGCAAAAGGCGTTCTGCGTGTCGGCGTGCGCAACAGCGGAAACGTGCATTTCACCATCAAGTCGGTCACGGCTGCCTCTGGCGATGCGTTCTCCAAAGAGGCGCCGGGCTGGTACCTGCTGGCCGGGGCCGCGCGCGAGCACGCTATCGAACTGCCCGCAGAGGCTTGCGCCAGACTAAAGCGGATCGATGTCACCGTGAAGGCGGACAAGCTCGAACTCAAGGGAACGCTGGACGTCAATGCCTCGATGTGCGGACCTTGAGGGGGAAGGCCCTGTTGCCCGAAAGCGGACGGGTGGCAAGCGCGGACGCGCGGGCGCAGCGGCCTGGCCCCAAGCCGCTGCCGCAATAGCTTGCGCCCTGCCGCTCGTCGCCGCCGCCGCATCGCCAGGCGGGGGGGAACCGACGGCGGCCGACCTGAAACCGGCCAGCGAACTCACCAGCCAGACTGGCGGCCCGCCCCGGACGCAGGCCTCTGCCGGCGGCCAGATACTCATTGTCGAGATCAACCTGAATGGCGTGCGCAAGGGCGAATTCACCGTCATGGCGGCACCTGATGGAGACTTTCTCGTCGATGAGTCCGACCTCAAGGACATGGGCGTGCAGCCGCCTTACGGCGCGCCGGTCGCGGTGGAAGGGCAAGCGCGTTTTTCCCTGCGCGCGCTGCAGGCAAGCGAGATGCGTTTCGACGAAGCGAAGCTGGCGCTGTTCGTGACCCTGCCGCCGGAGCGGCTGCCGAAAAAAGCCCTCGACCTGCAACCGGGACGGCCGCAACGCGTGCTGGAGCCGCGCGACAACAGCGCTTTTTTCAACTACCGCACCCTGTACTCTGGCGACAATGCGGGCGGGCCGAACAACCTGGCGCTATCGACCGAACTGGGTGCGCGCGTGGGCGACTTCCTGCTGCGCTCCGAATCGACCCACGCGCGCGGCGCCGGCCTCAGCCAGGACATCCGCTACGGCACCAGCCTGACGCACGACAACAGACTCACGCTGCAGCGCTGGACGCTCGGGGATTTCAGCGCCACCTCCGGTGATCTGGGCAGCGTCCTCAACCTGGGCGGAATCAGCTTTTCCAAGTCCTACCAGATCGACCCCTATTTGATCCGGCAGCCGATGGCCAGCTTCGTGGGCAATATCACGTCGCCGGCGCAGGCGGAGATTTATCTGGACGGCGTGCGGGTGCGCACCGAGACGCTGCAGCCGGGCCAGTTCGCGCTGCGCAACCTGAATTATTACGGTGGCCAGCGCGAGGTCGCCGTCGTCATCCGCGACCGCTTCGGGCGGGAACAGACCCTGGTCTATCCCTTTTACTTCACCGATGCGAATCTGCGCGAGGGCTTGCACGACTACAGCTACAACCTCGGCTTGCAGAGAGAAAACCTGGGCATCGCCAGCAACGACTACGGCAAGCTGGCGCTGTCGGCCTTTCACCGCTACGGCATCAGCGACAGCCTGACGCTGGGCGGCCGGGGCGAAGCCGAACCGGGCCGCTTCAATCTGGGCGCCATGGCGGCTTTGCGCCTGGACAAGCTGGGTGTCGTTTCCGGCAGCCTGTCGGCGGGGCACAATCCGGCGGGCAGCGGCTGGGCCGGCATCGCCCGCTACGCCTACCAGGCCCGCCAGTTCAACGGCCAGGCCGAACTCAGGCGCACCTCGCCGCATTACGAAACCCTCGGACAGGCCGCTACGGCAGACCGTCCAAAAACGGAACTGAGTGCCGGCGCCAGCTACGGCACTGCGCTGATCGGCAGCCTGAACGTCGATTGGCGCCAACTCCGGCAGTACCAGGGCAGCGATCAGCGCAGTGTGTCCCTGGGCTACTCGCGCACCCTGTTCGGCTCGCTCAGCGTGCTGGCATCCATCAGCCGGGTGACGAGCGCCTTGAACGCCGGATCCTCGACCAGCTTTTTCCTGGCGCTCACCTACAGCCCGAAGCGCGATGTCACGACGAACTTCTTCCACAGCCGGCAAGCCGGCAGCAGCAGCGACGTGGTGCAGTTCGGCACCAACACGCCAGTCGGCGAGGGTTTTGGCTATCGCATGGTCAGCGAGCGCAGCAGCAGCGACGGCCTTGGCGACGGCTATCGTTTCGCGCCCTCGCTTCAATACAATGGACCGCATGGCGTTTACACGGTGGACCTGGTATCCAACCGCAGCCCCGGCGGTGCCTCGCAGCAGGCTTACCAATTGGGCATCGGTGGCAGCATTGCGTATGTCGGCGGCGCGCTTGCCTTCTCGCGGCCCGTCACGGACAGTTTCGGCATCGTCAAGGTCGGCGAGCTGGAGGGCGTGCGCGTCTATCACAGCGCGCAGGAAATCGGCCGCACCGATGCGACGGGAAGGGTTTTTCTGCCCAACCTCGGATCCTATGTGGCCAACCGCGTGGTCATCGACGACCGGGACATTCCGATTGACTACGTCATCGCCGACAAGGAGCTGAACATCTCGCCGCCTCTGCGCAGTGGCTCGGTCATCCGCTTCGATGTCATGCGCATCCAGGCGACCACCGGCCGGCTTGCGGTCCAGGTCGCCGGCCAGGCGCAGGCGGCTGAATATATTGACCTGTTCATCATGAACGACGGCAAGGAAGTGACCACCCCGACCGGCCGGGGTGGCGAGTTCTATATCGAGAACCTGAAGCCGGGGCGCCATGCCGCCCGTTTCATGCTCGGCGAGCGGCGCTGCGCCTTCGAACTGACGGTGCCGCCATCGCAGGAAATGCTCATCGACCTCGGAGAACTGCATGTTTGCCAATTTGACCATTAGGATCGCCGCGTTGACGGCTCTGTCGCTCGTGTCCGGCGCGGGAAGCGCCGCCACGATGTGTTCGCTGGCCATCGGCAATGTGGTGTTCGGAAGCTATGACGTGTTCAGCCCCACCAGCCTCGACACCAGTGCGACCGTCATCGTCACCTGCAGCAGATACGGCGGCCCGCAAAACATCAACGTCACCATCGCCATCGGCCCCGGCGCCCATGGCGGCGCCACCGCCAGCCGGAAAATGAAGATGCCCGGCGGCGACCTCCTCGCCTACAACCTGTTCAGGGATGCCGGCAGGACCAGTGTCTGGGGCCAGGTTCCCGGGCTTGATGCTTTCACGCAGACGCTGGCGGTGCCGAACAAATCGTCGGCGCAATTGAGCGTGATGATTTTCGGCCGCATCCCGGCCGGCCAGAATGTTTTAAAGGGTACGTATTCCGACAACGTCGTGCTGACGGTGATGCCCTAGACGGGCAACACCGATATCTGGAGCGCCCAAGGGTAAAGGCCGGGGCGGGCTTCCTCCGAGAGCAGGATGCGAAAGCTCAACTCGACAGGCGTCGTTTGCATGCCGTGGCCGACGGTCTGAATGTTCAGCACGCCGCCGAAACGGCCCAGGGAGGCGACGCCGCCGGTGCCGCGCACCTCGGTGCCCCTGGCGAAATCGGCCTGGCTCTCGATGGCGAGCAGGTAGCCGGTAGGGCTGTTTGAACGGATTTCCAGCTTCGAGGTCATCGCTACGTCCACATACCCGTGAACGATGTCGGCTTGCGAAATATTGACCGTGCGCGGCGCCGTCAGCACACGAACACCGGCGTGGCGCAATACCGTGGCGCCGACGGCGACCTGGGCGTTGGCGCCGTCCGCCGCCTCGGCCGGCGTGATTCCCGCCACCGAGCACATGGCAAGCAGGGCCGCCACCAGCATGCGCCGCAGCCGTAACCCGTTGGCCAGTCGGACCCACTTGAGACGGCCGGCATCAGCCTGCGCGACTCCATCCAGAAATGCCTTGACTTGCGCGATGACTCGCAGCCGTATTTCTTTCATGTCGATCACCGTGCCTTGTAACCGCACCTCGGTTGGTCCAGCCTGAGCGCCGGAAGACCCTTGTGCGCTACCGATTCAAAAAATCACCACGACTCCACCCAACATCACTCACTGAAACAATGCGGTAACTCATGAATTCATGAGTTACCAATAAATTGATTCTTTTACAATTTAATTAGGCTCATATTAACAATATCAATTGATAAATAGTAGTTTTATTAATTTGAGAAAATTGGCGCAAACTTGGAGGAAAAGCAGATTTTTTGGTTTTCCCATGCCGCGCTACCGCCTGCCGCTGTCTTTTGGCGAGAAACTTGGGCGGTGGCGGTGGACTGAAGGCACACGGCGACCCACTTTGATGCTGACAAAAGTCCAGCCATCCACAGGAATGGGGCGTGCTTCAAAAGAGTGGGCACCGGCCTGGGGAAGCCGAACACTCATCGGGACAAGGCCGGGAGGAGCGTGTCAGCGCAAGGCGGGCTCCATAGGGCCTGCGCAGCGAGTCGCGCCAAAGGCCACCCAGGAAGGGGAAATCGAGCGTTGCCGACTGGGGAGTTTGACCGGCAGGGCCTTTCAGCGGGCCTGAATCGCTCAATTACATAGCTGTAAATGCCCGCTGCGCATGCGCAAGTGGCATTTTTCAGTCAAAAATCCGGCTCAGAACTGCTCGTGCGGCATCAGGTAGCGCCACTGGCCAATCGGCAGGTGGCCCAGGTTGACGCGGCCAATGCGCACGCGCTTGAGGCCGGTCACGAACAGCCCGACCTGCTCGCACATGCGGCGGATCTGGCGCTTTTTGCCCTCCTTGAGCACAAAGCGCAATTGCTCGGGGTTTTGCCAGCTGACTTGCGCCGGACGCAGCGGCTGGCCGTCCAGGCTCAGGCCGTGGCACAGCAGGGCCAGCTTGTCGCGCGGAAACGCGGCCTGCACGTTGACGTTTTCGGCGCCGTAGCTCACGCGCACCAAATACTCTTTTTCCATGTCCGAGTCTTCGCCGATGAGCTGGCGCGCCACGCGGCCGTCCTGCGTCAGCACCAGCAGGCCAATCGAGTCGATATCCAACCGGCCGGCCGGCGCCAGGCCGCGCAGCTGCTCAAAGCCCCAGCGCATGCGGCTGTTGCATTCGCGCCAGCGGTTTTCGGGCTGCACCAGCGCCACCGCCGGCTCGTGGCCGTCCTCGGCCTGGCCGCTGACGTAGCCGACCGGCTTGTTGATCAGGATGGTGACCTGCTGGCGCTGCTGCTGCTCGGCTTCGCGGGCGACTTCGATGCGCGCGGTAACGGCCACCGGCTGGCCCATCACGGCGGGCGCGCCGTTGACGCGCACCCAGCCCCGGGCAATCCAGTCGTCGGCCTCGCGGCGCGAGCACAGGCCGAGGTCGGCCATGCGTTTGTTCAGGCGCACGGTCGGCGCGGGGGCGCCGGCATCGGCCGGCTGGGTGCGCACGCGCACGGCGCCGGAGGCAGGAGGTTTGGGGGGAGTGTGTTCGGACATGGCCGGGGTATTTTAGGACGGCCTGAACCGATCATTCCGGCCCGCCGCGCCGCCCTGCCGGCCACCCGCTGCGGCGTGCCGGTTTCAACAGCGTCGCCAGCAGGGGCGTGTTTGCTTTTGGCCGGATGCCGGTGTATTTTCTGGCCGATGGCCTGCCCTTCGCCCCCTGTCTGCCCACCCGCCCCAAGCCCCGCTGAAGATGCGCCCCGGTGGCGCTTGAACCGGCGCTGCGCGCTGACGCCCGGCCAGTTGCTGCAGGCCTATGCCGCGCTGGTGGCGTTCAGCACAGCGATTGCCCTGCCCTTCGGCTGGCACGGCCTGTGGCTGATTCCGCTGTGGAGCCTGCTGGAGATCAGCGTGGCCGGGGCGCTGTTCGGGGTGTACATGCTGCATGCGGCCGATGGCGAGCAGATCAGCTTCAGCCCGGAAGGCAGCCTGGCCATCGAGGTGGTGCGCGGCCTGGACACCCGCCACTACCACATGAATCCGGCATGGGTTCACCTGGAGCGCGGCGGCCCGCGCAAGGAAAGCCTGTGGCTGTGCTGCAGCCCGCTGCGGGTCGAGGTCGCCACGCAACTGGGCACTGGTGAAAAGCGCCGCGTGGAACGCGAGTTGAAGCAGGCGCTGGCCGAAAGACGGGCCGGTATCGCGCTGGACTCGGGTTCCTTGGCCAGCCGGCCTTGATTTACTCCTGAATTAATAGCTGCTTGCGCTTGCTGGACGTGCGCAAATGGCCTGTTTTCTATAAATTTCAGCTTGCCAGCCGGTAGCCCACGGCGGTTTCAGTCAGCAAATGCTGCGGCTGGGCCGGGTCAGGTTCCAGCTTTTGCCGCAGGTGGCCCATGTAGATGCGCAAATAGTGGCTTTGCCCGGCGTGCGACGGTCCCCACACCTCGCGCAGCAACTGGCGGTGCGTCAGCACCCGGCCGGCGTTGGCCATCAGGACGCTGAGCAGGCGGTATTCGATGGGCGTTAAATGCACTTCCGCGCCGGCGCGGCGCACCAGCCGCGCCTGCCGGTCCACCTCGACCTGGCCGAAGCGAAACACCGGGTCGGCGTCCTCCGCCGGACTGCCGTCCAAAGCGGCGGCGCGCGGGCGGCGCAGGTTGGCGCGCACGCGGGCCAGCAACTCGCCGACGCCGAAGGGCTTGGTCAGGTAGTCGTCGGCGCCGGCGTCGAGCGCGGCGATCTTGTCGGCCTCGCCGCTGCGCGCCGACAGCACGATGATGGGAACGCCCGACCAGCCGCGCACGTCGCGGATCAGCTCCAGCCCGTCGCCGTCGGGCAGCCCCAGGTCCAGCACCAGCAGGTCGGGCTTGCGGGTGCCGGCTTCGGTCAGGCCTTGTCTGGCCGTGTCGGCCTCGAACACCTGCCAGCCCTCGGCCTCCAGCGCGCCGCGCACAAAGCGGCGGATCTGCGGCTCGTCTTCGATGATGACAACAACGGGAGTGACCATCGGCCGAGTTTATTCGGGCGCAGGCTCGGGCGGTGAACCGCGCGGCAGCGTGATGGTGAACTGCGCGCCGCCGTCCCGGGCGTTGCCGGCCACGATCTTTCCGCGATGCGCGTCCACGATGGCCTTGCAAATCGCCAGCCCCAGCCCGACGCCCGGCGTGGCGGACTCAGCTTGGCCCCGGGTGAATTTCTCGAACAGTTCGGCCTCGCGGCCACGCAGCGCGGGCGGCAGCCCCGGCCCGTGGTCGCGCACGCTCAAAACCAGGCTGTCCTGCGTCACGCGCGCATGGATTTCAAACGGTGGCGCGCCGTACTTGGCGGCGTTTTCCAGCAGGTTGACCAGCACGCGCTCCATCAGCACCGCGTCAAACTCGACCAGCGGCAAATCCGGCGCGATGTCGGCCTGCACGGCCTGGCCGTCCAGCGCGGGCTGGGCGGCGCGAATCGCCGAACCGGCCACCTCCTCGACCGACTGCCATTCGCGGTGCAGGCTGACGCCGCCGTTTTGCAGGCGCGCCATGTCGAGCAGGTTGCTCACCAGGGCATTGAGCTGGCGCGCCTGCTGCGTCATGGCCTGCGCCAGGCCGGCCTGCTGCGGCGCCAGCGGCGGCGGCGAGCGCTGCAGCGACTCGGCCAGCCCGATCAGCGCCGTCAGCGGCGTGCGCAGATCGTGCGAAATCGCCGCCAGCAGCGTGTTGCGCAGCCGCTCCGATTCCATGTCAACCACCGCCTGCTGGGCGATATCGACGTAATGCACGCGCTCCAGCGCAATGGCGATTTGCCGCGCCAGCGTGTCGAGCTGCTGCAGCTGCTCGGGAATCAGCAGCCAGCGCGGCCTGGCGGGCTGCAGCGCGAGCACCCCGCGCACCCGCATGGTCGCCTTCAGCGGCACGTAATGCCAGGTCTGGGCGGACAGCGTCGATGTCGCCAGCCCGGCGGCCTGCGCATGGCGAAACGCCCAGTCGGCCACGCTGGCGTCAAAGCCCGGCGGCGCGTGGCCGGGCGGCACCAGCTGGTCCCGGGCATCGGTGGTCAGCACCAGCGCCTGCCCGCCGAAGTCGCGCTGCACGGCGGCCTCGCCCAGCGCGGCCACCTGCGAGTGCATCAGGGCCGCCGACAGGTCGCGCGTCAGCTCGAACAGCGACTGCGCGCGGCGCTCGCGGCTGCTTGAGATGCGCACCTGAAAGCGCAGGCCCGCCGTCAGCTGGCCGGTCAACAGCCCGACCACCAGCATGACGGCGAACGTCACCAGATACTGCACGTCGCTGACCGCCAGCGACAGGCGCGGCGCGACAAAAAAATAGTCAAACGCAGCAACATTGAGAAAAGCCGCCAGCGCCGCCGGGCCGCGCCCCCACTTCAGCGCCACCAGCACCGTGCCGAGCAAAAACAGCATGACGATGTTGGCCAGGTCGAAGAAATTGAGCAGCGGCGTGGCCAGCACGGTAATGGCCACGCTGCCGGCCACCGCCCAGGCATAGGGCGGCAGGCTGCCATGCCAGGCGGCGGCCGCGTCTTCATCCGTGCGCGGCACGGCTGGAGCCAGCCGCCGGGCACTGCGGGCATCGGCCACTTCCACAATGTCCAGCGTGGGCGCCAGCCGGGCCAGCCGGCGCGTCAGGGTGCGCCCGCTCCACAGCGTGCGCCAGCCCGGCAGCGCGGGCCGCCCGACGACCAGCGTGGCGCAGTTGAGCGCCTGCGCCTGCGCCACCAGCTCGGCGGCCACGTCGCTGGCGGCCAGCACGGCGGTGGCCGCGCCCAGTTCGCCGGCCAGCTTGATGACGGCCAGAATCCGGTCGCGCTCGGCTTCTCCAAGCCGCTGCAGATGCGGGGTTTCCACATACACCGCATGCCAGCGCACATTGAGCTGGCCGGCCAGCCGCGCCGCCGTGCGCACCGTCTGCTCGGCGCCTGCGCGCGGGCCGATGCAGGCCAGCAGTGCGCCTTCGGTGTTCCAGACCGGGGCGATGGATTTCTCGACCCGGTAGCTGCGCACATCGTCCTCGACATGCTCGGCGGTGCGGCGCAGGGCAATCTCGCGCAAAGCAATCAGGTTGCCCTTGCGGAAAAAGTTCTGCGCCGCGCGCTCGGCCTGCTGCGGCAGATAGACCTTGCCGGCCTTGAGCCGCGCCGTCAGCTCGTCGGGCGTGACATCGACCAGGATGATCTCGTCGGCGGCGTCCAGCACGGTGTCGGGAACGGTTTCGTTGACACGGATGCCGGTGATGGCGCCCACCGTGCCGTTCAGGCTTTCCAGATGCTGCACATTGATGGCCGACCAGACATCGATGCCGGCGTCGAGCAGTTCCTGCACGTCCTGCCAGCGCTTGGGGTGGCGCGAACCTTCCACGTTGCTGTGCGCCAGCTCATCGACCAGCGCTACGTCCGGCTTGCGCGCCAGCGCGGCGTCCAGGTCAAACTCCCTGAGCGTTCGGCCCCGGTAGGCGACCTCGCGCAGCGGCAGCTGCTCCAGCCCGGCCAGCAGTTCGGCGGTTTCGCTGCGGCCGTGGGTTTCAACCACCCCGACCAGCACGTCGCGCCCTTCCTTGCGCGCGCGCTGGGCGGCGCTGAGCATCGCAAAGGTCTTGCCGACGCCTGCGCTGGCGCCGAAATAGATGCGCAGCCGGCCGCGCGCGCGCTGCGCCTCCTGCTGCAGCCGCTGCAGCAGCGCGTCGGGGTCGGGGCGCTGGCTGGCGGGGGTGTTCATGGCTTCATCGGTTACGGCAATCAGCCGGGCGCATGGACGGGCGTCAGGGCATCGAGCGCCAGGTTCAGTTTGAGCACATGCACGCGCGCCTCGCCCAGCAGGCCGAGCCAGGGCGCTTCGGTTTCCTGCGCGACCAGTTGCTGCACCTTTTCAAGCGGCAGATGGCGCACCCTGGCCACGCGCGCCGACTGGTAGCGGGCAGCGGCCGGGCTGATGTGCGGGTCCAGCCCGCTGGCCGAGGCCGTGACCAGATCGACCGGCACAGGCGCGGCATTGCCCGGATCGGCGGCGCGCAAGGCTTCAACACGCGCCTTGACCGCATCGACCAGCGCCGGGTTCAGCGGCCCCTGGTTGGAGCCGCTGGAGGCCGAGGCGTTGTAGGGCATGGGGCCGGTGGCCGAAGGCCGGCTCCAGAAATGGCCGGGGTCGCTGAAGTTCTGGCCAATCAGGCTGGAGCCGACCGGCTTGCCATCACGCAGGATCAGGCTGCCGCCAGCCTGCGCCGGAAACAGCAGCTGCGCCGCGCCCGTCACGGCCAGCGGATAGGCCACGCCGGTCAGCAGCGTGAGCGCCAGGAACAGGACCCCTGCGGGGCGAAGTATGTTTTTCATGATTGACTCCTTGGGATTTTGTTGAAGGCCGCGTCCATGGCTTCGTCATTCCCGCGAAGGCGGGAATCCAGTGACAGGCAAGCTGGCCGTATGCAGAGCGCTACTGGATTCCCGCCTTCGCGGGAATGACAGCACAAGAGATTGGCAGAGCGCATGGCCGGAACGGCTCAGGCCAGATGCAGCGCGACCAGCAGCAGGTCAATCGCCTTGATGCCGACGAAGGGCACGACCAGCCCGCCCAGCCCGTAAACCGCCAAGTTGCGCCGCAACAGCGCGGCGGCGCCCACGGCCCGGTACTTCACGCCCTTGAGCGCCAGCGGGATCAAAAACATGATGATCAGCGCATTGAAGATCACCGCCGACAGGATCGCCGACGACGGGCTGCCCAGCCGCATCACGTTGAGCGCGGCCAGCTGCGGGTAGGTGGTGACGAAAATCGCCGGAATGATGGCGAAGTACTTGGCCACGTCGTTGGCAATCGAGAACGTCGTCAGCGAGCCGCGTGTCATCAGCAGGGCCTTGCCGGTCTCGACGATCTCCAGCAGCTTGGTCGGGTTCGAGTCCAGATCGACCATGTTGCCGGCTTCCTTGGCAGCCTGGGTGCCGCTGTTCATGGCGACCGCCACGTCGGCCTGCGCCAGCGCCGGGGCGTCGTTGGTGCCGTCGCCGGTCATGGCCACCAGCCGGCCCTCGGCCTGGTACTGGCGGATCAGCCTGAGCTTGTCCTCGGGCGTGGCTTCGGCCAGGAAATCATCGACGCCGGCCTCCGCCGCGATGGCCGCCGCCGTGAGCCGGTTGTCGCCGGTGATCATCACGGTCTTGATGCCCATGCGGCGCAGCTCGCCAAAGCGCTCCTTGATGCCGGCCTTGACGATGTCCTTGAGTTCCACCACGCCGAGAACCTGCGCGCCATCGCTGACGGCCAGCGGCGTGCTGCCCCGGCGCGATACCTCGTCGGACGCGCGCACCACGTCGGCCGGCACGCTGCCGCCCAGCGATTCGACATGCCTGCGGATGGCATCGACCGCGCCCTTGCGCAGCTGGCGCGTGCCAGCGCCGGGCTTGTGCACATCAATACCGCTCATGCGGGTCTGCGCGGTGAAGGGAACCTCGGTGGTCGCGCCGACCAGCGCCTGTTCGGCATTGAGTTTCTGGGCCAGCGTGACGATGCTGCGGCCCTCGGGCGTCTCGTCGGCCATCGACGCCTGCATCGCGCAGGCGGCAAGCTGGACTTGCGTCACGCCGGGCGCCGGCAAAAAGGCGGACGCCTGGCGGTTGCCGTGGGTGATGGTGCCGGTCTTGTCTAACAGCAGCACATCCACGTCGCCAGCGGCCTCGACCGCCCGGCCCGAGGTGGCAATCACGTTGGCCTGCATCATGCGGCTCATGCCCGCCACGCCGACCGCCGACAGCAAACCGCCGATGGTGGTCGGAATCAGACAGACCAGCAAGGCAATCAGGGCGGTGATGCTGACCACCGAGCCCGAGCCGGCCGCCGCCACGCTGAAGATGGAAAACGGCAGCAGCGTGACGGTGACGATCAAAAACACGATGGTCAGCGCCACCAGCAGAATCGTCAGCGCGATTTCATTCGGTGTTTTGGCGCGCTTGGCGCCCTCGACCATGCTGATCATGCGGTCCAGGAAGGACTCGCCCGGGTTGACCGAGATGCGCACCACCAGCCAGTCGGACAAGACCCGCGTGCCGCCGGTGACGGAGGAAAAGTCGCCGCCCGACTCGCGCACCACGGGGGCCGATTCGCCGGTGATGGCGCTTTCATCGACCGAGGCCACGCCCTCGATGACCTCGCCGTCGAGCGGCACCATGTCGCCCGCTTCAATCAAGACCACATCGCCCTTGCGCAGGTTTTCCGCCTGTTCCGGCAGCCAGGTCGCGCCGTGTTTAGGCTCCTTCAGCTTCTTGGCCCAGCTGCTTTTCTTCAGGCTGCGCAGCGAAGCGGCCTGCGCCTTGCTGCGGCCTTCAGCCAGTGCCTCGGCGAAATTGGCGAACAGCACGGTGAACCACAGCCACAGGGCCACGGCAAAGATGAAGCCGGCTGGCGCTTCGCCGGGTGCCTGCAGCGCCTGCAGGCCGAGCAAGGTCGTCAAAATGCTGCCGATATAGACGACAAACATCACCGGGTTGCGCCACTGCACGCGCGGGCTGAGCTTGGCGAAAGACGCCGCAATGGCCGGCTTGAGCAGCGCCGCATCAAACAGGACAAAAGGTTTTTGGGTCGTCATGATTCTTCTACCTTGCGGTTATTGACCGGGCCACAGCATCAGGTGCTCGACCACCGGGCCGAGCGCCAGCGCGGGCACGTAATTGAGCAGGCCGACCAGCAGCACGGTGCCGATCAGCAGCATGACAAACAGCGGGCCATGCGTCGGCATGGTTCCCGGCGTGACCGGCAGGCGCTTCTTGGCGGCCAGGCTGCCGGCAATCGCCAGCACCGGCACGATCACGCCAAAGCGCCCCAGCCACATCGCCACGCCCAGCAGGATGTTGTAGAACGGCGTGTTGGCCGACAGGCCGGCAAAGGCGCTGCCGTTGTTGTTGGCCGCCGAAGTCAGGGCGTACAGGATTTCCGAGAAGCCGTGCGCGCCGGGGTTGGCCACGCCCGCCCTGCCGGCCCCGGCCAGCACGGCAACAGCGGTGCCGGCCAGCACCAGAATCGGCGTGACCAGGATGGCAATCGAGGTCAGCTTCATCTCGTGCGCCTCGATCTTCTTGCCCAGGTATTCCGGCGTGCGGCCAATCATCAGGCCCGAGATGAACACCGCCAGGATGGCAAAAATCAGCATGCCGTACAGCCCCGTTCCGGTGCCGCCGAACACCACTTCGCCCAGCTGCATCATGACCAGCGGCACCAGGCCGCCCAGCGGTGTCAGGGAGTCGTGCATGGCGTTGACCGCGCCGCACGACGCCGCCGTGGTGATGACGGCGAACAGGCTGGAAGCGTTGATGCCGAAACGCGTTTCCTTGCCTTCCATGTTGCCGCCCGACTGCCAGACGCTGGCGGCCTGGTCAACGCCCAAGGGCGTCAACAGCGGGTTGCCCGCCTGCTCGGCCGGCGTGATGGCGGCCACGGCGATGACGAACATCAGCGTCATCGCCGCCAGCACGGCCCAGCCCTGGCGCAGGTCGCCGACCGCGCGGCCAAAGGCAAAGCACAGCGCCGCCGGAATCAGGAAAATCGCCAGCATCTGGAAGAAATTGGTGAGCGCGTTCGGGTTCTCGTAGGGATGGGCCGAGTTGGCGTTAAAAAAACCGCCGCCGTTGGTGCCCAGCATCTTGATGGCTTCCTGCGAAGCCACCGGCCCCATGGCCAGCGTCTGCTTGGCGGTGCTGGCGTTTTCCATGAGCGCAGCCCCTTGCGCGTCTTTCAGGGGCTGGCCGTCGGGACCATTTTTGGCCTGCTGGTAGCTGGTGGCCTCCAGCGTGGCCACGTCCTTGTAGGCGTCGAAGTTCTGGATCACGCCGTTGCCCGCGAGGAACAGCGCAAAGACCAGCGACAGCGGCAGCAGCAGCCAGGCGGTGATGCGCGTCACATCGACCCAGAAGTTGCCGACGGCCCCGGTGGCGCGCGCGGCAAATCCGCGAAACAGCGCGAACACCACGGCGATGCCGGTGGCGGCGGACAAAAAGTTCTGCACCGCCAGCGCCAGCATCTGCGTCAGGTAGCTCATGCTGGATTCGCCGCCATAGCCTTGCCAGTTGGTGTTGGTCACGAAGCTGATGGCGGTGTTGAACGCCGAGTCAGGCGCAATCGCCGCCATGCCCGCCGGGTTGAGCGGCAGCACGGCCTGAAAGCGCTGCAGCGCATACACCGCCAGCAGGCCCACGGCATTGAACGCCAGCAAGGCCAGCGCGTACTGCCACCAGTTCATGGCCTGGTCGGCAGAAGTGCCCGCCAGGCGGTAAAGCGGCGCTTCCAGCCGCTGCATCCAGCCCGGCAGCCGGCCCGAACTGATGCGCGCCAGCCAGATGCCCAGCGGCCAGGCCGCCAGCAGCAGCACGCCAAGGTAAAGGGCCAGCAGACCCCATGATGAAGCAGCCATCAGAACTCCTCGGCGCAGATCAGCGCGTAAACCAGGTAGGCGAGCAGCAAGACCGCGCAGATGCCGCCAAAGCCGTAAAGCAATTCAAGGCCGATCATGGCCGGCCTCCCTGCGGCTTGTCGAGCTTTTTGAACCCCCGGACCAGCAGCGCCATCAGGCACCACAGCAGGGCCAGCCCTGCGACATAGACCATATCCATTGACCTTCTCCCACGTAAAACGATGGAAGAAGCTTAGGTTTCGGGGTGTAAAAACGGGGTAGAAGAAAGCCGGCGTCGTATAAAGAAAGCGTAAAAACGTCCTTGAACGTTTTTGCCTTCAATTCATGAATTGCTATTAGGCCTAATTTAATAGCTACTACCGCACGCAAACATTGCGCAAGCGGCATTTTCAAGCCAAATCGCCGCTCTGCGCTCGCCTGTCCTGCGCTACTAGCTATTATTTTCATAGCAAATCCGGTTTTGGCCCAAAGCCCGTGGCCGACCCGGCCGGTCAAGATCGTCGTGCCTTTCGCGCCCGGCGGCACCACCGACATCCTGGCGCGGGCGGCAACATTGGCGCCGACGCGGTGGCCAAGTCAGCGCCCGACGGCTACACGCTGCTGATGGGCACCGTCGGCACGCACGGCATCAACAAGGCGCTGGCCGTGACCAGTGCGCAGCGCTCGGCCGCCCTGCCCGACGTGCCGACGGTTGAAGAAGCCGGCGGCCCGGCGCTGCGCACTGGCGGCCAGACGCAAAAAAACCCCGTTTCCGGGGCTTTCTCAGTTCAGCGAAGCGGCAAGGACAGGCTAGACGCCCCAGACCACTTCCTGGCCGGCCGTGATGTTCCAGCGCAGCATGTCGATGAACGGCTTGGCGCGCTGGTGCAGGCCGACGCCTTCGGGCAAGCCTTCGCCATCCTTGTCGTCGCCCGATTCTTCGAGCTTGATCGCCGCCTCAAGTGCTGCAATGGCTGCCGGCATCTGCTCGGGCAGGATGATGCCTTTCAGGCCTGGCGTCTTGCCGATGATCTCCAGCACCTGCCGGCCATTGGGCTCCAGCATGATCACGTCGCCCATATTTTTTGATTTGAATCTGTACAGCATTGAATGCTCCTCTGGTTGAAACAGCGCATTCATTATCAGCAGCTTTTGCCGGCTGGTGTGTAGGTCGTGGTCACTTCCTGCCCCCGCTGGCAGCCAGCGTGGGGCAGCATCTTTCAGGCCGGCTGGCGTGAAGCAAAATAGCGTCCATGTTCAATATGGTCACTGTTCAAAAACCTGCCGACCAGGCCCTGCGCCAGGACGGACTGAGCCTGCTGTTACCGGCCGGCTTCACCACCAGCCTGCAGCTTGCGAACCCGCAATGGACGCAGGGCTGGAATAGCCTGGCCGACTCCTGGAACCGGCTGCCGCCGGACGCGCACCTGCGGGATGGCGGCCACTACCGCCGCCGCCGCCACGCCTGCTTTGTCCAGGAACTTGCCAGCGGCACGCTGACACAGACGCCGCCCCGGGCGCACTGGCAGCCGATCGACTACAACGCCCTGCACGGCGGCTTTGAGCGCTGGTTCGACCCGGTCGAGCCGGCCGTGGCCGAGGCACCGGCCTGGCTTGAACTGCTCGCCAGCCTGGGGCGGCTGTTCGCGCAGGTCAAGGCGGTGCCGCGCTGGTACATCGAAGCGCACCAGTTCCGCATCGACACCACCGAAGGCGTGGGCCGGCCCACGCCCGAGGGCGCGCACCGCGACGGCGTGGACTTCGTGGTGGTCTTGCTGGTGGCCCGGCGCGGCGTCAAGGGCGGCGAAACCCGCGTCTTCGATGCCCACGGCCCCGATGGCGTGCGCTTTTTGATGCAGGAGCCGCTGACAGCGCTGCTGCTGGACGACGAGCGGGTGATCCACGAAACCACGCCGATTTTCCCCGCCGACGGCCAAGACCGGCAGGGCGGCCTGCGTGACACACTGGTGCTGACCTACCGGGCCGAAGGCTTTCAGGCGCCCTGAAGGGCCGGGCGTGCCCTTGGCGCAGGCGGCGTGCTCAATTCCACCGGGCGTAGAGCCAGCAGCACGCGACGAATCCGGCAACCCAGAGCAGCCAGGTTTGCGACACGGCGTAGGGATAGGCCATCAAGAACACTCCGGCCCAAGTGATCTCGGGTCGTTGTGCTTTACGCCCCCGACGAAACGCCACATAGCCGACGATGCCGAAAAGAATCGAGCCGACAAGGTAGGCAGGGCTGGGCAACTCCAGCCCAAGGGCTCCAAGGCTCGTCAGTTCATTCATCGTGCTGAATCCTATCCGGAGTCTGGCTGCTTTTTTAGCTACGCGCTATAAACCATGGCAGCGATGGCAACATGATGCGCCAAAGAAAAACCCCGCTATCTTTTGAATACCATGAAACAGCAAGCAAACCGGGTTTGTTTGACCGCTGGCCGGGTTGACGCCTTCACCTGCCCAACGGGCAAGCCCCAGGCTTTTCTATGGGACACCGACACCCCGACGCTGGCGCTACAGCCAACCCCGACCGGCCGCAAAACCTACATTTTTGAATCACGCCTGAACGGGGCAACCATCCGAATCAATATCGGGACGCTGGCAGACTGGCCGATTGAAAAGGCCCGCACCAAAGCGCAAGGGCTGAAAATGCTGGTTGACGGTGGAACAGACCCGCGAGAGGTAGAGCGCGACCAACAGACCGCCGCCGTTGAAAAGAAGGCCGCCGCCACTGGCCGAACTGCTGCCGCTGCGCCTGGCTGATCTGACCGCGCCCACGATTGAGGCATGGGCCGCCAAAGAGGCCAAAGACAGGCCCGCCCGTGTGCGCCTGGCGCTGCGGCTGCTGAAAGCGTTCCTGCGCTGGGCTGCGTCTGAACCCGACTTGAAGGGCAAAGCCGACCCGACCGCCGCCAGCGCCAAAAAGACCCGCGAAGTGGCAGGCAAGGCCAAGCCGAAAAACGATTACATCCAACGCGAGCAACTGCCGACCTGGTTTGCCCACGTTCGCCAGATACAGAACCCGGTGATTGCCGCCTATCTGCAATGCCTGCTGCTGACAGGTGCCCGCCGTGAGGAACTGGCTGAACTGAAGTGGGAGGACGTGAATTTCCAGTGGCGCGGCCTGGAGCTGAAAGACAAGATTGAAGGCCGCCGGGCCGTACCCCTGACGCCCTTTGTCGCGCACCTGCTGGCCGCCCTGCCCCGCCGCAATGAATGGGTGTTTTCCAGCCCTGCGAGCGCATCCGGGCGACTCACAGAGCCAAGCATTGCGCACCGCCAAGCCTGCGCTGCTGCCGGGCTGGAACTGACCTTGCACGGGCTGCGCCGTTCGTTCGCCAGTCTGTGCGAATGGCTCGACATACCTGGCGGTATCAGCGCACAGATTCAAGGCCATGCACCCCAAGGCGTGCGGGAACAGAACTACATCCGCCGCCCGCTCGACCTGCTGCGAGTCCACCATGAAAAGATTGAAGCGTGGATTCTGGAGCAGGCCGGGATTGTGTTTGATGCCAAAGCCGCGCCTGGTGCGCTGCGCGTGGTGAACGGTTGACGTGCAAACCGTAACGCCACGCGATACAATGACGCATGATTAAGACATTCCGGCATAAGGGCCTGAAAGCCTTTTTCGAGAAGGGAAGCATGGCAGGCATACAAGCCGCCCATGCCCCAAAACTGGCCGCCATGCTGCGACGCCTGAACGAGACAAGCAACGCCCAAGGCATGAACCTGCCGGGCTGGAAGTTACACCCGCTGCAAGGGCGTGAACTCAAGGGGCATTTTTCGGTTTGGGTCAATGGCAACTGGCGCATGACGTTCACTTTTGAAGGCACTGATGCGGTGCTGGTGGACTATCAGGACTACCACTGAGACAGGAGATACAACGATGGCACGCATGTTTAACCCCCCACATCCCGGCCTGACGCTGAAGGATGACGTTTTGCCCGCGCTGGGGCTGACGGTAACGCAGGCCGCGCAACAGCTTGACGTGTCCCGCGTGGCGCTGTCCCGCGTGTTGAATGGCCGGGCTGCTATCTCGCCAGAAATGGCACTGCGCATCGAGGCATGGCTGGGCGTGGAGCGTGGCGGGGAGGCCCGGCTGTGGCTGGCAGAGCAAAGCGCCTATGACGTGTGGCAGGCTGAACAGCGGTTCAAGAACAAGCCCATGCATGTTCAGCCCGCGCCGATGGTGCCCGCTTAAAACCGTTTTTTCCCCAGCTAGGCCCGCTTCGAAACCGGGCCGAAAATCAGTTCCTGCCGCTGGCCTGCTGGGGCACCTTTGAAGGGCACCATGAAGGGGTACGAGAGTGGAACACCAATACGACAAAGGTACGGCTGAGGCCCTGATGACGATGACAAGCTTTCCTGATGCCACAGTGATACAGGACGATGGAATTTATGTTGCAGACCACTTTCGCACATTTCAAAAATCGTCTTACATCCGCCCTTACATGGTTCAGACAAGAAAAAACCCTGCTACCGAATAGATAGCAGGGTTTTCAATGCCTGTAAGGGCTTAACTGGTGGCCTGGGGCGGAATCGAACCACCGACACAAGGATTTTCAATCCTCTGCTCTACCGACTGAGCTACCGGGCCTGAGCACAAGAGTATATATCACCCGCAAGGGTGTTTTGCCGCAATCCGGCCCGAAAATTCAGAGGCTGCGCTTGCCGCGTGTGAGATCAACGCCCAGCTGCTTCAATTTACGGTACAGATGAGTCCGCTCCAGGCCGGTTTTTTCAGCCACGCGGGTCATGGAGCCGCCTTCCCTGGCCAGGTGGAATTCAAAATATGCTTTTTCAAACTCGTCGCGCGCATCGCGCAGCGGTTTTTCGAGCATGAAACTCTGGGTGGCCTGCGGTCCCCTGTCCAGCGGAACCGCCAAAACACCACCCGCCATGGCGGCCTCGGGCACGAAATCGGCCATGGGTGCAGCCGTCGTCCTGAGGGGAGTGGCGGACGGGCGGGCGAGGGTTCGGGCAAGGCCTTGCTCGACGGCCTTGAGCAGCTTTTGCAGCGTGATCGGCTTTTCCAGGAAGGCCATGGCACCAATTCTGGTGGCTTCTACCGCCGTGTCGATGGTTGCGTGGCCGCTCATCATGATGACCGGCATGGTCAGCAGGCCGGTCGACGACCATTCCTTGAGCAGGGTGACGCCATCGGTGTCGGGCATCCAGATATCCAGCAGCACCAGGTCGGGCCGGGCCAGGGCGCGGGCAGCGCGGGCTTGCGCCGCATTTTCAGCCAGATCGACCTGATGCCCCTCATCATTGAGAATTTCTGAGAGAAGGTCGCGTATGCCCAGCTCGTCATCGACCACCAGAATATTTGCCATGATTGAATTGCTGCCCTGCCTGTTGTTGACGGTTGTGTTGTCGATATTGGGGGGTTTTAAACCCCGGGGTGCCCCGAACGCTGTCAAGTTGCAACGCCAAATGATAACGATACTTGCGCGCCCTGCACGATCCCGTCGGTAACACGGTTTGAAATATCAATCCGCGCGCCGTGCTCGTCGGCAATTTTCTTGACCACCGCCAGCCCCAGGCCGGTGCCTTTGACCTTGGTGGTGACGTAGGGCTCGAAGGCGCGCTTGAGGATGTGCTCTGGAAAGCCTGCTCCATTGTCACGCACTGTCAGGCGCACCCGGTGCGAACTTTCGGAATAGTCGGTCTTGAGGCTGACGCAGGCGTCTTCCCGGCCTTCCTGTGCATCCTGAGCGTTTTGCAGGAGGTTGTGTATGACCTGACGCAACAACTGGGCATCGCCTCGAATGGGCGGCGCCTGCGGGTCAAGCTCGGCAACCACGGGCGCCACCGGACTTGCAGGATCGCTGTGGTAGAGCTGCAGCACGTCGTTGATGAGCGCATTCAGGTCCACGGGAACCAGCTCGGCGGCGGGCAGGCGCGCATAGTCACGGAATTCATTGACCAGCCGCTTCATGGCGTCCACCTGGTCCACGATGGTCTTGACGGATTTGGTCAGCAGCGCCTGTTCGGTCGGCCCCAGCTTTCCGTTGAGTTTCATCTCCAGTCGCTCGGCCGACAGCTGGATGGGGGTGAGCGGATTCTTGATTTCATGCGCCAGCCGGCGGGCCACTTCGCCCCAGGCCTGGGCGCGCTGGGCCGACACCATGTCGGAAATATCGTCGAACACCAGCAGGTATTCTTCGGTGCCCGGCATTTTGGCGCCGCGCGCGATCAGTGTGATGGCGTTGTCGCTGGCGCCATGTCCGGCGGCATGCAGTTCAAACGACTGCTGCCAGTGCGCCAGCGTCTGCGCGGCATTGCTGAGGTAGTCGGCAAACTGGGCCAGCACGTCCTGGGCAAATACTTCCAGCCCCGGAACTTCACCGAGCGGCTGGCCCTGATAGTCCTGCAGGGGCGCGCGCAGGATACGGGTGGCGCCCGGATTGCTCGACTGGATGCGCCCGCGCACATCCAGCACGATCACGCCGGCCGTGAGGTTGTCCAGGATGGTTTGCAGGTTGGCCCGCGAGGCGTTGACCTGGCTCATGCTGTACTGCACCGCAGTTCTGGCATCGGCAAGCTGCTGCGTCATCTCGGCAAACGAACGCGTCAGCCCGCCCAGCTCGTCCTTGCCTTTGAGCGCAGCCTTGGGCGTCAGGTCGCCCTGGGCCACCTGCTTGACCCCTTCGGCCAGCAGGAGCAGCGGTTTGGCCAGCTGGTTGCCCAGAATGACGGCCAGCAGCACCGCGCCGAACACGGTCAGGAAAAGACTGAGCGTGAGGGTGCCGATATACATTTTTCGCAAGCCGCCGCGCGCCAGGGCACGCTCCTGGTACTGGCGGTTGGCCTCCTGAACCGCCAGGGCGTTGGCCACCAGACTGGTGGGCAGCACCGTGGTCACTTGCAAATAACGGGACTGCCCCAGCACGCTGAGGTTGGAGTTGTTGACCACGGCAATGGCCTTGACGCGGGCGTCCGTGGTGGCGCCGCGCGCCGGCGGGCCGGGCGTGGTGTCGGTGCCCAGCTCGCCATTGCCGCCGGGCACCATTTCGTCAAGTCCTTCGATCTGGGTCGTGACCTGCTGGCTCCGCGCGCTGCGCAGTTGCTGCACCGAGGGCCGGTCGGGCTGGATCAGGAACCGTGATTCGCCCGCATTGGCCATCAACTGGCCGGAAGCGCTCCAGAGCACCACGTCGCTGGCGCCCAGTTGTTCGCGCAGGCGCTCCAGCGCCAGGCCGACCATCGCGTCCGGCGTTTCAGCCAGTTGCGTGGCGGCCTGGCGCGTCTTGCTGCCCGTATCCGCCGCCAGCGTGTCCAGCGTGGCGCGGCCCAGGTTCAGGCCGGCCGCCAAAGCGCCTTCCACCTCGACATCAAACCAGCTTTCTATCGAGCGCGAGACGAACTGGTAGGACACGACATAAATCATCAGGCCGGGCATCAGGCCGACGAGCGCAAAGATGGCGGCCAGCTTGAGCAGCAGGCGGCTGCCAAAGCGGCCCTGGCGCATGCGCAGCAGCAGCCGCAGGACAATCCAGCCAATCACCAGCAGCAGCAAGACGGCCACCGCGATGTTCAAGCCCAAGAGCAGCGCGTAATTGCGCTCGTAAAGTTCGCGCTTGTCGGTGGCCTGGGTCAGCAAAAAAAGCAGCACCAGGCCCAAGGCCACCACCACGCCGGCGCCAAGGCCGACGGTCCAGCGAAAGGCCGGGCTGCTTTTCAGGGCAATCAGCTTCACGGCGCGGTTCATCGGGCGCCTTCGACAGCAGGCGGTGCAGGCGTCAGCCGGAGCCGGTCCCTGACCTCGGCGGAAATGCTCCAGTCACGCTGTCCGGCCACGCCAATCTGGAAAGGTCGCGGCAACTGCGACAGGTCGAGCCGGAAATTCAGAACGAGCGTGTAGGCCGCGTCAGCTTCCACCTCGGAGGCCTCGGCAATTTTCCAGCGGGCCAGGCGCTGGATGGCGGAAAGGGCTTCGGGCAGGGTTTCGTAGTTTTGATTCAGCGTGGCGCGCAGGCCGGACGAGCTGGTGATCAGGCCGGAAACGATGTTCACGCGCCAGCGGCCGGTCAGGGGCTGGTAGGCCAGGCGCAGGGTGCGGGCGGCGCTGGCCACGCGCGGGTCGGTCCAGTACCAGCGGTCGCGGTAGATGTCGGCCTCGACGACAAAAAAGAGCGCAATGCCCTTGAGCAGCGCGTCTTCCACCACGGCCGGGACATCAAACCGCACAATCGCCGAGAGATACACGCCGTCTTCGGCGCGCTCGGTGCGCAGCTGGGTGATCTCGGTGGATGCTGCGGCGCTGGTAGCTGGCGCCCACAGCAGGCACGCGCCCACGCACATAACCAGCATGAAGCGTGCAATCGCCTTAAGCGCGGCGTTTTTCAAGGAGTGCGTAATAAAAACCATCGTGTTCACGCATCAAATTGTCCGGGAATACGGCCGCTCCCACACCGCCTTGAGGCAGCAAATGCCCGGGTGAAGGCATTAACAGGGCATCGGTGTGGCGTGCGGCAAACGTTTGCACCTGCTGCTCGCCTTCCGCCCTGAAAACCGAGCAGGTGCAATAGAGCAGCCGCCCGCCAGGCTGAAGCAGCGGCCAGAGCGTGGCGAGCAACCTGGCCTGGATTTGAGCCAGCTGGGCAATATCGGTCGGCCGGCGCAGCCAGCGCACGTCCGGGTGGCGGCGCACGATGCCCGATGCGGTACACGGCGCATCAAGCAAAATGCCGTCGTACAGCCGTCCGTCCCACCAGTCGCTGGGCCGGCCGGCGTCGCCCACCACGATGTGCGCCTGCAGGCCCAGCCGCTGCAGGTTCTGCGCAATGCGCTCGCAGCGCCGGGCGTCAATGTCCAGCGCGGTCACGTCGCAGTCGGCCAGCTCCAGCAGGTGCGCCGTCTTGCCGCCGGGTGCGGCGCAGGCGTCGAGGATGCGCAGGCGGGGCGAGCCCTCGCCTGCGGCCACGAGGCCATCGAGCAGCAAGGGCGCAGCCAGCTGGGCGGCGGCATCCTGCACCGAAAAATGCCCTTCGGCAAAGCCCGGCAACGAGGTCACAGGCCGCGCTTCGGTCAGGACCACACCATGCTCGCCCACCGGAAATGCTCCTATATTCATAGCTAACAATGCATGCAGGTATTGCGCAGGAGTCGTTTTTCGGTCATTAATTCGCAAAATCAGCGGTGCGCGGCTGTTGTTGGCGCGCAAAATGTCCTGCCACTGCGCCGGATGGTCTTTGCGCACGCGGTCTATCCACCACTGCGGATGGTTCCAGACGGCTTGCGGGCTTTTTTCGGTCAGCGCCATCAACTCGCCCCGCTCGCGCAGGAAGCGGCGCAGGCAGCCGTTGATGAAGCTGGCCTGGTGCAGCGTGGCGTCGCTGCGCTTGGCCGCTTCGACGGCCTGATCGACCAGCGTGTGCGCGGTGTAGGGCGCCTCCTCTTCAGAGCAGGCCAGCGCCAGCGCCACGCACAGCAGCGCATCGGCTTCGGGCGGCGGCGGGCGCTTGGCCAGTTGCTGGCGCAGCGCTTCGGCGCGGCCCAGCCAGCGCAGGGCATGAAAGGCCAGCGCCTGGACGCCGGGGCGCAGCTGCGCATCGACATCTTCCAGCGCGGGCGTCATCGACTGGCCGTCGCGAACGGCCAGCACGACAGAAGCGGCGCCTTGAAGCTGCCTCCATAAAGGAACTTGGGCTGACGAAGAGGCGTTCGGGTGATGTGGCATTGCTTCGGTTTGATCAGGGCCGGCCTTGCACCGGCCAGCGTAAACCCGTCCAGACGCGGACGGGGGTGTTTGCCTATTAGACCAGTCCCGGCCCCGGCACCCAAGACGCCCATCCCCTGCATCGCCGCCGCAGTTTCCTGCCCGCCTAAAACAGGGCGTCCGGCCGCGTCGGGGCATACTCGTCGCGCTCGGCGGACAGCGCCGCCATGGGCCGGCCGTAAATGCGGCGGATGCGCTCGACCAGCGGCGGATGGCTGGCAAACCAGCGCGCCCGGGCCACATCGCTGACCAGCAGCATGTGATGCACCGCCGGGTGCAGCTGATGCGCTGCGGCGCCCGAATGGCCCGCCGCCCTCGCCCGCTCGCCCGCCACCTTGCGCAGCACGCCGCCCAGCCCGTCCTTGCTGCGGGTGAACTGCACCGCGCGCGCATCGGCCAGGAATTCACGCTGGCGCGAGACGGCGGCCTTCAGCACCCGGCCCGCCAGCCAGCCCAGCAAGCCGGTGGCCATGATGGCGAACCCCGGCAGGGCCAGAAAGGAGCGGCGCCCGTGCTCATCGCCCTCGCACATGCCGCGGCCCAGGTTGAAAATCATCTCCAGCCCGCACACCATGCCCGCCAGCCGCATGTTCAGCCGGGTGTCGCCTTCGCGCAGATGGCTGAACTCATGGGCCAGCAGGCCCTGCAATTCATCGCGGCTCAGGCGGTCGAGCGCGCCCTGCGTCACCGCCACGATGGCGTCATCCTCGTCCCAGCCGGCGGCAAAGGCGTTGATGCTGTCCTCGCGCGGCAGCACCATCGCTTGCGGCGGCCGCATGCTGGCGGCAATCGCCAGCTCATGGACGATGTTGCACAGGCGCTGCTCGGCCTCGCGGCTGGCCGGCCAGGCTTCGCGCGCGCCCGCCTGACGCGCCAGCGCCGCGCCGCCGCCTTCAAGCACCGAGGTTTCAAGCCACCAGCCGCCCAGCACGAACAGCAGCGTCACGCCGGTATTGACACTGAAAAAATAGGCCGGATAAGCTAAAAAATGGGGCATCAGCACGCGCCAGCTCAACGCCAGCGCCCCATTGACGGCCAGCACCAGCGCGATCACCGTCAGGCCAAACAGCAGCAGCAGGCGCAAGGTCTGGGCGCGGGCTTTTTCCTGGTGTTCAAAAAAACGCATAACGCCAGTGCATCACATCTGGATGCGGACCGCCTGGCGCTCGGCGGCGCTCTCGGTGGCCTTCAGCATCGCCGAGGGCGCAAAACCGAACACGCGGGCAATCAGCAGCGCCGGAAACTGGCCTTGCGCATTGTTGTAGTCGAGTACGGCGTCGTTGTAGGCCTGGCGGGCAAAGCCGACCTTGTTCTCGGTGCTGGTGAGTTCTTCGCTGAGTTCGCGAATGGTCTGGTCGGCCTTCAGGTCGGGATAGGCCTCGGCCAGCGCAAAAAGACGCCCCAGGCTGCTGTCCAGCATCTGCTCGGCCGCCGCCAGCGCGATCACGGCATCGGCCTTGCCGGGGCGGCTGCGAACCGTGTCGCTGGCGCTGCGCGCCTGGTTGCGGGCGGCAATCACCGCCTCCAGCGTGGCTTGCTCGTGCTGCAGGTATTTCTTGGCAGCCTCCACCAGGTTGGGAATCAGGTCATAGCGGCGCTTGAGCTGGACATCAATCTGGCCAAACGCATTGGCAATGATGTTTTTAAGGCGCACCAGCCGGTTGTAGGCGCCCACGGCCCAGAAGATGAGCATGGCGAGCAGGGTAAAAAGAACAATCGTTTGCAATGACATGAAAAATTTCCTGGAAGTGTGGGAATTTCACCATGAAACTCCGCATTTTTCTGACAGCTTGGCCTGAGTCTGCGGCAAGGTTAACTGGAATTTGACGGCTTCCGCACAACATTCGAAGCTGATCGGTAGCACTGCATCCGGACAGAAATCCAGGGTTCCAGCCTGCACCTTCAGGAAAGACAAAAGAAAGGCCGTGCGGCCGGTGTCGTCCAGGGCAATAAATCCATGAATTTATCATTGCAAATCATGGAATTAAACTCCATAATTGCAATAATGTTTTCTCGCCACCTTCTTGTCCGGCTGACAGACGAACTTCAGCATTCACCAGCCGTTGCCCTGCTGGGGCCGCGCCAGGTCGGAAAAACCACACTCGCGCTGGAGGCGGCCCGCTCCATCCGCAGCATTTACCTTGACCTTGAATCCGAGCGCGACCGCGCCAAGCTTGCGCAGCCAGAGCTGTATCTTGCCGATCACCTGGACAAGCTGGTCATTCTCGACGAGGTTCACCGTGCGCCCGGCCTTTTCCCCGTGCTGCGCGGGCTGATTGATCAGGCACGGCGCAGTGGCAAGCGGGCTGGCCAGTACCTGCTGCTGGGCTCTGCCTCGCTCGACTTGTTGCAGCAATCGGGCGAGACGCTGGCTGGTCGCATTGCCTATCTTGAACTGGGGCCGCTCAACATTCTGGAAACCGGCCCGGACCGTGGGGATGCACTCTGGCTGCGCGGAGGTTTCCCGGAGAGCTTTACCGCGCCCAACGACTCGCGCAGCCTGCGATGGCGGCAAAACTTCATCCGCGCCTACCTGGAGCGCGACATTCCCCAGTTCGGCCCGCGCATCGCCGCCGAAACGCTGCGCCGCTTCTGGACCATGCTGGCGCATCACCAAGGAGGCCTGCTCAACGTGGCCCAGCTTGCAGGCAATCTGGGCGTCGATGCAAAAACGGCGCAGCGCTATATCGATCTTTTGTGCGCGCTGCTACTGGTGCGCCGCCTGCCGCCCTGGCACGCCAATATCGGCAAACGCCTCGTCAAGTCACCCAAGGTCTATGTTCGCGACAGCGGGCTGGTGCATGCCCTGCTGGACATTGAAAGCAGAGAAACCCTGCTGTCCCACCCGGTCGTTGGCGCCAGCTGGGAAGGTTTTGTGGTTGACAACCTGCTGAGCTGCGCGCCAGCCAGTGTGCAGGGCTATTTCTACCGCACCAGCGGCGGCGCCGAGGTTGATTTGCTGCTGGCGTGGCCGGGTGGCGAACTCTGGGCCATCGAGGTCAAGCGCTCCTTGAGCCCCAAGGTGGAACGCGGCTTTCATGCCGCCTGCGAAGATTTGTCGCCTGCGCGCAAACTGGTGGTTTATCCGGGTAGCGAATCGTTTCCGCTGGGCAATGATGTGCATGCAGTGCCGCTGCAGGCCTTGTGCCGGGAGCTGGCCACGAAAACGCTGTGATGAGCCGCCGCCAATCATTCCCAGGCTTGAGCGCCCGGTTTCGGGCAAGCGCAAAGTGCCAGGATACCGCTATTAATTTAGTAGCTTCTTACACTAATAGCTATTGGGTTAGCGGCCTGTTTAATGCCTGAAAATCGGGTTTTTCAGGGGCTGCGCGAAACTTTGGCAGGCTGTAGCGGCCTCTTTTCATGTAACTACTAACCCCCCCCCAAGCGACAATAGAGGCCGTGCAAGACCCCCAAACAGCCCAATGCCCGCCCAGCTACAGCCAGGTGCTGGCGCAAAACGCCCAGTTGCAGGGGCAGGTTCAAGCCTTGCTGGCGCAGCAAAAAGTGATGCTGCAGACGCACAGCCTGCACATCACCCAACTGCAGCAACAAATCCTTGAACTGCAGGCGCGCCTGGGCAAGAACAGCACCAACTCCAGCAAACCACCGTCGAGCGACGGCCTGAGCAAACCGGCCCCCAAGTCCCTTCGCGTGCCAGGGCAGCGCCCCATCGGCGCGCCCAAGGGCCACCCGGGCAACACCCTCAAGCAAAGCGAAGCGGTCGATGTGGTCATCGAACACTTCGGCCCCGCCCAGTGCAGCGCCTGCTGCGGCCTGCTGGTTGATCACCAGGTAGTCGAGCGCCGCCAGGTGCTGGAGCTGCCCGTGCTGCGCGCGCAGGTCATCGAGCACCGGCGCATGCGCTCCACCTGCACCTGTGGGGCGGTGCATGGGGGCGTCTTTCCTGCCGATGTCATCGCCCCCGTGCAATACGGACCCCGTCTCAAGGCGGTCTGCGTGAACCTGAACCAGCAGCAGTTTGTGCCGCTGGCGCGTACCCGTGAATTCATGGCCGATACCTTTGGCGTGGCGGTGTCCGAGACCAGCGTGCTGGCCTTCACCCACGAGGCTGCCGAAGTCCTGCAGCCCATCTACCAGCAAATAGGCCAGGCCGTGCAAGCCGCGCCGGTGGTGTGCGCGGACGAGACCGGCATTCGCATCCAGGGCCATCTGGAGTGGCTGCACTGCGCCGTCACGCCCAGCCTGAGCTATCTGGAGCATCACCCCAAACGCGGCATGCTGGCTATTGAGGAAATCGGCCTGCTGCCCCCGTTCAAGGGCACGCTGGTGCATGACGGGCTGCAGAGCTACAAGCAGCTGGGCTGCGCGCACAGCCTGTGCAATGCGCACCACCTGCGCGAGCTGGTGTACGTGCACGACAGCCTGAACGAGAAGGCCTTTGACGGCTGGGCCGGGGAGATGATGGACACGCTGCTGCAGGCCAAAAGGGAAGTCGATGCACGGGGCGGGCCATTGCCGCCAGAACGCCTGCAGTGGTTTGAGGGCCAGTGGCTGGCGCTGCTCGGCAGGGGCGAGCGGCTCAATCCGCGCCAGGAGCCCGGCGATTCGTTTACCCGCAAGCGCGGCAAACACAAGCAGAGCACGCAATTCAACCTTCTGGCGCGCCTGCGCCAGTACAAGGATGATGTCTGGCGTTTTGCCACCGATGTGGGGGCGCCGTTCACCAACAACCTGGCCGAGCAGGCGCTCAGAATGAGCAAGGTACGCCAGAAGGTCTCGGGCTGCTTTCGCACCGATGAGGGGGCCAGGACGTTTTTTGCCATCCGCTCGTATCTGCAGACCATGCGCAAGCAGTGCGTCAACTTGTTTGACTGCCTGGTCAGCGTCTTTGACGGCCAGCCCCTGAAGCCTGACTTTGCGGTTTGAGCTGGGCTTGGGGGTTAGTAGTTACCTTTTCATGCATTAAATCGCCAGCCAGCTCAATAGATACAGCCATGAGAAGCTATTAAAACTGTAGCATCTTCTTGGCCGACTATGCAAGATGGAGACCTGCCCCGTGCCTTCCCCGGATAATTTGCAGAACAAGCCCAACACCTCAGACTAAAGACCGTCACCGCATGAACACCGATAAAACGTCATTGGCCTTGCCTGAAGGCTATGCAGACTGGCTGGCGCAACTCAAAGGTCAAATCGCTCAAGCCCGGCAGCGCGCATCGCTGGCCGTCAATGCCGAGTTGGTGCAGCTTTATGGCCGCATCGGGCACGACATTTTGCAGCGGCAGCAAACGCAGGGCTGGGGCGCCAAGGTGATTGACCGGCTGGCGCGTGACCTGAAAGGTGCTTTTCCGGACATGCGCGGTTTTTCGACCCGCAACCTGAAATACATGGCCTTTTTTGCCGAGCATTGCCCGGATGGCCAATTTGGGCAGCAGCCTGCTGCCCAATTGCCGTGGTTCCATGTCGTGACCTTGCTGACCCAGCTGGGCAACGCCTCCGACCGCGAATGGTATTCGGCGCAAGCTGTGCAGCACGGCTGGTCGCGCACCACGCTGGCGCTGCACATCAAGAACCGGTTGCAGCAGCGTCAGGGCGGTGCCGTGACCAACTTTGCAGCGCGCTTGCCCGCGCCCGATTCGGCGCTGGCGCACGAGGCGCTGAAAGACCCCTATCTGTTCGACTTTCTCGGTCTGGGCGACGACGCGCACGAGCGCGAGATTGAAAACGGTCTGATCCGCCACATCACCCGTTTTCTGCTGGAACTGGGCGCTGGCTTCGCATTTGTAGGGCGGCAGTTTCGGCTGGAGGTGGCGGGCGACGAATTTTTTATCGACTTGCTTTTTTATCACACACGCCTGAAGTGCTACGTGGTGGTCGAGCTAAAGGCCACTGCTTTCAAGCCCGAACACGCCGGCCAACTTAACTTTTATCTTGCGGCCATTGACGCGCAAGTCAAGGCCCCCGACGACAAACCCACCATCGGCCTGTTGCTGTGCAAGCAGCAAAACCGGCTGGTGGCTGAGTATGCATTGTCCGGTATCGACAAACCCATTGGCGTGGCTGAGTACCAGTTGTTGCGCGATTTGCCAGAGGCCCTGGAGAAGAGCTTGCCAAGCATTGCGGAGATTGAGGCTGAGCTGGCCGAACTGCCTGACACGGAGTTGTTGGGCGTTGTGGAAGCATCTAATCGACCGCTAGGCCAATAGATACGGGCCTAGCGTTTGACTTGACGTTGATTTACGGCGGGAGCCCGCCATCGCGCAGGATATGGCAATGCAAGACCTGACACCGGCCCTTCGCTGCTCACACCAAGGCGCCGCCGACCTGCACCATCGCGCTTTGTAAATCAGCATCCAGCGTTGCCAGAGGCAGGCCTTCACGCAATGCCAATTCGAGATAAGCCGCATCGTAAGACGACAGCTTGAAGCGCCGCGCCAATTGCAAGGTATCGCCCAAAGCCCGTGCGGCTGTGCTGGCGTCCAGAGTGATGGCCATCTCTGCGAGCAAGCCAATGAAGGCGCTTGCACGCGCCTCTGACACCAAACCCCTGGCCTGGGCTTTGACGAGCATGTTGGCAACTTCCAGGGACCAGATGCCGGGAACCAGTGCCTCGCCAGTGTCCTGGGTCAGCAGCTCCAGCACCCTGGAGGCATAGGCCCGCCGTTCCTCGCTGCCGTCATTGAGCAGCCAGCGCATGACCACCGAGTTGTCCAGCACAAACCGCATCAGTCGCGGCCCGTTTCCATCAGGGTTTTGAGGTCAAGGGCTTCCAGCGGTGGCGCCTCGTGCATCAAGGCTCGCATACGCACTGCCGCCAGCGTGCCGGCACGGCGCACGCTGGCGCCCGCAGGCACCAGGTCAGCCACGGGCTCGCCGCGCTGAGTGATGGTGAAACCCTGCCCATCACGCACCCGGCGCAACAAATCCGCCAAATGGGTTTTGGTTTCGTAGGAACCTATGGTTTGAAGCTGCATTGGGTGGCCTGCATTTGATGTAGACCAGATTGTAGACCAGTGATGAAAAACACCTGATTAGAGTCTGACCCCGATTGCCAAAAATCTGGACTGGGTCACCCGCAAGGCGCGCCTGAAAGGCCAGGTGTCAGCAACTGAACCAGCCGAAGTCAGGGGCAAGATCGCCGCCTTGATAGGCAAGAACCGAGCAGGCTTGAGCGCCCGCGCCCGGTTTCGGGCCAGTGCAAAGCGCCAGAATATCGCTATAAATTTAGTAGCTTCTTACGCCTGTATCTATTGGGCTAGCGGCCTGTTTGATGCCTGAAAATCGGGTTTCTCAGGGGCTGCGCGAAACTTTGGCAGGCTGGAGCACCATTTTTTATCCATTGAATCCACCACTAGGAGCCTGTCGAAGTTAGGGTAAAAGTTGGTCAGAATTACTTAAAAAC
>JAECRO010000082.1 GCA_016000195.1 Burkholderiales bacterium | reverse complement strand
CCAGCTCACCAACATCATCCGCGACGTGGGCGAGGACGCCATGCGCGGGCGCATCTACCTGCCGGTGGGCGAGCTGCAGCAGTTCGATGTGAAGGCGCATGAAATCCTCAAGCGCCAGTATTCGGACCGCTTCAGCGCACTGATGAAGTTCCAGACCGAACGCGCGCTGGCTTTGTACGACCAAGCGCTGGCGCTGCTGCCCGCCGCCGACCGCCGCGCGCAAAAGCCCGGCCTGATGATGGCCAGCATCTACCGCACGCTGCTGCGCGAAATCGCCGCCGACAACTTCCAGGTGCTGCACCAGCGCGTCAGCCTGACGCCGCTGCGCAAGTTCTGGCTGGCCTGGAAGACGCAGGCCTTCGGCAAGGTGGTATGACCAAGTGCAATGACCCCCACGCTTTTCACTTCGTGTAATGCGCTGCCCTTGCAGGGCGCCACGCCGCCAGAGGCGGCGCATCTTCAGGCGGTCCAAGCCCGCGCAGGCGGGCTCGTAGCCACAGCCCTCAGCCCCGAGGGGGCCGCTGCGCCTGCGGCCCGGCGAAGCCGGTTCCGCGGCCCCTGCTGGTGGAGAGGGAAAGCGCCTGCTTCCAGTGATTTGGCCACATGAAAGTCGCCATCGTCGGCGCGGGCTGGGCCGGCTGCGCGGCCGCCGTCGAGGCGACGCGCCTGGGCTGCCACATCACGATTTTCGAGGCTTCGCGCAACGCCGGTGGCCGCGCGCGAAAGGTCATGGCGACGTTGGCCGGCCAGCCCCTTGCGCTCGACAACGGCCAGCACATCCTGATTGGCGCTTACGCTGAAACCCTGCGGCTGATGAAAGACCTGGGCGTCGATGAAGCCGCGTCCTTCCTGCGCCTGCCGCTGGCGATGCAGCTCCCCGATGGCAGCGGCTTGCGGCTGCCCGACTGGCCGGCGCCGCTGGACGCCTTCGCCGGCATCCTGACGTCCGGCGGCTGGTCGTGGGCCGACAAGCTGTCGCTGCTCCGGGTGGCGCTGGGCTGGCGGCTGGGCGGATTCAGCTGCCGGCCTGAACAATCGGTCAGCGACCTGTGCCGGGGCCTGACGCCCGGCGCGATGGCGTCGCTGATCGAGCCACTGTGCGTGTCGGCGCTGAACACGCCCGCCGAACGCGCCAGCGGACAGGTTTTTTTGCGTGTGATGCGCGATGCGCTGTTTGCGCAAAGCGGCGGCTCCAACCTGCTGCTGCCGCGCGTGGACCTGAGCGCCCTGCTGCCCGATGCGGCGCTGGCCTGGCTGGCGGCGCACGGCGGCGCACAGCGCCTGGGCGTTCGGGTGCAGGCGATGGCGCGGACCGGCGCCGGCTGGCGCGTTGACGGCGAGGCCTTTGACCGCGTCGTGCTGGCCTGCCCGCCGAATGAAGCGGCGCGGCTGGTGGAAGGCAGCGGCGCCCTGGCCCATGACTGGCTCGCCGATGCGCGCGGCCTGCGGCACGAAGCCCTGACCACCGTGTATGCGTATGGCGCCCAAGCCCGCTTGCGCCAGCCCATGCTGGCCCTGCCGGCAAGCGCCACGCAACCGGCGCAGTTTGCATTTGACCGCGCCCGGCTCGGCGGCCCGGCGGGCTTGCTGGCCTTTGTCATCAGCGCCAGCAACGGCGACAGCGCCACGCTCACGCGGCAGGTGCTGGCGCAGGCAGCGGCGCAGCTCGGGCTGACGGGTTTGCAGCCGGTGCAAACGATTGTCGAAAAACGCGCCACCTTTGCCTGCACGCCGGACCTGCGGCGCCCGGCCCTGCAAATAGCCCCCGGCCTGCTGGCTTGCGGCGACTACATTGCCGGGCCCTACCCGGCGACGCTGGAAGGCGCGGTGCGCTCCGGCCTGGAAGCGGCCAGGGCGTTGCGCTGAAATGCCGGACGCCCGGCTAATTGCTCTTTAATTGATAGCTGGCTATGCAGGTGCAGCCTGCGCATCAGGCACTTTTTGCCATTAATCTGACCGCCTGGTACGCCGGCCGCGCCAGGCAGCGCTGCAACCACTCGCGCACCCGGGGACACTGCGCCATCAGTTCAGTGGCGCCTTGTACCCATGCCGCCACCGACGCCACGCAAACATCGGCCACGGTAAAGCGTTCGCCGGCCAGCCAGGGGCGGTTTTGCAAATGCTCGTCCAGGATGCGCAGGGGGCCGTTCAAATGCCGGAGTGCGTCTTCGGCCAGCTGCGGTTTGCGGCGCTCGGCCGGCATCAGGAAGCGATGCATCAGAAAAGCCAGGGCTTCCTTTTCGCACTCAGTCACCACCCAGAAGCTCCAGCGCAGGATCTCGGCGCGCTCGGCATGGGTTTGCGCCGCCAGCGACAAACCATCGCGGCTCATGAAACGCTCGGCCAGGTACAGGGTGCAGGCCATCGACTCCCAGACCAGCACGCCGCCATCATCGACCACCGGAATGCGCCCGTTCGGGTTGACCTTCAGGAACTCGGGCGTGCGCGTGGCGCCGCCCAGGTAAGGCAGGGCAATGTGCTCGTAGGCCAGGCCCAGCTCGTGCGCCACCCACAGGGGACGCGCGGCGCGGGAAGCGGCGGTGCCGTAGATTTTCAGGGTCATGAAACCATTCAGGAAAGGTAGGAGTTGAAAAGTAATAACGTCCCGTTCGTCATTCCTGCGAAGGCGGGAATCCAGCAACACGGGCTGAAGCGCTCCAACGAGTCTGGATACCCGCCTTCGCGGGTATGACGCAGGAAAGTTGTTCTTGACTGCATCGTTAAGAAGTTCAGGCGGGGAGCAGCTTGCACAACTCGGCCAGCGTGGTCACGGTTTCGTGCGGCTGCACCGGATGCGTCCATGCCTGATCGGTGCGGTTGACCCAGACTGCCTGCATGCCGCAGTCCAGCGCCGCCAGCACATCGAGCGCAGCGTCGTCGCCCACATGCAGCACCTCGTGCGGCTGCACCCCGGCCGCGCTTGCCGCCGCATGGAAAATGCGCGGGTCGGGCTTGCCGGTGCCAAACTGCTGGGCGCTGAGGCTGGCCTTGAAATACGCGCCGATGCCGATGCGGTGGATGTCGGCGTTGCCGTTGGACAGCGCCACCAGCGGAAAGCGGCCCGCCAGAAACTCCAGCGACGGCGGCACGTCGCCGAACAGCGTGACGCGGTTGCGCGCGGCAAAAAAGATGTCGAATGCGGCTTCGGCCAGACCAGGGTCGTCGCCGCTGCGGCTCAGGGCCAGCCGTATCGACTTGAGGCGCAAGGCGCTCAGGTTGTGCTTGAGTTCCGGGTGCAGGCCGTTGACATGCGCGCGAATCTCGTGGCGCGCCGCCGGCTCGGCCAGCAGCGCCGCCGTCTGCGGGGCATGCCGCGCCAGCCATTCACCCAGCGCCTGCTCGGCCCGCTCGATGGCCGGCCAGACCGGCCAGAGGGTGTCGTCCAGGTCCAGGGTGATGGCTTTGATAAGGGTAGTGTCAAGCATGGCTTGGGCGAGAATACCGCATGTCTTTTGCCCCCGAACCCTCCTTTACCCACGGTGCGCCGCCCAAAGCGGCTGCCACCACCGCCATTTTGCTGTGCAACCTGGGCACGCCCGATGCCCCCACGGCCCCGGCGCTGCGCCGCTACCTGGGCGAATTCCTGAGCGACGCGCGCGTGGTCGAGATTCCCCGTGCCATCTGGTGGCTGATCCTGCACGGCATCATCCTGCGCACCCGGCCGAAAAAATCTGCCGCCAAGTACGCCAGCGTCTGGCTGCCCGAAGGCTCGCCGCTCAAGGTCTGGACCGAAAAGCAGGCGCTCATGCTGCGCGGCTACCTCGGCAAGCGCGGGCATGCGGTCGAAGTGCGCTACGCCATGCGCTACGGCAACCCGTCGATTGCCTCGCAGCTCGACCAGCTCAAGGCGGACGGCGTGACGCGCGTGCTGATTTTGCCGGCCTATCCGCAGTACAGCGGCACCACGACGGCCAGCGTGTTCGACGCGGTGTACACCTGGGCCGCCAAGGTGCGCCGGATTCCCGAGTTCCGCTTCATCAATAATTACCACGACGACCCGGGCTACATCGCCGCGCTGGCCGACAAAATCCGCCGGCACTGGCAGCTGAACGGCCAGGCCGGGCAACTGGTGATGAGCTTTCACGGCGTGCCCGAGCGCACGCTGCGCCTGGGCGACCCCTACCACTGCGAGTGCCAGAAAACGGCGCGGCTGGTGGCCGAAAAACTGGCGCTGCCCAAGGACCGCTACCAAGTCACCTTCCAGTCGCGCTTCGGCAAGGCCAAATGGCTGGAGCCCTACACCGAGCCGACCCTGGTCAAGCTGGCGCAGTCGGGCGTGAAAAGCGTCGATGTGATCTGCCCCGGCTTTACCGGCGACTGCCTGGAAACGCTGGAAGAAATCTCGATGGAAGCGCGCCACGCCTTCCTGGAGGCCGGCGGCAAGGCGTTCAGCTACATCGAATGCCTGAACGACAGCCCGCAGTGGCTGGCCGCCCTGAGCGAGCTGGGCATCCGGCACATGGGCGGCTGGCCCACGCAGACCGTGCCCGAGGTACAAACCCTCGCGGCGTCTCGCTCAGCGGCCCTGGCACTCGGAGCGAAGCAATAAAAAAGCCCCTGCACTGATTTTTTATGCTCTGTTTTTAATAGCATCTTGCACCCGCAGTACAAGCGCTGCAGCCATTTTTAATCGCCATTTTCAGCTTCTTCAAGCCAGTCTTTGGCGTGCAGCCCACCGCCTGGCCAGGCGCGGCAGCACCAGGACGGCCACGACCCCCCGATCAGAATCAGCGACACCGGGCGCTGGAGGAAGACCATCGCGCTGCCCGCCAATGGGGAAAAGGGCGCAGCTGCCAGCCAGCCAGCAAAAAGGCTCAGACCATGCCGGACTTGAGCATGGTGGCGCGCAGCGCGGCAAAGTCGTCATCGACGAATTTCTCGAACGCCAGGCAGGCGCGTGCCGGACGTGACCGCCAGCATTTCACTGGAAAACCGGCGGGCGCCGGGCGGGTGATGGGCCTTGACGCCACGGTGCGCCTGCCGCTGGTTCAAAATAAAGGCTCAGGGGGATTTTGAATGGATAAATTGCGCATCGACAAATGGCTGTGGGCCGCAAGGTTCTACAAAACGCGTTCACTCGCCGTCGAGGAAATCGACAAGGGACGGGTCCGCATCAATGACCTGGAGGCCAAGCCTTCGCGCGAGGTCAAGCCGGGCGACACGGTGGCGCTCAGGCAGGGGCCGCTCACCCGGACGCTGATCGTGCGCGGCATCAGCAGCCAGCGCGGCGCGGCGCCGGTGGCGCAGCAGTTGTATGAGGAAACCCGGGAAAGCCTGGCACTCAAGGCCCAGGCCGCCGAGCAGCGGCACCTGACCAGCGACCCGGCCAGCAGCCTGGAGCACGGCCGGCCGACCAAGCGCGACCGCCGCAGCATGGACAAGGCGCAAGGCAAGGACTGGGGCAGCCGCTGGAGCGCCTCAATCGACCACTAGGCAATTGCTACGGTTTTAATAGCTGCCTGCGCATGCTGCTATTGCGCAAGAAGGCTTTTTGACTCGCCAGGTCAGCATAGTTCTTGATGCCAGCCCCCATCTTGGCCAGCAGACGCGTGCAATTTTTCGGCCAGCTTTTTGATGGCCCCTTCAAAACCGGCGCTTGCAGCCCCAGCCGGCACGGCGGCGCGGCTCTGGCTTATAGTGCATCTCCTCACCGTTCACCCTGCGCGCAAGCCCCCAACCTCATGAAAACCAAAGCCGCCGTTGCCTGGAAATCAGGCCAGCCCCTGAGCATTGAAACCGTTGACCTCGAAGGCCCGAAGTTCGGCGAAGTGCTGGTCGAGATCAAGGCCACCGGCATCTGCCACACCGACGACTACACGCTCTCGGGCGCCGACCCCGAAGGCATCTTCCCGGCCATCCTCGGCCACGAGGGCGCGGGCATCGTCGTCGATGTCGGCCCCGGCGTGACGACGCTGCAAAAAGGCGATCACGTCATTCCGCTCTACACACCCGAATGCCGCCAGTGCAAGTTCTGCCTGTCGCGCAAGACCAACC
>JAECRO010000081.1 GCA_016000195.1 Burkholderiales bacterium | reverse complement strand
AATGCCGCCAGTGCAAGTTCTGCCTGTCGCGCAAGACCAACCTGTGCCAGCTGATTCGCGGCACCCAGGGCAAGGGCCTGATGCCCGACGCCACCAGCCGCTTCAGCCTGGACGGCCAGCCGATCTTTCACTACATGGGCACGTCAACCTTCAGCAACTACACCGTCGCGCCCGAAATCTCGCTGGCCAAGATCCGCAAGGACGCGCCGTTTGACAAGGTCTGCTACATCGGCTGCGGCGTCACCACCGGCATCGGCGCGGTGATCTTCACCGCCAAGGTCGAGGCCGGCGCGAATGTCGTCGTGTTCGGCCTGGGCGGCATCGGCCTGAACGTGATCCAGGGCGCGAAGATGGTCGGCGCCGACAAGATCATCGGCGTCGATCTGAACCCCGAGCGCGAAACCATGGCGCGCAAGTTCGGCATGACGCACTTCATCAACCCGAAGAATGTCGAAAACATCGTCGATGCCATCGTGCAGATCACCGACGGCGGCGCCGACTACAGTTTTGAATGCATCGGCAACACCAGGGTGATGCGCCAGGCGCTCGAATGCACGCACAAGGGCTGGGGCCGCTCAATCATCATCGGCGTGGCCGAGGCCGGCGCCGAAATTTCGACCCGTCCGTTCCAGTTAGTGACCGGCCGCAAGTGGGAAGGCTCGGCCTTCGGCGGCGCGCGCGGCCGCACCGACGTGCCGAAAATCGTGGACTGGTACATGGAAGGCAAGATCAACATCGACGACCTCATCACCCACACCATGCCGCTCGAAGACATCAACAAGGGCTTCGACTTGATGAAACGCGGCGAATCCATTCGCGGCGTCGTGCTTTATTAACCAGATTGGCCTCCTGCGCATGCTGGACGTGCGCAGGCAGCTATCAAAACCATAGTATCCCCATGAACCAGGCACCTCTGGATTTGGTCAGCGAGCACGCCTGCTTTGGCGGCACGCAGCGCTTTTACCAGCACGATTCGACGGAAATCGGCTTGCCGATGAAGTTCTCGGTGTTTCTGCCGCCGCAGGCGTCGCTTGGCCCGGTGCCCGCCCTGCTGTATCTGGCGGGCCTGACCTGCAACGAGGAAACCTTTATGGCCAAGGCCGGCGCCCAGCGCCTGGCGGCAGAACTCGGCCTGGCCTTGATTGCGCCCGACACCAGCCCGCGCGGCGCGAACGTGGCGGGCGAGGCCGAGAGCTGGGATTTCGGCGTCGGCGCCGGGTTTTACCTGGACGCGACGCAAGCGCCGTGGTCACGCCACTGGCGCATGGAAAGCTGGATCACCGCCGAGTTGCTGCCGCTGCTGGCGAATGCCTTGCCGCTGGACGCGGGCCGCATCGGCATCTTCGGCCATTCAATGGGCGGCCACGGCGCCTTGAGCCTGGCGCTGCGCCATCCCGGCCTGTTCAAATCGGTCTCGGCCTTCGCGCCCATCTGCGCGCCCAGCCAGTGCCCGTGGGGCCGCAAGGCCTTCACCGGCTACCTCGGCGCCGACGAAGCAGGCTGGCTTGAACACGACGCCAGCGCCCTGATGGCCGCCCTGCCCGACGCGCCCTTTGCCGGCGGCATCCTGATCGACCAGGGCCTGGCCGACAAATTCCTGCCCGGCCAGCTCAACCCCGAGGCATTTGAAACCGCCTGCAATGCAGCCGCCCAGCCGCTCACGCTGCGCCGCCATGCGGGCTACGACCACGGCTACTACTTCATCGCCACCTTCATGGCCGACCACCTGGCGCACCATGCGGGTCAGCTGGGGCTGGGGCAAGCTGTGGATTAAATCAACTGGTGAACTTCAGGCCATAAAACGCATCTACAAGAATTGTTTGACTTCCAAAATTAACGCATCTACATTAAATAGATGGAAATCAAACTGATCTGGGACGAGACCAAACGCCGCTCAAACCTGGTCAAGCATGGGCTCGATTTTGAGGATGCGGGCGAAGTGCTCGAATCGCGCTTTCGTCTGGACATTGCGCTGGTACGCAGCGGCGAGTCGCGGATGCAGTCGGTTTCCTACGCACTGGGCTTTCTGGCGGTGCTGACGGTGGTGTACACCGAGCGCGAAGGTGCAACGCACGTCATCAGCTTTCGCCCGGCAAGCAGCAAAGAACGTGAGGTTTACGATGCCTGGCTCGAAAACGAATGCAATGAACCGTAAGGAAGTGCTGGCCGCCGTGCGCGCCGTGCCGCCCGCCAAAAACTTCGTCTGGGACGGCGTGGATGAGGATGAACGCCCGGCCAGCAATGAGGAGTTGCACGCCGGCATGGCCGCCCAGCGCAAGCGCGGGCGCCCGGCTGGCGGCGCCACCAAGGAGCAGGTGGCGATTCGCTTTGACCGCGAGGTGCTGGCCGCCTTTCGCGCCGCCGGGCCGGGCTGGCAAACGCGCATGAACGATGCGCTCAAAGACTGGCTGCACACGCATTCGCCGGTTTGAGTGTGTCGGGCGGACTGGTCGTGGCGGACGCCCTGCCGATTGACGCTGGACGCATCGGCATTTTTGGCTATTCGATGGGCAGCAGCTATTTGGGCGCCGGCGAATCCCGCTGGCTGGACCATGCGGGCTACGACCACGGCGACTACTTCATCGCCACCTTCATGGCCGACCACCTGGCGCACCATGCGGGGCAGCTGCAGCCTTAAGCCCCGACTAAGCCGGCGCTTCTACAATGCCGCGCTATGCTGCTGCGCTCGCCCCCTCCTGCCCAAAACTCCGCCAAAACCGGACCTCTTCTTTCGCCCTTGAACACCGGGCCACGCCCCGCCGGCATGCGGCCGCTCTGGGCCGTGGTGCTGGCCAGCTTCTGGATTGCCACCGTCTGCAATCTGGCGCTGTGGCGCACGCTGGCCCGGCTGCCTGACCTGAGCGGCGGCCAGGCCGTCACCGTCAGCATCGCCCTGGCGCTGGTCATCGGACTGGCCACGGCGGGCTTGCTCAGCGTGCTGGCCTGGCGCTGGACACTCAAGCCGGTCATCATGCTTTTTTGCGTGTCGGCGGCCTTTGGCGCCTACTTCATGCTGGCCTATGGCGTCGTCATCGACAAGACCATGATGATCAACACACTGCAGACCGACATGCGCGAAACCCGCGACCTGCTCAACTGGCGGCTGCTGGCCACGGTATTGGTGCTGGCCGTGCTGCCCTGCGTGCTGCTGTGGCGCCAGCACATCCGGCTGCAAAGCCCGACGCGCCAGGCCGTCTCCAACCTGGCGGCGCTGCTGGCCACCTGTGCCCTGCTGGTCGTGGTGGTGATGCTGTTCTTTCAGAGCATTGCCTCGGTGATGCGCAACAACCCCCAGGTGCGCTACCTGATCAATCCGCTCAATTCCTTTTACGCGCTGGGTTCGGTGGCTGCCCGGCCGTTTCAGCGCGACGAGTCCGCGCTCCTGCCTTTGGGCCAGGATGCCAAACTGGGCGCCAGCTACACGGCCGAGGCCAGGCCGCCCCTGCTCCTGCTGGTGCTCGGCGAAACCGGGCGCAGCGGCAACTTTGCCCTCAACGGCTATGGCCGCCCGACCACGCCCGAGCTGGCCCAGGAAAACGTCATCAGCCAGCGCAACGCCTGGTCGTGCGGCACCAGCACGGCGGCGTCGGTGCCGTGCATGTTCTCGCATTTCGGCCGGGCGAACTACGAATCGCGCCCGGCCAACTACGAGGGCCTGATGGATGTGCTGCAGCATGCGGGCCTGGCCGTGCTCTGGCTGGACAACCAGTCGGGCTGCAAGGGCGCCTGCGACCGCATTCCCACGGTGGACACGTCGCAGCTGAAGGTGCCCGGCCTGTGCGATGGCGGCGAATGCTTCGATGAAGTCATGCTGCAAGGCCTGGACGCACGCATTGCCGCCCTGCCGGCCGAGCGCCGGGCCAAAGGCGTGGTCGTCGTGATGCACCAGATGGGCAGCCACGGGCCGGCCTATTTCAAAAGGTCGCCAGCCGCCTTCAAGAAGTTCCTGCCCGAATGCACCAACAATTCCCTGCAAAGCTGCGAGCAGCAAGGGCTGCTCAATGCCTATGACAACAGCGTCGTGTACACCGACCACCTGCTGGCCTCCAGCATCCAGTGGCTGAAGGCGCAGGAGCCGCGCTCGTCGCCCGCCCTGCTCTACCTGGCCGACCATGGCGAGTCGCTGGGTGAAAACAATATCTACCTGCACGGCATGCCCTACAGCGTGGCGCCGGAGGTGCAAAAACACGTGCCGTGGATTACCTGGCTGTCGCCTGGATTCGAGCAGCGCAACAAGATCACCACGGCCTGCCTGAAGCAAAAACTTGACGCGCCGATCAGCCACGACAACTATTTTCATTCGGTGCTGGGCCTGATGGACGTGCAGACCAGCGTCTACCTGCCGGCGCTGGATATTTATGCCGGCTGCCAGACCGGCGCCGCCCAGGGTCGGCCTGCCGCGCCCTAGGATTGCAGCCAGTGGCCGGGCCGGTTTCGGCCCGGGCGCTGCAGCGGCAAGCCGGGCTCAGCGTCCCGTCAGGGCGCAATAGGCCTTGCGGGTTTCGGGCGCCACGGAATCCACCAGTTGCTCGTAAGAGGTTTTTTGCCGGCCCAGCATGCGGGCCGACGCGACGGTCCTTGACTTGCAGAACCAGTGGCAGGTGTGCTGCAGCAAAAACAGCTCGGCCGATACGGTGAACGCCCTGGCCTTGGGACTGCGGTTCGCATCGTTTTTCACGGCGCGGGCAATGCCTTGCGCATGGATCGCCAAAGCCTTGCGCAGGTCAAAGGTGGCGCCGGGGAACAGCTTGTCCGCATAGGGAACGGCCAGGGGCAGCTTGCTGACCCGCGCATCGGCCGCATCGACTTTGGAAAACCCGGCGGAAAAGCGGTTGAGCTGGTCGCACAGCGAGGCTTCGGTGGAGGCCAGCAAGTTGAAAATCTGCTCGCGGCGCCCGGCATCGGCTTCGCCCAGCGCCCGCATGTAGCCCTCGGTCAGCGTTTCCATCAGTTTTTCAATCTGGTATTTCCCGAGGTGGCTGCCCAGCAAGGCAATGCGTTTGCTCTGGTACTTCGACTTGAGCATGTGAGTGCCGATGGCGACAAACATCGCCAGCATAAAGATATCCATGGGTACGATTTTTCAGGGAATTGGGGGCGATTGCGGAGGACTAGAGTGTAGTGACCTCGAATCGCCCGCAGGGACCGGGAGGTTCGGCGGGACTCGACGCCCCGGTACAGCGCCCGGCCCGCCGCCAGCGACAGGAAAAAGGCCGCGAACAAGCCCAAGGCGTTGGCCAGCACCTGCGTGGGCCAGAAATGGCTCACCAGCGCATTGACCAGCAGGCACACCGGAAGTAGTTAGATTTTTTAAATGAAAAGTGGCTTTTGCGCACGGCTGGCGTGCGCAGCCAGCTATCAATTCAGAAGCAAAACGTGAACCGTGCTCAAAACGCGTCCAGCGCCAGCGCATTCACGCTGTCCGCGCCTTCAATGATGCTGTCGCGCAGGCCGGGCGCTTTGGTCAGCACGTGGTCGGCATAAAAGCGGGCGGTGGCGATCTTGGCCTGCATGAAGGCCGTATCGACGCCCTCGGCGAGCTGCGCCTGGGCCACCAGCAGCGAACGCGCCAGTTGCCAGCCCGCCACCACGTTGCCGGCCAGCATGAGGTAAGGCACGCTGCCGGCAAACACTGCATTCGGGCTGGTTTTGGTGTTGCCGGCGACAAACCCGACCACATCGGCAAAGGCTTCGCGCGCGGCCTTCAGGCGTCTGGCCACGGCCAGCGCGTCGGCGCTGGCGTTCTGCAGCAGCTCGTTTTCGGTCGCTTCGATCTGCGCGGCAATGCCTTTGGCGGTCTGGCCGCCGTCGCGCGCGGTCTTGCGGCCGATCAGGTCATTGGCCTGGATGGCGGTCGTGCCTTCGTAGATGGTCAGGATGCGGGCATCGCGGAAATACTGCGCCGCGCCGGTTTCCTCGATATAGCCCATGCCGCCATGCACCTGCAGGCCCAGCGAGGTGACTTCCTGGCTCATCTCGGTGCTGTAGCCCTTGACCAGCGGCACCATGAATTCGTAGAAGGC
>JAECRO010000022.1 GCA_016000195.1 Burkholderiales bacterium | reverse complement strand
AATAGCAATCAGAGCACTACTCTTGCAAGCCAGGGCGATTTCGCTCTAGTCGGCCACCAGCGGCCTTTTTGAAGCCTCTGGCACCTGCCCACGCGAACCTGCGGCAGGGCGCAGATCCGCATTCGCCGGCTTTCAGGCTGCCTGCGCCGCGCTCAAGGCCGCATTGAAGGTGGCGCTCGGGCGCATGACGGCGTCGACCTTTTGCGCATCCAGCAGGTAGTAGCCGCCGATGTCGGCCGGCTTGCCCTGCACGGCCTTGAACTCGGCCACGATCTGCGCCTCTTGCTCGGTCAGCGCCTTGGCCAGCGGCGCGAAATGCGCCTGCAGCTCCTTGTCTTCGGTCTGCCCGGCCAGCGCCTGCGCCCAGTACAGCGCCAGGTAGAAATGGCTGCCCCGGTTGTCCAGCTCGCCGGTGCGGGTCGAGGGGCCTTTGCTGTTGTCGAGCAGCTTGCCGGTGGCGGCGTCCAGCGTTTTGGCCAGCAGGCTTGCCCTGGCATTGCCGGTCTTGAGCCCCAGGTCTTCCAGCGACACGGCCAGCGCCAGGAACTCGCCCAGCGAGTCCCAGCGCAGGTGGTTTTCTTCCACCAGCTGCTGCACATGCTTGGGCGCCGAGCCGCCGGCGCCGGTTTCGTACATGCCGCCGCCGGCCATCAGGGGCACGATGGACAGCATCTTGGCGCTGGTGCCCAGTTCCATGATCGGGAACAGGTCGGTCAGGTAGTCGCGCAGGATGTTGCCCGTCACCGAGATGGTGTCCAGGCCGCGGGCCACGCGTTCCAGCGTGTAGCGCATGGCGCGCACCTGCGACATGATGTGGATCTCCAGGCCGCTGGTGTCGTAGTCCTTGAGGTAGGTCTCGACCTTCTTGATCAGCTCGGCTTCGTGCGGGCGGTACGGGTCGAGCCAGAACACGGCGGGCATGCCCGAGTTGCGCGCGCGCGTCACGGCCAGCTTGACCCAGTCGCGCACCGGCGCGTCCTTGACCTGGCACATGCGCCAGATGTCGCCGGCTTCCACGTCCTGGCTCAGCAGCACTTCGCCGCTGGCCAGGTCGATGATGTTGGCCACGCCGTCTTCGGAAATCTCGAAGGTCTTGTCGTGCGAGCCGTATTCCTCGGCCTGCTGGGCCATCAGGCCGACGTTGGGCACGGTGCCCATGGTCCTGGGGTCGAAGGCGCCGTGCCACTTGCAGAAGTTGATGATCTCCTGGTAGATGCGGGCAAAGGTCGATTCGGGCATCACGGCCTTGACGTCCTTCAGGCGGCCGTCGGCGCCCCACATCTTGCCGCCGTTGCGGATCATCGCGGGCATGGAGGCGTCCACGATGATGTCGTTGGGCGAGTGGAAATTGGTGATGCCCTTGGCCGAATCGACCATGGCCAGTTCGGGCCGGCCTTCGTGGCAGGCGTGCAGGTCGCGCCTGATCTCGTCCTGCTTGCTTTGCGGCAGGGTGGATATCTTGTCGTACAGGCTGGCCATGCCGTTGTTCACGTTCACGCCCAGTTCATCAAACAGCGCGCCGTGCTTGGCAAAGGCATCCTTGTAGAAAATCTTCACGCAGTGGCCGAACACGATCGGGTGCGAGACCTTCATCATCGTCGCCTTGACGTGCAGCGAGAACATCACGCCGGTCTTGAAGGCGTCGTCGATTTCCTTTTCGTAGAACTCGACCAGCGCCTTCTTGCTCATGAACATGGAGTCGATGATCTCGCCTGCGAGCAGCGAGACCTTGGGCTTGAGCACGAGGGTCTTGCCGCTTTTCGTGCTCAGTTCCATCTTCACGTCGCGCGCCTTGTCCAGCGTCAGCGACTTTTCGCCATGGTAGAAGTCGCCGTGGTGCATGTGCGAGACGTGCGAGCGCGACGCCTGGCTCCAGTCGGCCATCGCGTGCGGGTGCTTGCGGGCGTATTCCTTGACGGCCCTGGGTGCGCGGCGGTCCGAGTTGCCTTCGCGCAGCACCGGGTTGACGGCGCTGCCGATGCAGCGGGCATAACGCGCGCGAATGGACTTTTCCTCGTCGGTCTTGGGGCTTTCGGGGTAGTCGGGAATGTTGAAGCCCTTGGACTGCAGTTCCTTGATGGCGTTCACCAGCTGGCCCACCGAGGCGCTGATGTTGGGCAGCTTGATGATGTTGGTGTCGGGATCCTGCGTCAGCTGGCCCAGTTCGGCCAGCGTGTCGGGCTTTTTCTGCGCGTCGGTCAGGTAGTCGGGGAATTCAGCCAGAATCCGCGCCGCGACCGAGATGTCGCTCTCGACGATGTCGATGCCGGCCGGCGTGGTGAACGTGCGGATGACGGGCAGCAAAGAGTGGGTCGCCAGCAGTGGCGCCTCGTCAGTGAGCGTGTAGATGATTTTTGATTTTCCGGCTGTCATGGTGATCCTCTTGGCTTCTGGGTGATTGAGTTGGCCTGGCAATATAGGGGACGCGCCTGTCGCCAGCCTGAATGGCGCGCCGGTCAAGCGCTACCAGAAACGCCAAGTCATCTCGGAATGCGAAGTTTACTCCCGGCATATGCAATTTTTCAGGGGCTTGTCCCAAGGCATCCGCGATATTGTGCTGGCCGCCAGAACGCAGGCGCGGCGGGTGGTTGAGAGCACGCCGGCTTCAGGCCTTTTACATTGTGTACATCCCGTATATACTTTTATTTTTAAGGAGAAAACCCCATGTTGACCCGAGTATTCAAAAGCGGCAATTCGCTGGCCGTGCGCATTCCGAAAGAGCTGGGCTTTGTAGACGCAGCGCAGGATGTTGAGGTCGAACGCGTAGGCAACACGCTGGTGCTGCGGCTGGTGGCGCAAGAAACCCTGGCCGACATTGGCGAGATTTTTGCCATGTTCAGTCCCAGCTTCATGGCTGAGGGCCGCGAATTTCATGAAGAGCAAGAGCGCGACTGGAGCGGCACGGGGCCGTCAAGCGCCGATGCAGGCGATGACAAAACCGAAAGCTAAGTCATGCGCTACATGCTCGACACCAACATTTGCATTTACCTCACCAAGCGCCGCCCGCCGCAAGTGTTCAAACGATTGGAAGCCCTGGCCCAGGGCAGCGCGGTGATGTCGGTGGTCACTTATGCCGAGCTGCGCGCCGGGCTGGAGATGCAAACCGCCCACCGTCAGCAGGACGAACGCGTGCTCGCGCTGCTGACAAGCCGCATTCCCGTGCTGGCCTTCACTGCAAGCGGCGCCGAGAGTTTTGGCGTACTTCGCGCTGCCGTGCGTGACCGCAGCCGCAATGCCATGGACCGCCTCATTGCCGCCCACGCCCTGAGCGTCGGCGTCATCCTCGTCACCAACAACGAGGCCGATTTCAACGGCTACCCTGGCCTGGTGGTCGAAAACTGGACGCGTGCCGCTTGAACGCAAGCGCGCAACACCTCTTTCATCGCGGGCCGGAAAGCGAAAACGGCGGCCATGTGCTGGCTGGAAATGCGCAGCGTGGCGTGGTCTTCCATCAGCGCGATGCTGTGGATGCCGGGCGCCTTGGAGCCGCCCACGCCCATGAACATCAGGGCTTTGAACCTCGACCTTGGCGCGCCGGAAGCGCCTGCCAGCAAAGGCACAATGTTCCGACTACAAAAACGAATCCAATTCACACATGGCCCGCATATTTGACAATATTGACAACGACTTGCTGACCACGCTGCGCGCGACCATGCAGGTTTCCAGTCGTTCAGACTTTTGTGTAGGCTATCTCAACCTGCGGGGCTGGCAGGCGATTGATGACCTGGTTGCGCCGTGGAACCCTGCTGCCGGGCAAGTGTGCCGGGTCTTGGTGGGCATGCAGCGGCCTCCTCATGAGGAAATTCGCGAGCTGTACCGCCAGACCGATGAGAACGGCTTGATTGACAACGCCACGGCCAGCCGCCTGAAGACCCAGTTTGCAGCTCACCTGCGCGAGCAGATCACCTTGGGCATCCCTACCGGGCAGGACGAGGCTGGGTTGCGCCGCCTGGCCCGCCAGTTGCGAGCCGGGCAAGTCATGGTCAAGCTTTTCCTGCCCTACCCGCTGCACGCCAAGCTTTATTTACTGTTCCGCGACGATGTGAACAACCCCGTCACCGGCTTTGTCGGCAGCAGCAACCTCACGCTCTCGGGCCTGTCGCGGCATGGCGAACTCAATGTGGATGTGCTCGACCACATGGGCACGGAAAAACTGTCGAAATGGTTTGATGCGCGCTGGGGCGACCGCTGGGCGCTCGATGTCTCTGGCGAGCTGGCCGCCCTGATCGAAAACAGCTGGGCGCGCGAGGAGCCAATTCCGCCGCACCATATCTACCTCAACATCGCCTACCACCTCAGCACCGAAGCGCGGGCGGGCCTGAGCCAGTTCCGCCTGCCAGCGCGCTTTGAGCGCGAACTGTTCGAGTTCCAGAAAAGCGCCGTCAAGATTGCCGCCCGGCATCTGCACCGCCGAGGCGGCGTGATGATAGGCGACGTGGTGGGTCTGGGCAAAACCATGATGGCCACCGCCCTGGCGCGCATGTTCGAGGACGATCATGGCTATGAAACCCTCATCATCTGCCCGAAAAACCTCGAACCCATGTGGGAGCGCTACCGGACTGAATACGGCCTGCGCGGCATGGTGCTGCCGGTGTCGCAAGTCATCAAAAAGCTGCCCGGCCTCAAACGCTACCGGCTGGTCTTGATTGACGAAAGCCACAACCTGCGCAACCGCGAAGGGCGGCGCTACAAAGCCATTGCCGACTACATCAAAAGCTGCGATGCCAAGGTCATCCTGCTCACCGCCACGCCGTACAACAAAACCAAGCACGACCTGTCAGCCCAGCTGCGCCTGTTCATCGACGAGAAAGCCAACATCGGCATTCGCCCCGAGCACCACATGCGCAAGCTGGGCGTGAGCGAAGCCGAGTTCGAGCGCAAGCACCAATGCCGGGTGAATTCCATTTTGGCGATTGAAAAAAGCGACGAGTTCGACGACTGGCGCGAGCTGATCCGCCTCTACATGGTGCGCCGCACCCGCAGCTTCATCATTCAGCACTACACCCAGGCCGACAAACAGGGCCGCCGCTACATCGCGGGACAGGATGACGAAAAGCGTTATTTCCCGGTGCGCAAACCCGTCTCGCTCCAGTTCGCGGTCAACGACGCCGACCCAGCTGACCGCTACGCCCGGCTGTATTCGCCGGCGGTGGTGGACCAGATCAACGCGCTGCATGTGCCGCGCTACGGCCTGGGCCTGTATGTCGAGCCGCAGGCGGAAAAGTCCGCCACGCCGACTGAGCGCAAAATCATCGGCAATCTGGGGCGCGCCGGCAAACGGCTGATGGGCTTTTGCCGCACCAACCTGTTCAAGCGGCTGGAGTCCAACGGCTTTTCGTTTCTGCAGTCGATTGACCGGCACATTTTGCGCAACCAGATTTACCTCTACGCGATTGAAAACGGGCTTGATTTGCCCATCGGCGTGCTCGACGCCGGCCTGCTCGATCTGGAGCGCGTCGATGAGGACGCCGACGGCGTGGAAGGCGAGCCCGAAGATTTATTGGATGGCATGGTGGACGCCGCGCCGGACACTGCGCTTCAAACCCAAGCTCCCGACGCCATCCCTGACAACATCCCCGGCGATATGGCCAGAGCCAAAGCGGTCTATGCGCAGTACGCCGGCCAGTACAAAAAGCGTTTTAAATGGATACGTCCCGGCCTGTTCAAGCCCTCGCTGGCGGCTGACTTGGCGCAAGACACCCAAACCCTGAGCGAACTTTTAGCCACCCAAGGCCACTGGGAACCGGCGCAGGATCAGAAACTGCTGGCCCTGCGCCAGCTCATCACCAAAACCCACGCCAAGGACAAGGTGCTGATCTTCACCCAGTTTGCCGACACCGCCCGCTACCTGGCGCGTGAAGTGCGCCGGGCGGGCGTCACGCATGTCGAAGTCGCCACCGGCACGAGCGCCGACCCCTACGCGCTGGCCTGCCGCTTTTCGCCCAAGTCCAACAGCAAAGCCATCGCCAAGGCCGACGAGGTGCGCGTGCTGATCTGCACCGACGTGCTCTCCGAAGGCCAGAACCTGCAAGACAGCAACGTCGTAGTCAACTTCGATTTGCCCTGGGCCATCATCCGCCTGATCCAGCGCGCCGGCCGGGTGGACCGCATCGGCCAGCGGGCCGAAGAGATTTTTTGCTATTCATTCCTGCCCGCCGACGGCGTGGAAAACCTCATCCAGCTGCGCGCCCGCATTCGCCAGCGCCTGAAGGAAAACGCCGAAGTCGTCGGCACGGACGAAGAGTTTTTCGACGACGAAGAAGCCAACACCATCCGCAACCTCTACACCGAGCAGCAAGGCATTCTCGACGACAACGATGACGAGGTGGACCTGGCTTCCTACGCCTGGCAAATCTGGAAAGAAGCCACCGAGGGCAACCCCGACCTGGCCCGCGCCGTCGAGTCGCTGCCGCCCGTGGTGTATTCGGCCAAAGCCTTTGCGCTGGACGAGGCGCGCTTTCCGCTCTTGGGCCTAGATGCCGCCCAAGGCGGGGCACTGGTCTATGTCAAGTCGCCCGAAGGCAACGACCATCTGGCGTGGATAGGCGCGAGCGGAAAAATCGTCACCGAATCGCAATTTGCCGTGCTGCGCGCCGCCGAATGCGCGCCCGGCACGCCCGCCGTGGCGCGGCTTGAAAATCACCACGAACTGGTCGCCAGCGGCCTGCAACTCGCCGTGGTGCAGGACAAAGCCGTGGGCGGTGGCCTGGGCCGCCCCAGCAGCCCGCGCCGCCGCGCCTACGAGCGGCTCAAACCCTATGCCGCCGAGCAAATGGCCACCCTGTTCCGCGACGAAGCGCTGGAGCGCGCCCTGGACGACTTGTACCAGCGCCCGCTGCTCGAAACCTCAAGCGACCTCCTCAACCGCCTGATGCGCGGCGGCGTACACGACGAAGAGCTGGCCGGCGCAGTCAAATCCCTGCGCGAAGAAGGCCGCCTGACCTATGCCGAAGACGATAGCGCGCTGCGCGAGCCGCGTGTGGTGTGTTCGTTGGGGCTGGTGGCTGGGATGTCCGCATGACGGCGCGGATGATCCCGTTGCGCGAAACGCTGGAGGTTGAATTCAAAAGCGACCGTGACTCGCTCAGCGACGACCAGCTCATTGAAGCCTTGATCTGCCTGGCCAATGCTCAGGGTGGCGTTCTGTACCTCGGCGTGGAAGACGACGGTCAGGTCACGGGTTTGCACATCAAGCGCCCCCAGGACATCAGCGGCCTGGCGGCTCTGGTAGCCAATCGCACGGCGCCAAGCCTGCACATTCGCACCGAAATCCTGTTGCATGAAAATTTGCGCGTAGCCGCCCTGACGGTGCCGCGCAGCCCCGAAGTGATCGCCCGCTCTGACGGTCTGGTCAAGCGCCGGCGCATTGGCGGCAACGGCCAGCCCGAATGCGTCCCGTTTTTGCCGCACGAATACCCCAGCCGCCGTGCTGACTTTCGGCTAATTGACCTGTCCGCCGAAGTCATGGCCGACGCCACGCTGGCAGACTTTGACTCGCTCCAGCGTGAGCGCCTGCGCTCGGTCATCGCCAACAACCCTCGCAGCGACAACCTGGCTTTTGTGCGCATGGTGCTGCATGAAGAAGCGCGGCAGCATGGCGCATTGCCGGTGGAGACCCTGCTGATCCTCACATCCTTGCGCGAGGCCAGACGGCTGAGTGCCGCTGAATTAAGCGCGCATTTGCAATGTGCAGCGACCCAGGTTCTCAAGCTGATCGAGCCCCTGGTTGAAAACGGCCTGGTTCAGGCGCACGGCATTGGGCGGGGCCGGCAGTACACCTTGAGCCCGCAGGTGTACAAGCAATTGGGGCAAAGTGCCGAATATGCACGACAGGCCGGATTTGACGAACTGCAACAAGTGGAGTTGATTCGCAACCTCTTGCGCCAGCAAACGCGCATCAAGCGTGAAGATGTCATTGCGCTGTGCCGCTTGAGTCCCCGGCAAGCAAAACACCGGCTGGACCAGATGGTGGCACGCGGGCTACTGGAGCGACATGGTGAAAAGCGGGGCAGCTACTACACGGCCATCACCCAGACTGGTGCAGATTAGTACGAATTAACACAAGTTAACGCAGATTAACGCCATGGTTTAAAACCTAAGCCATTGAATTCATTGTGTTTTTTGAAAATTAAAGACAAATTTCCTGCCTGATATCGACATTAACTCTCCCGAGGCGGGCATTTTTTAATTGGACGCGGCCACGACAAATTTCCTGCCTGATATCGACATTAACTCTCCCCCATATGGCCAAACTTGACTTCCCCGCCTTTGAAAAACACCTGCGCGCTTTTGACTTTTCCCGCCTGTTCGTCGATGTGCTCGGCTGGAACCGCGCCCCCGCTGAAGGCCAGTGGCAAGCCGACACCGCTGGTGAAACCCCTTTCACCCGCCGCACCGTGGCCGAACTCGGCGGCGTGGTCGCCATTCAGGTGGTGGCCGATGGCGGCTGGCCCGACGAGGCCCAGCGCCTGCGCGTCTGGAAACACATCGCCCACCGCCATGCCGAAAACCTGCTGATCTTCACCGACAGCCAAGACAAGGCCAGCCAGAGCCAGTGGTACTGGGTCAAGCGCGACAAACATCCAGAAACCGGCAAGCCCCGATTGACCGCCCGCCGCCACGAATACTTTCGCGGCCAGCCAGTGGACCTGTTCGCCTCCAAGCTGCAAGCGATGGTGGTGGAGCTGTCCGAGCTGGACGCCACCGGCCGCCTGCCCGTGCTGGAAGCCGCTCGCCGCATCCAGGCCGCGCTGGACGTGGACAAGACCACGAAAAAATTCTTCACCGCCTACCAGCAGCAGCACCTGGAGCTGCTCGCCCACATCAAGGGCATAGACAACGAGCGCGACAAGCGCTGGTACGCCAGCGTGCTGCTGAACCGGCTGATGTTTGTCTGGTTTCTGCAAAAAAAGGGCTTTTTAGACCTCCAGCGCTTTGACTACCTGCATGAGCAGCTACAAAAAAGTGAGCAGCGCGGACCCAACCGCTTTTTTGGCGAATTCCTCAACGCCCTGTTTTTTGAAGCCTTCGCCAAGCCCGAAGCCGAGCGCAGCCCTGCCGCCCAAGCGCTGACCGGCAAGATTCCCTACCTCAACGGCGGTCTGTTTCTGCACCACAAGCTGGAGCTGGACGCAGCCGGCCAGCCGCGTGTCGGCGCCACGCTGACCGTGGCCGATGCCGCTTTCAAAGGGATTTTTGACCTGTTCGCCAGCTTCACCTGGCACCTGGACGACACGCCCGGCGGCGATGCCGACGAGATCAATCCCGACGTGCTGGGCTACATCTTTGAAAAGTACATCAACCAAAAAGCCTTTGGCGCCTACTACACCCGGCCCGAAATCACCGGCTACCTGGCCGAGCGCAGCATTCACCAGATGATTCTGGAGCGGGTGCATGAACCGGCCATTCCCGAACTGGGCTTGAAAGAAATCAGCTTCAACACCGTGTCCGACCTGCTGGCCCGCATGGACGCGCGCACCGCGCTCAAGCTGGTCAACGACGTGCTGCCCGGCATCACCATCCTGGACCCGGCGGTGGGCTCGGGCGCTTTTCTGGTGGCGGCGCTCAAGTGCCTGATCAACGTCTATTACGCCATCGTCGGCCGCGCCGAAATGGGCGCGAGCAGCGAATTGAAAAACTGGCTGACCCGCATCCAGCAAGACCATGCCAGCGTCGGCTACTACATCAAGCGCCGCATCGTGACCGACAACCTGCACGGCGTGGACATCATGGAAGAGGCCTGCGAAATCGCCAAGCTGCGGCTCTTTCTGGCGATGGTGTCCAGTGTGCGCAAGGTAGAAGACCTGGAGCCGCTGCCCAACATCGACTTCAACATCCTGCCGGGCAATTCGCTGGTGGGCTTGATGCGGGTGGACGAGGTGGAGTTCAACCAGAAGAACACCCAGCTGGGCCTGTTTGCACAGATAAAGCCACGGCCATTTGCCGAACTGCTGGCGACCAAGAACCGCAAGCTCGACACCTACCGCCACTGCGCCGAGCAACTGGGCCAGCATGTCAACCTGCGGGAACTGCGCGACGGCATTGATGCGGAAATGCGCGATGCCAATGGCGTCATGAACGAGCTGCTGCGCGACCAGTTTGAAAAACTGGATGTCCGGTTTGAACAAGCTACCTGGGACGCGGCCAGGCACGCCTTGGGCAAACCGCAAAAACGCCCGATGGAGACCGGCGATATTCAGGCCCAGACGCCGTTTCACTGGGGCTATGTGTTTGACGACATCGTGCAGCGGCGCGGCGGCTTTGACATTATTCTGGCCAATCCGCCGTGGGAAGTTTTTAAACCGCAGGCCAAGGAGTTCTTTGCCGAGTATTCCGACGTGGTCAGCAAAAACAAAATGACCATCAAGGAGTTTGAAAAAGAAAGCGCCAAGCTGCTGCAAAACCCCGAAGTGCAGGCGGCGTGGCTGGCGTATGAAAGCCGGTTTCCGCACATGAGCGGCTGGTTTCGCGCCGCACCCGAGTTCAGGCACCAAAGCGCAGTGGTCGGCGGCAAGAAAACCGGCAGCGATGTGAATTTGTACAAACTGTTTGTCGAGCGCAGCTTTCACCTGCTCAGGCCGGGCGGGCATTGCGGGATTGTGATTCCCAGCGGCATTTACACCGACCTGGGCGCAAAAGGTTTGCGCGACTTGCTGTTTGAACAAACGCACATTCAAGGCTTATTCTGTTTTGAAAACCGCAAGGAGATTTTTGAAGGCGTTCACCGCAGCTTCAAGTTCGTGGTGCTGACCTTTGAAAAATCAGCCGCCCCGCGCCTGCAGCAAACCGGCGAAGCTAACGCCAGCGCGCCACCTGATGATTTATTGGCTCCGCAGGCGATTGAAGAAGCCAACGGCGGCGGCACTAAACGTTTTCCAGCGGCTTTCATGCGTCACGATGTGGCGGAACTGAGCCGTTTTCCGCAAGAGGGCGCGCTGTGGCTGGAAGTGGAACTGATCAAGCGCTTGTCGCCGGATAGTCATTCGGTGATGGAGTTCAAAGCGGAAGCTGACGTTTTAATTGCCGAAAAGATGCTGCGCTTTCCGTTGCTGGGTGAGCAATTACCTGCGACATGGAATATTGGTTTTAGCGCCGAGTTTCATATGACTAGCGACAGCCACTTGTTCAAGACTCAGCCGGAGGCGGGATGTCTTCCGCTATATGAAGGAAAGATGATTTGGCAGTTTGATGCGGATTATCTTGAACCGCGTTATTGGGTTGACGTGGCGGCAGGCCGAAAGTCAGTGCTGGGGCGGCGACCTGATGAGGGGCAGTCACTGGACTATCAAGCCTATCGGCTTGGATTTCGGGATATTGCAAGAAATACAGACACACGTACGCTGATTTGCGCGATGATCCCGCCCACCTTTCATGGCAACAAACTACCGACGGCCAAAGTTTTCGACCCGCAGGGGCGTCGGCAGATTGATGATGCCATTCAGCTATTTCTGTGCGCCGTCTGGAATAGTTTTGTCATGGATTGGGTGTTGCGCCAGAAAGTAACGACGACGATCAATTTCTTTTATCTGCATCAGTTGCCAGTGCCGCGCCTGGCTGCTACTGACCCGCGCTTTACTCCCATCGTCCAGCGCGCCGCCCGCCTCACCTGCACCACGCCCGAATTCGATGGCCTCGCCAAATCCGTGGGCCTGAAAAGCCACCAGGACGGCGCCACCGACCCCACCGAGCGCGCCCGCCTGCGCGCCGAACTCGACGGCCTGGCCGCCCATCTCTACGGCCTGAGCGAAGCCGAATTCGCCCACATTCTGGCTACTTTCCCGCTGGTGCCCCAGCCCGTCAAGGTGGCGGCCCACAATGCTTGCCGCGATGTTGAAAGAGGATTGATCCAGTGATTACCCAGCTGACCCTGCGCAACTTCAAAAGTGTTGGCGACCAACTCTACAAGTTCACCAACTTTGACCTGCTGGTGGGGCGCAACAACAGCGGCAAAAGCACCGTGCTGCAGTCGCTGGCGATCTGGCAATTCTGCATGGACGAGTTTCACCGTGCCAGGCGCAGCGGAAGCACCGGCATTCAAATCGTGTTGCCCAACTTCACGGCCCTGCCCGTTCCTGAATTCAACCTGCTGTGGAAAGACCGCACGGACCGGGCGTATCCGACGGACGAGAACGGGGCAAAAAAACAGAAGTTCATCCTGATTGAAATCTTGCTGGAGTGGAGCGCGCCAGGCGGCACCACCCAGGCGTTCGGGGTAGAGCTTCGCTACCATTCGCCGCAGACCATGTATGCCATTCCGGCGGGTGGCTGGAAAGCGTTCAGGGATTGCGAAGAAAAGGGCAAGCTGCCCCGGATTGCCTATGTGCCGCCGTTTTCCGGGCTGGAGCCGGCGGAAAAATGGCTCGACAAGGCGCCCATCCGGCAGCAGGTCGGCAAGGGGCAGCCGGGCAGTGTGCTGCGCAATTTGCTGCTGCAGGTGTGGCGCCCGCCTGCTGAAGACGAAGGTGCCCTTGAACAGGCCAATCCCGCCAAACGCCCGCCCGTGCCCGCCGACTGGACCGAACTGGCCAGTGTGGTCAAACGCTGGTTTTCCGTCGAGCTGATTCCCCCGCAGTACGACTCTGCCAAGGATGTGTACATCGGCGTGGAATACAAGCAGAACGGCAAGACCTACGACCTGATTTCCGGGGGCAGCGGTTTTCATCAAACCATGACGCTGCTGGCTTTTTTGTACGGCTACCAGCCCACGACGATCTTGCTGGACGAGCCCGACGCGCATCTGCACGTCAATCTGCAGCGTGAAATACTCGATTACTTCAAGAAAAAAGCGGCTGAAAAAGGGGTTCAATTCCTGATCGCCACCCATGCGGAGGAATTCGCCAAGGGCGTGGACGCGCACCAGATTTTGTCTTTGCTCAAGCAGGTGCCGACACGCATTGAATCAACGCCAGCCATCCTGCGGGCGATGTCCGAGGTGTCGAACGAAAACATTGCCCGCCTGGCGGGTGCGCCTTATATGGTGTATGTCGAGGGCGAAAGCGATGAGCGCATCCTGCGCGGCTGGGCCGAGCAGTGCGGCGCGCTGCCGGTGATGGACAAGCTCTGTTTCGAGGTGATGGGCGGGGGCAACAAGCAAGCCATGAAAGAGCAGGCTGACAAGCATTTCGCCGCACTGAGCCAGATCGTGCCCGGCGTGAAGCGCCTGATGCTGTTTGACTACGACGATGCGGATAAAGCCTTCCATCCGCCAGAAGGCAACCCGACTCTGGTGGAGTGGAAGCGCAAGAACATCGAGAACTATCTGCTGGTGCCGCCTGCCTGGCGGCGTGCGGCGCTCCAGAGCTTGAACAACCTGGACGGAGATCTTTTTAATCAGCCGGTGCTTCAGGCGATTGACGCGTTCTTTTCCGATCAGAACCTCACGCTGCCGCCGGGAAAGACCTGGCGCACCGTGACGGCCAATATCTTTGCGGTGCTGGACGGCAAACGCATCCTGTTTGAAAACAACGATTCACTGTTTCACACCCTGCGCAGGGGTGAGCCCTCGGTGGAAGTGCTGCGCGAACGTGTCGCAACGGCCATGACGGCCGATGAAATCCACGAGGATGTGCATCGCTTTTTTGCCAAGCTGATGGCGATGACGGGAACCGGCGGCTGAATTGCCTCGCGCCAAAAAGGCCTCTTGCGCATAACGGACGGGCGCAAGCAGCTATTCAATTCATAGCAACCCGCGCCGCCACAATCAAACCGTCCCGGCCTTCACCTTCAAGCGCCAGGCATGCAGCAGCGGCTCGGTGTAGCCGCTCGGCTGCTCCAGCCCCTTGAACACCAGATCGCAAGCCGCCTTGTACGCCGCTGACGTGTCGAAGTGCCCGGCCATGTTCTTGTACAGCGGATCACCCGCGTTCTGGCCATCGACCACGGCGGCCATGCGCTCGAAGGTTTCCTTGACCTGCGCCTGGGTCACGACGCCGTGGTGCAGCCAGTTGGCCATGTGCTGGCTGGAAATGCGCAGCGTGGCGCGGTCTTCCATCAGCGCGATGTTGTGGATGTCGGGCACTTTCGAGCAGCCCACGCCCTGGTCGATCCAGCGCACCACGTAGCCCAAAATGCCCTGGGCGTTGTTGTCGAGTTCCTGCTGCTTCTCTAGCGCCGACCAGTTCGGCGTGGCCGTGACCGGGATTTGCAGCAGGCCGTTGAGGAGGGTGTCGCGCTCGGCGTTGGCGTCGATCTTTTCCAGCTCTTTTTGCACATCCGACACCAGGATTTGGTGGTAATGCAGCGCGTGCAGCGTGGCGGCGGTCGGGCTGGGCACCCAGGCGGTGTTGGCGCCGGCTTTCGGGTGGCCGATTTTCTGCTCCAGCATGGCGGCCATCAGGTCGGGCATGGCCCACATGCCCTTGCCGATCTGCGCCTTGCCGCGCAGGCCGCAGCTCAGGCCGACCAGCACGTTGTTCTTTTCGTAGGCGGTAATCCAGGCGCTGGTCTTCATGTCGCCCTTGCGGATCATGGGGCCGGCCTGCATGGCGGTGTGCATCTCGTCGCCGGTGCGGTCGAGGAAGCCGGTGTTGATGAAGGCCACGCGCGCTTGGGCTTCGGCGATGCAGGCTTTGAGGTTGACGCTGGTGCGGCGCTCTTCGTCCATGATGCCGAGTTTGACGGTGTTGGGGCTCAAGCCGAGCAGGCTTTCCACGCGGCTGAACAGCTCGCAGGCAAAGGCGACTTCGGCCGGGCCGTGCATCTTGGGCTTGACGATATAGACGCTGCCGGTGCGCGAGTTGCCCTTGCGCTGCAGGTCATGGATGGCAATCGTCGTGGTGATGACCGCGTCCATGATGCCTTCGGGAATCTCCTTGCCGCCGTCGTACAGGATGGCCGGGTTCGTCATCAGGTGGCCGACGTTGCGCACGAACATCAGCGAGCGGCCGTGCAGCGTGACCGGCTGGCCGTTGGCGCCCGTGTACACGCGGTCGGGGTTCAGGCCGCGCGTGAAGGTCTTGCCGCCCTTGCTGACTTCCTCGGTCAGTGTGCCTTGCAAAATGCCCAGCCAGTTGCCGTAGGCCAGCACCTTGTCTTCGGCATCGACCACGGCCACGGAGTCTTCCAGGTCGAGGATGGTCGAGATCGCCGACTCGATCACCATGTCGCTCACGCCCGCTGAATCGGTCTTGCCGATGGCCGTGGCGCGGTTGATGAGGATGTCGATGTGCAGGCCGTTGTGAACCAGCAGCACGGACGTGGGCGCGCTGGCCTCGCCCTGGTAGCCGACGAACCGGGCGGGCGTGGCCAGGCCGGTCGTGGAGCCGTCAGCCAGCGTGACGGCGAGCTGGCCGCCTGCGACGCTGTAGCCGGTCGAATCCCTGTGCGAGCCGCTCGCCAGGGGCGCGGACTGGTCGAGGAAGTCACGCGCAAAGGCGATGACCCTGGCGCCGCGCACGGGGTTGTAACCCTGGCCTTTTTCAGCGCCATCGGTTTCGGGAATCGCGTCGGTGCCATACAGCGCGTCGTACAGCGAACCCCAGCGGGCGTTGGCGGCGTTCAGCGCGTAGCGGGCGTTCAGGATCGGCACGACGAGCTGCGGGCCGGCCTGCACGGCCAGTTCGGCATCGACGTTGGCGGTGGTGATGGTCACGTCCTGCGGCTGGGGCGTGATGTAGCCGGTTTGCTCCAGGAAGGCGCGGTAGGCGGGCATGTCGGCAATCGGGCCGGGGTGGGCGCTGTGCCAGGCGTCCATCTCCAGCTGCAGGCGGTCGCGCTCGGCCAGCAGGGCGATGTTTTTCGGCGCCAGGTCGGCGACGATGGCGTCAAAGCCGCTCCAGAACGCCTCGCTGGCAACGCCGGCGCCGGGCAGCACCTTGTCTTCGATGAAGTTGAAAAGCTCGGTCGCCACTTGCAGGCGGTGGGCGGGGGTGCGTTCGGTCATGGTCAAGTCCTTTTTTAAACATCAATGGGAAAGAAAAGTGGCGAAATGGCGGGGCTGGCGGGCGCTGCCGGATCAGCCCCGCGCCTTGTAGAAATAATAAAGTGTCAGCGCGCTGCCCACGGCAATCACCACGCGGCGCAGCCACGGCCCCCGGATGCGGCGCGCCAAACGGGCGCCGCCGTAGCCGCCCGCGCTGGCGGCCAGCAGCATCACCAGCGTCTGCGGCCAGCTGACGGCGCCGGCGATGATGAAGGTCAGGGCGGTCACGCTGTAATTGACCGCCGACAGCAGGTTTTTCAGGGCATTGATGTGCTGCACATCCTCATGGCCGCCCATGGCCAGGCTGGCCATCGTCAAAATGCCCATGCCCGCGCCAAAAAAGCCGCCGTAAATCGACACCAGCAGCTGCACCAGCCAGCCAGCGGGCGAGCCGCTTCCGTAGTCGCCACCGGCCCGCGCAGGCCGGGCCGGGCGCCGCCGCTTCAACGCCGCCGAAATCTGCGGGCTGAAGGCAAACAGCAAGGTGGCAAAGGCCAGCAGCCACGGAATCAGCGCCGAAAAGCGCGCATCGCCCGCCACCAGCAACAGCAGGCTGCCCGCAATGCCGCCCAGCAGCGACGCCGCGCCCATCGGCAGCAGGTAGCGCTTGTAAGCCGCCAGCTCGCGCCGGTATGCCCAGGCGCCCGCCAGGCTGCCCGGCCACAGTGCGACCGAGTTGCTGGCGTTGGCCACGACCGGCGGCAGGCCCACGGCCAGCAGCGCCGGAAACGAAAAGAAGGTGCCGCCGCCCGCCACGGCGTTGACCACGCCGGCAGCGAATCCGCCCGCGCCCATCAGCAGGATGTCCGCGGGCGTCATGCCGCCGCACCGCGCAAAGGCAGCGCCAGCACGTCGCGCAGGCTGGTGCCGGTGTACAGCGGCTGGGTGCCGAGTTCCTCGAACGGCGCTTGGCTGCGGTTGACCCACAGCGTCTGGTAGCCGAACCAGGTGGCGGCCAGCGCGTCCCAGCTGTTGCAGCTGACGAAGGCGATGTGCTGCGCCGGCAGGCCGGTGGCCTTGAGGCCGAGCGCATAGGCGTCGGGATGGGTCTTGTATTTGCGCACCGCATCGACGCTGATGACGTGGTCGAGCAGGTCGCCCAGTCCGGCGGACTTGACCGCCACCGCCAGCATGGCCGGGTCGCCGTTCGACAGGATGCCGGTGACGATGCCCTGGCTTTTCAGCGCCTGCAGCACCTCGCGATTCTCGGGAAAGGCCGACAAATGCCGGTACTGGTTCATCAGCTGCTCGACTTTGGCATCAAACTGGCCTGTTGCGCAGTCTGCGCCTGCATCAGCCACTATTCTTTTGATAGCGTACACCAGCGCCGCGCGGGTCAGCGCCCAGAACGGCTGGTAGTGCGCGCCGCCGCTGCTGGTGCTGACCAGGTGGGTGTATTCGATCTGCTTGTCGCGCCACATCACGCTCAGCGCCTGGCCGCGACCGGGAAAAAGCTGCTCGGCCAGCAGGCCGACGCTGTACACGTCGAACAGCGTGCCGTAGGCGTCGAACAGCACGGCTTTAATCGTCGCGGCAGGCGGGGCAGAGCGTGGTTTTTCCATGGGCTCTACTTTATTTGATCGGCAAGCAGGCATTAATGAACGATCCATCGTTTGATTGAGGACTTTTTTAAATGCAATGCAGTCGGGCGGTGCGCCGCACCCCGCCGCATAATTTGCATCCATGGCCAAACTCAAGCAGCTCGAATCCTTTGTCTCGGTGGTCGCGCGCGGCAGCCTCACGGCGGCGGCGCTGGCCGAGGGCGTGGCGCCGGCCATCATGGGGCGGCGGCTCGATGCGCTGGAAGAGCGCCTGGGCGTCAAGCTCCTGGTGCGCACCACGCGGCGCATCACCCTGACGCACGAGGGCAGCGCCTTCCTCGAAGACTGCCAGCGCCTGCTGGCCGACCTGGCGAACGCCGAGGCCAGCGTGTCGGCCGGTGGCGTGAAGGCCAGCGGCCACCTGCGCATCACCGCGCCGGCCGGTTTTGGCCGGCGCCATGTCGCGCCGCTGGTGCCCAAGTTCCGCGAGCAGCATGCCGACGTGACCATCACGCTGAACCTGAGCGACCGCGTGGTGGACTTGGCCGGCGAGGGCTTTGACTGCGCGGTGCGCGTCGGCGACCTGCCCGACTCGTCGCTGGTCAGCGTCCGGCTGGCCGACAACCGGCGCCTGTGCGTGGCCACGCCGCGCTATCTGAAGCTGCACGGCACGCCGCAGCACCCCGGCGAGCTGGCCCGGTTTGACTGCCTGAGCTTGTCGAGCGAAGCCTCGCAGACGCGCGGCTGGGCGTTTCGCGTTCCGCGCAACGCCCCAGGGCGGCAAGGTGAAGGCGTCCTGGCCGACGCGCAGCTTGCCGGCGACTCAGAGATCATCCACCTCAAGCCCGGCGGGCCGCTCGACTGCTCGGACGGGCAGGTGCTGCACGACTGGTGCCTGGCGGGCTACGGCATTGCCTGGCGCAGCACCTGGGAGGTCGAGTCCGAAATTGCCGCCGGCCGGCTGGTGGCGGTGCTGGAAGACTTTGCCGCGCCGGCCAACGGCATTTACGCCGTGTTTCCGGGCGCCAAGCATCTGCCGCTGCGGGTGCGGCTGTGGATTGATTTCCTGAAGCACCACTACAGCCAGCCCGAGTTCTGGCGGCAGTGAGGCAAAAGGACGCGCCGACCATCGAATTCATGCATAAAACAAGGCGTTTGCGCTTGCCTGTAGTGCATAAGTAGCTATTGATTAGATAGCACTTTCCCGAAAAAAAACCTAAACCAGCCCGGCCAGCAGCCACAGCGCGGTGCCCCACATCATCAGCGCCACCAGGCCATCGAGCGTGCGCCAGACCCACGGCGCGTTCAGGCGGCTGCCCAGGCTCCACATGGCCAGGCCCAGCGCGGTGAACCACAGCAGCGAGCCGGCGGCGGCGCCCAGGCCGAACACGGCGTTGTCGGGCCGCGCATAGGCCAGCGAGGCGGTGCCCATCAGCACGGCGGTGTCCAGCCAGGCGTGCGGGTTGAGCCAGGACATGGCCAGCGCCAGGCCGATGGCGCGGCGGCGCGACATGCCCGGCGCCGCCTGCGGCCCGGCGCCGGGCAAGGCCTGCGGCGCGGGCCGGACAAAGCGCCGCATCGCCTGCGCGCCATACATGAACAGCAGCACGGCGCCGGCGCCGGCCAGCGCGCCCAGCACCTTGCCGGACAGACCGCCCAGTTGCGCCAGCCCGCCCACGCCCACGGCGATCAGCGACACATCCGTCACCACGCAAATCGCCACCGTCAGCCACAGGTGCTCGCGCCGCAGGCCCATGCGCATGACATGGGCGTTTTGCGGTCCGATGGCCATGATGAGCGACAGGCTTAAAGCCAGGCCAGCGAAGAAAGCCGGAGCGGTGAAGAAGTTCATGATGAGACGAAGCCAGGAGTGAAGGGGGAAACGCCTGTTCTGCAGACGCCCTGCCAGTGTCGCCAGTCCGGCCCATTTATTAAACAGAATTAACTAGAATTAGCTTTACTCAATAAAAACTAAAGCAGGTTCCATGCTGGATGCAAGGCAACTCGAAGCGCTGGCCGCCGTCATTGAAAGCGGCAGCTTCGGCGCGGCCGCCAAGGCGCTGAGCGTGACGCTGGCGGCGGTGTCGCTGCGCATCAAGTCGCTGGAGGCCGCGCTCGGCCAGCGGCTGCTGGTGCGCGGCAAGCGGGTAGCCGCCACCCCGGCGGGCCAGGCTTTGCTGGCGCATGTCAAGCAGCTGCGCCTGATGGAGGCCGACCTGATGGCCGGCCTGCCGGGCGCGGGCGCGGACACGGCACGCCTGCAGACCTTGAGCGTGGCGGTGAATGCCGACTCGCTGACCAGCTGGTTTTTGCCCGGCGTGGCGCCGGCCCTGCAACAGCACCGCCTGCTGCTCGACGTGGTGGTGGACGACCAGGACCACACCCATGACGCGCTCAAGAGCGGCGATGTGGTGGGCTGCGTCACCACGCTGGCGCGGGCCATGCGCGGCTGCGTGGCCGAGCCGCTGGGCATCATGCGCTACCGCTGCGTGGCCGCGCCGGCGCTGGTGGCCGAGTGGGGCGCCGCCCTGCCCCACCTCATGCTGCGCAGCCCGGCGGTGATCTTCAACCGCAAGGACGCGCTGCAGGACGCCTGGCTGGCGCAGCATTTCAATTTGCAGGGTGCGCTGTATCCGCGCCACTTCGTGCCGGCGGTCGATGCGTTCGAGTTGGCGCTCGAACTGGGAATGGGCTGGGGCATGGTGCCCGACCTGATGCTGCAGGCGCGCAGCGGGCGGGCGCCGCTGCAGGAAGTCGTGCCCGGCCATCCGGTCGATGTGGTGCTGTACTGGCAGCACTGGGCGCGCGAGCCGCTGGCCGCCGAACGCCTGACGCAGGCCATCAAGCGCGCCGCGCGCAGCGGCCTGCTGCAGGGCTGAAACAGCCGGCCGGCGGCTTCCTCAACGCATAGTTTTGCTCACTACCCGACCTTACGCAGCCGCCTGAAACTTCTGAAGCTGGTCAAAAGCGCTGCGGGGCGCCTTGCCGCACCGGGGTGAGCGCCTCAATCCGCGTCAGGAGCGATAAAAACAGACTCCAGCGCTTGCTCCATGTGCGATAGCAGCTATCAAAACAAGAGCACTCAGCTGAATCAAAAAATCCCGGCCTGCTTGCGCAGTTCCGGGATTTTCAGGGCTCTGATGTCACAGGCATGACCTGAACTGACGAGCGGTCAGGCGTGCATTACATGCCGAACTTGGCCTTGGCGTCAGCCTGGCAAGTGTCCTTGGCCGTGCCAGTCAGACTGTCGCAACGCTCTTTGGCGGCCTTGTAGTCGGCCTCGCGCTTTTCAGCATTGGCGTCTTTCTTGGCTTCGTTCACTTTTTCAGTCTTGTTGACGGTGGTGTCCGTGGCAACCTTGGCGACCTTGGCATCTTCCTTGGCTTTCACATGGGCGGCCTTGGCATCCTTGACGCAGACATCCTTGGCATTGCCGGCCAGGTCATCGCACTTTTCCTTGGCGGTGTCATAGGCCGCATCAGCCTTGGCCATGGCGACATCGCGGGTGTGCTTGGCGCTGGGCTTGTACTGGGCTTCGAGTTCGGCCTTGGCGACTTTTTCCGTGCCCTTGGCTTCGGACACGCAGATGTCCTTGGCGTTGTCCTTCAGGGTGCCGCACTTGTCGCGATTGGCCTTGTAGTCGGCGCTGATCTGGTCTTTCTGCGTCTTGTATTCGGCTTTGGTCAGTGCCATGGCATTGCCGGCAAAAGCACAAGACATGGCGACGGTCAGCATAAGAAGCTTGTTTTTCATGATGGTTCCTTGGTAATTTTGATGGCTTGAGAGGGTGAGGTGCACGAGCGACGGCTCAGTAACGCTCAAAAGAAATTGGAAGGATTGCGTTCATGCCAGGCCTTGACCTGCTTTTCAGCCTCTTCCAGGGTGACGCCATGGCGTTCCTGGATCTTGCCCAGCAACTGGTCGCGCTTGCCGGCGATGACATCGAGATCATCGTCGGTCAGCTTGCCCCACTGCTCCTTGACCTTGCCCTTGAATTGAAGCCAGTTACCTTCTACGCGATCTTGGTTCATGTTTTTTCCTCGAAAAATATTGAGCGTCTGCCTGAAGTTCCGGGGAACTCCACAAGGGCGACAAGCCCTGTCTGCAGATGACAAATAGTAGCCATGAAGCCGCCCGTCACCGGTAGGCAGGAAGATACGCAGCGGGTAGTCTCATGCCTACAGCCGAGCGCAATCCGCCGATGAGAACCGGCTACTTCGAGCGCAGGGTGCGGCTCAGCAAGGCCACCGGCAGCAGGCCCACCAGTACCAGCGCCAAGGCCGGCAAGGCGGCCTCGCCCAGGCGCTCATCGCGTGCCAGCTGGTAAGTCACCACCGCCAGCGTGTCGCTGTTGAAGGGCCGCAGCACCAGCGTGGCGGGCAACTCCTTCATCACATCGACAAACACCAGCAGGCTAGCGACCGCCACCGAGCGCCTGAGCAGCGGCCAGTGGACCCGCCGCAGCAGGCCGGCGCCGGTGGTGCCGAGCATGCGGGCGCTGTCATCAAAGCTCGATGGAATGCGCGAATAGCCGCTCTGGATGCTTTGCAGCGCCACGGCGCTAAAACGCACCAGGTAAGCCCAGACCACGCCGAGCACGGTAGCCGTGATCCAGTAGCCGGCGCTGGTCTGGGGCGCAGCCGCCTGCAGCCAGCCCACCGGCAACAGCAGTCCGACCACGATCACCGCGCCCGGAACGGCATAGCCCAGGCTGGCCAGTTGTACCGCGCCCCGGGTCAGCGCATCGGGCTGGCGCCGCACCGCAAACGCCAGTCCCATGGCCAGCGCGGTCGCCAGTACGGCGCTCAGGCCGGCCAGCCACAGGCTGTTGAATGTCCAGCTGGCAAACTGGCTCCACAGCAGCTTGTCCCAGCCCCGGATCAGGGGACGCAGCATGAACAGCACCGGCAATACAAAGCCCAATGCAATCGGTGCGGCGCACACCAGCCAGGCCAGCGCCGCCCGCCCGCCGCGCAGTTGCACCGGCGCTGCATCGGCAGACCCGGCGCGCGCGCCACGGCCGGCGGCAAAGCGCATGCGTTGCTGGGCGCTGTGCTCGATGCGCAGCAGCACCGCGACAAAAACCAGCAGCAGGGTCGCCAGTTGCGCGGCCGCCATGCGGTTGTCCATCGACAGCCAGGCCTTGTAGATGCCAGCGGTAAAGGTCTGGATGCCGAAGTAGCTGGAGACGCCAAAATCCGCCAGCGTTTCCATCAGCGCCAGCGCCACGCCGGCGGCCACGGCCGGACGCGCCAGCGGCAGGGCAACCTCGCGAATGCGCCGGGACAGCGGCGCGCCCAGCAGCCGGGCCGCTTCCATCAGGTGCGCCGCCCGCTCCGACAGGGCGGTGCGCGCCAGCAGATAGACATACGGATACAGTGCCGCCGTGAACACCAGCACCGCGCCGCCCAGGCTGCGCACCTCGGGCAGCAGTCGCCCCTGCAGCCCGAAAGCCGCGCGCAGCGCTGTCTGCAGCGGCCCGCCGTATTGCAGAAAGTCGGTATAGGCATAGGCCAGAACATAGGCCGGCATGGCCAGCGGCAGCAGCAAGGCCCATTCAAAGGTGCGCCGGCCCGGAAACTCGAACAGCGTCACGGCGCTGGCCGTTGCCATGCCGACCCCGGCCACGCCCGCGCCGACCAGCAGGCACAGCAGCAGCGAGGTCCAGGTGTAGTCGGGCAGCACCGTCTGCAGCATCTGGGTCAGGATGGAACGCGCCTCGCTGTCGAACGCCAGCCAGGACAGCACCACGGCCAGCACCGGCAGCGTCAGCAGTGCGACCAGCAGCGACAAAAAGGCAGAAGGAAGAAAACGGGAAAAGAGCCGGCGAAACATAAAGACCCAATAAAAGGCCATCGCTGGTGCGGGTCATGCGCCCCACCTGCGTACGCCGTGGTGTTTGCAGCCAGTTGCTGCAAATGAGAATTGTAATCATCTACAATTTAACGATGTTTCTCGAAGTCACTCAACTCGGCGTGCATTACGCAGGAAGCGCCCACGCGGCGGTCAATGGCGTGTCGTTCGGCCTGGCGGCTGGCGAGATTGGCGTGCTGATCGGCCCTTCGGGTTGCGGCAAGACCACCTTGCTGCGGGCTGTCGCCGGCCTGGAGCGCGCCCATGCGGGCACCATCCGGCTGGCAAAGCAAATCGTCAGCAGCCCGCAGGTCCATGTGCCCGCCGAATCGCGCCAGATTGGCATGGTGTTCCAGGATTACGCGCTGTTTCCGCATCTGAGCATTGCGGGCAATGTCGCTTTCGGCCTCATGCATTTGAACGCTGCCGCCCGCAGACTGCGCGTGGACGAGGTGCTGGAACTGGTCGGCATGGGCCAGGCGCACAAGCGTTTTCCGCACGAGCTGTCGGGCGGGCAGCAGCAGCGCGTGGCGCTGGCGCGGGCGCTGGCACCGGGGCCGCGCCTGCTGCTGCTCGACGAGCCGTTTTCAAACCTCGACGTTGATTTGCGCGAACGGCTGGCGCATGAGGTGCGCGGCATCCTGAAAGCGGCCGGCGCGACGGCGCTGTTCGTGACCCACGACCAGCTCGAAGCCTTTGCCATCGGCGACCGCATCGGCGTGATGCACGAAGGACAGCTGCACCAGTGGGACGATGCCTATGCGCTCTACCACCGGCCGGCAACCCGCTTCGTGGCCGACTTTATTGGCCACGGCGTCTTTGTTCCGGCCACGCTGATGCATCAGGGCAGCGGCGTGGTGGCGCGCACGCCGCTGGGCGACCTGGCCGGACAGGATGAATGCCCGCTGCCGTCAAGCTACCCCGGCGGCGAATGCGACGTGCTGCTGCGCGCCGACGACATCGTGCATGACGGCGCTTCGCCGGTGAAGGCCAGGATTGTTCGCAAGGCGTTTCGCGGCTCGGAGTTTCTTTATACGATGCAACTGGCCAGCGGCGAGGCCGTGCTGGCCCATGTGCCCAGCCACCACGACCATGCCGTCGGCGAATGGGTCGGCATTCGGGCCGAAGTGGACCATGTCGTGACCTTTGCGCGCAACGCGTAAGGCCATTTCAGCATAAAAATGGCTATCTGCGCAGGACTGACAAGCGTCTACAGCTATTATTTTAATAGCAAATTAAGACTTCAGCGCTGCCGCAGGCCATCCACCGTCTGGCGCAAATGCTCGCTCCAGGCGCGGCGGTCACGGCCCTGAGCCCCTTCGGGCTCGCCGTAATGCACCACGGCCACGATAGGCGGCGCGCAAAGGGTGCGCCAGATGGAGCCGAGCAGCGATTCGTCGCCAATGTAGCTGGGCGCATGGCTGATGTCGCCGCTGGCCTGGTCCATAAAATGCAGGCCGACCGGCTGGACGGGCGCATCCCCCGATATGGCGGCCTGCAGCAAATTGGCATGAAAAGGCAGCAGCACGCGGCCATCGCCGGTGGTGCCTTCGGGAAACACCGCCAGCACCTCGCCAGCCAGCAGCGCGTCCCGCATCAGGTGCGTCATCCGCAAGGCATCGCGCCGCGAGCTGCGCTCGATGTAAAGCGTTCCGGCGGCCGTCGCCAGCGTACCGACGAGCGGCCAGTCCTGCACATCGGACTTGGAGACAAAACGGCAGTGGCGCGCCGCATGCATCACCGGAATATCGAGCCAGGAAATATGGTTGGACACCAGCAGCACCGGCCCGGTTACGGGCGGCTGCCCGCGAATCTCAAGCGCAATGCCGGCATGCTCCAGGAAGGCCAGCGCCCAGACCTGAACCAGTGCGCTTTGCTGGGAGGCCTGCAGGCGCGGCAGACGCACGGCGGCCACCCACACGCCGCCCAGGATGTGGCCGAATATGCGCAGCAAGCGCCAGCAGGCCCGCATGCGCCTCATGGCGCGCCTGCAGGCAGGTTGCCGGACGGCGGAAAAGAGCTGACCCGCATGCGTCAGGCGCGCTCGAACGCGACCTGCCCGCCGACCAGGGTGTAGCGCACGGAGCCGGGCAATGCGTGGCCCGAAAACGGCGTGTGCTTGCCCTGGCTGCGCAGGGCCGCCGGCTCCACCGTCCATTCGCTGTCCGGGTCGAATATGCAAATATCGGCAACGCCGCCCTTGACCAGGTGGCCTGCGCTGGCCTGCAGCGTGCCCAGCGCACTGCCGAGCACGCGCGCCGGCTCGCTGGTCAGCACGGCCAGCGCCCGGGTCATGCCCGCCTGGCGGTCATGGCCCCATTTGCAGGCCAGGCCCAGCAGCAGCTCCAGGCCGGTCGCGCCCGGCTCGGCCTCGGCGAACGGCAGGGTCTTGGCGTCTTCATTGACCGGCGTGTGGTCGGACACCAGCGCATCAATCGTGCCGTCGGCCAGCCCCTGGCGCAGCGCATCGCGGTCGCGCTGCTGGCGCAGCGGCGGGTCCAGGCGCATGCGGCTGTCGAAGTAGCCAATGTCCACATCGGTCAGGTGCAGGCTGTTGATGCTGACATCGCAGGTCACGGCCAGCCCCTCGGCCTTGGCCTGGGCCACCAAGGCAACGCCGGCAGCGCTGCTGATGCGGCACAGGTGGATGCGGGCGCCGGTGGCGCGCATCAGCTCGAAAATCGTGTGCAGGGCAATCGTTTCGGCAGCGACCGGCACGCCGCTGAGCCCCAGGCGCGTGGCCAGCGCCCCGCTGGCGGCCACGCCCTTGCCCAGGTGCAGCTCTTGCGGACGCAGCCAGATCGAATAGCCAAACGTGGCGGCGTACTGCATGGCGCGCATCAGCACCTGCGTATTGGCCAGCGGCACTTCGGCCTGGCCAAAACCCACGCAGCCCGATTCGGTCAGCTGGACCATCTCGGTCAGCGCTTCACCCTTGAGCGCGCGCGTCAGGGCGCCGAGCGGAAACACGCGCGACTGGTGCTGCTTTTCGGCGCGGAACTTGAGCATTTCCACCAGGCCGGGCTCGTCGAGCACCGGGTCGGTATCGGGCGGGCAGACCAGGCTGGTCACGCCTCCGGCCACGGCTGCGGCCAACTCGCTTTGCAGCATGCCTTCATGTTCATGGCCGGGCTCGCGCAGGCGGGCCGACAGGTCGATCAGGCCGGGCGCGACGATGCAGCCGGTGGCGTCGATGGTTTTGTTCGGTACGAAATCGGCCAGCAGCCCGTTCAGCGAGACGATGCGGCCGGCGGCAATCGCCAGGTCGCCGATCTGGTCGAAGCCGGTGGCGGGGTCGATGACACGGCCGTTTTTGATGAGGAGTTTCATTTTATTTTTCCGGAAAAAGGCTGCTGCTCACACGCAAGCAAAGCCAGCCGTCCTTGGCGGGCAGCAGCGAACCAAGCGAAGCGACAAGCGCGGTGTCGCCTCCAAGCCAGCCAGGGCCGCGGAACCGGCTCTGCCGGGCCGCAGGCGCAGCGGCCCCCTCGGGGGGCAGCGAACCACGCGAAGCGGGGAGCGTGGGGGCTCATAGATTCCCTGCAACGATGCTCATCACGGCCATGCGGACCGCAATGCCGAACGTGACCTGCGGCAGGATGACGCTCTGCGCGCCATCGACCACGGCCGAGTCAATTTCGACGCCCCGGTTGATCGGGCCTGGATGCATGACGATGGCGTCAGGCCTGGCGAGTTGCAGCTTTTCGGGCGTCAGGCCAAAGCTCTTGGAAAACTCCTGGCTGCTGGGCAGCAGCGCGCCGGTCATGCGCTCGTTCTGCAGCCTGAGCATGATGATGACATCGGCGCCCCGGATGCCTTCCTCTAACGTGTTGCAGACACGCACGCCCATCTGCGCCATGTCGGCGGGCACCAGCGTCTTGGGGCCGACCACCCGCACCTCGGCGCAGCCCAGCGTGGTCAGCGCATGAATGTCGGAGCGCGCCACGCGGGAATGCAGCACGTCACCGACGATGGCAACGGTCAGGTTGCTGAAGTCCTTCTTGTAGTGCCGGATGGTGTACATGTCGAGCAGCCCCTGCGTCGGGTGCGCATGGCGGCCATCGCCGGCATTGACGACATGGACGTGCGGCGCAACGTGCTGGGCGATCAGGTAAGGCGCGCCCGACTCACCGTGGCGCACCACGAAGATATCGGCGGCCATGGCGCTCAGGTTGGCAATGGTGTCAAGCAGCGACTCGCCCTTGGACGCCGAGGAACGGGCAATGTCCAGGTTGATCACATCGGCCGACAGCCGGGTGGCGGCGATTTCAAAGGTCGTGCGGGTGCGGGTGGAGTTTTCAAAGAACAGGTTGAACACGCTCTTGCCGCGCAGCAGCGGGACTTTTTTAACCTCGCGGCTGCTGACTGACACGAAGTTGGCGGCGGTGTCCAGAATCTGCGTCAGGATGGCCCTGGACAGGCCTTCGGTGGACAGCAGATGGATCAGTTCACCGTTCTTGTTGAGTTGGGGGTTTCGTCGGTACAACACGCGTTAAGTTCCTCTTGCGCTTTCAGTTCAGACGGGGGGTTTGACTATCCTGGAGGCGAAACCGGAACCGGCCGTCGTCGGTGCGGGCCAGTTCCAGCGTCTGCGACGCCGGCAGGGTGACGCGCGCCACGGCCAAGTCGGCCTGCACCGGCAACTCGCGTCCGCCCCGGTCCACCAGCACCATCAGTTTGACGCTGGCGGGACGCCCGTAATCGAACAGCTCATTGAGCACGGCGCGTATCGTGCGCCCGGTGTAGAGCACATCGTCAATCACGATCAGGTGCGCGCCATTGACATCAAAAGGCAGCACGGTCTGGCCGCTGGACGCCAGCCCGCGCTGCGCAAAATCGTCGCGGTGCATGGATGACGACAAAATGCCGATCTCTTCATTCAGCCCGAGGTCTTTTTGCAGCCGCTCTGCCAGCCAGGCGCCGCCTGAAGCCACGCCCACCAGGCGCGGCGGCCGGCCATGGGAGGCGAGCTGCTGGCGCATGCCGCGCAGCAAATCGGCATACAGCGCCTCGGCGTCAAGGACCAGACTACTCATGGGGAAGACTCCTTAAAAATTGTTCCAGGATGATGCAGGCCGACGCGGCATCGGCATCCCTGGCGCCGCTGGCCAGCGCTTCGGTGGTGCTGTAGCGCTCATCGACCTCGAACACCTTCAGGCCAAACCGGCCGCGCAGTTGCCGGGCAAACTTTTGCGCCCGCACGGTATTGTCGTGGCTGGCACCATCGGGGTGAAACGGGATGCCGACCACCAGCGCATCGGGCTGCCATTCCTTGAGCCTGGCCTGGATGATCGGGAAACGCGCAACGCCTTCGGCGGCAATGGTGGCTTGCGGGGAAGCCGTGCGGGTCAGGATGTTGCCCGACGCAACGCCGGTGCGCTTGAGGCCATAGTCAAATGCCAGAAAGGTCTGGCAACCCGCCGCCGGATGAGGCGCTGCCATCGGGCTATTTTCGGGCAGGAAACCATCACTATCCGCCAGCCCTCCGGGCTCATCCATGTCCGGCCACGGGAGAAATCATCCAGCTTTCAAGGCCCAGCAACCCGAGCGCCTTGTCATAGCGCTCTTCGACCGGCGTGTCAAAAATAACGCCCAGGTCGGCTGCCACCGTCAGCCAGCTGTTGTCGAGCAATTCCGATTCGAGCTGGCCCTCGCCCCAGGCCGAGTAACCGAGCGAGACAAACACCTTGAGCGGCCCGGCACCCGTTGACAGGGCTTCGAGCACATCCTTGGAGGTGGTCATTTCCAGCCCGCCCGGAATCGACATGGTCGAGGCATAGACCGATTCATTGCCGGGCATCATGGATTCATGCAGCACGAAACCGCGCTCGGTCTGCACCGGGCCGCCCTGGAACACCGGGGTTTGCGTCAGGTCGCCCCGGCGCAGCGGCAACTCGACCTTGTCGAACAGGCCCTGGACATTGATGTCGCTGGGCTTGTTGATGATCAGGCCCAAAGCCCCGCGCTCGCTGTGCTCGCACATGTAGATCACGCTTTTGGAAAAGGCCTCATCCTCCAGCCCGGGCATGGCAATGAGAAAGTGGTGCGTGAGGTTGATCGAAGGGTTGGATTCCGTGGCCATCGGCGGATTTTACGCGTTACCGTGCAGATAGCCAGACACGGCATTTGCAGGAATTCCGGGGGCATCACCAATGTTCTGCTTGCGATGCCAGCCTTACTTCCGGATTTTCAACCCCGTCAGCCAAAGCGAAAAGTTTGACGCTGAAGGAATGTTCATCCGCAAGTGCCTGCCGGTACTGGCAAAGCTTTCCAAGGCTGCCTTGCACAGCCCCTGGCTGGCCTCCCCGATGGAGCGGGCTGCCGCGGGCCTGATGCTGGGCAGCAACGATCCGATGCCTGTGGTGGAACATGCCGAGGCGCGTGCGCTAACCTTGCAGCATTACGCGATCCTGAAAAGCTCCTGAGGCGCATTTTGCTATTATTTCAATAGCTATTCACGCCCGTCCTGCATGCGCAAGAGGCCTGTTTAAGCCATAACAGCAGCTTGTACTGAACAGTATTGCCGGATCAGCCGCAGCAACTCGTCTTCGGAGTAGGGCTTGCCCAGGTAATGGTTGACACCCAGCTCCACGGCATGCTCGTTGTGTTTTCCGGCAATGCGCGAAGTGATCATGATGATGGGCAGGCCCTTCATGCGCGCATCGGCACGGATGTTGCGCACCAGGTCAAAGCCGTCCATGCGTGGCATTTCAATGTCTGACAGCACCACGGCCGGCAGTTCTTCCTGCAGCCTCTCCAGCGCCTGCAATCCATCGGCGGCCATCGCCACCCGATAGCCGTCACGCAGCAAGAGCCGCTGCGTGACACGCCGCACGGTGATGGAATCGTCAACCACCAGGATGAGCGGCGTTTTGGGTGCCGCCGGAACCTGGGAAATGTTATCGGCACGGCGGCCGGAAGCCGGCACCCCATCCTGGTCAAAATAGTCCTTGCTCCATGCGCGGGCCTGTTCGCCATAGACAGCGGCCAGTGCCACAGGGTTATAGATCAGCACCACGGCACCTGAAGGCAGCATGGACATGCCTGTCAGACCCGGCAATCCCGACAACTGGGGACCAAGATTTTTAACCACCACTTCGCGGTTGCCCAGCACTTCATCGACGTGCAAGGCAATACGCTGGGCGGCGCTGCGGAAAACGACAACCGGCGTGGTTTTGGCCTGGGCCTCGCCACTGAAATGCGAGGCCTGCAGCAAGGCGCCAGACCAGAAGAAAGGCACCGCCTCGCCGCCCACATCCAGCGTGCCGGTACGGTAAGCCTGTTGCAACTCGGCCGCCGACGCACGCCGCACGGTTTCCACCACATTGGCCGGGACACCGACCGACATGCTTCCGGCGCGCATCATCACCACCTGCGTCACAGCCGTGGTCAGCGGCAACACCATGGTGAAATCCGTGCCCTTGCCGGCAACGGTCGATGTCTTGATCCTGCCGCCCAGTGAAATCACCTCGGTGTGAACCACATCCAGCCCGATGCCCCGTCCGGCAAGTTCAGTCACTTCTTGCGCCGTTGAAAAACCGGGGAGGAAAATCAGGCTGGCAGTGGCTTCCTCATCCATTGCCTGGCTGGCTGTTATCAAGCCCTGGCTGATGCCCCGTTCACGGATACGTGCCAGGTTCAGGCCGGCACCATCGTCACTGAGCGCGACGGATACGTCGTTGCCTTCCTGGCGAAGATGAATGGTGATCAGGCCGACAGGATCCTTGCCTGCCCTGGTGCGTGCTTGCGGCGCTTCAATGCCGTGGGTCACGCAGTTGCGCAGCAAATGCTCGAAAGCGGGCATCATGCGGTCCAGCATGCCGCGGTCCATTTCGAGGTTGCCGCCATGCAGGTCCAGGCGCACCTGTTTGCCGGTTTCCTTGGAAGTTTGCCGGACCACGCGGTACAGCCGCTCGGAAACGCTTTCAAACTCCACCATCCGGGTACGCAGCAAATCGCGCTGCAGTTCCCGGGTCTGGCGGCCCTGGGCAACCAGGTCGTCTTCCGTCGCTTCAATGGTGCGGTGCAGGGTGCGTTGCACGGTGGCCACGTCGTTGACCGACTCGGCCATCATGCGGGTCAACTCCTGCACACGGGTAAAGCGGTCAAACTCCAGCGGATCGAAGCCTGCCTGCGCTTCCTTCGCCAGGGCCAGACGCGACTGCATCTGGGTTTCAGCCTGCAGTTCGATATCTCGCAGTTGCTGGCGCAACCGGGTCAGGCTGCCCGTCATGTCATTCAGGGAAATCCGCAGCTGGCCAACTTCAGCTTCAAGGCGTGAGCGGCTGATCATGACTTCACCGGCCTGATTGACCATGCGGTCAAGCAATTGGGTACGCACCCGTATGGTGGCGTTGGCAGCCTGCCGCAAGGGCTGCATGACCATGACTTGCGGCCCGGGGATTTCGATTTTTCTGGCATAGGCTTTGGCACTGGTAGTGGCACGGGTGCTGTCGATGACGGGGGCAACCTCAGCATCGTTTTCAGGTAGGAATACATGGCTATCCTGCAAATCAGGTTCGATGGTGAGGGCAGGCACGCCCCCAGCCGGAGTCGACAAGCCCTGGGATGCTGTCGCATCGAGACGGCGCAGGCCTTCAAAGGCATTCTGCATCCCGTCAAAATGGGTCAACAGGAATTCAAACTCCTGGCTGGCGGCAGCTTCAGCATCAATGGATGCAATCTCGGACTCGATGCGGTGCGCCATTTCCCCGAGGCGCATGGCCCCGGCAAGACGGGCGCTTCCTTTGAGGGTGTGCAATACGCGCAGCACTTCAAGGCGTGGCGCCTGATTCGCTGGAATTTTGGCCCACTGGCGCAAGGCTGATCCCAGACGAGGCATGAGCTCTGCGCACTCCTCCTCGAAGATGGGAAACAGGTCAAGGTCGATCGCATCAATCGCATCGATGTCGTCATGGACATCGTCATAAGATGCAAAACCTGCAGCATTGACAAGGGCCGGAGTCAGTACCGGCGGGACGGTTGTAGTCGCAGGCGCCTGACCAGCGGATTGAAGGATCCCGGATTCCTCCAGCGCTTCGGCGGGCGTTTCGGGCAACGCTGCCAATACCGAATCGGGCTTGTACACGTCTGCCGGCACCAGGTCATCAAAATCGTCAAGGCCGTAGTGGTCGTCAGCCTGTGGCAAGACGGAAGCAGAAAACTCCAGCGCAGTCAGGCGCTCAAGGAGGCCCGGCTGGGGCTGCTTCAGGAACCCGGCCGCAAACTGATGCAGCAACCGCCGTATGTCCTCGGAAGCCTCCATAAACAGCGGGCCATGCGAAGAAACACCATGGCGATGGTGGTTTCTGGAATTTTCCAGGGCGCGCTCCAGCGCGCGCGCCATCTCAGACAGGGCAATAAACCCAACGGTTGCAGAGCTTCCCGCCAGTGAATGGGCAAGCGCCACCGTGGAAGCGCTGACAGGCCGATGGCTTTCAAGTGCCCATTCAGCCACTTCATTGACCAAACGGCGCGACCATTCATCGGCCTCATTCAAATACACGTTGTAAAGAGGAATGCCGATGCGCAATCCGTCAATCACCTTGACCGCGTCCTCTTCTTTTCCTTCTATGTCGTCCGGCTCTTCAATGTTGCCGCTGTCGGTTGCAGCAGCTACAACCGTTTCGGATTGCGCCATGGCTGGCGGCCACTCGATTGCATCCGCAGAACCGGCAACAGCTGACGGCACACTGCTTTCAGAGGACTGCGCGAACAGGCTGTCAAATTCCAGCTCATCCAGTTCGGCCGGTACGGCAACTGGTGCTGCGGCAGGTTCGTCATCGAGAATGATGTCGAACCCGATCGGCGCCGCAAAGCCGGTATCAGCCTGCGTCGCAGTTTCAGAAACCGGCCTATCCGCAATGGAAGGCAGTTCAAATGAATCGCCGGATTGGCCGGACAGCTTGAGCGCAAGGTAGCGCCCGTCAATGCGCATGGCATCTGCGCTGCTGCAAAACCCAACCGCCGACCATGCGCCATCCTGATTTGCGGCTATGTCATCAATCCAGCGCTCGAAACCGGAGATGACATCGGCGCATAAGGTACGAAACTCCCTGGTACCTGTTTTCTGGTCAGCCAGCCAGCTGTTGAGCATTTGCTCCATCGCCCAGGCAGCTTCGCCAAACTCGTTCAGCTTGACCATCCGCGCACTGCCTTTGAGTGTGTGGAAGGCACGCCGCAATACCGTCAATTGCTCAATGTCCTCGGGATGGCTTTCCAGCGTATTGATCGCCTGAACGGCGTTGCCTGTGACTTCGCGAGCTTCCTCAAGGAAAATATCGCGCAAATCATCTTCTTCAAAATCCATGGCGATCAACGGCTCGACCCGTACCGGGGGCGTCTGCGGCGCGGCAAAAGCCATCTCGGGCAATGCTTCGGCTTGAGCGGGATGCCCGAAAATGGCATCGTGCGCATCATGTGTGGATTGCTCCACCTCCAGTGGCGCGGCTACATCAGTGGAAATCGCAAGCGGATCAAACTCGGCTCCGAGCATTTCATGGGGCACATCATTTTCTGTACCGTGTGCTGCAGAAACAGGTTCCGGCAAAACCGGCTCAAAAAACGGTTCGGTATTTATGGTGATGCTTGAAGCCGCGTCGCTGGCGCGTGACGAACGGCCCATCAGGGAGATGAGTTCGTCTTTTTCCTCATCATAAACAAACAGCTTTTTCACCAGCGCAGGCTGGTAATTGAGCATGTCGATCAGAAAACTCAAGACGCCCAGGTTGTTGCCAAGCTGCTCGAATGTGCCGGCCGCACGCACCTGCTGCTCATCAATTTCAGTGTCAAGCATTTCCTCGACACGGCCCTTCATATGCAGGACCGCCTTCGAGGCTTGGTCAAGCCCCAATACCGACAGTACGCCGCGCATCTGTGACAGCTGCCCTGGCACCAACTGCAAACTTGCCTTGTCTTGCGGGTTGCGAAAGAACAAATCCAGCGAATGTTCAAGCTCAGCCAGTGACACTCGCAATTCGGTGACCACGCTGCTCATGGTCTGTTTATCGCTGACCCGGCGATACAACTCTTCCATCCAGGCTTCAAGCGACTGGGGTTCGCCACCATGGATGACGCCCTGGAGCCGCTCTGCCAGACTGGCGGTCCTTGCCGCCAGTTGTGGATCGGCGGGATCAAGGTCATCAAATACCGCCTCCAGGTAAAGCACGGATGTCGCGACTTCCATCGCAAGTGCAATCGCAGGTATTTGATTTCTGCGCACTGTTGCGTCGATCGCCTGAAGCAGGGCTTGCGCCAGCGGCTCGCTGGCTTCATAGAGTTTGCGCAAGGAGTCGGCCACCAGGCTGAACTGGTCCGCAACCTGCTTGATTTTGGCAATCTCGCCGGCGCAAAGCGAAGACCACGCCTCCTTGGCCACGACAATACGCTTGCGCGCCTGTGCCAGCAGTGCCGGATCGAAGCGGCCAAACTGAACCAACTCGTAATCCACTGGTTTGAACCGTGTCAGCCCATAGGCAAATCGCACAGCCGAAAGAACAGGCGTGTCACTGGCCCGGTTTGACACCGCCTGAACGCAAAAGAAAAGCAGGTCCAGCGCCAGCCGTTCCGAGATTGAAGGTTCCCCTCTGGACAGTGAGGCGTATTGCAACAAAATTCTGGAAGCAGCCCGCCTGACATACAAATCAGAACCCAGCAGGTTGTGGGCGATGGCCTCGAAATAGCCGGCCGCAATCAACCAAAAAATCCTGGGCTGCCGTTCAGTCTGGCTGGCTGCAAATCCGAGACTCAAATCCCTGAGACTGCGTGCGGCTTTCGGGGCCTTGCCTTTCATGAGTTGCAGAACCCACTGGTCCAGAAGGGCACGGGCATCAGCGTCGTAATGACGCGCCTCGGGCATCACAGACAGTTGCGGCTCCAGCCATCGCCATTCGTAGGCCCACAAATCGGCCGGATGGATACGGTCGGCGCGCACCAGTTCCTGAACGTTGCGGTATTGGGGGAACAAGGACACGGCAGAAACCGGCTTGTCTGCCAGCACCCCTTCGAGGTATTCAGTCAATGCAAAGCTGGCGTACTCAATTTTGGCGACCGCATCCTGGCTGCAAAGCTCAGGCTGTTGCACAAACTTCTGTACAGCGGCTTCCATGGCCCGCAGCATCATTGCGGGCTCCGCCAGCCCGACCACTTCCAGGGCACCGACGGCCTGATGAAGTTGCTGCCGCGCAATACGCAACTGGCTGGCGTCTATTGCTGCCAGATCGGAACCACGCGCGCTGTCGGCATCCTTGGCAAAGCGCTTGAGCGCCTTGGTAGCAGCCTCCAGCGACTTGCAGAGCTCGTTAAGCACCCAAGCCAGCGGGCCCAGGTCATTCATGACGACATCGGGTTCGGCGGCAGTTGAATTCGTGACCATGGAGTGCATAAATAACAGGCAGGTTCAGGAATCGGGATTCGCAGTCAGTACATCATGCAGAGAGTCAGGCAATCTTGAATCGCGACACCGATTGCCGCAATTCTTCCGCTATACGGGAGAGGTCGCGCACCTGCAGGGCAGTTGAACGGGTACCTTCGCCGGTTTTTTCCGTCACCACAAAAATATGCTGGATGTTGTCAGCAACCACATTGGCCGATACAGCTTCCCGGGAAGCAGAATCGGAAATTTGTTCAATCAGGTCAGCAAGGTGGCGCGACACCTGGTCAATCTCGGACAATGCCGTGCCGGCGCTGTCGGAAAGTTTGGCCCCTTCGACCACACCCTGCGTTGAGCGCTCCATGGCGGCCACGGCATCCTGGGTATCGGTCTGAATGGCCTTGACCAGCGCTGAAATCTGGCGGGTTGCATCGGCCGAACGCTCAGCCAGCCGCTGCACTTCCTCGGCCACCACCGAGAAACCCCGTCCGGCTTCACCGGCCGAGGCAGCCTGGATGGCTGCGTTGAGCGCCAGCACATTGGTTTGCTCGGTAATGTCTGAAATCAGTTCGGTAATTTCGCCAATTTCCTGCGACGACTCACCCAGTCGCTTGATGCGCTTGGAGGTTTCCTGAATCTGGTCACGAATGGAATTCATGCCGCCGATGGTGTTTTGCACCGCCTGCAGGCCAGATTCGGCAGCCGTCAGTGACTGGCGAGCCACCAGCGATGATTCCTGGGCCTGCGTGGACACTTCGTTGATTCGGGTCGCCATGTCGAGCACCGACTGGCCGATTTCGCGAATTTCGCGCAGTTGCTGGGTCGAAGCGGCCAACAACTCCGTGGAGGTGTTTTCCACTTGCGCAGTCGTCTGGGCCACCCGGGTAGCCGTGCTTTGCACGTTACCCACCAACTGACGCAACTCCTCCACCGTGTAATTCACCGAATCGGCGATAGCGCCGGTAATGTCTTCAGTCACCGTTGCTTCCTGCGTCAGATCGCCATCGGCCACTGTCTGCAATTCATTCATCAGACGCAAAATGGCGGCCTGATTGGCATCATTGACGCGCTTGGCATCCTGCTCCTGGCTTTTGGCATCCTGCCGCTGGTCCTCCGCCACGGCCTGGCGCTGCTGACTGTCCTTCACCTGCAGGCGGGCCAGACCTGCTGCGCACAACAGGGCAATAAAGGCGGCGGAAACCAGCGTGGCAAGCGCACCGGCACCGAGGCCGGTTTGGGAAGACAGTTTTTCCTGCAAATCCTCAAGGTCGCGACGCAAAGGTTCGCTGTCTGCAATGATCGAAGCCTGCGCTTCGCGGGCGGAAACCAGACCCTGTAAATTGCCCAGAATGGCACCGGCCTGCACCCGCGTCTTTTCGTAAAGCGCTATCAGGGCCTGCAGACGCTCGCGCGTCTGCGAATCCTTGGCTGCACCCAAGCGCAGTTCAGGGCTGCCTTCAAGCAGGCCCTGGGCGATTTCCTTGAATGAATTCAAATCCTTGCCCAGCAAGAACACCGCTTCGGGACTTACGCCCGCCATGGTCAGGAACTCGTTGGCAGATTTGCCAATCCGCTGTGTCAGCATCACCAGTTGGCCCGATGCAGAAATTTCTGTCGGGGCCGCATTCTGCTGAAGCTTGAGAGAGGAAATGGTTTCAGCGATTTCGAGCAGGTCGGAAGACTGCCGGTTGATGGTTCGCAAAGCTTCCCCAACCTGCAGCAAAATGGTTTGCTGGCCCATGACGATGTTGGCGTTCTGCTCGGCCCGCTCGACCAGAGGAGTGAATTTATCCACCACAGGCTGCAACGCACCACTTACTGCGGACAGCCGCAGGCTTTCGTCACCGGACTTCATTCCACGCACTGTTTTAGCCATCACATCAGCACTTTCCCGCACATCGGGAAAGGCTTGGGCACTGCCGACCAGGGCCTGCGATGCGGATTTGGCGAGTCGCTGCGACTGCATCAGGACCTGTCCGGTTGCCGCCACCTGCTGCGCAACGCGGTCCGCCTTGCTCAGTGCAAAAAATGTCACCAGCGCCAGCGCTGCGACCGCGACGGCCAGCACCACCACCAAAATTTTCTGGTGCTCGCCCAGAGGACGTAAACCCAGCACCGGAAGACTCAGAAGCTCTGTGTTGACGAGCACACCGTCGCCAGTAACCGCCGCCATGCTGCTGGGCGAAAAAATCTCTTCCTGCGCTTCTGCTGCAGAAATCCGGGCTCTCCCATTCATGGAACTGGCAGCAAAGGAATCACCCGCCATCTGTGCGGAAGCCATGGTCATACTGTCTTCAGGCTGGCCTGACCTGGTTTTGAGTAGCTTCTGGATATTTTCAATAACAGACATGGGTAAGCCTTCGGGTAAAACGGGTGACTAGGTGCGGGTGCGCTAGGCGGCTATGGTCAAAAAATGAACTTGTTGCGCAAGCAGCTGCAGGTTGATTTCCTGCCAGCTTGCACCGTTGGTATCAACGTACTGGTTTCCAAAAAATGCAGGTGCATCGGAGGCTCGTGCCGAAAAATCGATGAAGGCATCCTGCTTTCGCAGCCCTGCCAGCTTGTCGATCAGCAAGACGCAATTCACCTCAAGCGCACTATTGAAAGAAACAAGGCGCGATTCGGTACGGGCAAGCTCATTTCTGGAAACGGATGCCTGGCCGCTCACAAAACCTGCCAGATCAACCACGCCATAGAGACCACCGCGCAAGCTCGCCACACCCAAAAACCAGAACTGGGTATAGGAAACCGGCTGAATCCCGACCCAGGGAAAAATCTCCCCTGACTGAGCCAGTGGGAAAAGGTAGTTTTTATTACCGGCTTCAACGGCCAGCCACAAGGGCGCAATGCCTTGGGTCTTGGCCAGCTGCAGTCGCTCTGCCAGCCGTGTTTGCAGCTCTTTAAGGGCTTGTCTGTTCGCCATGTTGTGGGTTTTATGCCAAAACTCAGGAAAGAGCCTTGATTTTGGCCATCAACTCGCCAGCATTGACAGGTTTTGTGATGTAGTCGCGTGCGCCCTGCCGCATACCCCACACACGGTCGGTTTCCTGGTTCTTGCTGGTACACATCATGATCGGGATATCTGAATACAGCGGATCACGAGCGATGGCGCGCGTTAACTGAAATCCGTTTTGTCCCGGCATGACCACATCCATGAGGATCAACTCAGGCTTTTCTTCTGCCAGCCGGCGAAAGGCATCTTCGGCATTTTCTGCCGTTTTGACGCTAAAGCCATTTTTCACCAGCAAATCGGTCAGGAACATCAACTCGGTCTTCGAGTCATCCACAACCAGTACTTTTTTGATTGACATCACACTTCCCTTTGTTTAACGGTGCCCAAGGACTGGACGGCTTGCAGCAACTGATCTTTGGTGAAGGGCTTGGTCAGGTAATCCTGAGAACCCACCATGCGGCCACGTGCCTTGTCGAATACGCCGTCCTTGGAGGACAGCATCACAATCGGAACATCCGAGAATCTTGCGTTGCGCTTGATGATTGCACAGGTCTGGTAGCCATCGAGGCGTGGCATCAAAATATCGCAAAAGATCAGATCGGGTTGATAGTCATTCACCTTGGACAGGGCGTCAAAGCCATCTTCCGACAGCAATACCTCATGGCCGCCCTGCTTCAGGAAAATCTCGGCGCTGCGCCTGATCGTATTGCTGTCATCGATGACCAGCACCTTTAGGCCGGAACTGGGAATGCTCACTGTGTTAACTCCTGTTTCTGCAACTGCCGAAGCAGCTGGATTCACCGCATTCACGCGCTCCAACGCGCAAGGCTAAATGCCTACATCTGAACCATTTCGAAATCTTCTTTGCGTGCCCCGCATTCAGGGCAGGTCCAGTTCATGGGAACTTGACTCCATGGCGTACCAGGGGCAATACCGTGTTCGGGCGCGCCCAGAGCCTCATCGTAAATCCATCCACAAATCAAACACATCCAGGTCATTGATTGAGTCACAGCTTAAATTGCCTTCGAATAGAATGCAACAATTGTATCGAGGCGGCGTTGCTAATTCGCGTACGAGGCAAAATCAAAGCCTATGGCAAACCCCCACACACCTCAACTGGACAGCCGGCAACTCCAGATCGAGGACAGCGATGCCTCACCGGCATGCGTCATGACCTTCAATGCCAACGACCCCAGCGGCGCAGGCGGCCTCACGGCCGACATCACGGCCATCACCTCGGCGGGCGCTCATCCGCTGTCCGTCGTGACGGGCACCTACCTGCGCGACACGGCAGAAATTTTCGACCACTTTTCATTCGACGACGAAGCCGTGACCGAGCAGGCACGCACCGCGCTGGAAGACATGCCGGTATCAGCCATCAAGGTCGGCTTTGTCGGAAGTCCCGAGAACATCAGCACCATTGCCGAAATCGCCTCCGACTATGCGGACGTGCCGCTGGTGGCCTACATGCCCAGCCTGTCATGGTGGGATGAAAGCGAGATCGACAGCTACCTCGATGCCTTTCGTGAATTGCTGCTGCCGCAGGTCACCCTGCTGATCGGCAACCACAGCACGCTATGGCGCTGGCTGCTGCCCGACTGGCCCACAGAGCGCAATCCCTCGGCCCGCGACATTGCCAAGGCAGCAGCTGGCCTGGGCGTTCCCTACACGCTGGTCACGGGCATTCCGCTGCCCGACCAGTTCATTGACAACGTGCTGGCCACGCCGCAAGCGGTGCTGTACAGCGAGAAATTCGAACGCTTCGAGGCCACCTTCGAAGGCGCCGGCGAAACCTTGTCGGCAGCCCTTTGCGCCTTGCTGGCCAATGGCCACGACCTGCAGGCCGCCACGGCCGAAGCACTGACCTACCTGGACCACAGCCTGGACGCCGGCTTTCATCCAGGCATGGGCCACATCGTGCCGGACCGCCTGTTCTGGGCGCAGGCTGAGGACGATGAAGCATCTGATGACGAAGAAGCGGCCGATGCCGGACTTTCCGGCAACGACGATGCCGGCCTGACCACCAAACCACCTTTTGAACTTCCCCCTAATGGAACAACCAAACACTAAGCCTGTCGCCCCCGCGACATCGCGCAACGCCGCCTTGTTCGAACGCGCCCAAAAACTGATCCCCGGCGGCGTGAATTCACCGGTGCGGGCGTTCAGGGCCGTGGGCGGCACCCCCCGTTTTATCCAGCGCGCCCAGGGTGCCTACTTTTGGGATGCCGACGGCCAGCGTTACATTGACTACATCGGCTCCTGGGGACCGATGATCCTGGGCCATGGCCATCCGGCGGTGCTGGAAGCCGTCCAGAAAGCCGTGCTTGAAGGTTTCTCCTACGGCGCGCCGACCGAGCGCGAAGTGGAAATGGCCGAGGAAATCGTCAAGCTCGTGCCGTCGATCGAAATGGTGCGGCTGGTCAGCTCCGGCACCGAGGCCACAATGAGCGTGATCCGGCTGGCGCGCGGCGCGACCGGGCGCAACAAGATCATCAAGTTTGAAGGCTGCTACCACGGCCATTCCGACGCGCTGCTGGTGAAGGCCGGCTCGGGCCTGGCCACCTTCGGCAGCCCGACCAGTGCCGGCGTGCCGCCGGAAGTGGTGCAGCACACGCTGGTGCTCGAATACAACCACATCGCGCAGCTGGAAGAAGCCTTTTCGCTGCACGGCAAGGACATTGCCTGCCTGATGATCGAGCCGATAGCCGGCAACATGAACTTTGTGCGCGCCAGCGTGCCCTTCATCAAGCGCTGCCGCGAACTCTGCACGCAATACGGCGCGCTGCTGGTGTTTGACGAGGTGATGACCGGTTTTCGCGTGGCACTGGGCGGCGCGCAAAGCGTTTATGCCCAAAGCATTCCCGGCTTCAAGCCCGACATGACCGCGCTGGGCAAGGTGATTGGCGGCGGCATGCCGATGGCGGCTTTCGGCGGCAGCCGCGCGGTCATGGAGCACCTGGCGCCCCTGGGCGGGGTCTATCAGGCCGGCACGCTGTCGGGCAACCCGGTGGCCACCGCCTGCGGTCTGGCCACGCTGCGTGAAATCCAGAAACCCGGTTTTTACGAGGCGCTGGGCGCGCGCACCCGCAGCCTGGTTGAAGGCCTGACGCAGGCCGCCACCCAGGCGGGCGTGCCGTTTTGCGGCGACAGCGAAGGCGGCATGTTCGGTTTTTTCCTGCTCGATGCGCTGCCGCAGAATTATCCCCAGGTCATGAAGACGGACAGCCCGGCCTTCAACCGCTTTTTTCACGCCATGCTCGACAGCGGCGTGTATTACGCGCCGGCACTGTATGAAGCCGGCTTTGTCAGCGCGGCGCACACGGACCAGGACATCGAAGCCACGGTGGAGGCGGCAAGCCGGTTTTTCGCGGGCTGCTGAACGGGAGTTCGGGTCAGCCTGAAATTGCTATCAATACAATAGCTGCTTGCGCATACCCAGCCTGCGCAAGAGCCTGTTTTCTCATAAAAAAAGCGGCCATCAGCCGCTTTTTTTGATTCAGCGCCATCACGCGCCGATATCCAGATCAATGCCTGAAATGACGCACGCCGCTCAGCACCATGACCACGCCGCGCTCATTGGCGGCGGCTATCACTTCCTGGTCGCGCATCGAGCCGCCCGGCTGGATGACGCAGCTCGCGCCGGCATCCACCACCACGTCGAGCCCGTCGCGGAACGGGAAGAAGGCATCGCTCGCCACCGCCGTGCCCGCCAGCGACAGGCCGGCGTGCTCGGCCTTGATGCTGGCAATGCGGGCCGAGTCCAGGCGGCTCATCTGGCCGGCGCCCACGCCCATGGTCATGCCGCCGGCGCAGAACACGATGGCGTTGGACTTGACGTACTTGGCGACCTTCCAGGCGAACAGCAGATCCTGCAGCTGGGCCGGCGTGGGCTGCAGCTGGCTGACGACCTTCAGGTCAGCCAGGGCCAACTCGTGGTTGTCGGCGGTTTGCATCAAAAGGCCCGAGCCGACGCGCTTGATGTCGATCAGGTTGCGGCCCTGCTTCCAGGCGGTGTCGCCGCCGGGCGGCAGGGCTATCTGCAAAATCCGCACATTGACCTTGGTCTTGAAGACTTCCAGCGCTTCGGGCGTGAAGCTGGGCGCCATCAGCACTTCAACGAACTGCTTCGAAATCTGTAGCGCTGCACGCTCGTCCAGCGGGCAGTTCAGGGCAATAATGCCGCCAAATGCCGAGGTCGGGTCGGTCTTGAAGGCCTTGCTGTAGGCTTCCCAAGCGTCGGCGCCCACGGCCACGCCGCAGGGGTTGGCATGCTTGACGATGACGCAGGCCGCGTCAAGGAAGCTCTTGACGCATTCCCAGGCGGCATCGGCATCGGCGATGTTGTTGTATGACAGTTCCTTGCCCTGCAGCTGTCTGGCCGTCACCAGCGAGCCCGGCGCGGGATACAGGTCGCGGTACAGCGCGGCCTGCTGGTGCGAGTTTTCGCCGTAGCGCAAGTCCTGCAGCTTGGTGAACTGGCTGTTGGACTGGCCGGGAAACAGCGCGCGCTCGGGCACATAGGCCGCCGCGAGCTTGTCCGCGTCAAACGTGACCGACGACAGGTAGTCGCTGATCGCACCGTCGTACTGGCTGATGCGGTTGAAGGCGGCCACCGACAGGGCGAACTTTGTTTTATCGGTCAGCTTGCCGTCGGCCTGGAGTTCGGCCAGCACGCCGGCGTATTGCGAGGCGTCGGTCAGCACGCCGACATCCTTCCAGTTCTTGGCTGCCGAGCGCACCATGGCCGGGCCGCCGATGTCGATGTTTTCAATCGCGTTTTCCAGCGTGCAGCCGGGTTTGGCCACCGTCGCTTCAAACGGGTAGAGGTTGACGACCAGCAGGTCGATGGTGTCGATCTGGTGTTCTGTCAGGGCCGCCATGTGCTCGGGCACATCGCGCCGGGCCAGCAGGCCGCCGTGGACTTTCGGGTGCAGCGTCTTGACGCGGCCATCGAGCATTTCCGGAAAACCGGTGTGTTCCGCGACTTCGGTCACGGGTAAACCTGCGTCAAGCAAAAGTTTGGCGGTGCCGCCGGTGGACAGCAGCTTGATGCCCAGCGCGTGCAGCGCCTGGGCAAATTCGAGGATGCCGGTTTTGTCGGAAACGGAAATCAAGGCGTTCATGGGTGTCTTTTTGTAGGGATGCAAGTTCGGATACAGGCAAATAAAGCCGGGCCGGGCCTCGGGCTTATTTGATCAGTTTGTGCTCGACCAGCTTTTTGCGCAGGGTGTTGCGGTTCAGGCCCAGCCATTCGGCGGCGCGCGACTGGTTTTGCTCGGCATGCTGCATGACCACTTCCAGCAGCGGCTTTTCAACCACGCGGACCATCATGTCGTACATGCCACCGGGGGCGGTGCCGCCGAGGTCGGTGAAATAGCCTTCCAGGCTGGTACGGACACATTCCTCCAGATTAATTTTGCTCATGGTGCAGCTTCCTCCTTCTTTTTATCGTTGTTCATCAATTCATCTACCGTAGCATTCCGGCCATGGGGAGCAAGCGGGATGCGGTCCATCCGCTCACCCAGGCTGTCAAAATAGTCATTCACCGCCTCCAGCTGCGCCCGGCAATCCTCCAGCCCGTTCATCTGCCCGCGAAACGCTTCTCCGCCCGGCAGGGTCTTCACATACCAGCCAATATGCTTGCGCGCGGTGCGCACGCCGGTGAAGTCGCCGTACAGCGCGTAATGGTCGAGCAGATGGTCGAGCAGCAGGCGCTTGACATCGGCCACCAGGGGCGGCGCCAGGTGGCTGCCGGTCGCCATGAAATGCGTCAGCTCGCGAAAAATCCAGGGCCGGCCCTGCGCGGCGCGGCCGATCATCACGGCGTCGGCGCCAGTGTAGGCCAGCACGTCGCGCGCTTTTTCAGGGCTGTCGATGTCGCCATTGGCCACCACCGGAATGCGCAGCGCGGCCTTGACCTCGGCCATCGTGTCGTATTCGGCCAGCCCTTTGTAGCCCTGCTCGCGGGTGCGGCCATGCACGGCCAGCATCTGAATGCCGGCGCTTTCGGCGGCGCGCGCAATGCTCAAGGCGTTTTTGTGGCTTTGCGCCCAGCCGGTGCGCATCTTGAGCGTGACCGGAACGCCGTGCGGCAGGCAGGCGGCGACCACCGCCTCGATGATCTGCAGCGCCAGGGTTTCGTCCTGCATCAAGGCCGAGCCAGCCCATTTGTTGCAGACCTTCTTGGCCGGGCAGCCCATGTTGATGTCGATGATCTGCGCGCCGCGGTCCAGGTTGTAGGCGGCGGCGTCGGCCATCATCCGCGCATCGGTGCCGGCGATCTGCACGGCAATCGGCGCGGCTTCGCCTTCATGGTTGGCGCGGCGCGAGGTTTTGAGCGTGTCCCACAGGTCGCGGCGCGAAGTCACCATCTCGCTGACCGCATAGCCCGCCCCCAGCTTTTTGCACAGCTGGCGAAACGGCCGGTCCGTGACGCCGGCCATGGGCGCGACAAACACATTGTTTGCCAAGGCATAAGGACCGATGTTCATGGAGGGAGGGTAAAAGCCTGGGGTTGCCGAAAAAGGAGGCACGATTGTAGCTGCCCAAATTTTCAGCAATTGAAATCCGGATGTGAATTTGTAAACGCCGGACAGATCATTCCGGGCCGCCTCGCCTGCCTATACTCAGGCCCCTATGCAAGCCTGGATACAACACCTGACTGAACTGCTGGCCCTGCCTGAATTCGGACTGAGCACGGTGTTTATCGTCTCATTTATTTCGGCGACGCTGCTGCCGCTGGGCTCGGAGCCGGTGGTCTTCGGGCTGGTCAAGCTGAATCCGGCCATGTTCTGGCCGGCCATCATGGTGGCCACCGCCGGCAACACGCTGGGCGGCGCGCTCGACTGGTGGCTGGGTTACGGCGCGCACAAGGTGGCTGACAAATACACCCATTCCAGCCATCACGGCCGCGCCGTCCGGTGGCTGGAAAAACTCGGCCCCAAGGCTTGCTTGCTGGCCTGGCTGCCGGTGGTGGGCGACCCGCTGTGCGCCGTGGCCGGCTGGCTCAAGTTTCCGTTCTGGCCCTGCCTGGCCTACATGGCCGTGGGCAAGTTCATGCGCTACTTCCTGATGACCGGCAGCCTGATCTGGGCGTTTCCGGGCGTGCTCGGCGCTTGAGCCCGATTTAAAAGCGCTCGTAGGGCATCAAATACCGCCACTGCCCGGGCTGCAACTGGCTCAGCGGCATGCGGCCGACGCGCAGCCGCTTCATGGCCGTGATCTTGAGCCCGACGCTGTCGCACATGTAGGCAATCTGGCCCGGCACCTCGCCCTTGAGCGCAAAGCGCAGCCGGGTTTCGCTTTGCCAGCTGACCTTGGCCGGCGGCAGCAGCGCCCCCCGGTAGGTAAAGCCGTGGTCGATGCGGTTCAGGCGCTCCAGGCCGCCGGGCTTGATCTCGCCGCTGACCTCGACCACCACCTCGTGCTCCAGCACCCGGGCGTCTTCGCGCAGCTTGCGCGCCACGCGCCAGTCGCCGGTGAACACCACCAGGCCGCTGGCTGCCGTGGCCAGCGGCGTCACCAGTTCTGAAGCGGTGAAGTGCTTTTTCAGCGGACGGATGCCCGAACGGTCGTCGGGCGCATGGTTGGCGGCGGTCAGCAAGCGGGCGGCGGTCTTGCCGGCGGAGGCGTTGCTGTCGCCCGGCGGGTCGCTGGCCTCGTAGCCGGCCGGCTTGTGCAGCAAAATCGTCACCGGCGTCAGCGCCAGCAGGCTGGCATCGGGCGACAGCACAATCGACTGGTTGCCGACGCGGAACTGGGGTTCCTCCACCACCACGCCATCGACCGTGACAAAGCCGCCCTCAATGTACTGCTCGGCCTCGCGGCGTGAGCAAGCGAGCATTTCGGCGAGGCGTTTGGCAAGTCGTACCGGTTCGGTCATGGCTGCAGGCGTCCTGGTGTGTCCGGTTGAAATCAAAACTGAACGCTATCAAATAAATAGCTGTATGCGCCCGTGGATACTGCGCAAACGGCCAATAATGCTTAAAAACGGGCCGGCGCCGGGGTTTTCCCGGCATCGTCCGCACATCAGGCTTTAGGCGCTGAACAAAAAGTTCATCACGTCGCCATCCTTGACGACGTAATCCTTGCCTTCGGCGCGCATCTTGCCGGCATCCTTGGCGCCCTGCTCGCCCTTGAAGGCGATGAAGTCCTCATAGGCGATGGTCTGGGCGCGGATGTAGCCCTTCTCGAAATCGGTATGGATCACGCCGGCGGCCTGCGGGCCGGTGTCGCCCACATGGATGGTCCAGGCGCGCACTTCCTTCACGCCGGCGGTGAAATAGGTCTGCAGGCCCAGCAGCTTGTAGGCGGCGCGGATCAGGCGGTTC
>JAECRO010000021.1 GCA_016000195.1 Burkholderiales bacterium | reverse complement strand
TAAGTAATTCTGACCAACTTTTACCCTAACTTCGACAGGCTCCTAGCTGCTCCATCAGCCCACGCATTACATCGCGAGCCATGAATAGTGGATATCGCCTTGAGTCTATACAATCATCCGGGACCTTTACAAGGTAGCTCCAGGGCCGCGTCGTTCAGCAGTTTGTGGATGGCCTCTTTTGGAGTCATTGAATTTCCTTTTCAGGATTGCGTGATAGTGGAAATTGTGTTTTTCATGTCAGCACAACTCCACCGACAAATGCTCAAACGTCGCCTGCGGCGTGACGGTCCGGCCATTCTTGACGAATTCGACAAGCCCATACGCCGCCATCGTGTGCAGTGAACGCGACACATTGGGGGCGTGCTTGCCGACCACTTGCGCCAGCGCATCCATGGAGTCCGGCCGCTGCTCGCGAACCGCTTTGAGCAAGGCCATGTTTTCGTCCGACAACACCCGGGCCATGGCGGCAACCGAAGGGAACCAGACATGCGGTTCATCGTCGCTGCGCTGGCGCGTCCCGGCGGCAATGGCCAAGGACCGCGCCCGCTGCTCCTGCACGCTGGCAATGCCTACTTTCAATACCTTGTTCATGGTGATACCTCTTTCAAAACCCGATCAACCTCGGCATAAAAATCACTGACCAACCGGTAGGCCGTGTTGAACTCGTAAGTGATTCCGCTGTCTGCGGCGCCGGTGATCGTAGGGATACTGCTTGCCGACATGCAGAAAGCGTGACCCGGCAGGTTTGATTCCGCCGTGGGCGTTGTCAAATCCCATCAGGCGTTCGCCGCCCGGCGCATGCAAGGTCAAGCTGTACTTGATGCCATGCGGTCTTTCTGCTGTGACGGCCACACGGGAAACATCCATCTTGACCCAATAACCCTCGCCGTTTTGAAATTCGATGTTGCCATCCAGACCCAGCAGATAGTCAAGACCCGTTTCTTTCGATTCCTGTGAACTCATGGAGAAGGCTATCACGGATTGATATGCTTTGTCGAACCCAAAAAGCAGACAATTCCCCCATGACGCTGACCGAACTCAAATACATAGTCGCCGTGGCCAGAGAAAAGCATTTCGGCCGGGGCGCGGAGGCCTGCCATGTCTCGCAGCCCACGCTCAGCGTGGCGATCAAGAAGTTGGAGGAAGAACTCCAGGTCAAGCTGTTCGAGCGCAATGCCAATGAAATCACTGTCACGCCGCTGGGCGAGGAAATCGTGCGCCAGGCGCAAAGCGTGCTGGAGCAGGCCGACAGCATCCGCGAGATTGCCCGGCGCGGCAAGGATCCGCTGGCCGGCAGCCTGCGGCTGGGCGTGATCTACACCATCGGGCCCTACCTGCTGCCCGACCTGGTGCGCCAGATCATCGAGAAAACGCCGCAGATGCCGCTGATGCTGCATGAAAACTTCACCGTCAAGCTGCTCGAAGAACTGCGCACCGGCGAGATCGACTGCGCCATTCTGGCCGAGCCGTTTCCCGACACCAACCTGGCGATTGCGCCGCTCTACGACGAGCCCTTCATGGCCGCCGTGCCCAGCAGCCACGCGCTGGCCGCGCGCAGCAGCGTGACGGCCGAGGAATTAAAAAAGGAAACCCTGCTGCTGCTGGGCACCGGCCACTGTTTTCGCGACCATGTGCTGGAGGTCTGCCCCGAGTTCGCGCGCTTTTCGAGCAGCGCCGAAGGCATCAGCAAGAGCTTCGAAGGCTCGTCGCTGGAAACCATCAAGCACATGGTGGCCGCCGGCATGGGCATCACGCTGGTGCCGCGTCTGGGCGTGCCGAAAGAGGCGCTGGTTGCCCGAAGCAGCAACGCGTCTGCAGATCAGCCCTCCTACATCACCTACCTGCCGTTTGACGGCCATGTGCCGACCCGGCGCGTGGTGCTGGCCTGGCGCCGCAGTTTTACCCGCTATGAAGCGATTGCCGCGCTGCGCAATGCCATTTATGCCTGTGAGCTGCCGGGCGTCACGCGGTTGTCCTGAGTCCGGCCGGTTATCAGCACTGCCTATGATGCGCATAGGCAGCGGCTGTTGCTGCGCCCGGCTTGAGTTCGTAAAGTATTGATTCCCCCGTTATCTTTTAAAGGAAAAAAATCATGGCTAAATCTCCTGCCAAAACCATCATTGTTAAAGCGACGCTTCAAGCCGCCCCGGCCATCAACATCGGCATCAGCGAAAAAGACCGTGCCGCGATTGCCCAGGGCTTGAGCCGCCTGCTGGCCGACACCTACACGCTCTACCTGACGACGCACAATTTCCACTGGAACGTGACCGGGCCGATGTTCAACACGCTGCACACCATGTTCATGACGCAGTACACCGAGCTGTGGAACGCGGTGGACCCGGTGGCCGAACGCATCCGCTCGCTCGGCCACCCGGCGCCCGGCTCGTATGCGCAGTTCAGCCTGCTGGCCACGGTGCCGGATGTGCCTGTCACGCCGCCGAAAGCGCTGGAAATGGTGCGCATCCTGGTGCAGGGTCATGAAGCGGTGGCGCGTACCGCCCGCGAGCTGTTCCCCATGGCCGACAAGGCCAGCGACGAGCCGACCGCCGACCTGCTGACGCAGCGCATGACGGTGCATGAGCAGACCGCGTGGATGCTGCGCTCGCTGCTGGAAGAGTAAACCCTTGGCGGCTTCGTTTTTTTCGGCGACGGCTGACGGCAGGCCTGGCAAGCTGGCCCTGTATCTGCAGTTGATCCGCTGGAACCGGCCGGCCGGGTGGCTGCTGCTGCTGTGGCCCACGTTGTCCGCGCTGTGGGTGGCGTCGCACGGGTTTCCGGGCTGGCGCCTGGTGGCGGTCTTCACGCTGGGAACCTTCCTGATGCGCAGCGCGGGCTGCTGCGTCAATGACGTGGCGGACCGCGATTTTGACCGCCACGTCAAGCGCACCGCCCAGCGGCCAGTGACCAGCGGCGCGCTCTCGATCAAGGAGGCGCTGGTGCTGGGCGCGCTGCTGGCCTTGCTGGCGTTCGGCCTGGTGCTGACCACGAATGCGGCGACCATCGCCTGGTCGTTCGCCGCGCTGGCCGTCACGCTGATGTACCCGTTTGCCAAGCGCTATGTGGCAATGCCGCAGGCGGTGCTGGGCGTGGCGTTCAGCTTTGGCATCCCGATGGCATTCACCGCCGTGCAGTCGCGCGTGCCGCTGCTGGCCTGGCTGCTGCTGCTGGGCAACCTGTTCTGGGTGATTGCCTACGACACCGAATACGCCATGGTGGACCGCGACGACGACCTGTTGATCGGCATGAAAACGTCGGCCATCACGCTGGGCCGCTTCGACGTGGCCGGCGTCATGCTTAGTTACCTGATTTTTATATCAATATGGGCTTTTGCGCTTGCTGGATATGCGCAGTCAGCTATTTTTATGATAGCAATTGGTCTGGCTGTGGCGCAGGCGCTGTGGCATGGCTGGCTGATCCGCAAACGCCAGCGCGACGACTGCTTCAAGGCTTTTCGCCTGAATCACTGGCTGGGCTTCACGGTGTTTTCCGGCATTGCCCTGTCGTACTGGGGCCGTTGAGACGGTCTTTGGCCGTGCCGCCGTTTGCTTTTTTGCGCAACGTGCGCGCATAAAAAAACCCGCGAATCGCGGGTTTTTCGAGAACTCCAGCTGGCCGGTCACTGCCAGTGAAGTGTCTGCCTGCCAATCAGGCCGCTTTAGGCGCCACTTTGGCTTTGTGCTTGGCTTTTGCTTTTGCTTTGTGCTTGACCGTGGCCTTTTTGGCCTTGGCATGCGTTGCCTTGGCGGCAGGAGCGGCCAAGGGTGCAGCAGCAGGCGCGGCGGTTGTGGTTTGGGCCGCGGCTGGCGTGGAGATCACGGCCAAAGGCATGGCAAGAACAGCGGCGCTGGCGAGGATGGACAGGAATTTTTTCATGGGGTGCTCCGTGGTGTTTGTAAGGTACTTACGTTTGCACTGCCGTGTCATCCACCTGCGTGGCTGGCGACAAGCTGAACGCTCGTGATGGATTAACGTACCTTTACTCAAGGTGGTTGACGGGAATTTCCAGTCTCTTGAGTTTATTTTTTATTTCCGGGCAACGCCGTCGTGGCTCGAAATTGCTATCGAAAATATAGCTAAAGGTGCACGCCATGATTGCGCAAACGCTTTGTTTTGTTCAAAGAATTCATGCGGCGCCGAATTCATCACCCATTTCGATGGCGCGCTGGCGGGCCGCATGGATTGCCCGTATGAACTGCGCCTTGATGCCGCTTTGCTCCATGGCGGTGAGCGCCGCATGGGTCGTGCCGCCCTTGGAGGTCACGCGGGCGCGCAGCACGTCGGGCGGCTCGGTGGCCTCTTGCGCCAGCGCCGACGCGCCGACGAAGGTGCCGACCGCCAATTGGTGTGCCTGCTCGCGGCTCAGTCCCATGTCGGCGCCGGCCTGGATCATGGCTTCGATAAAGTAAAAGACATAGGCCGGGCCCGAGCCGGACAGGGCGGTCACGGCATCGAGCTGCCCTTCCTGGTCCAGCCACAAATACTCGCCCGTGGTCTGCACCACGCGTTCGACCGCCAGCCGGTCGGCGGCGCTGGCGGCGGGCCGGGCGAACAGGGCGGTCATGCCCTGGCCGATCAGCGCCGGTGTGTTGGGCATGGCGCGCACCACGCGTTCGCTGCCCAGCCAGCCGGCAATGGTGCCTGAGCGGATGCCGGCGGCCACGCTCAGGTGCAGTGCGCCTGGGGTATGGGCGCAGCATTGTTTCGCCGCTTCCCTGAAGGTCTGGGGCTTGACGGCCCAGACCACCAGGGTCGCGCGGCTCAGCGCTGCGCCGGGGGCTTCGCTGACCTCGACCTGAAACTGCTGCGCCAGCCGGGCGCGCTGCTCGGCAAAAGGCTCGACCACCTGGATCTGGCTGACAGGAAGGCCGCGCTTGAGCAGGCCGCCGATGATGGCGCTGGCCATGTTGCCGCCACCGATGAAGGCGATGTGTTGGTTGCTGCTGCCGGGAGTCTGGGGGGGCATGGTGGTGTGCTCGCTGATGAATGGGGTGGGATGGATGGATGGATGGATGGATGCATCCCCTGCGGCTGAAGATTGTCGCCCAGGGCCTTTGCGTGGGCATGGGCGCCTACGCCAGCACCGTCTGCCGCACCGCATGCTCCCATTGCGCCATCAGCTCGGCTGCGCGCCCGGTGCCGAGCGTGGGCAGGAAGGTGCGTTCAGCGCGCCACAGGCTGGACAGCTCGTCGGTGCCGCGGTACACGCCGCTGGACAGGCCCGCCAGCCAGGCCGCGCCCAGCGCCGTGGTTTCGGTCACGGCCGGGCGGATCACCGGGATGCCCAGCAAGTCGGCCTGGAACTGCATCAGGAGGTCGTTGATGCTGGCGCCGCCATCGACGCGCAACTCGGCCAGCGGCGCGGCGCCCGCGCTGACCGCATCCCGGCTCATGGCCAGCAGCAGCGCGGCGCTCTGGTAGGCGATGCTTTCCAGCGCCGCGCGCGCAATGTGGGCCAGGGTCGTGCCGCGCGTCAGGCCGGTGATGGTGCCGCGCGCGTCGGGTTTCCAGTAGGGCGCGCCCAGGCCGGTGAAGGCCGGAACCATCATCACGCCGCCCGAGTCGGGAACGCTTTGCGCCAGTGCCTCGACCTCGGCGCTGCCCTGGATGGCGTTCAGGCCGTCGCGCAGCCACTGCACCACGGCGCCGCCGACAAACACGCTGCCTTCCAGCGCGAATTCGGTTTGCGCCGAGGTTTGCGCGGCGCTGGTGGTGAGCAGGCCGTTGCTTGAAGTCTGGAACTGCGCGCCGGTGTGCATCAGCAGGAAGCAGCCGGTGCCGTAGGTGTTCTTGGCCAGGCCTGCCTTGAAGCAGGCCTGGCCGAACAGCGCGCTTTGCTGGTCGCCGGCGACGCCGCCAATCGCGATGGCGCCGCCCAGCAGCTCGGGCCGGACCTCGCCGTAATGCGCGCTGGACGGCTTCACCTCGGGCATCAGCGACGCCGGAATGCCCAGCAGGTCCAGCAGTTCGCTGTCCCACTGGTTGGTGCGCACATTGAACAGCATGGTGCGCGACGCATTGCTGACATCGGTGGCATGGCTTGCTCCGCCCGTCAGTTGCCAGATCAGCCAGCTGTCGATGGTGCCAAAGGCCAGCTCGCCGCGCTCGGCCTGCGCGCGCGCGCCGGGCACGTGGTCGAGCAGCCACTTGAGCTTGGTGCCTGAAAAATAGGCGTCGATCAGCAGGCCGGTCCTGGCCTGGATCAGCGCTTCATGGCCTTGCTCGCGCAGTTGCACGCAGGTGGACTCGGCGCGCCGGTCCTGCCAGACGATGGCGTGGTGAACCGGCTGGCCGGTCCTGCGGTTCCACAGCACCGTGGTTTCGCGCTGGTTGGTGATGCCCACCGCCCGGATGTCCCCGGCGCCCAGGCCCGCGCTGGCCAGCGCCTGCCGGGCCGTGGCCAGCTGGCCGTGCCAGATTTCCATCGGATCGTGTTCGACCCAGCCCGGGCGGGGGTAGACCTGCGGCAACTCCCGCTGGGCCAGCGCCACCACGCGGCCTGCTTCGTCAAACACGATGCTGCGCGAACTGGAGGTGCCCTGGTCGAGGGCAAGAAGATAGGTCATGGCATCCAGAAGGGGGGTTGGGGGGTCGGGTGTCGGATTCGGTTCAGTCATCAGTATTTCACAGCCCGAACGCATGATCCGGGCGTGGTTTCGGGCTTGCCGCCGTCAACTGGACAGGCTTGCGCGGCGTTCAAGGCTGTCAAGGGGCTGAGGTAAGCTCAACACTTACTGTGACTGTGAAATATGGGTTTTATGAAATCGGGAAATGAAAAGCCCATGACCATTGATGCTTTGCCGGCCCGCACACGGCGCAAGGAACTGATGGACCGGCTCGCCGAGCCGCGCCATTACGATGTGGCCGTCATCGGCGGCGGCGCCACCGGCCTGGGCGTGGCGCTGGATGCTGCGGCGCGGGGGTTTTCCGTCGTACTGGTCGAATCGCACGACTTTGCCAAGGGCAGCTCCTCCCGCGCCACCAAACTGGTGCATGGCGGCGTTCGCTATCTGGCGCAAGGCAATCTCTCGCGGGTCCGCGAAGCCTTGCATGAACGCTCCACGCTGCTGGCCAACGCACCGCACCTGGCCCAGCCGCTGCCTTTTGTCATGCCCGCGTACAAATTCTGGGAATCGCCGTTTTATGGGCTCGGGCTCAAGGTGTATGACGCCCTGGCCGGAAAGGACGGGCTGGGCGCTACCGAATTCCTGAACCGCGCCGAAACGCTGGCGCGCCTGCCCACGCTTCAGCCCAAAAGCCTCAGGGGCGGCGTCAAGTACTGGGACGGCCAGTTCGACGATGCGCGGCTGGCGCTGGCGCTGGCACGAACCGCGGCCCGGCAGGGTGCGCTGCTGGTCAATTACTGCGCTGCCACCCGGCTGATCCATGACGGCGGCAAGCTGACGGGGCTTTGCGTGAAAGACCGGGAAACGGGTCATACCCATGAATTGCATGCCAGCTGCGTGGTCAATGCCACGGGCGTCTGGGTGGACCGGCTGCGCCTGCAGGACGGCCAGGCGATGGGCCGCGATACCAAGCCGATGGTCGCGCCCAGCCAGGGCGTGCATATCGTGGTGGACCGCGAGTTCTGGCCCACCGACCATGCCCTGCTGATTCCCGGAACGTCCGATGGCCGGGTTTTGTTCGCCGTGCCCTGGCTGGGGAAAACCATCCTCGGCACGACCGATACGCCGCGCCGCGACCTGGCGCGCGAACCGCTGCCGTTCCGGGAGGAGGTCGATTTCATCCTGCGCGAGTCGGCACGCTACCTGAGCCGCGCGCCAGGCCTGGCCGACATCAAGAGCCTGTGGGTCGGGCTGCGGCCTCTGGTCAAGCCGGCTGACGACGATGCCGAAAGCACCAAGTCCCTGTCGCGCGAACACACGATCCTGGTCAGCAAGAGCGGTCTGGTCACGGTAACGGGTGGCAAATGGACGACGTACCGCGCCATGGCGGGCGACGTGCTGGAAAAATGCTTTGCCGCGCAACTGCTGCCGGCGCGCACCGGGATACCGACGGATCATCTCAAGCTGGTGGGCGCTCAAGGCTCGGGCGTCAGGCTCAGCGATGCGCCAGGCCTGCATCTGTATGGCAGCGAAGCCGGTGCGGTGCAATCCTTGCGCGGCGCCGATCACGAACTGGGCGGTGGCCTGACCGAAGCCATGGTGCGGTTTGCCGCCCGTTATGAATATGCCCGTACCGTGGAAGATGTGCTGGCCCGGCGCTCGCGGCTGTTGTTCCTGGATGCGGCACTGGCCCGTACCTTGGCGCCGGCAGTGGCCGCTTTGCTCCAGCAGGAAAACGGGATCGACGCGCAGCTGCAGCCTTTTCTGGCGCTGTGTGGCCAGTATCTGAGCGTGCCTGCCTGAGTTTTAGCGCTCTGTCGCGTTGGTTGAATGCTACAGCGCGCCTTGAAGCATGCACGGCATCGTGCCGATAACCTGCTCTTTATTTGATAGCTGTACGTGCAATGCAGTATTGCGCAATCAGCCTGTTTGATGCTTCAGCGATGGTTGACGGGCTTGATTCAGGGTTCGGGTTTCTGTGCTGTCGGCACCAAGGCGCTGGTATCGGCAAGGCGGGGCATGCATGTTGCGGGATTATTTTTACAAACATTGTTGACACTGCCTTTTACTTTCGTGATAATCGTGGGCTTCGCTATAAAAAGCGAAGAACTTCTGCCCAGCGGAAGCACTGCAAGTGGTTTGCGGTGTGGACGACGGGCCCAAGACTGATTGGCAGGTGGTTCGCGTTAAGCGGGCTGCTATTGCTGGTGCAAGTTGGGACTAAATTAAATGATTCAAACGCAATCCAAACTCGATGTTGCTGACAACACGGGTGCCAAATCCGTGATGTGCATCAAGGTGCTGGGCGGATCCAAGCGCCGGTACGCCAGCGTTGGTGATGTCATCAAGGTGAGCATCAAAGAAGCCGCTCCACGTGGCCGCGTCAAAAAAGGCGAGGTTTACAGTGCTGTGGTCGTTCGCACCGCCAAGGGCATCCGCCGCGGTGATGGCTCGCTCGTCAAATTCGACGGCAATGCAGCAGTGCTGCTCAATGCCAAGCTGGAGCCTATCGGCACCCGTATCTTTGGACCAGTGACGCGCGAGCTGCGCACTGAAAAGTTCATGAAGATCGTGTCTTTGGCTCCTGAAGTTCTGTAAGGACCAGAGGCAATGAACAAAATTCGCAAAGGCGACGAGATCATCGTGATCACCGGTCGCGACAAGGGCAAGCGCGGCACGATTTCGCTGCGCGTCGATGACAGCTATGTGCTGGTGGACGGGATCAACCTGGTGAAAAAACACACCAAGCCCAATCCGCTCAAAGGCACCACCGGTGGCATTGTTGAAAAAAGCATGCCGATTCACCAGTCCAACGTCGCCATTTTCAATGCGGCTTCGGGCAAGGCGGATCGTGTTGGTATCAAGTTGTTGGCTGACGGCAAAAAAACGCGCGTCTTCAAGTCCAGCGGCGAAGAAATTAAGGCTGCATAAACATGGCACGCTTGCAAGATCAATACCGCGAGAAAATCGCACCAGCCCTGATTGAAAAATTCGGCTACACGACACCCATGCAGGTGCCGCGCATCACCAAGATCACACTCAACATGGGTGTGAGCGAAGCGGTTGCCGACAAGAAGGTCATGGACAACGCCGTGGCCGACATGGCCAAGATCGCCGGCCAGAAGCCTGTGGTCACCAAGGCCAAGAAAGCCATCGCCGGTTTCAAGATCCGCGAAGACTTGCCGATTGGCTGCATGGTCACGCTGCGCGGCGTGCAGATGTATGAATTCCTCGACCGTTTCGTGACCGTGGCCTTGCCCCGCGTCCGTGACTTTCGCGGTATTTCCGGTCGCGCCTTCGATGGCCGCGGCAACTACAACATCGGCGTCAAAGAGCAGATCATTTTCCCTGAAATTGAATACGACAAGGTTGACGCCTTGCGCGGTCTCAATATCAGCATTACCACAACGGCCAAGACCGATGAAGAGTGCAAAGCGCTTCTCACCGCCTTCCGTTTTCCGTTCAAGAACTGAGGCGGGATATGGCAAAACAAGCATTACTGCAACGTGAACTGAAGCGCGACAAACTCGTCGCCAAGTTTGCCAAGAAACACGCTGAATTCAAGGCAATCGCCAATGATTTCAAGCGCACCGACGACGAACGCGCCCTGGCCCGTCTGGAGTTGCAAAAGTTGCCGCGCAACGCAAACCCGACGCGCCAGCGCAATCGCTGTGCCATCACGGGTCGCCCGCGTGGCACGTTCCGTCAATTCGGCCTGGCTCGCGCCAAAATCCGCGAATTGGCTTTTGCTGGTGATATCCCTGGTATCACCAAGGCAAGCTGGTAAGCAATAGGAGAACCCCAGATGAGTATGAGTGATCCTATCGCCGACATGCTGACACGCATCCGCAATGCACAAATGGTTGAAAAAGCTGTTGTGCTGGTGCCTTCGTCAAAAGTCAAAGTCGCCATTGCACAGGTTCTGAAGGATGAGGGCTACATTGATGGCTTCTCCGTCAAGGCCAACGATGGCAAGCCCCAACTGGAAATCGCCCTGAAGTATTACGCAGGCAAGCCCGTGATTGAGCGCATCGAGCGCGTCAGCCGCCCCGGCCTTCGTGTTTACAAAGGCCATGGCGCCATTCCCCAGGTCATGAATGGCCTTGGTGTGGCAATTGTCACGACACCTCAGGGTGTCATGACTGATCGCAAAGCACGCGCTACCGGTATCGGTGGCGAAGTGTTGTGCTACGTGGCCTAACGGCGGCATTGAGGAGTAACTGAAATGTCTCGTGTAGCAAAAATGCCGGTCGCCATCCCCCAGGGTGTGGACATCGCAATCAAAGAAGAGCAGATCAATGTCAAGGGCGCCCTCGGGATCTTGGCGCTGACACAAAATGCCCATGTCGTCATCAAGAGTGAAGACGGCAAGCTGACTTTTGTCCCGGCCAATGATTCCCGTCAAGCCAATGCCATGAGCGGAACGATGCGTCAGCTCGTGAACAACATGGTGGTCGGTGTCACGACAGGTTTTCAGAAAAAGCTGAGCCTGGTCGGCGTGGGTTTCAAGGCCCAGGCGCAAGGCGACAAGCTGAACCTCACGGTGGGCTATTCCCACCCTGTGGTCATGGCTATGCCTGCAGGTATCACGGTCACAACCCCGACGCCCACCGAAGTGGTCATCAAGGGTTCCGATCGCCAACGTGTGGGCCAGATTGCCGCCGAAGTGCGCGCAGTTCGTCCTCCCGAGCCTTACAAAGGCAAGGGCATCCGTTATTCGGATGAAAAAATCACGATCAAAGAAACCAAGAAGAAATAAGGAGCTGCATCATGTTGACCAAAAAAGAGCAGCGCCTTCGTCGTTCACGCCAGACCCGTATCCGCATTGCCAATCAAGGCGTTGCCCGTCTGTCAGTGAATCGCACCAATCTGCATATTTACGCCAGTGTTATCTCTGGCGACGGCACCAAGGTTCTGGCGTCTGCTTCCACTGCTGAAGTGGAAGTGCGCAAGGAAATTGGCGGCTCGGGCAAGGGTGGAAATGTTGCTGCTGCGCAGGCCATTGGCAAGCGTATTGCCGAAAAGGCAAAAGCAGCAGGTGTAGAAAAAGTGGCGTTTGATCGCGCCGGTTTTGCGTACCATGGCCGCGTCAAAGCGCTGGCTGATGCGGCTCGCGAAGCCGGTTTGCAGTTCTAAGCAGACTGGAATTAAGTATGGCTAAGTTTCAAGCTAAATCGCAAAACGACGCTCCAGACGATGGTCTGAAGGAAAAAATGATCGCGATCAACCGCGTGACCAAAGTGGTGAAGGGCGGCCGTATCCTCGGTTTTGCCGCACTCACCGTGGTCGGTGACGGTGACGGTCGCGTTGGCATGGGCAAGGGCAAGTCGAAAGAAGTGCCTGCAGCCGTGCAAAAAGCCATGGAAGAAGCGCGTCGCAACATGACCAAAGTGTCATTGAAAAACGGCACGCTGCATCACAATGTATTCGGTCACCACGGTGCCGCCAACGTCATGATGGCGCCGGCTCCCAAGGGTACCGGCATCATTGCCGGTGGTCCGATGCGCGCAGTGTTCGAAGTCATGGGCATCACCGACATCGTGGCCAAGAGCCACGGTTCGAGCAACCCTTACAACATGGTGCGCGCCACCATGGATGCACTCAAAAATTCCACCACGGCCTCCGATATCGCGGCCAAGCGTGGCAAATCAGTCGAAGAAATTTTCGGCTAAGGCGGACAGTGAAATGACCCAAGAAACCAAAGTAAAAGTCCAGCTGGTTCGCAGCCCGATTGGCACTCAGGAATCCCATCGTGCTACCGTGCGCGGCCTGGGCCTGCGTGGCGTCAACAGCGTCAGCGAATTGCAGGACACGCCCGCAGTGCGCGGCATGATCAACAAGATCAGTTATCTGGTCAAGATTATCTGAGCGGGAGATTCAAATGGAATTGAACACAATCAAGCCTAGCCAGGGCGCCAAACATGCCAAGCGGCGTGTGGGGCGCGGCATCGGCTCTGGCTTGGGTAAAACGGCCGGCCGTGGTCACAAGGGACAAAAATCCCGTTCGGGCGGCTATCACAAGGTAGGCTTCGAAGGCGGTCAAATGCCTATGCAGCGTCGCTTGCCCAAGCGTGGTTTCAAGTCACACCTGCTGAAATTCAATGCTGAGGTCACTCTCACGGCACTGGAACAGCTTGGTCTGGCCGAGGTAGACCTGTTGACGCTGAAACAATCTGGCCTCGTTGGTCAAATTGCCAAGAATGTCAAGGTCATCAACACTGGAACGCTGTCATTGGCGATCAAGCTGACGGGTATTTCTGCCACGGCAAGTGCCAAGACCATTATTGAAGCCGCTGGCGGCTCCATTGCTTAATACTTGACGGAAGCAATCAGTGGCAACCAACTCGGCTCAAATTGCAAAAACCGGCAAGTTCGGCGACTTGCGCAACAGGCTTGTGTTCTTGCTGCTGGCACTGGTCGTGTACCGTGTTGGTGCGCACATTCCAGTCCCAGGCATTGACCCAGGTCAATTGAAGGAACTGTTCAAGGGACAGCAGGGTGGCATATTGAACTTGTTCAATATGTTCTCTGGTGGTGCGTTGTCAAGATTTACGGTATTTGCCTTGGGCATCATGCCTTACATCTCGGCCTCCATCATCATGCAACTGCTGACGTATGTGGTTCCCACATTCGAACAGATGAAAAAAGAAGGTGAAAGTGGACGGCGCAAGATCACGCAATACACGCGGTACGGAACACTGGGGCTTGCCTTGTTCCAGTCCATGGGTATTGCTGTGGCGCTCGAAAGCTCGCCTGGCTTGGTGTTGATGCCTGGTTTCGGTTTCAGAATGACTGCAGTGTTCAGTCTGACAGCCGGAACGATGTTCCTGATGTGGCTGGGTGAGCAGATTACCGAGCGCGGCTTGGGCAACGGCATCTCCATTCTGATCTTTGCTGGTATTGCTGCAGGCTTGCCAAGTGCATTGGGTGGGTTGCTGGAGCTGGTGCGCACCGGTGCAATGAGCATCCTGATTGCCATCGTGATCGTCGCTGTTATTGTTCTGGTGACGTACTTTGTTGTATTTGTTGAGCGGGGCCAGCGCAAGATTCTTGTGAACTATGCCAGGCGACAGGTCGGCAATAAAGTTTATGGTGGACAGTCGTCGCATTTGCCGTTGAAGCTGAATATGGCGGGCGTAATTCCTCCCATTTTTGCTTCCTCGATTATTTTGCTGCCCGCAACGGTGGTGGGGTGGTTCAGCACGGGTGAAAGCATGCGCTGGTTGAAAGACATCGCCAGCACGCTGACACCAGGCCAGCCGATTTATGTGATGCTGTACGCCAGTGCGATAATCTTTTTCTGTTTCTTTTACACGGCTTTGGTATTTAACAGCCGTGAAACTGCAGACAACCTGAAAAAGAGCGGGGCGTTCATTCCGGGAATTCGTCCGGGTGATCAAACGGCACGCTACATCGACAAGATTCTGGTCCGCCTGACGTTGGCAGGCGCGGTTTACATCACCTTCGTATGTTTACTGCCCGAGTTTCTGATTTTGAAGTACAACGTACCGTTTTATTTTGGTGGAACGTCGTTGATGATTATTGTTGTGGTCACTATGGATTTCATGGCTCAGGTTCAGAACTACATGATGTCGCAGCAGTATGAGTCGTTGCTGAAAAAAGCCAACTTCAAGACATGATGTCCTGATTGACTTGACGATTTATCGCGAGCACATGGTGTGTTCCGTTCCAAGTAAGCACAGAGTGAAAGTTTAGGAGAAAAAAATGAGAGTTTCAGCTTCGGTCAAGAAAATTTGCCGCAACTGCAAAATCATCCGTCGCAAGGGCGTTGTCCGCGTGATCTGCACAGATCCACGTCACAAACAGCGTCAAGGCTGATTTTTAAGAGATTTAGAGGACGCACATGGCACGTATCGCTGGTATCAACATTCCGCCGCAGAAGCACGCCGAAATCGGTTTGACTGCAATTTTTGGCATTGGTCGCACTCGCGCTCGCAAAATTTGCGAAGCCTGTGAAATTGACTACGCCAAGAAAATTAAAGATCTGACTGACAGTGACCTGGAAAAAATCCGGGACCATATCGCTCAGTTCACCATCGAAGGCGATTTGCGTCGTGAAACCACGATGAACATCAAACGCCTGATGGACATCGGCTGCTACCGTGGCTTTCGCCATCGGCGCGGCTTGCCCATGCGTGGCCAACGCACCCGGACAAACGCACGTACCCGCAAGGGTCCGCGTAAGGCCGCTGCGTCTTTGAAGAAATAATTGAGAGACCGTCATGGCAAAATCACCCAATAACAGCGCTGCACAGCGTGTTCGCAAAAAAGTTCGCAAGAACGTGGCCGACGGCATTGCCCACGTCCATGCTTCTTTCAACAATACCATCATCACGATCACCGATCGCCAGGGTAATGCCTTGTCATGGGCATCATCTGGTGGTCAAGGTTTCAAGGGTTCGCGCAAATCGACGCCTTTTGCCGCACAGGTTGCTTCTGAAGTAGCCGGTCGCGCTGCCATCGAGCAAGGTATCAAGAACCTTGATGTCGAAATCAAGGGTCCTGGTCCTGGACGTGAATCTTCTGTTCGTGCATTGGGCGCACTTGGCATTCGAATCAATTCGATTGCTGACGTGACACCGGTTCCGCACAACGGCTGCCGCCCACAAAAGCGTCGTCGCATTTAAATCGTGCTGTTTCGCCCGGCCGCTTGCTCAGCAGGCGGTCGGGCGCCAGCATTTTCACCAAGCCCACCGCCGCTAGGCTCACGCCGAAGGCTCCTGCAGAAATTGCAGCAGATGACAAAAGGATATTCAAGTGGCACGTTACCTCGGCCCCAAGGCCAAACTATCACGCCGTGAAGGCACCGATCTTTTTCTGAAAAGTGCCCGTCGCTCCATCAGCGACAAGGCAAAATTCGACTCCAAGCCGGGTCAGCATGGCCGTACTTCCGGTACGCGCACTTCCGACTACGGTCTGCAACTGCGTGAAAAGCAGAAGGTCAAGCGTATGTACGGCGTGCTCGAAAAGCAGTTTCGCCGCTACTTTGAAGAAGCTGACCGCCGCCGTGGCAACACCGGCGCCAATTTGCTGTCGGTGCTGGAATCGCGTCTGGACAATGTGGTTTACCGCATGGGCTTCGGTTCGACCCGCGCTGAAGCGCGTCAGCTGGTTTCCCACAAGGCCATGACCGTCAATGGTCAGTCGGTGAACATTCCGTCTTACATGGTCAAGGCCGGTGATGTGATCGCCGTGCGCGACAAGTCCAAGAAGCAGACGCGTATTGCCGAAGCGCTTGAGTTGGCCAAGCAGGTTGGCTTGCCAGCCTGGGTGGATGTCAATGCTGACAAAGGTGAAGGTACCTTCAAGAAAGTGCCTGATCGTGATGAATTTGCTGCCGACATCAACGAATCGTTGATCGTCGAGTTGTACTCACGTTAATTTTCCGTTCCTGGCGGCACGCTTGCTGTGCCGCCAGGTGTGCTTCGCCAGCCTTATCGGTGTAACGAGCCGAGGGTATTGAGAGGAAGACTGCATGCAGACTAATTTGTTAAAACCAAAAACTATCAATGTTGAGCAGCTTGGCGCAAACCGCGCCAAGGTGACTCTCGAGCCTTTCGAGCGTGGCTATGGCCATACGCTGGGCAACGCGCTGCGTCGTGTACTGCTGTCATCCATGGTGGGTCATGCTGCAACTGAAGTGACTATCGCTGGCGTTTTGCACGAGTACTCCTCGATTGACGGTGTTCAGGAAGATGTTGTCAACATTTTGTTGAACCTCAAGGGTGTGGTTTTCAAACTGCACAACCGCGATGAAGTGACTTTGAGCCTCCGCAAAGATGGCGAAGGTCCGATAACTGCTGCTGACATCCAGACTCCCCACGATGTCGAAATTGTCAATCCAGACCATGTGATCATGAACTTGTCGCACGGCGGCAAGATTGACATGCAGATCAAGGTTGAGAACGGCCGCGGCTATGTGCCTGGCAACGTTCGCCGTTATGGTGACGAGTCGCCAAAGTCAATTGGCCGCATTGTTCTGGATGCTTCTTTTTCTCCGGTGAAGCGCGTCAGCTACATTGTTGAAAGCGCCCGTGTTGAACAGCGTACGGACCTGGACAAGCTGGTTCTGGAAATTGAAACCAATGGTGCTGTGACGGCAGAAGATGCGGTGCGTGCCTCGGCCAAGATACTTGTTGAGCAGCTGGCTGTATTTGCCCAGTTGGAAGGCAACGAGCTGGGTGCAATCATCAATGATCCTGCGCCACGCAGTTCACAGCAATTCGATCCGATTTTGCTGCGTCCGGTCGATGAGCTTGAACTGACAGTGCGTTCGGCCAACTGCCTGAAGGCGGAAAATATCTACTACATTGGCGATCTGATCCAGCGCACCGAAAATGAGCTGCTCAAGACTCCCAATCTGGGACGGAAATCTCTCAATGAGATAAAGGAAGTATTGGCCTCTCGCGGCCTGACACTGGGAATGCGTCTTGAAAGCTGGCCTCCTGCCGGCCTTGACAAGCGCTGATATTTAAAACTCTCGTCTTTCGATGGGAAAGTGCACGGGCAGTACCTGATACGGCTGCTTCGATATTACATAAAGGAAGCACTATGCGACACGGACACGGACTACGTAAATTAAACCGCACCAGCGAGCACCGACTCGCCATGTTGCGCAACATGATGAATTCGTTGCTCCAGCACGAAGCCATCAAGACCACGCTGCCAAAAGCCAAAGAACTTCGCCGCGTGGTTGAGCCCATGATCACCCTGGCCAAAACCCCAACTTTGGCCAACAAGCGCCTGGCGTTTGACCGCCTTCGCGATCGTGACATGGTCGTCAAGCTGTTTGCCGAACTTGGCCCACGCTATCAGACCCGTCCAGGCGGTTACACCCGTATCTTGAAGATGGGTTTCCGCGTTGGTGACAATGCACCTATGGCCTTGGTTGAGCTGGTTGACCGCCCTGATGTTTCGGAAGAAATTAAATCTGACGCAGCTGCTGCAAAGTAAGCTACAATCAATGCATACCGCGCGGTGGAGCAGCCTGGTAGCTCGTTGGGCTCATAACCCAAAGGTCGTAAGTTCAAATCTTGCCCGCGCAACCAACATCTGGTTGTAAAAATCAGTACAAAAAGCCCACTTCAGTGGGCTTTTTTTTGTCTGTCTTTTATTTATCCAAACCACTTCGTTGACTTTCTTTGGCCACCTTGCGGGCTTCATAGTGTTTCCTCAGAAGTGGCCCCGAAATTTTGAACAGCGCGATAAGTGGGAACTCTTGGCATAAAGCCTGAAGTGGACCCCGAATTTGAGACAGCAGTTTAAGTGGCACTGTCCAAAGAAAAGGGTAAATCATGAGTGAAACAAAGAAGCGCAACACCCACCTACCAGAATTCAAAGCCAAGGTAGGACTGGAAGCGGTACGTGGGGTGAAGACGGTCAACCAGATCGCCCAGGAATACGCAGTCCATCCGGTGCAAGTGGGCCAATGGAAGCGCGAGATACAGACCCAGGCCAAGACCCTGTTTGAAGGCAAGCGCGGCCCCCAGCCCATTGCCGCGCACAGCGCCCCGGATCGGCTGTACGGCGAGATCGGGCGCCTGAAGATGGAACTCGACTGGCTCAAAAAAAAGTCCGGGATCAGCCTGCCATGACGCGACGCAGCTGGATCGGCATGCATGCCGAGGTAACGCAAAAGCGCCAATGTGTACTGGTCGGTGTCGCACGCGGCACCGTCTATGCCCAGCGCAAGCCCAAGTCACCTGACGAGCATGACGAGGTGCTCAAACGCCTGATCGACGAGGAATACACCCGCCATCCGTTTTACGGCAGCCGCAAGATGGTGGTGTACTTGGGGCGCTGTGGCCACCGGGTCAACCGCAAGCGGGCGCAGCGACTGATGCGCGTAATGGGCCTGGCGGGCATGGCGCCAGGCCCCAACACCAGTTGGGCGCACCCACAGCACAAGGTGTACCCGTATCTCTTGCGTGGCGTGCCGGTGGTGCGCGTCAATCAGGTCTGGAGCACCGACATCACCTACATCCGTCTGGCCAGTGGCTTTGCCTACCTGGTGGCCATCATCGACTGGTACTCCCGCCGGGTCTTGAGTTGGCGCATCAGCAACACCATGGAGGCGCTGTTCTGCGTGGACTGCCTGGAAGATGCCATGCGCGCGCATGGCAAGCCCGAAGTGTTCAACAGCGACCAGGGCACGCAATTCACCAGCGAGGCCTTCACTGGGGTGCTCAAGCGCGAAGGGGTCACCATCAGCATGGATGGGCGGGGCCGTGCGTTTGACAACATCTTTGTCGAGCGGCTATGGCGCAGCGTCAAGCACGAAGACGTGTACCTCAATGGCTACGCATCCATGGGTGAGTTGCTGATGGGTCTGACGAAATACTTTGCGTTCTACAACGGCGAGCGACCGCACCAGGCGCTGGGAAATCAAACACCAGATGCGGTGCATACAAGCTCAGTCGGGGGCGGTGCGATGATTGTGGACAAGTACGGATCACCGCAAAGAAATCCGGGATTCCCCATTGCGCTTCGCTCCACGGCGACTGAGTTCGGGGAAGTCAGGATGGAAAATGAGTCAGTAATGCAGAATACAAAAACCGGGGCAGCGCCGTCCAGCTGTGTGAAATCGGGTGCAACTTAAACTACCGTCGGGTTTGTCTTGATGATGGGGTCCACTTCACAGTATCTTGGCTGTTACTGGTACTGCCTGGCCACCTTTGACCCGTCTGACAGCCTCAAGTTTGTGTTCCAGCGTGTATTGCCCACGTGCTTGTCCATCTTTCCTCTTGCTCACTTCGTAATCTCCAATGTCTGAATTTAACCATCAGCTATGGAGTCCGTTTTTCGGGGGCAAGATCACGGCAGGGGGGTCAATATTCAATCGGCGCCGACAGTCCAACAACAACGACCGAACCCCTCACCCCGCCCGCAACTGCCGCAGCTTCAAAAAAGCCAGCGCCGCCATGATGGCGTCGTTCAGGGCATCGTGGGCCGACCAGACGGGAAGGTCCAAATCCTTCATGAGGCTTTCAAACCGCAGGTCAATCGCCCCGCTGCCCTGCGCATGCGGGGGCAACTGCTGGAACTTGTAGTCGTAATACAAGGAAGACACTTCGATCTTGGGCTGGGGCAGGCCCATGCCGAGCATCGGGAACAGCACCCGGTTGATCATGGCCAGGTCAAACTCCAGGTAATAGCCCACCAGCGGCCGGCTGCCGATGAAATACATCAGCTTCATCATGGCCTCGTCGGCACTGATGCCTTGCGCCACATCCTGCTCGCGCAGGCGATGCACGCGCACGCTTTCGGCGCTCAAGCGCCGCTTCTCGGGCCGCACCAGCAGCTCCAGGCGCTCGCTGGTCATGATGCGGTTGCCCCGGATGCGCACCGCGCCAATGGCGATGATGTCGTCGCTCCTGACGTTCAGCCCGGTGGTTTCGCAGTCCAGCGCCACCCATTCGTTCTCGGGCGCCGCGTCCCACATGAAGCGAAAGCGCGGGTCGCCCAGGTGGTAGAGCAGCCATGCACGCTTGAGCGCCGCGAACCAGCGGCTAGGCGGCAGGCCGGCAAAGACACTCACATTGCCTCCAGGTGAAAGCGCTGGTTCAGCAGGGCCTTGAACTGCTTGACCACGCCCAGCGTGTCTTTCAGCAAGTCGCGGTCCAGGCTGCTGAGCTTGTCCAGCGCAATCTCGTCCGATGCCGCATGGCCGGTTTCAAGCTGCTGCAAGCCGATTTTCAGCTTCAGACCCATGAAGAAATGCAGGCTGTCGATCAGGTCATCGGCCAGTTTTTCAGGCAGCCGGCCGGCGGCCACCAAGGCCTGGACGCGCTCCACGGTCGAGGTGGCGCTGACATGGTAGGCCAGCGCCAGGCTGCGCACGCCATGCACCAGCGGAAAGGTGCCGGCCTTCTTGATGTCCAGCGCTTCCTTGCCCGGGTCGCCCCGGAACAGCAGGCGGTTCCACCAGGCGCTGCTGCTGCCGAAGACGTTGATGGCCGAGGCGAAGCGGGCCAGCATGGCGTCGTTGTCGGCGGGCATGTCATACACCGCCGCCCGCACCTTGTCTAACAGCGTGCGGTCGCCGCACACCGCATGGGCATCTAGGAAGATGGCCAGCGCCATCAGGCCGTCGGTGGTGGCCGCCATCAGCCACAGGCGGGCCGTCTGGCTGAAATCGGTCACGCTCTGGCACCACTGCGGGTTGCTGACCATGATGTTGCCCGGACACGGCGGGTAGCCGAAATCAGCCAGCGCCGCTGAAAACCGCCGGCACACCGCAGCCACATCGCAAGCCGGCTGGTAGCCGTCGCGCAGCACCAGGCCGTTGTCCTGGTCGGTCTTGAGCAGCTGCTCGCCCCGGCCTTCGCTGCCCATCACGAACAGGCAGCTGTTGGCCACCAGCTCAGGCGGCGCAATCAGCTGCCAGGCGCGCTCGAACAGCTTGGCATTGAGTTCCTGCACCAGGCGGGCAATCATGTTGATATGCGTGCCGCTGCGCTGCAGCAGCGCAATCAGCCGGGTGATCTGCGCGGCCGCCACCTTGAGGGCTGGCACATCCGGGGCATCGAGTATCTGGACGCTGATGAGGTAGGAGTGATTCGACAAAAAGCTGAACAGATCCAGCGCTTCGAGCACGCCGGTGATGTGCTCGCCTTCGGCCACCACCACCCGGTGCACCTTGTGCCGGATCATGACGGCCAGGGCATCGCCGAGCTGGTCGCTGGGCCGCACCTTGATCAGTGAAAAATTGGTCAGTCCCCTGACGGCCAGGCGGTCCAGCGGCGTGCCGTCCAGAATAGCCCGCTGCAGCCCGGTGAGGGTAAAAATGCCCAGGGCCGGCGGCGCTACCCGCGAATCACGCACCAGCAAGGTCGCGGTGCGCAGCGCATGAAACTGCCGGGTCACGTCCAGAATCGACATGTCGGCATCGACAAAATGCGGCGTGCGCACAAAAGCCTCATCGACCCGCGCCATCGTCAGCGACTGCAACTCGTGCCGGCTTTGCCGCTCGGACAGGGCGCTGAGCTTGTTGGACAAATCCGAGAACAGCAGCGCGCCAAAGGTGACATTGCCGGCAATCAGGTCGCTGACCGCCTGTTTGGCCAGCTGGTAGGCCACCACTTCTTCCGCCGCCATGAAGCGGCTGCTGACCTTGCCCGCCATCAGCCCCCGGCCATCGAAACAGTCTTCGGGGCCATAGGTGGTGACGACTTCATTGCCGTCGAACTGCTGGACAAAGCCCTTGATGATGACAAACAGGTGGGTCGGCTGCGCACCCGGCGCCAGAATGGTGGCGCCCTGGGGGAAATAGGCGATATCGACGCTGTCCTGCACCAGCCGCCGCTCGTCCGGCGTGAGGCAGTCAAACGGCGACGCCGAAAAATTGAATGCGCTGGGCATCGTGAACTCCCTGAGATGGCTTGGTTCACCCGATTTTCCCACCGCCGGGCAGGCAGTTTACTGACGCCGCACACCTTCCCGGACGCTGGCGCCCGCATCCCAGGCCGGGCCGTCAAACCAGGCATCGCCCTGCAGGTAGGCCCGCAGCATCGGCAACGAATCCAGCCCCCAGAACAGCTTGCCGTCCACGACAAAAGCCGGCACGCCAAACACGCCGAGCGCAATGGCCTCATCGGTATTGCGCTTGAGCTGCGTTTTGACCTCGTCGCTGTCCAGCGCACGCGACGGCGCCAGCGCGCTGGTTAAGGCCTGCAGGCGGGCCGGGTCGGTCGCCTCGTTGCCACCGCGCCAGACATGGCGAAAAATGGTTTCGCAGACATAGCGGTTGGGCGCGGCGGGCGCGGCTGCGGGACTGCAGGCCAGCGCCAGCCGCAGCAGCGGCAAGGGCTTGAACGGATGGCTGGCCGGCATCTGCAGGGGAATGCCGTGGCGGTGCGCCAGCCACGCTACCTGGCGGTAGGTCCAGTCGCGCTTGGGGGCGATTTCGGCCGGCCCCAGCTGGTCATGGTGCTTGAGCATGGCGCCGAACAGCACCGGCTTGTAGCTCAGGCTGTAGCTGATGCCTTGCAAGGCTTCGGGCAGCAACTCGAAGGCCAGGCAGGCATAGGGCGAGATGAAATCGAGATGGCAGGTGATGTGCTTCAGTTCACCGGCCGGGGCTTGAGAATTCGGGTTCATGGAAGTCATGCCTGCAAGGCCGCCATGCGCTGCTCGATGGTTTTCCAGACCGCCCGCTTGCCCTCATTGGTTGCGCCGCTCCAGCCGGCAATCTCGCCCTGCGTGCGAAAGCAGCCTTCGCACAAGCCTGAGCTTGCGTTCATGCGGCATATGGAAATGCACGGAGACGACACATCAAGCGTCGTGTCCGGCGTCGGGGCGCGCAGGCGGACCAGGCTGATGGCGCGCTGCAACTCCCGTTTTTTCTCATCCTCGTCCACCGCCAGGTCGGCGACCGGCGCGCCGGTCAGGTCTTGCAGTTCCCAGGGCGACAGCTGGAACACGCCGTGCGGATGCCCGGCCGCCGCCCAAATTTGCTCAAAGCGAAACAGCGACTGGTCGATCAGCGTGACCGATGGCGTGGCATGGGCCAGCGGCGAGACGCCGCCAATCGAAAAGCCGGTGCGGCTTTTGACGAATGCCGCATCGGCGCGCCCCAGCCGCCGTCCGTCCGCGCAGACCAGCGCCTCGACCTTTTTTTCATCGACGCGCCGGTCGCCCGAGGTCACGACCAGCACCGCAGCATCGTCCGACTTGCGGCGAAAGATGATGCTTTTTGCAATCTGCCCGACGGCCACGCCCAGCGCATCAGCCGCCTGCTGCGCGGTGCGCGCGGCATCGTCGAGCATCACGGGCGCATGGGCATGGCCTTTGGCTTGCAAAACCTCAGCGACGCGCTGCACGCCTTCGGGAAGCATTTTCAGTTCAGCACACATATTGACCCCCACGCTGTTCACTTCGTGTAATGCGCTGCCCCCCGAGGGGGCTGTGCTTGCTTGGGGCGGCCCAGCGCGGCGCACCATCAATTCATCCTCTTGTTCAGCAGGGCCGTCGCGGCCCGCGAGTTGGGCTGGCGCCCGAGGAAATCGCTGATGAACTTGCCCGCGTCAATCAGCTTGTCCAGGTCGATGCCGGTGTCTATGCCCATGCCGTGCAGCAGGTACACCACGTCTTCGGTCGCCACATTGCCGGTTGCGCCCTTGGCATAGGGGCAGCCGCCCAGCCCGGCGACCGAAGTGTCAAACTGCCACACGCCCATCTGCAGCGACGCCAGCGTATTGGCCAGCGCCTGGCCGTAGGTGTCATGGAAATGGCCGGACACGCCGTCAAGGTCGTAATGCTTGAGCGCCGCCTCCATGGCGCGCTGCACTTTCAGCGGCGTGCCGGCGCCAATCGTGTCGGCCACGCCGATGTGCTGCACGCCAATGTCCTTCATCAGCCGGGCCACCATCTCGACCCGTTCCGGCGCAATATCGCCCTCGTAAGGGCAGCCGACGGTGCATGAAATGACGCCGCGAACATACATGTTGTGGGCCCGGGCCGCAGCCGCCACCGGGCGAAAGCGCTCGATGCTTTCGGCAATCGAGCAGTTGATGTTGCGCTGGCTGAAGGCTTCGCTGGCCGCGCCGAACACCACGATCTCGTCGGGCCACAACTCGCGCGACGGCTTCATCGCCGCCTCCAGTCCCTGCATGTTGGGCGTCAGCACCGAATAGCGCACGCCCGGCTTGCGCCGGATGCCGGCCATCACCTCGGCGTTGTCGGCCATCTGCGGCACCCACTTGGGCGAGACATAACTGGTGACTTCGATTTCCGTCAGGCCGGCGTCCTGCAGGCGATGCACCAGTTCGATCTTGACGCCAGCGGGAACGGGCGATTTTTCGTTCTGCAAGCCGTCGCGGGGGCCGACATCGACGAGCTTGACTTTGGGGGGCAGATTTTTAAGGTTCACAAGGTCTCCATTCAATAATATGGGCGATAAAACTCATCCAGCCAAAGTAGCGGCAGGGATCACCAGCAACAACTCAGATTCATCCACCAAGCGATAAGTGGGCCGAACACCCGCCAGTTTTTCCGTGAGATCAAGAATGATCTGCACTCCTTCGCCGCGCTTGTCCATCATGGCACTTCGCCCTGAAAACCCTCGTTCGCTTTCGGGCAGGCCGCACTTGGCAAGCAAACTGGTGATTTCCTCATTTCTGGCGGCCTGACGATAGGGCAAGCTCTCCACCGTCATGGTGTTGGGAATCATGCCTGGTGAATACAGTTCCAGGCGGTCGGCAAACAGGCGCAGACGAATCTTGGCGCCATAAATCGCGTAGTCGCGGTGCGCCACCGCATTGACCACAGCCTCAAACACCGCCGTTAAATCAAACTGCGGCACATCATGCCGCCCCTCTTGCTTGCTGGCGGCAACCCGCATGTTCTTTCGAACAAAGTGGCAGGCCGCCAGCACCTGCTGATCCAGCGGGCCAGTAATGTCTTGGGCATCAAGCTGATACGCCTGATCGCCTTGCGGCCATATTTCTGTGCCTCGGTAGGCAACCGCTTGAATGAAGGCATTGGGCAGCCAGCGGCGAGGGTCTTGCGTTGCCATCAGCACGCCGGTGATGGTGGGCCGAAGCACTCCGTCAGTATCCTGTCTGGCCATCGCCAGTTTGTCCAGCAAGACTTCGCGACTTTCATTCACACGCGAACTGGCAAAGCGCTGCCAGAGTACCGGCTGCAAATCGTCCAGCGTGGCACCCGGCACGGGCTGCTCATCAAAGCGGATGATCCGCGCCTGGCTCCGTTGCTGAAACAGCCGGGCAAGATACTCCGGCGCCATCTCACGCTTGGCGCTGCCTACCCGGTGCAGATAACCGCCGGGGCTTCTGTGGACAAACAGGCTGCGCGCCACGTCAACCCTGATCACGGCTTGCATCTCTCCTGTGCTGGACGGAAGATTAAGGCGCTCAATGACAGGGGCCAGCGGTGGCGTGATGGAGGAGACGCAAATCTCCCGGACAAAATCCTCGACTGCATCAAGCCGGTCCAATGCAATGCCCAAGACCTCCCGGCTGTCATCAACGCCCAGGACGCAGACGCCGCCCCGGCTGTTGGCAAGCGCCGCCAGTTCGTCAGCCAAGGAATCACGGTGCGGCGCCGTGACCTTGCTGCCGGCAAAACGAACTTCTTTCAGTTCAAGAAAAGTGTCTTCACCAAGACGGATTTTTTCGATCAGGTCCACCGGGTTGTCAAACATGGCTAAACATTCCTTCCCAAACGCTGGTAGCGGCGTTCAAAAGCATCCTTGCCACCTTCCATCACATTGCAAACTTCATTGCGCATCGCCTGGTTTTGCAAAGACCCGGATTGGCTGATAAAACACTGTGAATTGAAATCAAGCGCGTAAATCATTTCCGCATCGCCATTAACCACGATGTTCGGGTTGTGGGTGACGATGATGAGTTGGCGCCGTTGCTTGCTGGCGCGAATCTGCTGCACCACCAGATCGTAAATCAGATGATTGTCCAGATCGTCCTCGGGCTGGTCCAGCACCAAGGGTTCCGTTCCGTGGGCCAGCAGGAAAGCCAGCATGGCGGCGGCCCGCTGCCCCGCCGAGGCCTGTCCGATGGGCTGGAACTTTTGGCCATCCCCCTTGCGGCTGTACTCCACCTTCAGGCTGTCCTCGGGGAACCAGCACAGGATATGGTCAATGAACTCGGGGCGCTTTTCAGCCGCTGCAATCAGCCGCTTGTTGAACCATGCGCCAAACTCATTTTCACCACGCGCTGCTTTGCCCAGCCGTATCTGCAACTGCTTGATGCCTTCCTCAAAATGAGGCGTATCCGGCTCGTCTGGGTTGTCCGGCAAATCAGCCGCCATCAACATCTCGGCAATCACACCTTTGGCCGGAGCATCGCCCTGCGCCTCGACGTAAATATCATTTTCAAACTGATCTGAGGCGCCCAGCACATCGCGCAGTGAACGCGCCATCGCCTGCGCATCACGGCCATAGGGAATCAGCTTCATCCGGACAAACGGGTTGTTTGCCACCGATTGCCGAAGAAAATCCCTGCGCACCTCGCTCACCCTGCGGCGCGCCTCCCAGACCTTTTCCTGTTGCGTCCTGGACTGCTGCCTGAGGTCATCGAACTGCTTTTGCAAGGCATCGAGGCGCTTGATCTCGGTTTCCAGACGCTGGCGCTCCTGCACCAGCCGCCCGTACTCGCTGGGGTCGCTCACGCCCTGGGTCAATAAATCTGCCTTCAACGCCTGATACGCCTGCCCAGATTGCGCAACCCGCTCCTGCCAATCGCTGTGCGACAACTGCGCCCGAAGCGAAGCGCCGGTTTCAGCCAGAAGCTGTGCTGCGGCCTCAACCTGCGCTTTGGCCTGGGCAACGGTTTGAGCCAGTTGCTGCACGACGCTCAGCGCCCCGGCATCAATGGCCGGATCAAACAGCGCATCGGGCAGGTCTTCGGCCAGCAAGTCTGCCGACACCTGATGAAGACGCGCCGCCATCGCGGCGGCAGCGTCGAACTGCCGCGTCATCTCGCGTGTCTGGCGGCTCGTGCGCTGGTAGGCTTTGAGCACATCGGCGTGGTGCGCCACTTCAAAACGGTCGAGTTTGCGCTGCACGTCCTGCAGGCCCAGGTTCAGGGCGTCGCGGCCTTTGAGCTTGCCGCCCACTTCACGCTGTCTGGCGCGGGTGGCAAAAAAAGCCCGCTTGGCTTCGTCCAGCGCTTGCTGGGCCGTGCCGGTCTGGGCCGCTTCGTCAATCACCTGCAGCAAGGCCTGCTGGCTCTCTCCGGCCAGCGCTGCAATCTGCCCCTGGCTGAACAGCCGCACCGGAAAACGCTGCCCGGAAACCGTCTGGCTGGCCGACTCCTTCCACTGCGATGTGGCCTGATCCCACTCCTGCACCGCAGCGCCCTGTCCATCCTTGCGCCAGGACAATTGATAGCGAATGCCGTCCCGTTGCAGAGTCAATGTAATCCGCGTGGCAGGGAGCAAGCCTCCCAAATCGCTGTGGTTTTTGGCCGCTTGATTGAAACGAGCAAAAGTCTTGCCCGCTTCGCTCGTCACCTCAAGTTCACGTTCTCTGCGGTAGGCCAGCCGCAGGGCATGCACGACGGTGGATTTGCCCGTGCCACGCCCGCCGACCAAGGCGTTGAAGTAAGGATTAAATGCAAACTTCGCAGGCCGCATACCACGCCCCATAAAGTGCGCCTCAGAAATTTCAATACTTTCAATGAAATGATTGGGCTTGTCGAAGGGGTCAAAAGCACCCGGATCATCACTGCGCCGAACTGACACCCCCTGCCCGTCCAGCAACGCCAGGCGCAACCCTTCCAGTGAAGGCGCAGCCATCTTGATCCAGGTGTAGCGCGAACCTGGTACGTTGACGCTCCCTTCCTTAAAGGTATGACAGTCCGAACCAATCACCTCCGCCCACTTGCGCTTGGCCTTGCTGTAGGCCAAGGGTTTATCTGCCGCCGGATTCAACACTTCCATCGCCAGCATGCCGGGATTGTTCAGCACTTGTACCAAAGTGTGATGATCCATAGCCGACTGCAAACCAGCTTCAGTCTTGAGCCGAAGCAGCCCTTTGCTTTTGTCTTCAACGTGGGCTGGTATTGGCAACGCACCGACATCCAGCACGGCCTGTATCACGTCTTCAGGACTCCGGCGCGTGACACCATTGCTATCGCCTTTGGTGCCGGAGTAATCCACCTTGCCAAGCAATGTGTCGATATCGCCCGTTGTGGCACTAGCATCGAAAACTGCCAGCAAGTGAAAGCCGCCATTGACAGAAATCTCGACACCAGGAAATAAAAATAACTCGCGAAAACCATCGGGTGGATTGGCTCGCATGGCGGCGTAAGCCGTCTTCAATGGATTGACCCACTCACTGCTGTTGTGATCCGTCACGGCCACGCAATCCATCTCAGCTGCCATGTACTTGAGCAGCCAGGTTTCAGGCGAAATATCATCCTTTTTTTCTGCCCAGTAAGTGTCCGTCGAGGCAGGCGTGTGCGTGTGAAAGTCAAACTTCCACCAGCGAGCGCCGGGATAGGGCCATTCTTCTTTTCTTGTTTCACTCATTTGCAGCGCTCCACACCCTCTGTTTGAGGGCATCCCGGTATTGTGCAGGCTCAATACCCCCGCGCGTGATCGACCCTACCGGCAACTGGCTCACCGCGCGCCAGCGCCCGGATTTTCCCGGCAATCTGCGCAATGCTTTCCTCGCGCAGCGTGCGGGCCGAGGTGTGTGGCGTGACGGTGATTTCCGGGTGTTTCCAGAACGGATGCGCCACAGGCAGCGGCTCGGTGCGGAACACGTCCAGCGTGGCGCCCGCCAGATGGCCGCTGTCGATCAGCGCGATCAGGTCGTCATCGACCAGGTGGCTGCCGCGCGCCACGTTGATGACATAGCCGTCCGGCTGCAAACGGGCCAGCGTGTCCCGGCGCATGATGTTGCCGGCGCCGGGGAAAGCGGCACGCAGACCGTCAAGCCAGGGCTGGGCCTTGGTATCGGTACAGCAAAAACTGATGCGCATGCAGGCTTCCAGAAAGTTCAGACCGCTATTTTGAGCAGCTCCGAGCCTTCAGTGACCTGATCGCCCGGGGCGTACATCAACTCCTCGACCACGCCATCGGCGGGCGCGGCAATCGTGTGCTCCATTTTCATCGCTTCCATCACCGCCAGCGGCTGGCCCTTGCTCACCTTGTCGCCGGCCTTGACGGAAAACGACAGTATTTTGCCCGGCATGGGCGCGGTCAGGCGTCCGCCTTCGGCGTGGCTTTCGCCGGCATGCGCCAGCAGGTCAATCGCCGTGATCTGGGTGGCGCCCCTGGCGGTAAACACATGGTCCACCTCGCCCTGGGTATAAACGGCAGCGGTCAGGCGCTGGCCGGCGAACTGGATGTCTATGCCTTGCGCGCCCCTGGCAAACACCAGCAGCCCCGACACATCGCCAACCGTCAATTGCAAAGCGCCGTCGTGCCCATAGGTCAACGCGGCCTTGGCCGGCTCGCCCCGGAATTCGAACTCGAATGGCCGCTGCGTCACGCCATGCGTTTGCCAGCCATCGCGGCGGCTGAACGGGTCGCGGCCTTCTGCGGCTTTTTCGCTCAGCAAGGTCTGGGCAATCGCGCTGGCTGCAGCCATCGGCAAACCGACCGGCTCCTGCTTGAACAGCACCGCTTCCTCGCGCGGAATCAGGGCCGTGTCCAGGTCGGCCTGGGCAAACGACGGGCTGCGCACCACGTAGCGCAGGAACTGCACGTTGGTCGCCAGCCCGACGATGCGGGTCTGCGCCAGCGCTTCGTCCAGCCGGGCCAGCGCTTCTTCGCGCGTCTGGCCATGCACGATCAGCTTGGCGACCATCGAGTCGTAAAACGGCGAAATCGTGTCGCCCTGGCGCACGCCATCGTCAATGCGAACCATGCCACGCTCAAACGCCGTGCACACCGGCTTGTCATACACCTGCAGCGTGCCGGTGGTGGGCAGAAAGTTGTTGTCCGGGTTCTCGGCGCAGATGCGCGCCTCGATGGCGTGGCCGTTGATCTTCAACTGCTCCTGCGCCAGCGGCAAGGGCTGGCCAGAGGCCACGCGCAATTGCCACTCGACCAGGTCCAGCCCGGTGATGGCTTCCGTCACCGGATGCTCGACCTGCAAACGGGTGTTCATTTCCATGAAGAAGAAATTCATGCTGCCGTCGGCGCGCTGCTCGACGATGAATTCCACCGTGCCGGCACCGACATAGTTGACCGCGCGCGCCGCAGCCACGGCGGCCAGTCCCATCTGCTGACGCATCTCGGGCGACAGGCCGGGCGCCGGCGCTTCTTCGAGCACCTTCTGGTGGCGGCGCTGCACCGAGCAGTCGCGCTCGAACAGGTAAACGTAGTTGCCATGCATGTCGCCGAACACCTGGATTTCGATGTGGCGCGGGCGCTGGGCGTATTTTTCGACCAGCACGGTGTCATTGCCGAAGCTGTTGATGGCTTCGCGCTTGCAACTGGCCAGCGCGGCCGCGAAATCCCCGGATTTTTCGACTGCCCGCATGCCCTTGCCGCCGCCGCCCGCGCTGGCCTTGATCAGCACCGGGTAGCCGATGCGGTCCGCCTCGTGCTTGAGCATCACCGGGTTCTGGTCCGCGCCGTGGTAGCCGGGCACCAGCGGCACGCCGGCCTTCTCCATCAGCCGTTTCGATTCTGCCTTCAGGCCCATGGCCTTGATGGCCGACGCCGGCGGGCCGATGAAGACCAGCCCGGCCTCGGTGCAGGCTCTGGCGAAGTCTTCGTTCTCGCTCAGGAAACCGTAGCCGGGGTGAATCGCCTCGGCGCCGGTGGCTTTCGCCGCCTCGATGATTTTTTCCCAGCGCAGGTAGCTGTCCTTCGGTGCGCTGCCGCCGATATGGACGGACTCATCGCAAAAGCCCACATGCTTGGCCTCGGCATCAGCGTCCGAGTACACGGCCACGGTCTGGATGGCCATGCGCCTTGCAGTAGCCGCCACACGGCAAGCGATCTCGCCCCGATTGGCAATCAGTATTTTTTTAAACATGAGGGTCATTCTTTGAAAAAGGGGACTTCAGGGAAAAAGCAGGCGGCAATCCGGCATCGGGCTTGCCGCTGAAAATGAGTGTCACGCAACTCCTTCACGCAACTCCTTCAGAACCGTGTCAGGCCAGCCAGAACGGCTTGCGCTTTTGCAGGAAAGACTGCACGCCTTCGCGGCCTTCGCGGCCTTCGCTGCTGGTGCGGATGTCGGGGCGGTTGGGCGTGATCGTCAGTACGGCGCCGGTTTGGGTGGTTTGAAGTGCCTGGGTCATGGCATTACATCCTGAACAAACCAAACTTCGTCTCGGGAATCGGTGCATTTTGCGATGCGCTCAGGCCCAGCGCGAGCACGCGGCGGGTGTCGGCGGGGTCGATCACGCCGTCGTCCCAGAGCCGGGCGCTGGCGTAGTACGGATGGCCCTGGTGTTCGTACTGGCTGCGGATTGGCGCCTTGAAATGCTCTTCTTCCTCGGCAGTCCAGGCGCCGCCCTTGCCCTCGATGCCGTCGCGCTTGACGGTGGCGAGCACGCCGGCCGCCTGCTCGCCGCCCATGACGCTGATGCGCGCGTTCGGCCACATCCACAGAAAGCGCGGCGAGAACGCCCGCCCGCACATGCCGTAGTTGCCGGCGCCGAAGCTGCCGCCGATGATGACGGTGAACTTGGGCACCGCTGCCGTCGCGACGGCCGTCACCATCTTGGCGCCGTTGCGGGCGATGCCTTCGTTTTCGTACTTGCGCCCGACCATGAAGCCGGTGATGTTCTGCAGAAACACCAGCGGAATCTTGCGCTGGCAGCACAGCTCGATGAAATGCGTCGCCTTGAGCGCCGACTCGCTGAACAAAATCCCGTTGTTGGCGATGATGCCTACGGCCAAGCCCTCGATGTGCGCAAAGCCGCAGACCAGCGTGGTGCCGTAGCGCGCCTTGAACTCGTCGAACGCGCTGCCATCGACGATGCGGGCAATGATCTCGCGCACGTCAAACGGCTTGCGCACATCGACCGGGATCACGCCGTACAACTCTTCTGCTACAAATTTAGGAGCTAGCGGCGCCCGTCCCGCTTGCGCAGAAGCCTTATTCTTATTCAAATTCTTCACCGAGGCACGCGCCAGCGCCAGCGCATGCAGGTCGTTTTGCGCCAGGTGGTCGGCCACGCCCGACAGCCGGGTGTGGACATCGCCGCCACCCAGGTCTTCGGCTGTCACGACTTCGCCCGTCGCGGCCTTCACCAGCGGCGGGCCACCCAGGAAAATCGTGCCCTGGTTCTTGACGATGATGCTTTCGTCGCTCATGGCCGGCACGTAGGCGCCGCCTGCGGTGCAGGAACCCATCACCACGGCGATCTGCGAGATGCCGAGCGAACTCATGGTCGCCTGGTTGAAGAAGATGCGGCCGAAATGGTCGCGGTCGGGAAACACCTCGTCCTGGTTGGGCAAATTGGCGCCGCCCGAATCGACCAGGTAGATGCAGGTCAGGTGGTTCTGCTGGGCGATTTCCTGGGCGCGCAAATGCTTCTTGACGGTCAGCGGGTAGTAGGTGCCGCCCTTCACGGTGGCGTCATTGCAGACGATCATGCAATCGACGCCGCTGACCCGGCCAATGCCGGCGATCAGGCCGGCGCCGGGCGCATCGCCCTTGTACATGCCGAGCGCGGCCAGCGGCGCGACTTCCAGAAACGGCGTGCCGGGGTCGAGCAGCATCTGCACGCGCTCGCGCGGCAGCAGCTTGCCGCGTGCGGTGTGCTTGGCGCTGGCCGCCTCGCCGCCGCCAGCAGCCGATTTGGCAAGCTGCACATGAAGGTCGTCCACCAGCGCGCGCATGGCGGCGGCGTTGGCCTGGAAGTCGGCGGAACGGGCGTTGAGTTGGGTGTCTAGCGTGGTCATGGGTGTCTGGTTTCTTTCAGGCGATTCAGGCGATTCAGGCGGTGGGGTCTTCTTCCAGCCCGAGCTGGTTTTTCATTTCGTCGCGAATCCTGAACTTCTGGATCTTGCCGGTCACGGTCATCGGAAAGCCCGGCACGAAGCGGATGTAGCGCGGCACCTTGTAGTGCGCGATCTGGCCCTTGCAGAAGGCGCGAATCTCGTCTTCGGTCAGCGTTTCGCCGGGCCGCGTGACGATCCAGGCGCAGAGTTCCTCGCCGTAGCGCTTGTCGGGCAGGCCGACGACCTGCACATCCTGCACCTTCGGGTGGCGGTAGAGGAATTCCTCGATCTCGCGCGGATAGATGTTCTCGCCGCCGCGAATCACCATGTCCTTGATGCGGCCGACGATGTTGACATAGCCTTCGGCGTCCATGGTGGCCAGGTCGCCGGTATGCATCCAGCCGTCGGCGTCGATGGATTCCGCCGTGCGCGCCGGGTCGTCCCAGTAGCCGTGCATCACCGAATAGCCGCGCGTGCAGAATTCGCCCGACACGCCGGTCGCCACAATCTGGCCGCTCTCGGGGTCGATGATCTTGATTTCGAGGTGCGGCTGCACCAGGCCGACAGTGGCAACGCGCTTGTCCAAGGGCGTGTCAATCGAACTCTGGCAGCTCACGGGACTGGTTTCGGTCATGCCGTAGGCAATCGTGATCTGGCCCAGGTGCATGTCGCTGACCACGCGTTTCATGACCTCGGTCGGGCACGGCGCGCCAGCCATGATGCCGGTGCGCAAGGTGGACAGGTCGAACTCGGCAAAGCGCGGATGGTCGAGTTCGGCGATGAACATCGTCGGCACGCCGTGCAGGCCGGTGCAGCGCTCGTCCTGCACCGTCTGCAGCACGCTCAGCGGCTCGAAGCCGTCGTTCGGATAGACGATGGTCGCGCCGTGCGTCAAACACGCCAGGTTGCCCAGCACCATGCCGAAGCAGTGGTAGAGCGGCACCGGAATGCACAGCCGGTCGGCGGGCGTGAGCTTCATGGCTTCGCCGATGAAAAAGCCGTTGTTCAGGATGTTGCGGTGCGTCAGCGTCGCCCCCTTGGGGAAACCCGTGGTGCCGCTGGTGAACTGGATGTTGATCGGGTCGGTCGCCTTGAGCGTGGCGGCTATTTCAGCCAGCCGCGCATCATCGGGATTGCCGCTGGCCAACAGTTCGGAAAAGCGTGTGAAGCCGGGCTGGCCTTCCTCTGCGCGGCCCTGCCCGGCGTCGTCGATCCAGACCACGCTGCGCAAATGCGGCAGCTTCGCCGATTCGAGCTGGCCGGGCTGGCCGTGTTCCCACTCGGGCGCCAGTTCGCGCAGCATGCCGAGGTAGTCGCTGGTCTTGAAGCGCGCCATCGTCACCAGCGCCTTGCAATCGACCTTGTTCAGCGCATATTCGACTTCGGCGGTGCGGTAGGCCGGGTTGATGTTGACCAGGATCAGCCCGGCCTTGGCCGTGGCCAGTTGCATCAAGACCCATTCGGCGTTGTTGTGCGACCAGATGCCGACGCGCTCGCCGGGCTGCAGGCCCAGGCCCAGCAGCGCGCTGGCCAGGCGATTCGTCTCGCACTGCAGTTCACGGTAGGTGTAGCGGCGGCGCTGGTGAACGCTGACCAGCGCTTCGTGGTCGGGCTGGCGCGCCGCGATGGCGTCAAAGAATGCGCCTATGGGCTGCCCGATCAGCGGCACGTCGGTGGTGCCGCGCGCAAAGCTGCGTGTCAGCAGGGCTGTGGCCGGATTTGATGCGGAATGTTCTTCGCTCATTTTTTGTCTCCTTGCGGCCGCCAGCATCGGCGGCAGGCAACAGTATGGCCCATGCGGCATGGCGGCGGTGGCGAACGGGCGTCACAGAGGTTGCAAATCGTGCCACAGGCGAGCACACTCCCGGCCATGCTGCCGCCGCCTCCCATTTCCGCCGTTTCCGCCGTTTCACACCCGTCCAGCGCGCCCGCCATGACGCCCATCGCGTTTATCCAGGCCATCATGCTGGCCTATGCGCGGCGCGGCATGAACCCGGCCAGTGCGCTGGCGCAGGCACAAATCGCGCCGGCCGCGCTCCTCGATCCGGTGTCGCGCATCACCGCCTGGCAAATGGAGCGCATCTCGGGCATCGCCATGCAGGCGCTGGACGACGAGGCGCTGGGCTGGTTCAGCCGGCGCCTGCCCTGGGGCAGCTACGGCATGCTGGCGCGGGCCTCGCTCAGCGCGCCCAGCCTGGGCGTGGCGCTCAAGCGCTGGTGCCGGCACCACGGCCTGATTGCCGACGACATCGCCTTGACGCTTTCGGTGGCAGGCGACACCGCCATGGTGTCTATCACCGAGCTGCGCGACTTGGGCGCCTTGCGCGAGTTCTGCCTGGTCTCGGTGCTGCGCAACATCCTGGGCGTGGCCTGCTGGCTGATCGATTCGCGCATTCCGCTGCTGGGCGCGCAGTTTCCGTTTGCCGCACCGCCGCATCACGCGGTGTACGGCGTGCTGTTCGCGGGGGCGACGGCTTTTGACAGCGCGCCGGCCAGCATCCGCTTTGACGCCCGCTACCTGGCGCTGCCGCTGCGGCGCGACGAGCGCGCGCTGCAGCAGATGCTGCAGCGCGCCCTGCCGCTGACGGTGCTGCCCTACCGGCGCGACCGGCTGCTGGTGCAGCGCGTGCGCCAGGCGCTGGCGGCCAATCCGGCACAAACCCATGGCGCCGATTCTCTGGCCGCGCTGCTGCATGTCTCGCCGCGCACGCTGCACCGGCAACTGAAGGAAGAAGGCGCGTCGCTGCAGGCGCTGAAGGACGAGGTGCGGCGCGCGCGCGCGCTGGAGCTGCTGCTGCGCACGCGCCGGCCCATCAAGCAGGTCGCCGAAGCCGCCGGCTTTCAGAACGAAAAAAGCTTCATGCGGGCGTTCAAAGCCTGGACCGGCCAGTCGCCGGCGGAGTTCAGGCAGGGCAAGTCATAGGCGACGGCATGCATGGCCGCTTATTTGGCACGGTTTTCACCCGGCCGTTGCCTCAACGGATCGCATGATCACGCTTCACCACTGCGTCCCTGAGGAATCCGCCGAAAAACGCGCCGCCGCATCCGTTCACAACTTCTGTGGATAAGTTTGTGCATCACTCCCGGGAAAACCCTTGAAGCCCTTATTGGGTGCGGGTTTCAACAGCTTGCCTGCCAAACAGGCACGGTGGGTAACTTGCGCGGGAATCGCCGTCAAACGGCGGCCAAAAGCCCCGGCAATTCGGCCATGTGCGCAAACAGATGGCTCGCGCCCGCCTGTTTGAGCGCCGGGCCGTGCTCGGGCAGCGGGCAATAAGCCCAAACCGTGGCGCCGGCGGCGATGCCGGCCGTCACGCCGGTCGTCGTGTCCTCGATCACCAGGCAGCGCGCGCCCGCCGCGCCCAGGTGCCTTGCTGCCGCCAGGTACACATCAGGCGCGGGCTTGGAGCGCGGCATTTCGTGGCCGCTGAAGATACGGCCCGCAAAATAATCCATCAGCCCGACTTGCGCCAGCTGCATTTCGACCTTGAAGCGGTCTGCGCCCGACGCGCAGGCGATGCGCTCGGCCACGTGGGCGTGCGCCGCCGCCACGGCCTCGTGCGCGCCGGCAATGGCCGTCAGCCGCGCCTGCAACTCGCGGTTGCGCCGGGCGTAGAACTCGGCCATCCAGTCCTCGGTCAGCGGCCGGCCGGTTTTGGCTTCGATGAGCAGGCGCTCGTCGCGCACCGCCTTGCCGACAAACACGCGCATGCATTCGTCGGGCGTGAGCGGCCAGCCGCCTTCTTCGAGCATGTCGCGCAGCACGCCGTTGGTGATGGGTTCGCTGTCCACCAGCACGCCGTCGCAGTCGAACAGCACCGCTTCAAATTTCATGGTGACTCGCTTTACTCATTTTTTGATAGCTGCCTGCGCAGGCGGGGCGTGCGCAAGAAGCGTATTTGGCATTAAAACTGGTCGCCATCGACGTACCACCAGCGCCCCGACTCGCGCACGAAGCGGCTGCGCTCATGCAGGCGCGTGGCGCGGCCCGCTTCACGGCATCGGGCGACAAACTCGACTTCGGCATGATCGGCGTCTTGCACGCGGTGCGAATACACATCCAGCCCCAGCCACTTCGCGCCGGGCGCAAAGTCCAGCGCAGCCGGGCGCGTGGAGGCATGCCAGCTGGCGAGCAAGTAATCAGCCCGCTCCAGCACAAAAGCGCTGTAGCGCGAACGCATCAGGGCTTCGGCGTTGGGTGCGGGGATGTTCTTTTCTAGGAATGGGCCGCAGCAGGCGGAAAAAGGCAGGGGCCGGGTTTTGGCGGGCTTGGCCGAATTCGCCGTGGTGTGGCCGCAGGGGCAAGGGCTTGTCATGCGTTCAGGGGCGCACTGCCACCGGCCAGAGTCGGGCCGTTGGGGTGCATCGGGGGAATGGTTCATGGCGCTGATTTTTGCAGAGTTGAAGCCGAACAAGCACTTGCGAGCAAAAAGCCCACCGCTGATGGCGCTGAAGAACGACGTATGTCGCTTAAAGCTAAATCCATAATATAGTATGTTAAATCATCTATTTTTATATAACACAGCCCATGATGGATTTAAGTTTCAGCAAACCCGGTGAAATTGTCCAGCTTCTCTGCGAGCGCCTGCGCAAGGAGCGGCTGCTCCGGCAGATGACACAGGCGGAGGTGGCCGCACGCGCCGGCATCGGAGTCAACACCGTGTCCAATCTGGAAGCCGGCCGAAACGTGGGATTCGAGACTGTGATCCGCGTGGCAACCGTGCTGGGGCGGCTCCAAGAGCTGGAAGCGCTGTTCAAGCCCAGACTGGACAGCCTGGACGACATGCTTCGCTACGAAAACAGCGCCAGCCGTCAGCGCGTCAAGAAGAAAGCCAGCCATGCCTAGCCAAATCCACGTTAACTACAACGGCTGGGGCGAGCACTGGCACTGGGGAACGCTGGTTTCCTCAAACGCCATCACGGGCCGCCCGCTGATTGCGTTTGAGTACAGCGATGAGGCCAGGCGCAGAGGCCTGGAACTGTCGGCCTACACGCTGGCCTTGAACGGACCCAAGCTGCGCAAGGACTTCCCCGCCCATCAAATGGGACTGCCGGGGCCGGTCTATGACGCGCTGCCTGACGGCTGGGGCATGCTGCTGATGGAGCGCCTGTTCAAGCGCCGCGGCCTCAACCCGGCCCGCATCGGCCCGCTGGAGCGGCTGAGCTACATCGGCAGCCATGCGATGGGCGCCCTGTCGTTTGAGCCGGTGGCGCCAGAGATGCTTGCGCCGCCAGAAGAAATTGCGCTCGCCCAGCTGGCGGCAGAGGTTCAGGACGTACTCAATGGCGAAGGCGGCGAGTTCTTGCAGAAACTGCTGCAAATGGGCGGCTCGCCACAAGGCGCCCGGCCCAAGGCCTTGCTCTACCGAGACCCCGGAAGCGGCGCCTTCAGCACGGCTGCCGCGCCCGGCCTGCAGGCATGGCTGGTCAAGTTCCCGGCCCGGCAGGAGCACCCGGAAGTTTGCGCCATCGAAGCCGTCTATGCGCAATGCCTGCGCCAGTGCGGCATCCAGACCCCGGAGACGGCGTACTTCAGCCTTCCCAACGGACAGGCCGCTTTTGCCACCCAGCGGTTTGACCGGCAGGGCGGGCTGCGCGTGCCCATGCAAAGCCTCGCCGCCTTTACCGGCGCGGATTTCCAGACACCGGGAAGCCTGGACTACGCCAATTTCCTGCGTGCCACCCAGATGTGTAGCAACGACGTGCGGGAAAAAGCGGTGGCATTTGCGCGCGCCGTCTTCAATGTCGCGTTCAACAACCGGGACGACCACCCCAAGAATTTCGCCTACCTGATGTCGAAAACCGGCCAATGGACGCTGGCGCCCGCTTACGACGTGACCTTCTGCGAGGGGCCAGGCGGCTACCACCAGATGGACGTGATGGGCCAGGCTTTGGAGATTGACCGCAAGAACATGCTCCGGCTGGGAACGCACGAAGCAGAGCTTTCAGCGCGTGAAGCAGGCCCCCTCATTGACCAAATTTGCGACGTGGCCAGCACGTTTGCGACCACGGCCCAGCGCATGTTCCCCGGCCAGATCACGCAGGACACCCGGCGGGTGATTCAAGGCCGGATCGACGACAACATTGGGCGGCTTCGATAAAGGCACATTGCGCAATCAAATTTCATGATTGCCCGATTTACTATCTCCAGCGCATCAGGGCTTGGGCGTCGGGTGCGGCTGCGAGTTCGTTCAGGTACGGGCCGCAGCAGGCGGAGAAGGGCAGGGGATTGGTTTTGGCGGACTTACTCGGATTTGCCGTGGTGCGGCCGCAGGGGCAAGGGCTTGTCATGGGTTCATGAATATGAAGGAGTCTACATTGAGAGCGACCGCTTTCAACCTATAAAATGATTCGCAGCAGCCGCCACAAATGTTCGTGCGCACAGGCTCAATAACAGCTTTTTTGAGCTGTTCCACCCCAAAGGGGCAGAATCATGAATCAAGTTTTTTTAAAACCGCGACTGACTGGCAAGCGCTTTGACGACCACACCATTCCACTAGAAATCCTAAAAGATTTTTCAGCATTGGAAGAAATGATCGTCGAAGTTGCCAAATGGAAATACAAACAAGAACATCCTGACAGCAAGCGGGTTCAGCGCAATTTTAGTAAAGGGCTGGAGTTGCATTTAGCTCAGGTTGAAGACGGCAGTGCAGTACCGGCCATCGTACTTGTGTTTTCTGCCCTTTTTGCTCCTGATAATGTGCAATATTTTGAAGCTGCACGAGTTGAAATTGTCCAGGCCATATATCAAGCCCAGATTGGACAGCAACAAGTTCTTCCACCCCACCTCCTTAGTTATTTTGATCGCTTCGGGCGTGGGTTGCGCGAAGGTGAAGCCATTCAATTTCAAACGATAGATTCCACGAAGGTCGCCCTTACTCCAGAGATTCGCAAGCGATTGATTCGTAGCGCACAGGTAGAGGAGTGGACTGAAGAGGCCACGCTGCGCGGACGTATCTGCGAAGTCGATCAGGCTAAAAACAGCTTTCATTTAGAACTGACGGATGGCACCAAGCTCCACGCCTTACTGGCAGATCAACACTTGGATACGGTCCTGGATGCTTTTGCACGGTATCGGCGCGATAAAGAACACGCATTTGTCTTATTCCAGGGGGTGGTAAAAAAAGATCGTCAAGAGCGCTTGAGAGAAATTGAGTCTGTTGAGCACATCAGTCCGTTAGATCCTCTTGATGTGACATTGCGCCTGGAAGCACTTGCCGCGCTTCACGACGGCTGGCTTGATGGCAAAGGACTCGCCCCCAACCAGCCCGGACTGGATTGGCTGGCAACTGCGTTTGAAGAAAATTTTGATACCAGCTTGGCACTGCCATACCTTTATCCAACGGCTGAAGGGGGCATACAAGCCGAATGGAGTTTAGGTACGTGGGAGATTTCGCTGGAAATAGATTTGGCTACTCATAAAGCTGAATATCAAGCCGCCAATATTCATTCCGATGCAATTACGGAATTGGAATTAAATCTCGACCTCAATGAAACGTGGCAACAACTAAACCAAGAACTTCGCGTTATTGAGGGAGCACAGGCGTGACACCAGAAACTTTGCTTCTACGGCAAATCCACCCAGGTTTTTTTCAAGCCGGCCGAGTCACGTCACAAGCATTTCGCCCGACACCAAAGGATGGCAATCATCTGTCCGTGGACAACGGCAGCCAAATCCAAGCTGCGGCCTCATGGAAGAGATTCACCAGCAATCCTGGGTGCTCATCTTGCGGAGTCATGGCTGTCACTCAAGCAGAATGTACCGCTCAAAACTTACCCGTTGTTGAGGATGCCACCCCGTACCCTGAACATTGTTCAATCGATTTCACTGCATTTGAAAAGCGGGATATCGAACGCAAAGCCAAATTACTCTCCCGACAGGCGCAAGAACGAGGCTGGTTGTTTTCGGCAGATATGCAGAATTGATGTCCCGTATCAAGGTTGAATGTCCAAACCTGAAAAACTGACATGTAATCCTCACTCAGCAACCGCCTCGCCCACAGGCGCTCCCAGCCCAATCCTGTCCAGCGCCGCCGCCAGCTGCCCCACGGTGCGCTCCACCTGGTGCCACTTCTCCAGCCCGAACAGGCCGACGCGAAAGGTCATGAAATCCGCGCCTTCGTCGCATTGCAGTGGCACGCCGGCGGCGGTCTGCAAACCCTGGTCAAGGAACTTGCGGCCTGACTGGATTTCGGGATCGGTGGTGTAGCTGACGACCACGCCGGGCGCCTTGAAGCCGTCGGCGGCCACGCTGGGCAGGCCACGGCTTTCAAACAGCGCGCGCACCTTTTCGCCCAGCGCCTCCTGTTCGGCCTTCACCTTGGCGAAACCGTAGGCCTGCGTTTCCTGCATGGCGGCGCGCAGGCGCATCAATGCGTCGGTGGGCAGGGTCGCGTGGTAGGCGTGGCCGCCTTTTTCGTAGGCTTCCATGATCTGCAGCCACTTCTTCAGGTCGCAGGCAAAGCTGGTGCTGGTGGTGGCGTCGATGGCAACTCTGGCGCGCTCGCTGAGCATGACCATGGCGCAGCACGGCGAGCTGCTCCAGCCTTTTTGCGGCGCGGAAATCAAGACGTCCACGCCGGTCGCCTGCATGTCCACCCACATCGCGCCCGAGGCGATGCAGTCGAGCACGAAAAGCCCGCCCACCGCATGCACGGCGTCGGCCACGGCGCGCAGGTAGTCGTCGGGCAAGATCATGCCGGAGGCAGTTTCGACGTGCGGGGCAAAGACGACGGCGGGCTTGTCGTGCGCGATGGCTGCCTGCACGTCGGCAATCGACGCGGGCGCCCACGGGGCCTGCGCGCCGGCGCCCTGCTGGCGCGCCTTGAGCACGGTGGCAGCAAGGGGAATGTTCCCCATGTCAAAAATCTGCGTCCAGCGGTAGCTGAACCAGCCGTTGCGCAGCACCAGCACATGCCGGCCCGTGGCGAACTGGCGCGCCACGGCTTCCATGCCGTAGGTGCCGCTGCCGGGCACCAGCGCCACGGAATGCGCCTTGTACACATCCTTGAGGATGCGGGAGATGTCGTTCATCACGCCCTGGAAGCTGCGCGACATGTGGTTGAGCGCGCGGTCGGTGTACACCACCGAGAATTCAAGCAGGCCGTCGGGGTCGATGTTGGGCAGTAGTCCGGGCATGGTGTTGTCTCGCAATCGTTGAAAAATGGGTTGTCCTGGCAGCTTAGCACGCTGCGCTTTTTTCCGGGGTCACTCACTTATTCATAGCTGCTTGCGCATGCGGGTATTGCGCAAGAGGCCGATTTGATCTAAAAATCGGCAGGGACGCGGCGGCCCCGCTCAGGATGTTTTCAGCAATAACTTCCTGCGTCGTCATACCCGCGCAGGCGGGTATCCAGACTCGTTTGAGCGCTTCAGCCCGTGTTGCTGGATACCCGCCTGCGCGGGAATGACGGACGGGACGTTATTCATAGCCAAATCCTCAGGCTTTCCGGGCCTTGCGCGCTTCCAGCGTTTCGGTCGGCGCGCCTTGCTTGAGCCATTCGGCATAGCCGCCGTCGATGTGGGCGACGTTGCGCATTCCCATGTCCTGCAGCGTCCTGGTGGCCAGCGCGCTGCGCCAGCCGGCGCCGCAGAACAGGATGAACTCCCGGCCCTCGTCGCCAAACACCGGCTTGAAATAGGGCGAGGCCGGATCGACCCAGAATTCGAGCATGCCGCGCGGCGCGTGGAAGGCGCCGGGCACGGTGCCTTCGCGCTCCAGCTCGCGCAGGTCGCGGATATCGACGAGCTGCACGGCCGGGTCGGCCAGCCGGGCTTTCACCGACGCGACCGGATAGGTCTTGATCTCTTCCATGGCCTCATCGACGAGGGCCTGGAAACCTTTGGTAATGGGCATGGGTGTCTCTTTTAGATAGAAAAATGGTGCTGACCGACGCGGCCAAAGCCTGTATTGTCACCAGATAATCCCATTGTTAGACTTTCAAGCATGAAAACCGCACTGCAACCCATTGAACATCTGGGCAGGTTTGAACGGCTGCAATTGGTCGAAGACATCTGGGATGAATTCGCAGTCGAAACAGGCCCCGAAACCCGGACTGACGTGCTGGATGAACTGGAACGCCGGGCCATCTGGCGCGACGCTCATCCCGGCCAGGGCAAAAGTCTGGCCCAAATCGCGCAGTCGCTTGGCGTACGACTTTGACTTGGCAAGTTGCATTCGAGGCTCCGGGATGAACTGCTTGACGCCGTTCAGCACATAGCCGTCGCCGTCCTTCACCGCCGTGGTGCGCAGTGACGAAGCATCGCTGCCGAATTCCTCGGGCACGCAGATGCCGTAGGCGCCCAGCGTGGCCAGGCCCCGGTGCGCTTCCTTGGGGAAATGGTGTTCCTTGTCCCAGCGCGCGGCGTGGGGCCAGAGTTCGGCCTGTGCAAAGGCGCGAACCGCGTCGCGCACCTGTTCCTAGTCGTCACTGAGTATCAAATTGGCCTCCTGCGCAGTATGGACGGGCGTAACCAGCTCTCATTTTCAGAGCAATTCAATGGCCAGCGCCGTGCCTTCGCCGCCGCCTATGCACAGCGTGGCAACGCCTTTTTTGAGGCCGCGCGCCTTCAGGGCGTGAATCAAGGTGACGATGATGCGGGCGCCGCTGCAGCCAATCGGATGGCCCAGCGCGCAGGCGCCGCCGTTGACGTTCACGATGTCGTGGCTGATCCCCAGCTCTTCCATGGCGGCCATGGGCACGACGGCAAAGGCCTCGTTGATTTCCCACAGGTCCACATCCTTGACTTCCCAGCCGATTTTTTTCAAGAGCTTGTTGACGGCACCGACCGGAGCGGTCGAGAACCATTCGGGCGCCTGGGCAAACGTGGCGTGGCCGACGATGCGGGCCAGCGGCGTGAGGCCGAGTTCCCTGGCGGTGGATGCGCGGGCCAGCACCAGCGCGGCGGCGCCGTCGTTGATGGACGAGCTGGAGGCGGCGGTGATGGTGCCGTCTTTCTTGAAGGCGGGCTTGAGCGTCGGGATTTTTTCGAGCTTGACCTTGCCCGGGCCTTCGTCGATGGCGATCACGGTTTCGCCGGAACGTGTCTTGACGGTGACGGGGGTGATTTCAGCGGTGAACGCGCCGGATTCGGTCGCCAGCTTGGCGCGCTGCACGCTGGCCGTGGCAAAGGCGTCCTGCTGCGCGCGGGTGAAGCCGTATTTGGCGGCGCAGTCTTCGCCGAAGGTGCCCATCGAGCGGCCGGCTTCGTAGGCGTCTTCGAGGCCGTCGAGCATCATGTGGTCAAACATGCGGTCGTGGCCGATGCGGTAGCCGCCGCGTGCTTTTTGCAGCAGGTAGGGCGCGTTGGTCATGCTTTCCATGCCGCCGACGACCACCACGTCGCGGCTGCCCGCGAGCAGCTGGTCATGGGCCAGCATCGTGGCTTCCATGCCGGAGCCGCACATCTTGGACAGCGTGACGGCGCCGGTGCTGGCGGGCAGGCCGCCCTTGAAACCGGCCTGGCGCGCGGGCGCCTGGCCCTGGCCGGCCATCAGGCAGTTGCCGAACAGCACTTCATCGACCTGCGCGGGCGCAACGCCCGAGCGCTCGACGGCGGCCCGGATGGCGGCGCCGCCCAGGTCGTTGGCGGAAAGACTGGCGAAATCGCCCTGGAAAGCGCCCATGGGGGTGCGGGCGGCGCCGAGGATGACGATGGGGTCAAGCATGGTTATTTCCTTGAAAAACAGGGTTGGAAGTGAATGCAAATGCGGCGGGCTGCGCGGCTTCAGCCGGCAGGCGCCGGGCCGTGCATAACGGCGAAACGCTTTTGCTGGTCATACGGAAACACGTCGTACACATGGCCGGCCTGGATGCGCGCCTGGTGGCGCTGCCAGAAAGCGGCATCGAGCAGGTCGGCATGGTGCTTCATGAAGACTTCGCGCACCGCATCGTTGCCGAGCAGGAAGGGGCCGAAGGTTTCGGGAAACACGTCCTTGGGGCCGACCGGATACCAGATTTCGCCGCTCATTTCGTCTTCTTCGTTGCGCGGCGTGGGCACCTTGCGGAACTTGCAGTCGGTGATGTATTCGATCTCGTCGTAGTCGTAGAACACCACCTTGCCGTGGCGCGTGATGCCGAAATTCTTCCAGAGCATGTCGCCCGGAAAGATGTTGGCCGCGACCAGATCCTTGATGGCGTTGCCGTATTCGACCACGGCGCGCTCGATCTGGTCTTTGGCGGCGGGCTCGGTCACGCCCTGGTCAAACGCTTCCTGCAGGTAGATGTTGAGCGGAATCATGCGCCGCTCGATGTACACATGCTTGATGATGACTTCCATCTGGCCGTCGCCGTCGCGGTCGCTGATCTCCAGCTGGCTGGGGGCGAATTTCTCGATCTCGGCGATCAGCTCGTCGCTGAAGCGCTCGCGCGGAAAGGCGACCTCGCTGTATTCCTGCGTGTCGGCCATGCGGCCCACGCGGTCGTGCTGCTTGACCAGCAAATACTTGCCCTTGATCTGCTCGCGCGTGGTGTCTTTTTGCGGCGGGTAGTAGTCCTTGATGACCTTGAACACATAGGGGAACGAAGGCAAATCGAACACCAGCATGACCATGCCCTTGATGCCGGGCGCGATGCGGAACTTGTCGGTCGAGTGGCGCAGGTGGTGCAAAAAGTCGCGATAGAACAGCGTCTTGCCCTGCTTGGCCAGGCCCAGCGCGTTGTAGATTTCGGCGCGCGGCATGCGCGGCATCATGCTGCGCAAAAACTGCACGAACGCCGACGGAATGCCCATATCGACCATGAAATAGGCGCGCGCAAAGCTGAACAGGATCAGGAGGTCGTCCTCGCCGAACAGGGCCGCGTCAATCACCAGCTTGCCGGCATCCGGCGGGCTGGAGATGCCTTTGCCCTCGGCTGGCACGCTCTGCCCCGGCGCCGGCTGGCGGTGCAGGATCGGCAGGGCAAAGGGAATCTCGCCAAAGCCGTTGATGATCTTGCCAACGACGTAGGCGCCCTTGTTGCGAAAGAACAGGCCTGAGAGCACCTGCAGCTGGAAATTGGCGCGCAGCTTCGCGTCGCCCAGGCGCGCGCTCATGGCGTCGGCCACATAGCCGGCATCGCGCGGCAGGTCTTCAAACGCGCGGCGCAGGCCAAAGTCACCCACCACCCTGAGAAGCGTCTCGTGCATGTTGCCCTGCGACGGGTAGTAGGCGCGGTAGGTCGGCTGCGCCGTGGGTTCCTCGTTTTCGATGTACTCGGTGCTGACGGCGGGCCGCACAAAGATGAAGTCGTTCTGGAAATAGCTGCGGTGCAGTATCTTGGTCGTCACCGAGTTGAAGAAAGTCTCGGCCAGCTCGGGCTGGTGGTGGTTGACCAGCAGGCCGATGTAATGCAGCTTGACCTGGTGCCACACGTCCATGGGTTGCTCGCCGGCCTTGAACTCGCGCTCCAGCCGGAACGACGCTTCGCGCACGCGCAGGTCGTAAAACTCGATGCGCTCGCGCTGGGCGCGCTGCTGGCCGTGCCAGTCGGCGGTCTCAAAGCGGTGCCTGGCGCGGCTTGACTCGGTGCGGAACAGCCGGTAGTGGCGGTTGAAGCCGTCGATCATGGCCTTGGCAATGTCGTAGGCGACGCTGGAATCAAGGCGCTGGGGAAACATGGATGCCAAGGGTTCTGGTTTGCCGCAGAAGCAGGGGGAAAGAAAAAAGTTAACGCCGGGCCGCCGACACGCCAGCCACAGCCGCCCGGTACAGCGACACCCGGCCCTCCAGGCTGTCGAGCGTGATGTGCAGGTTTTGCAGCAGCCCGTCCTTCAGGCCATACACCCAGCCATGCAGGGACACGCGCTGCCCGCGCGCCCAGGCGTCCTGCATCACGGTGGTGTGCGCCACGTTCATGACCTGCTCGATCACATTGAGTTCGCACAGCATGTCGTTGCGGTGTTCGGGCGCGGCCGCCTCCAGCATCTCGGCATGACGGTCGCGCACGTCCTTGATGTGGCGCAGCCAGTTGTCCGCCAGCCCCACGCGCAGGTCGTTCAGGGCGGCATTGACGCCGCTGCAGCCGTAGTGGCCGACGACCGTCAGGTGTTCGATCTTGAGCTGGTCCACCGCGAACTGGATGGTGGACAGGCAGTTGAGGTCGGTCGGCACCACCACATTGGCCACGTTGCGGTGCACGAACACCTCGCCCGGCGCCAGCCCCATGATCTCGTTGGCGGGCACGCGGCTGTCGGAGCAGCCGATCCACATGTACTTGGGTTGTTGCTGGGCCATCAGTTCGGTGAAGAAGCCGGGGCGCTGGCGCTTCATCTGTTCGGCCCAGGCGCGGTTGTTGGCAAAAATGTCGGTGATGTTTGAGGTCATGGGAGGCAATTTTGCGTGAATAAAAAGGCCGGCGGCTGCAATTCAGTATTGTGCATAAAATGAGCCTTTTGCGCAGATGCAGACTGCGCAAGCAGCTATCAAATAAATAGCACCCTGCAAAACCTGCTCAGCAGGTTTCGGCAAACAGCTCGCGGCCAATCAGCATGCGGCGGATTTCGCTGGTGCCGGCGCCGATTTCATACAGCTTGGCATCGCGCCAGAGGCGGCCCAGCGGGTATTCATTGATGTAGCCGTTGCCGCCGTAAATCTGGATGCCGTCGCCGGCCATCCGGGTGGCCTGCTCGGCGCACCAGAGAATGACCGAGGCGCAGTCCTTGCGCACCTGGCGCACATGCTCAAGGCCCAGCATGTCGAGGTTCTTGGCCACGGTGTAGGCAAACGAGCGCCCGGCCTGCAGCACCGTGTACATGTCGGCGACCTTGCCCTGAATGAGCTGGAACTCGCCGATGCTCTGGCCGAACTGCTTGCGGTCGTGGATGTAGG
>JAECRO010000080.1 GCA_016000195.1 Burkholderiales bacterium | reverse complement strand
TCAGGCCAGGGTGTTGCTCGTCTTGGGAGTGGTGTCTTTCACGTTAAAGATGCGAATGCTACTTCCGCGCCAGGACATATCACCTTGCCAGCAAGCACCGCGCCTGCTTCAAAAGCAGCAGCAACTGGTCTTCACGCAAGGGGGTTGAACGGCTCACACGGGCCTGGATTTCCGCGTGCGCGGAAATGACGGACGACTCAAGCTGAGTATGTGCCAGGTTTTAAGAAAAATAGCGGCTTTGCGCAATGAATACCTGCATAAGAAGCTATTAAATCAATAGCAAAACCGGCTTCTGGCCGGACTCCCGCTTTTGACGAACGCGGCGCGACCAGCCGCCGCCTTCACGGATTGACGTTGGCGCCGGAAGGGCAGGTGGCGCTGGCGCCGGCGCGGCTGATGCGCGGCGTGCCCGCATCGGCTGGGTGGCTGTTGGGCGCGTAAGGTGTTTTGGGGGCCTTGTAGTCGGCCATGTAAGCCGCCAGCGCGTCGATGTCCTGCGCGCCGCCCAGGCGGTCGGTGCCCCTGGTCAGCGTCGCGTAGCCGTCGCCGCCATCGGCCATGAAGCTGTTGACCGTGACGCGGTAGCTTTTCGACGGGTCGGGCAGGGCGCCGCTGGCGTCCACGATGGTCTCGGTGCCGCTGCCGCTGCGCAAGGTGACGCGGCTGATGCGTGCGCCGCAGGCCCGGGCGCCGTCCCAGGTGTATTTGAATCCGGCGGAAGGCAGCGCGAAACGGGTCGCGCTGGCCGACTGGCCCAGGCAGCCGGCAAACTGCTCTTCCAGAAAATCCTTCAGCTGCCTGGCCGTCAGCGAAAGCGTCACCAGGCTGTTGCCGAAGGGCTGCACGGTGAAGGCTTCGCCATAGGTCATGTTGCCGTCGCCTTCGCCCGCCGGGCTGGAGGCAAAGGTAAAGCCGGGGCTGCGCACGCCGCCGCCGTTCATGAACGCGATGGCCGCATTGCCAAGGCGGGCGGGCTGGGTGGCCGCCAGCTGGGCGTCGGCAATCAGGTTGCCGGCGGGCATGTTGCAGGCGCCATCCACCCGGCGGCCGGGCACATCAGCGGTGATCGAGCCGATTACCCGCCTGGACAGGGGCAGGACCAGCGCCTTGTAGGCGTTGACGATGCCCGCCACCGCCGTGTCGGCGCTGATGGCCGGGTCGTTGCGCACCACCAGCCGGTTGGTGGCGGTGACGCCGCGCACGTTGCGCGTGGCCGGGTCGATGCTGAGGTCGATGTCCGTCAGGACACGGCCAAAGGCGCTGGCGCTGGTGACTGAAATGTCGCGGCCTGCGGCATTGGGCAGTTTGCAGTTGTAGGCCGCATGCGTATGGCCGCTGATCACCACGTCCACCGCGTCGTCGAGCTGCCTGACGATGCCGGCAATGGCCGAGCCGGCCAGCTTGCCTTCGCAGCCGTTGATGTCCGACAGCGTGCCGGTCTGAAGGCCGCCTTCATGCACCAGCACCACAATGGATTCAATGCCCTGGGCGCGCAGCTCCGGGATCAAGGCGTTCACGGTCCGTGCCTCGTCGCGAAATTCCAGTCCGGCGACGCCGCTGGGCGCGACGATGGTCGGCGTGGCCTGGAGCGTCATGCCGATGAACGCCACCTTGACCTTGTTGAAGGTCTTGATGCCGTAGGCCGGCAGCAATGTCTTGCCGGTGTCGGCAGACACCACGTTGGCCGACAGCCACCTGAACCTGGCGCCCTCGAACGGAACCGGCGTGCCGACGCTGGCGCCCCGGCAGCTGTTGGGGTCGATCTGGCCGCTGGTCACTTTGCAGCCGCCGTTTTGCAGGCGCAGCAGCTCGGCCGGGCCTTTGTCGAACTCGTGGTTGCCCACGGCATTGAATTCAACGCCGATGCGGTTGAGCGTTTCCACCGCAGGCTCGTCAAAGAACAGCGCCGAGATCAGCGGGCTTGCGCCAATGAAGTCGCCGGCGCCGACCACCACGCTCAAAGGGTTCTGTTTCTTGAGGTTCGCGACATGCGCGGCCATGAACTCGGCCCCGCCGACCGGCGGGCGGCGGGCGTCGGGCACGGAAGCGTTCTCGCCCAGGCTGCCGGGTGATTCGAGATGGCCGTGGTAGTCGTTAAAACCGATGACCTTGACCGTGAACGGCGGCTCCGGCGGGCGGCCATCGCCCATGCCGGCGCAGGCCACCAGGGCGGTGGCCGCCACCAGGGAGGCCGCAGCAGCAGCCATAAAAGTCTTGTCCATGTCGAAAGTCCTTCGGGGTTGGCGGCAAAAAAACCTGAAAGCAATTTATGGCCGCCCGGTGACGTGCGCATGACATGACCGCGCAGGCCGGATGCCGGCGTTGCCGCCCTTGTTGGTGACGTCAGGCGCAAACAAGCCGCACGCTCATCCCGCGAGTTCGCTCAAGATCGGGCAATCGGGCCGGTCGTTCCCCGCGCAGCAATGCGCCAGTTGCGCCAGCGTCTGCCGCATGGCCTGCATCTCGGCAATGCGCCGCTCCAGGTCGGCCACATGCGCCTGCGCGATGCGTTTCACGTCGGCGCTGGCGCGCTGCTGGTTTTGCCACAGCTTGAGCAGCTCGGCGATCTCGGCCATGCTGAAGCCCAGCGCGCGTGCGCGGCGGATGAAGCGCAGGGTGTGGATTTGCTTGTCGCCGTATTGCCGGTAGCCGGCGTCGGTGCGATGCACGGCGGGCAGCAGGCCCAGGGTTTCATAGTGGCGGATCATCTTGGCCGACACGCCCGACCGGCTGGCGGCCTGGCCGATGTTGAAGGGGCCGCTGTCGATCACCGGGGCGGTCATTTCGAGCTTCCTTTCCAGCGCCGCAGCAGCAGCGCGTTCATCACCACGCTGAAGCTGCTGAAGGCCATGGCCGCGCCGGCAATCACCGGGCTGAGCATTCCAAAAGCCGCCAGCGGAATGCCGACCACGTTGTAGAAAAACGCCCAGAACAGGTTTTGCCGGATCTTGGCGTAGGTGCGGCGCGAGATGTCGATGGCGTCGGCCACCAGCGCCGGGTCGCCGCGCATCAGCGTGATGCCGGCGGCCTGCATGGCCACGTCGGTGCCGGTGGACATGGCAATGCCCACGTCAGCCGCCGCCAGCGCGGGCGCGTCGTTGATGCCGTCGCCGACCATTGCCACGCGGCCGCCGCGCTCGTTCACCTGCGCCTTGAGCTGGCCAATGATGGCGGCCTTGTCTTCGGGCAGGACCTGGAAATGCACGATGTCGATGCCGAGCTGCTTCGCCACCGCTGTAGCGCTGCCCTGGTTGTCGCCGGTGACGAGCGCTGTTTTAATGCCCAGCGCGTGCAGGCTGGACACGGCCGGGGCGGCGCTGGCCTTGAGCGTGTCGCCAAAGGCCAGCAGCGCCAGCAGTTGCGGCGCGCCCGTCACGTCGGCCAGCCACGACACGGTGCGGCCTTCGGCTTCCAGCGTCTGCGCGCGCGCTGCAAAGGCGCCGAGTCCCACGCCCAGCTCCTGCATGAAGCGCGGGCTGCCGAGGCGCAGTTCATGGCCCTCGACCACGGCCGCCATGCCGCGCCCGGCCACGGCGCGGACCTGCGAGGCCGCCGGCACGGCGAGCTGCTCCTTCGCGGCGAGTTGCGTGACCGCTTTGGCCAGCGGGTGTTCGCTGCCCGACTGGATGGCGGCAGCCCAGGCCAGCGCCGCAGCACGCGAAATACCTGCAGGCTCCAGCGCGACCAGCTCGGGCTTGCCTTCGGTCAGCGTGCCGGTCTTGTCGAAGGCGACGATCTTCACCTGGTGCGCCACTTCCAGCGCCTCGGCGTCCTTGATCAGGATGCCGTGCTTCGCCGCCACGCCGGTGCCGGCCATGATGGCCGTCGGCGTGGCCAGCCCGAGCGCGCACGGGCAGGCAATCACCAGCACGGCGACGGCGTTGAGGATGGCGGTTTCCCAGTTGCCGCCCGCAAAACCCCAGCCCAGCAGCGTGATGAAGGCCAGGCCAATCACCACCGGCACGAACACGGCGCTCACCTGATCGACCAGCCGCTGAATCGGCGCTTTTTTCGCCTGCGCCGACTCGACCATGCGCACAATGCGCGCCAGCGTCGATTCGGCACCGACCGCCGTGGTGCGCACCACGATCAGCCCTTCGGCATTGACCGCGCCGCCGGTCACATGGTCGCCGGCATGCTTGTTGACCGGCAGGCTTTCGCCGGTGATCAGCGATTCATCGACCTCGGTCGCGCCTTCCATGATTTCGCCATCGACCGCGATGCGTTCGCCGGGCCGCACCACGACCAGATCGCCGACTTTCACCTCGCTGATGGCTACATCCCTGTCCACGCCGCCGCGCCGAAGCCGTGCGGTTTCGGGCCGCAGCGCATTGAGCGCCCGGATGGCTTCGGTGGTCTGGCGCTTGGCGCGCGCTTCCAGCCATTTGCCGAGCAGCACCAGCGTGATGACGACGGCTGAGGCCTCGAAGTACAGATGCCCGGTCTCGCCATGGCCGTGTTCGCCGTGACGCAGCAGCAGGTAAACGCTCAGCCCGTAGGCCGCCGACGTGCCGACGGCCACCAGCAAATCCATGTTGCCCGCGCCGGCCCGAACGGCTTTCCAGCCGGCCTTGTAAAAGCGCGCGCCCAGCCAGAACTGCACCGGCGTGGCGAGCAGCAATTGAATCCAGCCGTCGAGCATCCAGGTTTTGCCAAACAGCAGGCCCAGCATCGGCAACGCCAGCGGCGCCGACAGGGCCGCCGCCACGGCAATCGGCCACCAGGGGGCGCCGGGCTGCGGGGCCGGGGCAGGACCGGCGCCGGAATCCTGAATCGCCTCCGCCCGGTAGCCGGCCTTGTCCACGGCGGCAATCAGCTGGGGCAGGGTGGCCGCGCCGTCCGCCACGGTGACTTCGGCGGTCTCCAGCGCCAGGTTGACTTCGGCCGACAGCACGCCCGGCACCTGTTTGAGCGCCTTTTCCACACGCGCGACGCAGGAGGCGCAGGTCATGTCGCCAATCTTCAGCCGCAGCGTCTGCTCGCCCACGGCGCTGCCAGAGGTATTGCCCACGGCATAGCCGGCTTTTTCCACCGCCGCCTTGAGCGTGTTCAGGCTGACTTGCGGGCCGGCCCTGACGCTGGCCTGTTCGGTGGCGAAATTGACGCTGGCTTCCTCGACGCCCGGCGTAGCGGCCAGGGCTTTTTCGACCCGGGCCACGCAGGAGCCGCAGGTCATGCCTTCGATGGGAAAGCGCCACTCCTTGAGTGCGGCAGCAGGGGCCAGGCGGGCCGGCAAGATGGGGGTGGCGCTCATGCGTTTTCTCCTGAAAGGGCATCGCTGGATGCGACGATTGCGTCAAGTCTGAACCTTGCCATCATGGCAGGGTCAAGCCCCGGCTGAAAATAAGCTGGGTTATTTTCAGGATTTATGCCGGCCCCGTTGACCCTGCCCCCATGGGAAGGTGCAGACTGCAGGCCTTGTTCATTCCTCCCTTCACTGTTCATCCTTCAAGGAGATTTCCATGGAATTCAATGTTCCCGACATGAGCTGCGGCCATTGCGCCGGCGTCATCACCAAAACCGTCAGGCAGCTCGATGCCGGCGCCACCGTCACGATCGACCTGTCGGCTAAAAAAGTCACCGTCGAGACCGCGCAAGACCGGCAAACCGTTGTGGACGCCCTGACCGAGGCCGGCTATCCCACGCATTGACGGCCGCGCACCGGGCGCCAGGGCCGCCTCTATAGAATGATTCCTCCTTCTACTTCCCTAAAGCGCCTGTGTCCGACCGTCTTGCCGTTTTGCCCCAATACCTGCTGCCCAAGCAGGCGCTCACCCACTTCGCCGGTTTTGTCGCGTCGCGTGAACGCGGCTGGGTGACGACCGAAATCATTCGCCGCTTTGTTGCCAAATACCGGGTCAACATGGACGAGGCGGTGAATTCAGACATCGCCAGCTACCTCACTTTCAACGACTTTTTCACCCGCGCCCTGAAACCCGGCGCGCGCCCGCTGGCCCAGGCGGCGCTGGTCTGCCCGGTCGATGGCGCGATCAGTCAGTTTGGCGCCATCAAGCACGACCAGATTTTCCAGGCCAAGGGCCACCACTATTCGACCACCGCGCTGGTCGGCGGCGACGCGGCGCTGGCGGCGCAGTACCAGGACGGCCATTTCGCCACGATCTACCTGAGCCCCAAGGACTACCACCGCATTCACATGCCCTGCGATGGGCGCCTGAGCCGCATGATTTACGTACCCGGCGAGCTGTTCTCGGTCAACCCGGTCACGGCGCGCGGCGTGCCGGGCCTCTTTGCGCGCAACGAGCGCGTGGTCTGTGTGTTCGAGTCGGCGCGCGGGCCGTTCGTACTGGCACTGGTCGGCGCGACGATTGTCGGCAGCATGGCGACGGTCTGGCACGGCGTGGTCAATCCGCCGCGCGGCAAGGTGGTGCGCGAGTGGCGTTACCCGGCGCCCGGCCAGCCCGAAGTCGTGCTGAAGCAGGGCGAGGAGATGGGCCGCTTCCTGCTGGGCTCCACGGTTGTCCTGCTGTTCCCCAAGGGGCCGCTGCGCTTCAACCCCGGCTGGGCGCCGGGCCGGGCGGTGCGGCTGGGCGCGGCGATGGCGGATTATTTGGCAGGCGCGCAGGGTTGAGCACCGGGCAATAAATTAGGACTTACGCAAAATCCGTAAATATTCCGCATTGTAAAAATCCGTAC
>JAECRO010000020.1 GCA_016000195.1 Burkholderiales bacterium | reverse complement strand
GCCCGGCCCATCAATCCCGCGCAAGAATGGTATTCGTCGGACGGTTACGGCGCTTCTACCCTATGACCGCGTTCAACTCTGCACTGGGCCTCGCGGCGCATGCTTCCTCACCCACCTATGCGACGCTCTACAGCGGCGAGTGGACTCACCCTATGGCTTGATTGGCAATCAACCGGATAGGCAAGGAATATCCCATCGGCGAGAAGGCGCGCGCCGGGGCCAACGCAACCGAGATTGAAATCCTGCCGGGCGATACCGTGTGGGTGGCCTTCATTGGCGGGGATGCGCGCTATCCCATCATCACCGGCTGGCGCAATCCCCAGGCGGGCAATTCAACTGGCTGGCGGCGCTTTCACCATGCCAATGTCGAGCTGCTGGCCGATGCTGTCATGCGCCTGATTGCCGGTGGCGATGTGCTGCTCCAGGCCGGCGGCACGCTGACATTGAAGGGGGCCCATGTGGCCATCGAAAGCAGCACCTTGACGCACAACGGCGTGAACATCGGCGAGACACACGTTCACGGCGGCATCCTCCCGGGGCCAGCCGACACGGCCACACCCCATTGAAAAGCCCGCATGCGGCGGGCTGGGCGGTTATGAGTGGAGCGGGTCAGGCGGCGCTGGCCGGTGGTTGCGGCAGGCTGGCGCGCATCCACACTTCCATGGCCGCCGCCTGGTTGATGGCGTGCAAGTCAGACCAGCTCATGTCTGACTTGATCTTGGCCGCGACTTCTTGCCCGTAGCCCCCGGTTCGTGTTGGCGCAGGCATCCTTGAATTTGCTGCGGGCGCAGGCCTCGAACAGCACCTCCACGTCCTGCGCAGGCATGCGGCCAGCGTGAATGGTGCTGGCCAGCCGACGCACGGAAGTGACAAACTCGTCAGCGCCCAGCTTGTCCACCATGGCTGGCACCGCTATCTGGCTGTCGGTGATGAACGACACCATCCACCGGCCATGTTTCCAGTCGTTGCCCCCGGCGCGCACGGCCTTGAACACCGCCGATTGCACCTGCACGCCCGTGCTCTGCGCCGCATGGAAGGCCGCAATGCTGAGCAGCGTATCAATGGCCTGCGCCTGCCCGCTGAGCGCGGGCAAGGCCGGTGCGGCCGGTGCGGCGTTGAAGTGGCGCGCCAACACGTCAAAGCATTCGGCCTGGTACCGCGTCAGGCGTTCGCGCAGTTCGGGGCGCACGCGGCGCACGCTGACGCCGAACAGCCAGCCGTTGAGCTTGTTCAGCGGGAGCATGAGCATGTTGTATTGCTTGCCGTCTGTGCCAGTTGCCTTCGTTACACAGGCAACTGAATTCAGCACCGGGTGGCCCTGGATGCGGACGCGCTGGCCTTCCCAGTCGATACCGATGGCGTCGCAGATCGGCTTGAGGGCGACGAAGGGCATGCCGTCGATGAGGGTTGCGGAAAGAGTAGCGCCGTGAAATTCCACGGGCGTGAGTGCGTTAGCCATGATGGGCTCCAAGATGAGTCTCGATGTCGAAACTGCTCCTCACTGTCAAATGAGGGCGGCAGCGCTGACGGGTTGACAGACCGGGAGACTCGCGGAGCGAAGACCGGCAGGGCCGAAGCCCTCCCGTCAGCGCCGCCAAAACTGGAGCGCCAACAAAAAAGCCGCAAACATTGCGTGTGCGGCTCGTGGCCGCGAATCTCGTCGGGCTGTCAAACCCGGCCCCTGTTTTTTGCAGCGACTCGCCCCGGCGCGATAGCTGGGGCGTGACGCAAGTGTAGCGCAGGTTTTCCGGGTTGACAATGTGTACTCGACCGAATACAATAAATCCATGTACACAGTCAAACCACTGCCCGAATTCACCGATTGGCTCGATAGCCTCAAGGACCGGATGACGCAGCGCCGCTTGGCTCGCCGCCTTGAAAAGACCATCAAGGGCAATCTGGGCGATGTCAAGCCGGTTGGCGAGGGCGTCTTTGAAATGCGCGAGTTCTTCGGCCCCGGCTGGCGCATGTATTACGTCGAGCGCTCGGGGGCGCTCATCATCATGCTGGGCGGGGGCGACAAGTCCACCCAGTAGGCCGACATTGCGGCGGCCATCGCCCTGTCCAAAACCCTTTGAAGGAGATTGACCATGACCACCAAAAAAATCAACGTTGCCGACCTGCCCGATTTCGACATGGCAAAGTACCTGCCAGACGATGAGGCCATTGCCGAGTACCTGACCATCGTGCTGGAGGAAAACGACCCTGCAGCTCTGGCCGATGCGCTGGGAACCATTGCCAGAGCGCGCGGCATGACCGAGATCGCCAAGGCCAGCGGCATTGGGCGCGAGGCGCTGTACAAAGCCCTTCGCCCCAACGCGCAGCCGCGCTTTGACACCATCGCCCGCGTGTGCGCAGCGCTGGGCGTCAAACTGGTGGCGCAAGTGGCCCATGCATAGGCTGACCAAGCGCGAGCGCATTGCAGCGCGCAACAGGCCCGTGACCATTTTTCTTTCACGCGACGTTCTGGCTGCATTCAAAGCCACAGGCAAAGACTGGCCGTCGCGCATCAATGCGGCCCTGAAAGACTGGCTGCGCACGCACTCGCCTACCTGAAGAGCGCGGCCCGCCGTGTGCCGGCGGCCAAGAGGCGCCCGGCAGCAGAAAACATGGGCACTCTCAAGCGTGCGCCATCCTCACAATAGCGACATGGCTGCAAGGCTTTTCGTCAATTTTTTAGGTGGACAGCATGAAGAATTTGGTATTCAGTTTCGAGGACATGGGCCTGAAAAGCGACAAGGCAACCCGCGATCTGGTCAAGTATTTCACCCGGGCGGGCAGCAGCATCGTGCAGGGCGAAGCGGTGCCGGCCATCAGGCGCACGCTGGGCATCAGCTACCGCGAAATGGTGCTGACCTTTGCCGACTCGCAGACGGTCATCATGCGAATCAAGCAGTCGGGCGATATTTTCCAGGTGCTGCTCAATGGCAAGGTGATTCCGGTCAAGAGCCAGGATGACCACATCAAGGCCATTGCCGAGATTGCGCAGGCCATGGACACGGGGCGCACCAAGTTTCAAAAGCAGCTGGCGGCCGCGCAGGTCAAGCCGCCCGCAGGTATCTGCACCGCCGCGCCGAAGATGGAGATGGTGCTGACCGAAAAGCGGGATGCGCTCAAGGCGGCCATTGCCACGGTGCGCGAGGATATTGCGAAGCCGGCGCCGGCCTGAAAGCAAAGAAGCCCGGCAGCATGGGCGTGCCGGGCGGAAAACTGCCCAATTTCGCAGGCCTGCCGGTCAATACGATGAAGGCATGCCCCATAGCGCCACATTCCTGCACATCGAAACGCAAGCCCATGGCGGCGCGTTTGGGCACAACTCCATTCCCACTCCGACCGAAGCGCAAGCAAAGGCGGGAAATTACAAGCTGGGGCGCATCAATCTCTACGGTCTGAACATTGCCATCGAGCAGCCGCGCGGCACATACCGCACCGGCACGGATGCCAACGGCAAGCGCTGGACCAGCCGCATGGCCGCGCACTATGGCTACTTCGAGCGCACCCGAGGCAACGATGGCGATGGCGTGGACTGCTTTGTCGGGTTCTACCCGCAGTCCGAGCTGGCCTATGTCATCAACCAGAACGTCGATGGCCGCTTTGATGAGCATAAGGTGATGCTGTGTTTTCCCGACGAGGCAACCGCCCGCCGCGCCTATGCCGACAGCTATGACCGAGGCTGGCCTGGCCTGGCCAGCCTTGTGCCGGCCTCAATTTCTCAACTCAAGTGGTGGCCCAAAAACGGGGATATGACCCGGCCGCTGAAAGCCTGCCTGCTTGCCAACGGACTTGACGGCGCTGGCGAAGCCTTGCGAATCCTGGTCAACGAAGCGTCCCGCATTGAACGTGCCCAGCACCTGCAGGCGACACCTTACGAGCGATCTGCCCAGCGCGTGGACTACGCCAACGGCTACAAATCCAAAACGGTGCTGACCCGATTGGGCGAGGTCACCTTTGAGGTGCCACAAGTGCGTTCGGGCGGCTTTTATCCCAGCGCACTGGAGCGCGGTAGCCGCTCGGAACAGGCCATGAATCTGGCGCTGGCCGAGATGTATGTGCAGGGCGTGTCCACCCGCAAAGTCATCACCGTATTGCAAAAGCTGGTGGGGCCGGAGATCAGCATTTCGTCCACGCAAATAAGCCGTTGTACAGCGCTGCTCGATGAGGGGCTGCAGGCCTGGCGCACCCGCTCTCTGGATGAGACACCCTATGTGATTTTGGATGCCCGTTATGAGCGGGTGCGTCATGCAAATCAGGTGGTGGACTGTGCGGTGCTGGTGGCCATTGGCGTCACTGCCTCAGGGCACCGCAGAGTGCTGGGCGTGTCAGTGGCTCTGTCAGAAGCCGAGGTGCACTGGAGAGCCTTTCTGGACAGCCTGATTCAGCGCGGTTTGCGCGGGGTCAAGTTTATTGCCAGTGACGACCACGCGGGCCTCAAAGCGGCCCGTAAAGCGATGTTTCCCGGTGTGCCGTGGCAGCGGTGCCAGTTTCACCTGCAACACAATGCACAGGGCTATGTCTCAAAGCTCGACCAGCGCACGCCGGTGGCCAGGCAGATACGCGGCATCTTCAATGCAAGCGATGCGCACGAGGCCCAGCGCTTGCTCAACATGGCGCTCAAGGAGTGGCAGGTCAGTCACCCTCAACTGGCGGCCTGGGCTGAGATAAATCTGCCTGAGGGTTTCGCCGTGTTTGGTCTGCCCGAGGCCCATCGGCTGCGCCTGCGTACCACCAATGGCCTGGAGCGCTTGAACAGGGAACTCAAGCGACGGACCCGTGTCGCTACGCTGTTTCCAAACACGGACAGTTGCCTGCGACTGGTCAGCGCCTTGCTGGCCGAACAAGACGAGGAGTGGATGAGCGCAAAAATCTACCTGAACATGAAACCCTGATCCGACGCTATTGCGCAACAACCCCAAAACCAAAATCGAAATTTACAGAATTGATGTTGCTTTATCGCCCAAAGCGAGGGTTATGCTGTCTCGCAACAAAAGAGAAAGCTCATCGAGCAGGGTTTTGGCTGGGCCAAAACGGTGGGCGGGATTCGCCAGGTGATGGTGCGCGGTTTGGAACGCGTGGACCAGATGTTTGTGCTGACGATGGCTGCGTACAACCTCACGCGCATGCGCACCTTGGGACAAATCCGTCTGCAGGGGCAATAAAGGGATAAAAAAGGCGACAAGAGCGATTCAGGTTGCCAGCAGTAACTTAAAAAGGCACGGTGATTTCAATATATGAAAAATAATCGGAAAAACAAACCACTTCAAGCCAGTTTCTGCGCCCGCGCAGTCAGTATTTCAGCAGCCTGTTAAGTCCGACAGGCTGCTAGTCTAGCGATTCAAGCTTGACAATCACCAGCGAAAGGTTGTCCCCGACCCCCCGGGCACGCTTGCAGGCTTTCTGGATGAGAAACTCAGTCGCTTCACGTGGTGACAGCATTGACAGGGCAGACCCCATTTCACTGGCGCTGAAGTAATGCCACACCCCATCGCTGCAGGCCATCAGCACGTCGTTTGGCTGCAATTTCGGGATGTAGTGCTGTGCAATGGGCGGTGCTTCTTCTGCGCCCAGGCAACCCATGAGAATATTTGACTGGGGATGGCTGTTGGCTTCATCCTCACTGATCTCGCCCTTGTCTACCAGTGTTTGAACATAGGAGTGATCCACGGTCCGGTACACCAGTTTGCTGCCCTGATAATGGTAAATACGCGAATCACCAGTATGAACCCAGTAGCACTCTCCACTCGGGTTAATCAAGAATGCCGCCAATGTGCTGTGAGGTTCCTGCTCGGAGGAAATAGCCGTCAGCTTGATGACAATATGGGCTTCCTCAACAATTTGCTTGAGCATGGACGGTGCGTCGTCAGTATCCGGTGCATAGCGGTCAAAGAGCTGTTTTGCCGTCAGCATGACCTGATCGGATGCCTTGCGTCCGCCGCTGCGTCCGCCCATGCCATCTGCAACGATACCCAGAATGCAGCCTGGAATGCGATGGTGACTTAACAGGTTTACCTGATCTTGCTGATAGTCACGGTCTCCCTTGTGGATACCTGTAGAAGCTGTGATTCGATAACTTTTGGTCATTGTGGGTTCTGGCAAGCTTCGCGATCTCGATTTATGGCGGTAAGCGACGTATTATCAAGCAGCGTATACGGAAAAAATTCCTTGATCCTAAATCATTCCTCCCCACAGCGTCTGCTGATAGAGCTCGGCATCGAGCATGCGGACCTCAATGCCCTCGTTGACAAGGCAGTTCATGCCCCCCACATAGACGAGTTGCTGCTCAAGCGGTTGAAAAAACGCCGGCTTCAACTTCGAGACCGGATTTCACGTCTTGAATTGTCCCTGACCCCTCCCGAGCCTGCCTGATGAACCTTGCATTTGAAGTTGAAGAGGCTTTTTCTTCCGGCGGTATCCTGTCGCGGGCTACGGAGTACTTTGTTCCGCGCAGCGGCCAGAAGGAGATGGCTCTGGCGGTAACGCATGCCATTGAGGAAGGGTATCCGCTTGTTGTCGAAGCGAGTACTGGCGTGGGTAAAACCTTTTCATACTTGGTTCCTGCCCTGTTGAGCGGTGAGCGCATCCTGCTCTCCACCGCGACCAAGGCCTTGCAGGATCAACTGTTCGGCCGCGATTTGCCCCGTTTGGTTGAAGCGCTTGAGTTGCCGGTACGGACGGCCCTGCTCAAAGGCCGTGGCAGCTATCTATGTCTTCATCGAATGAAAATGGCGCGACAGGAAACCTATCTGCCAGAGGGCGTATCAGCGCGTTCATTGGCAAGAGTGGAGCAATGGTCCCAGGTGACACGAACCGGTGATCTTGCCGAACTCCCGGGCCTTGATGAGCGTTCACCCATAATTCCCCTGGTGACATCCACAAGAGACAATTGCCTCGGTTCGCAATGCCCAGAGTTTCGGGCATGCCATGTCAACCTCGCTCGCAGGGAGGCCATGGCTGCAGATGTCGTTGTCATCAATCACCATCTTTTTTTTGCCGATCTGGCCGTTCGTGAATCGGGCGTGGCCGAGTTGCTGCCTTCGGTACGGATTGCGATTTTTGATGAAGCGCATCAATTGAACGAAACGGGTGTGCAGTTTCTGGGAAACAACCTGACGACCGGTCAGTTACTCGATTTTTCCCGGGACATGCTGGCTGCTGGCCTGCAACTGGCTCGTGGATTGGTTGACTGGCAGGAAATCGTTGGTGCCACGGAAAGAGCTGCGCGTGAATTACGTCTTTGCGCCGGCAAGCACTATCCCGGCACCAAGCTGCGCTGGACCGGCGAGGTACCCGAAGGCTTGCCTGCCAGTGACTGGCAGCATGCTCTGGAGGTTGTCCATGCATCTTTCTTGCAGGCTTGCGTAGCGCTTGATACCGTGAGTGAGATTGCGCCCGATTTTGTCCGGCTTCATGAGCGTGCTGCCCAACTGGCAGCGCGAGTGGAGTGCTTCGTCAATGTCGGTGAGCCCGGCTTTGTGCGTTGGGTCGATGTGGGAACGCAGTTGCGTCTGGTTGAGTCCCCACTGGATATATCCAGTGCGGTAAAAAGCAAAATGCTGGGTTCATCGGGTGAGGGCGTAAAGACCTGGATTTTCACGTCGGCCACGCTAGGCGATGATGACAAACTCAGCTGGTTTACCCAGCCTTGCGGGCTGGAGGATGCAGATGTGCTGCGGGTCGGGAGCCCTTTCGACTATGAACGCCAGGCGGCCCTGTATGTGCCGCCCAGCTTTCCCAAGCCGGGTGACCCAGCCCATAGCATAAAGGTAGCCGAATGCGCGGCGGTATGGTCACGTCAGTTGGGCGGGCGAACGATGGTGCTGACCACCACCTTGCGCGCTTTGCGGACGATTGGCGAGGCGCTGCAGGCAGCGTTTGAGCAGTCAGGGGACTTGCAGGTTCTGGTACAGGGCTGCATGCCCAAGCGGGCCCTGATTGAACGTTTCCGCGAAGGAGATTCGCTGGGCGGGAAAGGCTGCATTCTGGTTGCATCGGCATCGTTCTGGGAGGGTATTGACGTTCCTGGCGATGCGCTTCAACTGGTGATTATCGACAAGCTGCCTTTTCCTCCACCCAACGATCCTTTGGCGGAAGCCAGGGCCAAGCTGCTGGAATCGCAAGGACGCAGTCCGTTTACCGATTATTTCCTGCCCGAAGCCGCCGTCGCACTCAAGCAGGGTGCCGGCCGTCTGATCCGTCGGGAGACCGATCAGGGTGTTCTTGTAGTTTGCGACAGCCGTCTGGCTTCCATGGGTTATGGGCGGCGGCTGCTCAAGGCATTGCCACCCATGCAAAGACTCGCATCGGAGCAAGCCTTGATGGACAGACTGGGCAGTCTTACCAGAACTTGTACCATGGGTTGTCCACAGTCCTGAAGCCTTTGCTCATGTACTGGCTTTGCGGATAGCTCTTGTCCATGATGCGGCGCATGTCGTCACGCAACTCGGTCATGCCGAGGGCATCGTAGGATTTGTACAGAATGAAAGTAGCCTCTTCAAGCGCTGGAACGTCGCGATAGTCTGCGATGGCACTTTGCGCACGATTGATGGCCGCCACGTAAGCTCCGCGTGAATAGTAATAGCGGGCAACATGCACTTCGGATTGCGCCAACGAATTGACAATGTAGTTCATGCGCAAGCGTGAATCAGGCGCATAACGTGAATCAGGAAACCGGGCCACCAGTTCCTTGAAGGATTCAAAGGACTCTTTGGCCGCATTCTGGTCACGTTCGGACAGATCCTGACGCGAGATGAATCCAAAAATTCCCAGGTTGTCATTGAAATTCACCAGCCCTTTCAGGTAGAGGGCGTAGTCCATGGCAGGACTGGCCGGATGAAGTTTTATAAACCGGTTCAATGTCGCCAGTGCCTGGGCCTGTTCGCCCCCTTTATACTGGGCATAGGCTTTGTCAAGCTGTGCCTGCTGCGCCAAGGGGGTTCCGGCCGCGCGTCCTTCCAGCTTTTCGTAAAGTGGAATGGCCTTGTCGTAGGCGCCAGAACCCGCTTCATCCTTGGCTTCAGCGTAAATCTTGTTCGGACTCCATGTTGCGGTCTTGTCGGGGGCCGGAGCGCTTGAGCAGCCGGACACAACAACTACCCATGCGCAAACGGCTGCTACAAGCGGCGATGCTTTCGGAAGAACCGATAATTTGGTGAAAAACATAGCAATCGACCTTCTTGATGACTGATTCAGAATTGAGCAAATTTATTATATCGGGCAGCATTGATGCCAATTCGCTGGTGGACGATGTGCAGGACGAGGCGGAGACCACTGCGGAAGTGGAGTTACGGCATGTCAGCGTTCCGGTTGAAAGCCACGGCAGTCGCCTGGACAAGGCACTGGCTGGACTGGTGCCCGAGTTTTCACGCAGTTACCTTCAGCAATTGATTGAGGCCGGGGGCGTGCTGGTCAAGGGCCTCAAAACCCTTAAAACATCTGCAAAGGTCAAGGCCGGTGACGAACTGCGCATCGAGTTGCGGCCTACGCCTCAAAGCCAGGCGTTCAAACCCGAAGCCATGGCGCTGGACATCGTGTATGAAGACAGCCATCTCATGGTCATCAACAAGCCTGCAGGACTGGTGGTGCATCCGGCGCCCGGCAACTGGAGCAGCACTCTGCTCAACGGCTTGCTGGCGCATGACCCGCAGGCGGCGTTTATGCCGCGCGCCGGAATCGTGCATCGCCTTGACAAGGACACCAGCGGCTTGATGGTCGTGGCGCGCCAGCGGCAGGCAATGGATCAACTCGTCAACATGATTGCCGCCCGTAGCGTCAGCAGGGAATACATCGCCTTGGCACATGGCGCATGGAATGGCCCTAAAACCCGCCAGGTGGAAGCGCCGATTGGCCGAGACCCGCGCAACCGGCTGCGCATGGCGGTGGTTGATCTGGAGAAAAACTCAGGCAAGACGGCCTCCACGGTAATTTCGCTGCTGGATAATTCCGAAAAGTATTGCCTGGTCAAGTGCAGGTTGCATACCGGCCGAACTCACCAGATCAGGGTTCACATGGCATTTTTGAGTCATCCGCTGGTGTCGGATGAGGTGTATGGCGGCGCTGCTGTGGGCAGCTTGAAGCGTCAGGCTCTGCATGCCTGCCGACTGGCGTTCATGCACCCGGTAACGGGCATCCCAATGGAGTTCAAGTCGCCACCGCCGCCTGATCTGCAGACCGTGATGGGGGATTTTGGCCTGAGCTACAATCAGGCCCGGTAGTTTTCTGCTACCCGCAACATGGCGCCCCTGACCCGGGAAGAGCCAGCATGGACACAATGCGCAGACAAAAGCGCTTTTCCCGCCTTCTTCGCGCCTTTTTCGGAACGACCAATCATGAATACGACGGATGCGAAGCGCATCCTCGAAACAGCCCTTATTTGCGCGCAGCAGCCGCTTACCTTGCGTGAACTAGGTGTTTTGTTTAACGGGGGTCTTGCTGCCGATAGTCTCAAGCGGGTGCTTGCGGATTTGCAGAATGACTGGTCAGGCCGTGGCGTGGAACTGGTCCAGGTGGCAAGCGGCTGGCGCTTTCAAAGCCGGCCAGAGATGCGTGAATACCTGGACCGGCTCCATCCTGAAAAACCGCCTCGTTACAGTAGGGCTACCCTTGAAACTCTGGCCATCATTGCTTACCGGCAACCCGTGACGCGGGGCGACATGGAGGACATTCGCGGCGTGACGATCAACAGCCTGCTTTTGAAGCAACTGGAGGAACGCGGCTGGATCGAGGTGATCGGTCACCGGGAAACCATCGGCCGGCCGGCGCTCTACGCCACAACGCGCCAGTTTCTTGATGACCTGGGCGTGGAGTCCCTGGCCGGACTGCCGGCGATGGACGGCACGCCAGCGCAGCTTGCAAAGCTTGAACAATTCGAGCTGGGCATGCTTGACGTGCCTGACAGTGCGCCTGCCGTGATACCGCCAGCACTGCACGCTTCAACAATTTTCGGGGACTTGGCGTCGAATGTCGGCAAGAGTTCTCAGTCTGACCCGCAGTAACCGATACGCCAGCCATCCACATGAATGAATGTAAAAGCATGAAACCCCAAGACAACCCTGCCAACGAAACCCCGCCAGTGCCAGAATATGTATCAAATCAGCTCGTACCGCATACTCCATCTGCGCAAGTAGCTCCTGATTTGATAGCGAGTGGCGAAGGCGACAAGGCTTCTCCAGCGGCTGCCGGTGTACGGCGGCCGGGTGCGAAAACGGTACCCGCCACCATTCGCTTTGAAGACGTGATCACGGGGCAGTTCGATGCTGACGAAGAGGATGTGGCGCTTGACCTGCCCAAGCGCGTGCTGTCGCCGCAGCCTGAAACCCCCAAACTTCACAAAGTGCTGGCTCAGGCCGGGCTGGGTTCGCGGCTTGAAATGGAGCAACTGATTCTGGAAGGGCGAATTTCCGTCAATGCCGAGCCTGCGCATATCGGCCAGCGCATCCAGTTTGGCGATACCGTCAAGATCAACGGCAAACCTATCCGCGTCCAGATCGATCCGCCGCCGCCCCGCGTGATTGCCTACCACAAGCCAGCCGGCGAAGTGGTAACGCACGACGATCCGCAAAATCGTCCGACGGTATTTCGGCGCCTGCCCAAGCTTTATCAAGGCAAATGGCAGTCCGTCGGGCGTCTGGACTTGAATACCGAAGGCTTGCTGCTCCTGACGAGTTCTGGCGAACTGGCCAACAAGCTGATGCACCCGCGCTTCGGGCTGGAACGTGAATATGCCGTGCGGGTGCTTGGCGCGCTGAATAACGAAGAGAAAAAACGCCTGCTCGACGGCGTGACGCTAGACGATGGCGTGGCGCAGTTTGGCTCGATTGAAGCCGGTGGCGGCGAAGGCGCCAACTGCTGGTACCGGGTCACGATTTCAGAAGGACGCAACCGCGAGGTGCGCCGCATGTTTGAAGCGGTTGGCCATGCCGTAAGTCGCCTCATCCGTATTCGCTATGGCGCCATGGTGCTGCCGCGTGGCCTCAAGCGAGGCGCATTTGTCGAGCTCGACGAGAACGACATCCATGCGCTGACGAGTGCGGTAAGCCGCTCTGAATCGCGGCCCGACCCACGCGGTGAGGCCGCAAGCCCAGATCAGTCCGGGGAAGAGGATGCCGCTCAACAGCGACGTGGCCCCCGCAGAAATGAGCGTTCCCGCAGTGGTGCTGGACGGCCACGCAATCCTGACGCAGGGCAAAGCGGTGGTGCCCGCCAGCCATTGGATGATTCGCAGCCGCCGATGAACCGGGCGGACTCAGTGCCCCGGGGCAATCGGCGTAATGCCGGTGGCGGCGCCGGTGCAAGAGGCCGCAGCCAGGGCGGCAATACGGGTCCGGGTGCGCGCTTTGTGCCGCCGGGTGCTGGCGCTCCGCAAGGTCAAAAACGACGCGATGACCGTACTCCGCGCAGCGACAAATCGGCGGGCAGCACCCAGCCTGATCCGATGAAAACCTCATTTGGTTATATCGGCGCCGATACCTTCACCAGGCAGCGGCAGGACCAGGGCCAGCGCCGCGGAAGCGGTGGCGGTGGCGGTGGCGGTGGCACTGCGGGTGGCTTTGGTGGCACCAGTAGCGGTCCGCGCCGAAATGGCGGCAATACGGGCGGAAACCGCAGCGGCGGAAACCGCGGCGGCGACAACCGGGGTGGAAATCGCTAAGGAACTTTCTTAAGTACGCCATTTCGCAGGGTTGCTCTGGAAGAGCAGGCCGGCAGGTTAAAATCACGGGCTTTATTCAGCTTTTGAATAATTTAAAAATCCAATAACTCTCGTCCCAAGGAAAATTCATGGCCATCGAACGCACACTCTCCATCATCAAACCTGACGCCGTCGCTAAAAACGTGATCGGTCAAATCTACGCACGTTTTGAAGCTGCCGGCCTGAAGGTCGTCGCTGCCAAGATGACCCACCTGTCGCAAGGCGAGGCAGAAGCTTTTTACGCTGTGCATAAAGAGCGTCCTTTCTTCAAGGATCTGGTCTCGTTCATGATTTCCGGCCCGGTGATGATCCAGGCGCTCGAAGGCGAAGGCGCTGTGCTGAAAAACCGTGACCTGATGGGCGCGACTGACCCGAAGAAGGCTGACGCCGGCACCATTCGCGCCGACTTCGCTGACAGCATTGATGCCAATGCCGTCCATGGCTCCGACGCCGTCGAAACCGCCAAGGAAGAAATTGCTTTCTTCTTTGCGGGCATGAACGTTTACTCACGTTAATGAGGCCAGTCCCCATGCTTTGTCACCCCTTGTCCGGGTCGTCGCTTGCGTGGGGCGATTCAGGGTATCGCACACCGCGATGACAACCAACCTTCTCGACTACGATCTGGAAGGCTTGACGGCCTTTTGCGAACAGCTTGGACAGAAACGCTTTCGCGCGACCCAGCTGTTTCGCTGGATTCACCAGAAAGGCGCTTCCGATTTTGAGCAGATGACCGATCTGGCAAAGTCCTTGCGCGAAAAGCTGGCCGGCGCGGCCCACATTCAGGGGCTTAACGTCGTGTCCCGCCACGACTCGTCGGATGGCACCATCAAGTGGCTGTTTGATGTCGGCGCCGGTGACGTGATCGAGACCGTTTTTATCCCCGAAACCGGCCGTGGAACCCTGTGCATTTCATCCCAGGCCGGTTGTGCCGTGGGGTGCCGGTTTTGTTCGACCGGCCACCAGGGCTTCAGTCGCAATCTGACCACGGGCGAAATTATTTCCCAATTGTGGTTTGCCGAGCATTTCCTGCGCAAGCATCTTGGCCGGGACGAGCGCATCATTTCGAACGTGGTCATGATGGGCATGGGCGAGCCGCTGCAGAATTATTCCCAGTTGCTGCCCGCACTCAAGGTCATGCTGGATGACCACGGCTATGGTTTGTCGCGTCGCCGCGTCACGGTGTCCACGTCTGGCGTTGTGCCGATGATTGACCGGCTGGCCAGGGATTGCCCGGTGGCGCTTGCTGTCTCGCTGCATGCGCCTAATGACGCGCTACGAAGCAACCTGGTGCCATTGAACAAAAAGTATCCGATTGCCGAGCTATTGGATGCCTGCGCCCGTTACCAGTCTGCTGCGCCTCGCGACTTCATCACCTTTGAATACTGCATGCTTGAAGGCGTCAACGATCAGCCCGAGCATGCGCGCCAGCTGGTGGCGCTGATGAAAACCCATGCCGCCAACGGCTTGTCGTGCAAATTCAACCTGATTCCTTTCAATCCCTTTCCGGCTTCCGGGCTGCTGCGCTCGGAGATGCCGCAGGTTCTGGCATTTGCCAAAATCCTGCTGGACGCAGGCATCATTACCACCGTGCGTAAAACCCGGGGCGATGACATCGATGCAGCTTGTGGCCAGCTGGCTGGCGATGTACAGGACCGCACAGGTGTGGATCAGCGCATGGCCGCGCAGCGCCAGGGGATGCTGGGTGGCATCAAGGTCGTGGTTGTCAACCGAGATACGGTATGAGAAGTGTTTCCCGTCTGTTCTGGATGTCGGCCTGCTGGGGGAGCGTGCTGCTCACAGGCTGCGCCAATCCGCAAGGCATGACTGAGGGATTGGGTAACAGGACTGACCTGATTACCGATTCTGATGAAACCGACCAGCGGCGTCGCGCACGGTTGCGGGTAGAGCTGGCCACCGGCTATTTTGAACAGGGCCAGACCAAAGTCGCTCTGGATGAAATCAAGCAATCTCTGGCAACCGACCCGGGTTTTGTCGATGCCTATAACCTGCGCGGGCTGGTCTACATGCGGCTCAACGACATTCCCCGCGCAGAAGACAGTTTTCGCCGTGCTCTGGCCCTCAATGCGCGCGATGCCGGTGTGGCCCACAACTATGGCTGGCTGCTTTGTCAGCAGTCCCGCTATGCCGAGTCGTTCAAGCTGTTTGCCCAGGCTGCTGCCAATCCGACCTACACGGGGAAAGCCAAGACCCTGATGGCGCTGGGGGTGTGCCAGGTGAATGCCGGGCAATTGAGTGAAGCAGAACAAAGCCTGATGCATTCCTATGAGCTGGATGCAGGCAATCCGGTCACGGGCTACAACCTATCCAAACTGCTGTATGCGCGTGGTGACTTGACGCGTGCCCAGTTTTATATCCGCCGACTGAACAACAGCGAATTGGCCAATGCCCAGACGCTCTGGCTGGGTATCCAAACCGAGCGAAAGCTCAACAATCAGGTAGCCATGATGCAATTGGCTGATCAGCTGAAAAAACGCTTTGCGCAGTCTCCCGAGGCTGCCGCTTATGAAAAGGGCTCGTTCAATGAGTAAGGATGAAGCCGTGCTGCATGCGCAATCTGGCGCAGCGGTCAATGATTCGGGCTCTCGCTTGAATCCAGGTGCGGCGGGTCAGCCGGGTGCTGCCGGTGCATTGCTTCGCGAAGCCAGGCAATCCCAAGGGCTGGACATCGCCACGCTGGCGGCTTTGCTGAAGGTTCCGGTGCACAAGTTGGAGGCCCTTGAGCAAGACCGGTTTGACCTGTTGCCCGACCCTGTATTTGCGCGTGCGCTGGCTTCAAGCATGTGCCGCGTCCTCAAGCTTGACCCGGCGCCGGTCCTGCATCGGCTGCCCGCCATTACCGCGTTCAAGGTGACATCGCAAAACAGGGGAATCAATACGCCATTTCGTGCCCGCAGTGGCAGGCATGCTGCGCCTCTGTGGAGTCATATTTCACGGCCGGCTGTTCTGGTGGGTCTTGCCTTGCTGCTGGGTGCGCTGGTTCTCGTCTTTCTTCCTGCCATTCAGCAGGAATTCGCAAGATACCGGCAGAACGGGAGGGCTGCGGTCAACCCAGGCCAGCTTGCCGAGCCAGCTTCCGTCACAACCACAGTGATAACTCCAGTACCTGGAAGCAGTGACGCTTCAGGGGCGGTTCCAGGCCCTTCTTCGAGTATCTTGACTCCCGTTGATGTCCCGGCGGCTGTTGCATCGGTTCCAGAAACTTCACCGAATGCACTTCCTGCTGCAGATGTGAATTCCGATGCCACTATCACTTTCAGCGCCAAACGCGCATCCAGAATAAAGGTGACTGACGCAAAAGGCACAGTCATCATGGACCGTGCGCTTCGCGCTGCTGAATCTGCCAGCGTATCGGGCGCGGTGCCTCTGGCCGTGGTGGTGAACCGCGCTGATGCCGTGCAGGTGCAGGTGCGCAGCCAGGCTTTTGATCTGGCTGGAGTCACCCGGAACAATGTTGCCCGCTTCGAGGTGAAATAGTGCAAACCTGTCTTCCCATCGAGTCCGCTTTTCCGAAAGCGCATCATTCCCTCCAGTCCCGGGTGGTCTGGGGTTCGCGTGTCGTTACCGTGGGGGGCGATGCACCCGTGCGCGTCCAGTCCATGACCAATACCGATACCGTGGATGCGATTGGCACGGCGATCCAGGTCAAGGAGCTCGCCTTGGCCGGCTCCGAGATGGTCCGCATCACGGTCAATACGCCTGAAGCTGCGGCGGCCGTTCCTTATGTGCGTGAGCAACTCGACCGCATGGGCATAGATGTGCCGCTGATTGGCGACTTTCACTACAACGGCCACCGCCTTCTAACCGATTACCCGGCCTGCGCCCAGGCGCTGTCGAAGTACCGCATCAATCCCGGCAACGTGGGCAAGGGCAACAAGCGCGATACGCAGTTCGGCCAGATGATTGAAGCCGCCCTGCGCTGGAACAAGGTGGTGCGTATCGGCGTGAACTGGGGCAGCCTCGACCAGGAACTGCTTGCCAGTCTGATGGATGAAAACAGTGCGCGCAGCGCGCCCTGGGATGCCCGCCAGGTCATGTATGAAGCGTTGATTACTTCGGCCATAGACTCGGCCCAGCGGGCCGAAGACATGGGAATGCGCCGCGACCAGATCATCCTGTCCTGCAAGGTCAGCGGTGTTCAGGACCTGATTTCGGTGTACCGGGAACTGGCCAGACGCACCGACCATGCGCTTCACCTGGGCCTGACCGAAGCGGGCATGGGAACCAAGGGCACGGTGGCCTCGGCCACGGCGCTCTCGATCTTGCTGCAGGAAGGCATCGGCGACACCATTCGTGTCTCCTTGACTCCGCAGCCCGGAGAGGCGCGCACCCAGGAAGTGGTCATCGCTTCCGAAATCCTGCAGGCCCTGGGCTTGCGCACCTTTGTGCCCAGCGTCACGGCCTGCCCCGGCTGCGGGCGCACCACCAGCACCACGTTCCAGGAACTGGCCAAGCAGATCGACGACTTTTTGCGGGCGCAAATACCGGTCTGGCGCGAGCAATACCCGGGCGTCGAGGGCTTGCGGGTCGCCGTGATGGGGTGCATCGTCAACGGGCCGGGTGAAAGCAAGCATGCCGACATTGGCATCAGCCTGCCCGGCTCTGGCGAAGCGCCGGCGGCGCCGGTGTTTATTGATGGCGAAAAAAGACTGACCCTGCGCGGTGACAACATTGCGCAGGAATTCCAGGCCATTGTTGAAAACTACATAGAAAAACGCTTTGGCACGCACGCCGTCGCCCAGCCTTACTGAACCACATGCCTGAAAAAATGACTGCCGGCCGGGTGGGAAAAACCACGTCGGTCAAAATCGAAAAACTTGCCGCCGTCAAGGGCATGAACGACATCCTGCCGCCTGACTCAGCGCGTTGGGAGTGGCTGGAGGACAAGGTTCGCGCCTTGATGGCGCGCTATGCCTACCGCAACATCCGTACGCCCATTCTGGAGCATACGCAACTGTTTGTGCGCGGCATTGGCGAAGTCACCGACATTGTCGAGAAGGAAATGTATTCCTTTGAAGACCGCTCGGACAAGCATGGCGACCACGACCATCTGACCATGCGGCCAGAAAATACCGCCAGCGTGGTCAGGGCCGTTACCGAGCACAATTTGCTTTACGACGGTGGCAAGCGCCTTTATTACATGGGGCCGATGTTTCGCCGCGAGCGGCCGCAACGTGGGCGCTATCGCCAGTTCCACCAGATCGGTGCCGAAGCCCTGGGCTTTGCCGGCCCCGAAGTGGACGCCGAACTGATCCTGCTGGCTGCCGCGTTCTGGAAAGAACTCGGCCTGACCGACTGGCGTCTGGAAATCAACAGTTTGGGTCAGCCTGAAGAGCGCGCCCAGCACCGCGCCGAGTTGATTACCCATCTTGAACAGCATTCGGACCTCCTGGACGAAGAAGCCAAAAGACGCCTGCACAGCAACCCGCTGCGCATTCTCGACACCAAAAATCCGGCCATGAAGGCCGTGGTCGAAAGCGCGCCTCGTTTGATCGACTTTCTGGGTCAGCAGTCGCTGGCGCATTTTGAAGGGCTGAAAGCCATCCTCGATGCCAACGGCATTCCCTGGACGCTGAACCATCGCCTGGTGCGCGGGCTGGACTATTACAACCTCACGGTCTTCGAGTTCGTGACCGACCGGCTGGGTGCGCAGGGAACCATCTGCGCGGGCGGCCGCTACGACTACCTGATCGAGCAGATGGGGGGCAAGGCTGCGCCGGCGGTGGGCTGGGCATTGGGCGTCGAGCGCGTGCTTGAACTCATCAAGGAGCAGGGCGCCCTCGTGGCGCTTCCTGCGCCGGATGCCTATGCGGTGATTCCTGAAGCCTCAGCCTTGCCGCTCGTGCTGCAAACGCTGCAGGCCTTGCGCGCAGCGGGCATCAGCGTGCAAATGCATGCAGGCGCCACGGCGGAAGGCATGGGCAGCATGAAGTCGCAATTCAAGCGGGCTGATGGAAGTGGTGCCCGGTTCGCGCTGATTTTTGGCGCCGCCGAACTGGCCGAGGGCAGCGTTGCCGTCAAACCCCTGCGCGGCGAGAAAGCCGGAACTGCACAGGTCCAGACACTTCAGCCGCTGAGCGATGTGGCTGCATGGGCGCACATGCTTTGCAGCAATACGACGGTTTGAGTGCCAGTTTGGGCACTCTACAATCAATCGATTCAATCCACCCCGTCATCGGGTAGAACTACCAGAGATTTATGGCAAAACACCTCGACTTGGAAGAACAGGAACAGCTTGACGAAATCAAGCATTTCTGGAAGCAGTACGGCAACCTGATTACCTGGGCCTTGATTGTCATTTTGGGAGCTTTTGCCGCCTGGAATGGCTACCAGTACTGGCAGCGCAGCCAGGCCGCACAGGCTTCGGTGATGTTTGACGAGATCGAGCGCGCTGTGCAGTCGGGCGAAACCGCAAGGATTGACCGTGTGCTGGCTGACATGAAAGAGCGTTTCGGCAGCACCGCTTACGCCCAGCAAGCCGGCCTTCTCGCCGCCAAGGCTCACTACGACAAGGGCAATGTCGACGCTGCCAGCGCAGCCTTGGCCTGGGTTGCCGAAAAAGCATCCGATCCGGGTTATCAGGCGGTCGCCAAACTGCGCCTTGCCGGAATCCTTTTTGAAAAGAAAGCCTATGACGAAGCCCTGAAGCAGGTTTCGGGCACTTTTCCGAAAGATTTCGCAGGCCTGGTTGCAGACCGTCGCGGTGATATCTTGATGGTGCAAGGCAAGAAGGATGAAGCCAAAGCCGAGTACGAAAAAGCCTATAAAGCCCTTGACGAGCGTGTCGAATACCGGCGCATGGTCGAGGTCAAGCTCAATGCGCTGGGCGTTGATCCTGTTGCCGGGCAGCTCAAGCTTGCAACAGCGGAAAATGCCGGAGCAAATAAATGAAAAAACAGTCTTTTAGATCACTTGCGCTTGCTGCACGGGCACCTCTAGCTATCATTACAGTAGCGATTCTGGCAGGTTGTTTTGGCGGCGTGAAAAAGCCCCAGCCCGCAGAACTCCAGCCGGTGACAGCACTGGTTTCGGTCCGTCAAAGCTGGAACAGCCGCATGGGGCCGGTGAGTTTTCCGCTGGATGTGACTGTTGCCGGCAACAGTGTGGGGGTTGCCAGTGACGACGGCACCGTCGCGCTGCTCGATGCACAAACTGGCCGCGATATCTGGCGGATGGCGCTGAAGACCCCCCTCTCTGCCGGCGTGGGCGGCGATGGAAAGGTTCTCGCCGTCGTCACGAGAGCGAACGAGGTCGTGGCCATGCAGGCGGGACGGGAGTTGTGGCGTCAAAAGCTGAATGCCCAGGCTTTCACGGCCCCCTTTGTTGCCGGTGAGCGGGTTTTTGTTCTTGCCGCAGACCGCTCGGTCAGTGCCTTTGATGGCCAGACTGGCCGCAAGCTGTGGAGCCAGCAGCGCTCCAGCGAGCCTTTGGTGCTGCGCCAGTCCGGTGTCATGCTGGCCGTTGGCGACACGCTGGTCGTCGGCCTGGCCGGGCGGCTTGCGGGCATGAACCCTTCGAATGGCAGCATTCAGTGGGAGGCGCCAATTGCCACGCCGCGCGGCATCAATGATGTGGAGCGGCTGGTTGATCTGGTCGGAAGCGTCAGCCGGGTGGGGGAGAGTGTTTGCGTGCGGGCTTTTCAGGCCAGCATCGGCTGCGTCAATACCGCCCGTGGCAACCTTCTGTGGACCAGGCCTGCCAATGGCGTGCAGGGCATCCAGGGTGATGATCGGATGCTGTTCGGCACCGAAGCCGACGGTACCGTCATCGCCTGGAAGCGTACCGATGGCGAACGTGTCTGGTCCAGCGAGCGCTTGCGTTTGCGGGGACTGACCGCGCCGCTGGTGGCCGGCCGCTCCGTCGTGATTGGCGACGCCACCGGATTTATCCATTTGCTGTCGCGCGAAGACGGCTCCCTGCTCAATCGCCTGACGACTGACGGATCGGCAATTTCCGCTGCACCAGTGCTTGCAGGCAATACCCTGGTCGCCGTGACCCACAACGGCGGAATTTACGGCTTTCAGCCTGAATAACGGCATCCTTGCCAGAAACTGATTTACTCTTTTGATGAAACCTGTCATTGCGTTAGTTGGCCGCCCGAATGTGGGCAAGTCAACACTTTTTAACCGGCTGACCAAGACGCGGGATGCGATCGTGGCCGACTTTGCCGGACTGACGCGTGATCGTCATTACGGTAACGGCAAGCTCGGCCCCCATGAGTACATCGTCATTGATACCGGCGGCTTCGAGCCCGACGCCGTGACCGGCATTTACAAGGAAATGGCCAAGCAGACCCGCCAGGCCGTCGCCGAATCCGATGTGGTTATTTTTGTGGTCGATGCACGCGCTGGCATCAGCGCCCAAGACTACGACATTGCCAACTATCTGCGCAAGCTTGGAAAGCCGACAGTGCTGGCGGCCAACAAAGCCGAGGGCCTGCCCGAAGGCACCCAGGTGTCGGAGTTTTTTGAGCTTGGGCTGGGTGAAATGCTGGCTGTTTCCGCCTCCCATGGACAAGGCATGCGCATGCTGGTGGATCTGGCGCTGGCGCCGCTCAACCTGCCCGATCCGGCAGAAGACACCGAGCCGGAAGACCCCACGGTCATCAAGCTGGCTGTTGCAGGCCGCCCGAATGTCGGTAAATCCACGCTGATCAATACCTGGCTCGGCGAAGAGCGGCTGGTGGCCTTTGACTTGCCCGGAACCACCCGGGATGCCATCTCGGTACCGTTTGAGCATGCCGGGCAGAAGTTTGAACTGATTGATACCGCGGGTCTGCGCCGCAAGGGCAAGGTTTTTGAAGCGATCGAAAAGTTTTCTGTCGTCAAAACCCTGCAGGCCATTGAAAATGCCAATGTCGTGCTGCTCCTGCTGGACGCCACCCAGGGTGTGACCGACCAGGATGCGCACATCGCCGGCTACATTCTTGAAAGCGGACGTGCAGTGGTGCTGGCGGTCAACAAGTGGGATGCTGTGGATGCCTACCAGCGTGAACTGTTGCAACGCTCCATTGAAACCCGGCTGGGATTCCTGAAGTTTGCTTCAATTCACCATATTTCGGCCATCAAACGCCAGGGTCTGGGGCCGGTCTGGAAATCGATTATTCAGGCTCATGCCTCGGCCAACCGCAAGATGTCCACGCCGGTGCTGACCCGCCTGCTCATGGAAGCGGTGCAGTTCCAGCAACCCCAGCGTTCTGGTGTATTCCGACCCAAGCTGCGTTATGCCCACCAAGGCGGCATGAACCCGCCCATCGTCATCATTCACGGCAATTCGCTGGAACATGTGACTGAGTCTTACAAGCGTTACCTGGAAGGTCGCATCCGCAAGGAGTTCGATCTGGTTGGAACTCCCCTGCGAATCCAGTTGAAAAGCTCTGTTAATCCTTTTAAGGACAAGGAATAGGCTTTGCACTACAAGCCTCGCCCAAACGGGTGTGGTATGGTCAAGTTCTATTAACTTTTTGAACACGGAAAATATCGTGAGCAATAATAAAGGCCAGCTTTTGCAGGATCCATTCCTCAACACCTTGCGTCGCGAGCATGTTCCTGTTTCTATTTATCTCGTTAACGGGATTAAATTACAGGGTCAGATCGAGTCCTTCGATCAATACGTGGTTCTGCTTCGAAATACTGTCACCCAGATGGTTTACAAGCATGCGATTTCCACTATCGTTCCTGGCCGTGCGGTGAATTTTTCGACCGCCGAGTCTGAAGAATTACCAAGCAGCTGAGTACGCACAAAGCCCCAGTGAAAACACAAGCACTCGCCCTTCTGGTAGGGGTTGATCTGGGCTTACCCAACTTTGATACTGATCTGCAGGAACTCGGTTTGCTCGCGCAAACTGCGGGCTTGGAGCCTGTTGCGCGCATCACCTGCAAACGCAAGGCTCCGGATGCGGCTTTATTCATTGGTTCGGGGAAAGCCGACGAAATCAAGATGCTGGCGCTCGATACGGGCGCCACAGAAGTTCTCTTCGACCAGTCTCTCAGCCCGGCCCAGCAACGCAATCTTGAGCGGCATCTTGAAATGCCGGTCAACGACCGGACGCTGCTCATTCTGGAAATTTTTGCGCAGCGTGCCCGCAGCCATGAAGGCAAGCTTCAGGTCGAACTTGCGCGTTTGCAATACGTGTCAACACGGCTGGTTCGGCGCTGGTCCCACCTGGAGCGCCAGACCGGTGGGGCGGGTGTGCGCGGCGGACCGGGCGAAAAGCAGATCGAACTTGACAAGCGCATGATTGGCGATGCCATCAAGCGCACCAGGGAGCGCCTGACCAAGCTCAAGAAACAACGCCAGACGCAGCGCAAGCAGCGCGAGCGGCGCAACGCATTCTCGATTTCGCTGGTGGGTTACACCAACGCCGGAAAATCCACTTTGTTCAATGCCCTGGTCAAGGCCAGTGCGTACACGGCCGACCAGCTTTTTGCAACGCTGGACACCACCACGCGCCAGCTTTATCTGGGTGAGGCGGGGCGCACTGCATCGCTGTCGGACACGGTCGGTTTTATTCGGGATTTGCCGCACGGATTGATTGATGCCTTTGCTGCGACCCTGAAAGAAGCTGTCGATGCCGACTTGCTGCTGCATGTGGTCGATGGCTCAAACCCTGACTATCTGGAGCAGATTGAACAGGTGCAACGCGTGCTGTCCGAGATCGGCGCAGCCGATGTGCCGCAAATACTGGTGTTCAACAAGCTTGACGCTATTGAAAAAAGCAGCTTGCCCCTGCATTTGCGGGACAAGTTCGAACTCAGGGATGCTTTTGAAGGATCCAGTCGTAGTGTCGAACGCGTGTTTGTGAGTGCTAAAACCGGCGAAGGCCTGAATCTGCTTCGTGAATTGTTGGCGGCTCAGGCCGTAAGCGTACCGGCTGGCGATAGTCCCCAAACACCCCAATGATATTGGCCGACTTGGCAATTTCATTAGGCACAATGTCGGTGTAACAAAAAAGCGAGTTTTTTTCCATGAATTTGAATCCCGTGCTGCAGACGCTGACGAATTTTCCGGGGCGGCTTAAACAACGCGCCCAAGGCATATTCAACCTCAACGATCCGCGCTGGGGCCGGGATGAAGATAAATCGTCGTCCGACGGCGTCAAGCCCGAAGGGTTGCGTGAAGACAGACAGCCGCCCAAACCGGCCAATCGTCCACAAGGCCAGGGACCCAACCAGGGACCACCTGATCTGGATGAACTCTGGCGTGATTTCAATCGCAAACTGGGTGGCCTGTTTGGCGGTGTCAAAAATGGCGGCAGCCGGGGCGGTGGAAACAAGGGAAATGGCGGCGGTGGCGGCGGATTCCATCCTGACATGAAAAACGCCGGTATTGGCGTTGGCCTGATTGCCGCGGTGGTGGCGCTGATCTGGCTGGGCACGGGTTTTTTCATCGTCCAGGAAGGCCAGCAAGCGGTGATTACCCAGTTCGGTAAATACCAGTCAACGGTAGGCGCCGGCTTTAACTGGCGTTTGCCGTACCCCATACAGCGCCACGAAATCGTGGTGGTGACTCAGATCCGTTCGGTCGATGTAGGGCGTGACACTGTTCTCAAGGCCACCGGTCTGCGGGACTCTGCCATGCTGACTGAAGACGAAAATATTGTCGAAATCAAGTTCGCCGTGCAATACCGCCTGAATGATGCGCGAGCCTATCTGTTCGAGAGCAAGGATCCCTCTGCCGCCGTGGTTCAGGCTGCCGAAACCGCAGTGCGTGAAGTGGTTGGCAAAATGAAGATGGACATGGCTCTTGCCGAAGAGCGCGACCAGATCGGCCCGCGCGTTCGGGTGCTCATGCAGACCATTCTGGACCGCTACAAGGTAGGCGTCGAGGTTGTTGCCATCAATCTGCAGCAAAGCGGTGTGCGTCCGCCCGAGCAGGTGCAGGCTGCATTTGATGATGTCCTGAAAGCCGGCCAGGAGCGCGAACGTGCCAAGAATGAAGCCCAGGCTTATGCCAATGACGTGGTTCCCCGCGCCGTCGGTTCTGCCTCGCGGCTCAAGGAAGAGGCCGATGCCTACAAGGCGCGTATCGTGGCGCAGGCGCAGGGCGATGCACAACGTTTCAGCTCGGTCCTCACCGAATACCAGAAAGCGCCGCAAGTCACCCGCGACCGCATGTATACGGACGCCATGCAGCAGGTGTACACCAATGTCACCAAGGTACTGGTTGATTCCCGCCAGGGATCCAACCTGCTGTATCTGCCCCTTGACAAAATCATGCAGATGTCCGCGCAGACTGGTGCTGCGGCAGCTTCCGATCCCTTGCTTCCACTGGGCGGTGGAACTGCACCTGCTTCCGTGACGCCGCCGCCTGTCAATGGCCTGCCTGTTGATTCCCGAGCGCGCGATAGCTCCCGCACCCGCGAACGTGAAACCCGCTAAGGAAAACAAAAAGTGAATAGAGTCGGACTTGTCGTTTCTTCGTTGCTGGTGCTGCTGGCGCTGCTCAGTTCCACGTTGTTTGTAGTGGATCAGCGCCAGTTTGGCGTGGTGTACGCACTGGGTCAGATCAAGGAAGTGGTTCTGGAACCCGGCCTTAATTTCAAGCTGCCCCCACCTTTCCAGAACGTTTCCTACATCGACCGTCGGCTGCTGACGCTTGAAAGCACGGACTCCGAGCCGATGCTGACGGCTGAAAAGCAGCGCGTCGTGATTGACTGGTATGTCCGCTGGCGCATCATCAATCCTTCGGAATACATCCGTAACGTCGGCCTTGACGAGAAGGCGGGCGCCAATCAGCTCAACCGGGTGGTCCGCAACGCTTTTCAGGAAGAAATCAACCGGCGTACCGTCAAGGATCTGCTGTCGCTCAAACGCGAGGCGCTGATGGCTGATGTCAAAAAAGAAGTGCTGGCCGTGGTGCAGGGGACAAAGCCCTGGGGCATTGACGTGATTGACGTGCGCATCACCCGCGTTGATTATGTCGAAGCCATCACCGAATCGGTTTATCGCCGCATGGAAGCCGAGCGCAAGCGGGTCGCCAACGAATTGCGCTCCACCGGTGCCGCTGAAGGCGAAAAAATCCGTGCCGATGCAGACCGCCAGCGCGAGATTACCGTGGCCAATGCTTATCGGGACGCGCAGAAAATCAAGGGCGAGGGCGATGCCGAGGCGGCCCGGACTTTTGCCCAATCGTTTGGCCAGGATCCCCAGTTCGCCCAGTTCTACCGCAGCCTGGATGCCTATAAAGCCAGCTTCAGCAAGAAGGGCGATCTGATGGTGGTTGATCCTTCCTCGGATTTTTTCAAGGCCATGCGCGGGTCCAGCAGCAGTAGCAGTGCGGCTCCCGCACCCGCTAAAAAGTAATTTTCCTGGATACCAGCATGCTCTGGCAGGCGCTGGCGCTGCTGTTGATCATCGAGGGGCTGCTGCCCCTTGTCGCGCCCTCGGCCTGGCGGCGCATGTTCGAGCGGATTCTTGGCCTGAGCAATGGCCAGATACGTTTTTTCGGTCTATGCGGCATCGTCATCGGACTGATTTCTCTGGCGCTGCTGGCTTGACCCTGGGCTGAACGAATGCCCGTTGCAGCGGGTCATCGGCGGCTCGATTGAAGGCTGTATTTCTGCCTGACAGCCACATCATCCAGCCTGTCCGGTCAAACCCTCGCCAAGCCCGGTAAAATCCCGTTTTTAACAGCTTACGAAAATCACAATGCCCGCCTGGTCGTCATCTTGGCAATTGCCCGATCAAATTGCCGATGTCCTGCCCTCCGAGGCGCGTCACATCGAAGAATTGCGCCGTCTGTTCCTGGACACCGCCCGCAGCTACGGTTACGAGCTGGTCATGCCACCGTTGCTGGAGCATCTGGAGTCGCTGCTGACCGGGACCGGCGAAGCGCTGGACCTGCAGACCTTCAAGCTGGTCGATCAGCTTTCGGGCCGAACCCTGGGCTTGCGCGCCGACACCACGCCCCAGGTTGCCCGCATTGATGCGCACTTGCTCAATCGCAGTGGCGTGGCCCGTCTTTGCTACTGCGGCCCGGTGCTGCATACCCGCGCCGACCGCCCGCATGCCACCCGCGAGCCCCTGCAGTTCGGTGCGGAAATTTACGGCCATGCCGGTCTTGAGGCTGATCTTGAGGCCCAGCGGCTCGCGCTGGATTGCCTGAAAGCGGCCGGCGTGAACGATCTGATGGTGGACATGGCGGACGTTCGCATCGTGACCAGTCTGCTGGCCGGCGCAAGCCTTGGCGCGTCAACGCTGGCGCACATTCAGGCGGCGCTGGCTGCCAAGGATGCGCGCGAACTCGACCGCCTGCTCTGTGGCCTGAACGGCGGCATTTCATCAGCAGCACGCGAAGGCATGATGGCGCTTTTGCAGCTCTACGGTGATGAACCGGTGCTGGTCGAGGCTGAAAAAGCCCTTCCGCCCTTGCCCGGCGTGCGTGAAGCGCTACAAAATTTGAAGTGGCTGGCATCGCATGCTCCTGCGGTCAAGGTCAGCTTCGACCTGGCCGACCTGCGCGGCTATGCCTATTACAGCGGCACCCGTTTTGCCATCTATGGCCAGGGCGCCGAACTGGCCCGGGGCGGCCGTTACGACGAGGTCGGCGCCGTGTTTGGCCGCAACCGGCCGGCTGCCGGCTTCAGCCTTGACTTGAAGGAGCTGGTCAGCGTGCTGCCACCGCGCCCCCTGAAGGCGGCCATCTGCGCGCCCTGGGGTGACGATGCCATTTTGAATGCCGCCATTGCCCGCCTGCGGGCCAATGGCGAAACCGTGACCTGCGTGCTGCCCGGCCATGAAAGTGAAGTCAATGAATTTGACTGCGACCGCGAACTGGCCCTGAAGGCCGGTCAATGGGTGGTGCAGCCACGCCATTAAGCAGCGCCCCCAAAAGCGGCACGAAACGCTGTGCGAAGGGCCAGACCCCGCGCCGGCTTTATCCATTAGATTTTTAACGAGAACTGAAGATGACAAACAAACCAAGCGCAGCCACTGGCCGCAACGTCGTGGTCGTGGGCACCCAGTGGGGCGACGAAGGCAAGGGCAAGCTGGTTGACTGGCTGACCGAAATGTCGCAGGGCGTGGTGCGCTTCCAGGGCGGCCACAACGCCGGCCACACGCTGGTCATCAACGGCGTCAAGACCGCCTTGCACCTGATTCCCAGCGGCATCATGCGCCCGGGCGTGAAGTGCTACATCGGCAACGGCGTGGTGCTGTCGGCGGCCAAGCTGTTCGAGGAAATCGAGGGACTTGAAAAAGCCGGCGTCGAAGTGCGCTCGCGCCTGCGCATCAGCGAAGCCTGCCCGCTGATTTTGCCTTTCCACGCGGCCATCGACATTGCCCGCGAAACCTTCCGCGAAAAGGGCGGCACCGAGAAGATCGGCACCACCGGGCGCGGCATCGGCCCCGCCTACGAAGACAAGATCGCCCGCCGCGCCCTGCGCGTGCAGGATCTGAAATACCCGGAGCGCTTTGCCGCCAAGCTGCGCGAGTTGCTGGAACTGCACAACTTCGTGCTGACCGGCTTCCTGAACGCCCCGGCGGTTGACTTTGACACCGTGTACAACGAAGCCATGCGGCACGCCGAGCTGCTCAAGCCGATGATGGCCGACGTGTCGCGCGAACTCAATGACGCGCACAAGGCCGGCGCCAACCTGCTGTTCGAGGGTGCGCAGGGCACGCTGCTCGACGTGGACCACGGCACCTACCCGTATGTGACCTCCAGCAACTGCGTGGCCGGCAATGCGGCTGCCGGCGCCGGCGTGGGTCCGGGCATGCTGCACTACATCCTGGGCATCACCAAGGCCTATTGCACCCGCGTGGGCGGCGGGCCGTTCCCGACCGAACTCGACTGGGAAAAGCCCGGCACCGTCGGCTACCACCTCAGCACCGTGGGCGCTGAAAAAGGCGTGACCACCGGGCGCAGCCGGCGTTGCGGCTGGTTTGACGCGGCCTTGCTCAAGCGCTCGGCGCAGGTCAACGGCCTGTCGGGCCTGTGCATCACCAAGCTCGACGTGCTCGACAGCATTGAAGAACTCAAGCTCTGCACCGGCTATGAGCTGGACGGCCACGCCACCGACATCCTGCCGATGGGCGCCGATGACATTGCCCGTTGCGTGCCGATTTACGAAACCATGCCGGGCTGGAGCCAGACCACCGTGGGCGTCACCGAATACGACAAGCTGCCGGCCGCCGCCCAGCGTTACCTGCAGCGGATCGAGGAAGTGACCGGCGTGCCGGTTCACATGATCTCGACCAGCCCCGACCGGGATCACACCATCCTGCTGCGCAACCCTTACGCGGCCTGACTCGAAAATTTTAGTGAAATAGGCTGTTTGCGCAATGAATACCGGCGCAGGCAGCTATTAATTCAGGAGCAATTTCATGTTGACCGAAGACGGCAAGCATCTCTACGTCAGCTATGACGAGTACCACAACCTGATTGAAAAACTGGCCATCAAGGTTTACCAGTCCGGCTGGGAGTTCGACACCATCCTGTGCCTGGCACGGGGCGGCATGCGCCCGGGCGACATCCTGTCGCGGATTTTTGACAAGCCGCTGGCCATCATGTCCACCAGTTCCTACCGCGCCGACGCCGGCACGGTGCAGGGCAACCTGGACATTGCCCGCTTCATCACCACGCCCAAGGGCGAGATTGCCGGCAAGGTCTTGCTGGTGGATGACCTGGCGGATTCGGGCCATACCCTGAATGCCGTGATTCAGCAGTTGCGCAACAACTACAAGCCAATCACCGAACTGCGCAGCGCCGTCATCTGGACCAAAGGGATTTCGACTTTCCAGGCCGACTACTCGGTGGAGACGCTGCCGACCAATCCCTGGATCCATCAGCCGTTCGAGAGCTACGATGCGCTCACGCCGGTGCAGCTGATGGAAAAGTGGAAGTTCTAGCCCCCACGGTCGCTCACTGCGTGTAGTTCCCTGCCCCCCCCGAGGGGGCCGCTGCGCCTGCGGCCCGGCGGAGCCGGTTCCGCGGCCCCGGCTGGGGGAGAGGGCGCTTCGGTTTGCCGCTACCATTGTGGGATGAGCCATCCATCCACCCAGCTGATTCACCACCCCTACACGCCGCCGGCAGGCTTTGAGGCCGTTTCACCGGCCGTTCACAAAGCCTCGACGATCATCTTTCCCAGCGTTGCCGCCCTGCGCAGCCGCGACTGGAAGCACAAGACCGGCTACACCTACGGCCTGCACGGCACACCCACCACCTTCACGCTCGAAGAGCGCATCGCGACGCTGGAAGGCGGCAAGTTTTGTACCCTGGTGCCCAGCGGGCTGGCCGCTATCGTGCTGGTCGATATGGCGCTGCTCAAGGCCGGCGACGAGGTGCTGATTCCCGACAACGCCTACGGCCCGAACAAGGCCTTTGCGCAGGCCGAACTGGCTTCGTGGGGCATCGCCTGCCAGTTGTACGACGCCATGGATCCGGCCGATCTGGCCGCAAAACTGACGGTTAAAACCCGCCTGGTCTGGCTCGAAGCGCCCGGCTCCATCACGCTGGAGTTCCCGGACCTTCCCGCGCTGGCGGCGGTGGTCAGGGCGCACAACGCAGCGCCGGGCCGGGCGCACCGCCAGGGCACCGTCACCGCACTCGACAACACCTGGGGCGCGGGCCTGGCCTTCAATGCCTTTGCGCTGGGCGCCGATATTTCGGTGCAGGCGCTGACCAAGTACCCGAGCGGCGGCGCCGATGTGCTGATGGGCTCGGTGGTGACGAACAGCGAAGCCCTGCATCTGCTGGTCCATTTCTGCCACATGCGCGTCGGCTACGGCGTCAGCGGCAACGATGCCGAACTGGTGCTGCGCGGCCTGAACAGCATCGCCCTGCGCTACGCTGCCCAGGATGCCGCCACGCGCCAGCTGGCCGGCTGGCTACAGGGCCAGCCGCAGATCGCCGCCGTGCTGCATCCGGCTTTGCCGGACTCGCCCGGCCATGCGCAATGGAAGCGCGACTGCAGCGGGGCGGCCTGCCTGTTCAGCGCGGTTTTCAGGCCAGAATTCACGCAGGCGCAGATCGACCGGTTTTGCGACAGCCTGCAGCTTTTCGGGCTGGGTTACAGCTGGGCCGGGCCGATGAGCCTGTGCGTGCCGTATGACATGCCGGCCTTGCGGGTCGCCAAACCGTGGCCGCACAAGGGCGGTCTGGTGCGGTTTTCGGTCGGCCTGGAGGCGGTGGCGGACCTGCAGGCCGACCTTGCCCAGGCCCTTGCCGGCCTGTGAGGGGCCCGTGCCGGAGGCTTGAAGCCAATGCATTACAGTAAGGGTTAATTACTCACGAAAGCTAAGCTGTGGCAACTCCCAATTACTCCTATGAAAAGCGTCAGAAGGAGCTGGCTAAAAAACGCAAGAAAGAAGACAAGCTCAAGCGCAAGGGTGAAGGCAAGCCCGATGATGAAGCGGCTGAAGACGGCGTTCAAGGCTCGGATGCCGCCACCGACGGCCAGCCGGGCATGCCGCCCGCCGAATCGGCCTCTTGAATCGCCTGAACTGTATTTTGGCCCTGAATTTAAGAAAATAAAGCCTTTTGCGCTTGATGCACGGGCACTATCAGCTATGTAATTGATAGCTGAGTCCGCGCTTGAATGCTGAGCCCGGCATCACCGTCACTGGTGATGCCGGGTTTTTTTGCGTCAAGCCCCCGCCAGCAGCGACTGGGCCAGATCGGTCATGGCTTGCACGCTGTGGTCGCGCGGCAGCAGGGCGCGCGCCTGCGCATATTGCGTGAAGTTGCGCTGCATGGATTGCAGATAGCCTGGGTCGTAGTGCTTGATGAGCAATTCGAGCACCACCGACGCCACGTCGCCGCTGCGGGCGCGCGCCTGCCAGTCCTGCACCGTGGCCTTGCCGCGCGCTTCGGTCAGGGCGCCCAGCCGCGCGCAGAAAAATTCAATGTCCTTGACGAAAAAATCATAGTCTTCGAGCAGCAGGGCCACCCGCTCGCCTTCGGGCAGGTCGATGCGCAGGCAGGGGCCGGCGCGCATCGCCGCGATCAGGCCTTCAGGCACGGCGACATTGCCAACCTTTTTGCTCTCGCTTTCAATATAGACCGGAAGCAAAGGATCAAAGCTGCGCAGCGCGGCCCAGATGCGGCTGTCAAAGGCTTTTTGGCTGGGCTGCGCCACGCCCGGAATCATGCCGAGCACCGAACTGCGGTGATTCGCCAGCCCTTCCAGGTCGAGCACCTGCGCGCCTTGTGCCCGCAGGGCCTGCAGCAGCCGCGTCTTGCCCGAGCCGGTGGGGCCGCAGACCACGCGGTAGCGGTGCCTGCTGGCGAGTTGCGGCAAATCGGCCACCAGCGCCGCCCTGAAAGCCTTGTAGCCGCCATCGACCAGCGTGACCCGAAAGCCGATCTGGTCCAGCACCAGCGCCAGCGAACCGCTGCGCTTGCCGCCGCGCCAGCAATAGATCAGCGGCTGCCATTCCCTGGGCTTGTCGAGCACACCCTGCTGGATGTGTTCCGAGATGTTTTTGGCGACCAGCGCCGCGCCCAGTTTCTTGGCCTCGAACTGGCTGATCTGCTTGTACTGGGTGCCGACGATCTTTCGCTCGTCGTCATGCAGGCTGGGCCAGTTCACGGCGCCCGGAAGGTGGTCTTCGGCGTACTCGCCCTCGGACCGGGCGTCAATCACGGCGGAAAAATCGGCAAGCTGGTTCAGGGCTTCCTCGGCGGAGATGCGTTGCAGGCTCACGGGATGATTTTCTTCAGTTCGGGCCACACGTTGGCCAGCATTCTGGCTTGCGATGACTCGTTGGGGTGGATGCGGTCGGCCTGGAAATTGGCGGTGGCGTCATCCCCGTCGGCAATGCCTTTGAGGAAAAAGGGCACCAGCGCGACCTTTTCGTCTTTGGCGACCTTTGCGAAAAGGCCAGAAAAGGTGGCTGCGTAGGCGCCGCCGTAGTTGGGTGGCACCTGCATGCCGACCAGCAGCACCCGGGCGCCGGCTTTCTTGGCCGCCTGCGTCATGGCCGTCAGGTTTTTTCCGGTCATGTCCAGCGGCAGGCCGCGCAGCGCGTCGTTGCCGCCCAGCTCGATCACCACGGCGGCCGGCTGGTGCTGCGCCAGCAGGGCTGGCAGGCGCGAGCGCCCGCCCGAGGTGGTGTCGCCGCTGATGCTGGCGTTGACGACCTTGGCTTTTTTGTTGTCGCTGGCCAGCTGTTTTTCGAGCAGCGGCACCCAGCCGGTGCCGCGCCTCAGGCCGTATTCGGCGCTCAGCGAATCGCCGACGATCAGGATGGTCGGCTGCGGGGCTGGCTGCACTTTGGCCTGCGCCTGCGACTGGGCGAATCCGGGCGCGCCCAGCAGGGCCGTCAACAACAGGACGGCCAAGGACTTGGCCCAGCCGTTTCGCGCGGCCAGGCCAGGCTTGCTACAGTCGGCAGCAATCGATTTAACGTTCTTCAAGAGGGTTGACATGTTTGAACCTGTGGTTTCCGGGGTGGGTGAAGTTTCTTCCAGGCTGTCTGGGTCATTGGAGCCTGCCAGCTCTCCAATTGTTTCCGTTGAGCATGTTTTCAAGTCAGTCACCGACTCGACCGGCACGCTGACCATTTTGCGCGACATTGACTTTGCCCTGAATGCGCGTGAAACCGCCGCCATTGTCGGTGCATCAGGTTCGGGCAAAAGCACGCTGCTGACCATCATTGCCGGGCTGGACACGCCCACGAAGGGCACGGTGCGGCTGGCGGGCCAGGATATCTTTGCGCTCGGCGAGGATGACCGCGCGGCCCTGCGGGCGCAAAAAGTCGGCTTTGTGTTCCAGAGCTTTCAGCTCATGGCCAACCTGACGGCACTGGAAAACGTCATGCTGCCGCTGGAACTCTCCGGCATCAAACAGGCCAGGGCGCTGGCCACCGACATGCTCAAGCGGGTCGGCCTGGACCAGCGGCTGGGCCACTACCCCAGGGTGCTGTCGGGCGGCGAGCAGCAGCGCGTGGCGCTGGCGCGGGCCTTTGTCGTCAAGCCGGCAGTGCTGCTGGCCGACGAGCCGACCGGCAGCCTGGACTTTGCCACCGGCGAGACGGTGATGCGGCTGATGTTCGAGCTGAACCAGGAGCAGGGCACGACGCTGGTGCTGGTCACGCACGACCCGGCCATCGCGGCGCGCTGCCAGCGGCGCATCACCATCGAGGCCGGACAGGTCGTGGGGTCATGAATTTTTGAGTCAAACAGGGCTCTTGCGCTTGTCCGGCTTGCGCAGGCTGCTATCAATAACAGAGTGGTTGGCGCCGCCGTGCTATTGGTCGCTCTGGCGCTGGCGCGGCTATCAGAATCCCGGCAGCGATAATTGCCGGATGTCTTCTTCCCCCCCCAAAGTTCTTTTCGGTTTTCATGCCGTCGGTGTTCGCCTCAAAACCGCGCCCAAGTCGGTTATTGAAGTTTTTTACGATGCCTCGCGCCGCGATGCCCGGATGCGCCAGTTCACCGACCGCGCCCGCGAAGCCGGCGTGCGGCTGATCGAGTCGGATGGCCTGCGCCTGGCCAAGATGTGCGGCAGCCACGGCCACCAGGGCGTGGTGGCGCGTGTCGATGTGGTGGCGCAGGTCACGTCGCTCGACGAGTTGCTGGAGCAGCTGGAGGCCGCCGGCACGGCGCAGCCCTTGCTGCTGGTGCTCGACGGCGTGACCGATCCGCACAACCTGGGCGCCTGCCTGCGGGTGGCAGACGGCGCCGGCGCGCAGGCCGTGATCGCGCCCAAGGACCATGCCGCCGGCATCAATGCCACGGTGTCCAAGGTCGCCAGCGGCGCGGCCGAGACCGTGCCGTATTTCATGGTGACGAATCTGGCCCGCACGCTGGGCGAACTCAAGGAGCGCAACATCTGGTGCATCGGCGCCAGTGACGACGCCGACAAGACGATTTACGACGTGGACCTGACCGGCCCGGTGGCCTTGATCCTGGGCGCCGAGGGCGAGGGCATGCGCCAGCTCACGCGCAAGACTTGCGACGAGCTGGTCCGCATTCCGATGCAGGGCGCGGTCGAAAGCCTGAACGTGTCGGTCGCCAGCGGCGTTTGCCTGTACGAAGCGCTGCGCCAGCGCCGCCCGGCGGCCGCCTAAATCAGGCCATGCCAGCCCAGCAGGGCGCCCGCGCCCAGCAGCCAGAGCAGGTGCGTTCGGGTGCGCCAGACGATGAGGGCGGCGGCTAGCGTCACCAGCCACAGCGGCCAGTCCTTCAGTGCGCTGCCATTGGCCGCGGCCAGAATCCAGCTGGTGGCCATCAGCAGCGCCACCACGATGGGCGCCATGCCCTGCTTGAAGGCGCGCACCGCCCGCAACTCGCGGTTGCGCTGGCTCCATTGGGCCGCAGCGTAAGTCAGCACGGTGCTGGGAAGCAGAATGCCCATCAGCGACAGCAAGACGCCCAGCAGGCCGGTCAGCACGCCGCCTGCATTCAGGCCGACATTCCAGCCGAGCAGGGCGACAAACAGCAAGTTGGGGCCGGGCGCGGCCTGCGCCAGCGCAATCGAGGCATTGAACTGCGCATCGGTCAGCCAGTGCTGCTGCTCGACCAGAAAGCGGTGCATGTCGGGCACGGTGCTGATGGCGCCGCCGACCGAGAGCAAGGACAGCATCAGGTAATGAAACAGCAGGTTGAGCCAGTCCTGCACGGTCAACACCAGCGTCAGCGCCCCGTTCATGGCTTGAGCCTTGAATATGCCACGGCACAGGCCGCGCCGCCCAGGCCCAGCAGCACCCCTGTCAGCGGCCAGCGCAGCAGCGCAATGGCCACAAAGCACAGCACGCCAAAGACCGCGCACAGGCGCAGGCCAAGCACGTTTTGCAGCAAGGCACCCGACAGTTTCAGGCCGGTCGCCGCGATCAGCCCGGCGGCCACGGCGCCCATGCCGCGCAGCGCGCCGGCCACGCCGGGATGGTCGGCAAACCGGGCATGGACCAGCGCCAGCAGCAGCACCAGGATGAGCGGCGCCGTGAGCATTCCGGCCAGCGCGGCCATCGCGCCTTTGAACCCGAAGTAACGCGCGCCAATCATCATCGAGAGGTTGACCACGTTGGGGCCGGGCATGACCTGCGCCACCGCCCAGTCCTCAATGAACTCCTCGCGCGTCAGCCAGCGTTTTTTCTCGACCAGCTCGCGCTGCACCACGGCCATCACGCCGCCAAAACCCTGCAGCGCCAGCAGGGTGAAGGAAACAAAGAGATCGGTTAATGACAGGGGTTGCGGATGGTCTTGCGCCGGCAGTGAACTCATGCGGCAATTATCGCTGCCGGCCTGGGACGCCAAGGCTTGCGCCGGACTGAAGAAAAAGTCGGCTGGTGCTATTTAAATCATAGCTGCTTGCGCACGTCCAGCATGCGCAAGAGGCATAAAACACCCATGAATCATGTCGGGCGGCAAGCCGGCGGACTCCGGCCTGCGTGATTCGCGACACCGGCCATCGTCCGCTGCCCCGCCATCAAATCGTCAGGCCGCCCGACACCTCGATGACCGCGCCGTTGATGTAGCTGGCCTCGTCGCTGGCCAGGAAGGCATACACGTTGGCGATTTCCCCGGGCTGGCCCAGGCGTTTGAGCGGCACATGCGCCCGCATATCAGCGAGAACATTCTCGGGGACGGTGGCGAGCATGGGCGTTTCGATGAAGCCGGGCGCCACGGCATTCACGCGCACACCCTTGGGGCCAAGCTCGCGGCTCCAGGTTTTGGTGAAACCGATCAGGCCAAACTTGGTGGCCGCATAGTTGGTCTGGCCAAAGTTGCCGTAAATGCCGACCACCGAACTGGCGTTGAGGATGACGCCCTTGCCCTGCGCCACCATGGTGTCGGCCACGGCCTGCGAGCAATGAAACACGCCGCGCAGGTTGACATCAATCACCCGGTCGAATTGCTCCAGCGTCATTTTGACCAGCCGCGCATCCTGCGTGATGCCGGCGTTGTTGACCAGCACGTCGATGCGGCCAAACTGTTCCTTGACCTTGCCCACCACCGCATCGACCGCAGCGCGCTGCGTCACGTCCATGACGTAGCCGAGCGCCTGCGCGCCCAGCGCCTGGCATTGTTTGACGGCCTCGTCGATGGCCGCCTGCTGGACATCGCACACGATGACGATGGCGCCTTCCTGGGCGAATTTGAGGGCGGTGGCCAAGCCGATGCCTTGCGCCGCGCCGGTGATGATGCTTACCTTGTTTTGAAGTTTTGGCATGGGAGTTTCTTTGAGTGAAGAGAGAGGAGGGAGTTAAAAACCGGCTGATGCTGTGATGCTGGCGGATGGATGCCTTAGGATTTGGCTATAAATAACTTCCCGTCCGTCATTCCCGCGAAGGCGGGAATCCAGCGACACGGGCTGAAACGCTCAAACGAGTCTGGATACCCGCCTTCGCGGGTATGACGCAGGGAAGTTATTGCTGACAACATCCTAAGAGCGCGACCTGGCGGATTGCGCCGCCTGCCGCGCGGCCTGGCCCAGGGTGGCCGGTGACGCGCTGGGCGCGCGGGGCGGCGTGAAGTCAAACGATTCCGGCGTGTCGAACTCGGCGGCCACTTCTTCGGCAATCCGCAGGCGCGCCAGCGATTCTTCGAGCTTGCCGCCCATCTCGGACGAATAGGGCGCGGTGATCACCAGTTGATACACCTCTTCGAGCTTGTCGGGCATGGAAATCAGCATGGCTTCAAGCGTGCTGCGGCGCATGGCCAGGCGGCGCGAACGGTTCATGACCTCGGTGTATTCGGCCAGCGCGCTGCGCAGCTGGCGCTCCTCGTCGCCGGTCAGGGCCTTGTTCAGCAGCTGACCCTGCAGGCTGGCAATCCGCTTGATGACGCTTTCTTCGCTGGGTGCATCCCGGCGCTGCCTGAGCGACTGGTTGATGACGCACAGGCCGAGGTAGTCCACCGTCAGGTCTTCGAGTTTTTCAACGTCGTCGCGGCTCAGGGTGCTTCGGGCGTCGCCGGCCGTCTGGTACAGCGACTGGACGCGGCGGTACATCTGCTCGTAGCTGGCCAGCGCCCTGGCATCCCCATATTGCGACAGTTCGGCCAGCAGCCGCAGCCGCCGCCCGGCGCGCAACTGGTGGCGGTGCTCGCGGTCGGCCCAGGCCTTGAAGGTCGGCAGTTCGGGAATGCCCAGCGCGGCCAGCACTTCCGTGCCCAGCCCCAGCACCGCCACCAGCGCCAGACCCGGCCAGCCGAAGGGAATCGACGCAAAAATGGCGGTGCAGCCGGTGGCCAGCAGCGCCACGCGGTTGTACGGATGCCGGATGAAAGCACCCAGGTAGGAGGGCTGTTTGTCCACGCTATTTTGAAAACCGGCTCCAGGCCCGCGCGATGTCCTGCCGGTCCTGCTCCGACAGGATGGGAATCGGCGACGAGCGGCTGAGCGACGCGGTGCTGGGCACGACCGCCGGATTCGACTTGATGCTCTCGCTCATGAACTCGCCGGCCTTGAGGTTGGCATTGGCATAGCCCACGGTGTTGGAGATCTTGGCAATCACCTGCGGGCGCATGAGGTAGTCGATGAACAGGTGGGCGGCGCGCCGGTTTTTGGCATTCGCCGGAACGGCCATGGCGTCGATGGCCAGCAGGCCGCCTTCGGTAGGCACGCGGTATTCGACCGTGCCGCGCGACTTGGCCTGCGCCTGCACGGCATCGCCCGAAAAGCCGATGGCGACGCAAATCTTGCCGCTGGCCAGCGCATCGATGTACTGGTCGGTGGGAATCACCTTGACGATGCCCTTCAGGCGCTCCAGCACCTGGCTGGCGGCGTTGACCGAATTCTTGCCGTTCCACTTGGCCTGTCCGCCAGCAATGGCCGCCAGCGGCATCACGTCGCTCGCCGAATCGACCACGCCGACGCCGCAGGACTGAAAGCGCCGGGCGGTTTCCGGGTCGAACACGTTGCTCAGCGAATCCATGGCATGGCCCGGATAGGCCTTGGCCGTGAGCTTGGGGTTCCAGGCGATGCCGACCGTGTACCACATGTAGGGCAGGCTGTAGCTGCCGTCCTTGTCCCAGGCGCGCAGCGTGGCATCGACGCGCGGGTCGATGTTGTTCAGGTTCTTCAGGCTGGCCTTGTCGAGCTTGCCCAGCAGCCCCTTGGCGGCCATGGCCGGCACGGCGTTGGCGGTGGGAAACACCACGTCGTAGGGCGTGCCGCCGGCGCGCAGCCTGGCCTGCAGGTCGTCGTTGCTGGTGAAGATGTCGTACACCACGCGGATGCTGGTTTCCTTCTCGAAGTCCTGCAGCACGCCGGCGTCGATGTAGTCCGGCCAGTTCAGCACGCGCACCGTCTCCCTGGCCGATGCGCCCGCGCCATTGACGGCGCGGCGCAGGTTCATCAGCACCGTGGCGGTGATCAGGCCATCGACCGTCACGCCCTGCGATTCCTGGAAGGCCTCGGTCGCCACCTGGGTTTGCGGGCCGAAGGTGCCGTCCAGCGGGCCGGCGTTGAAGCCCAGTTGCCCGAGGATGATCTGGGCCTCGCGCAGGCCTTGCGCATCGACCAGTTTCTCGCGTCCCTTGTAGTTGCCGCTGGACCAGTTCTGGGTTTGCCAGATCACGCGGCGCAGTGCATTGAGCAGGCCGTCGTTGACCTGGGCGGACGCGGGCAGCTTGTTTTGCGCCAGGAAAACGCGAATCGCCTCCTGCGTGGCCGGCGTCAGCTTGCCGCTCGGCGTCTCGCGCAGCAGGCCGAGCCGCGCCAGCAGGCGCTGCGCCGTCTCGACCTTGGCGTTGCGCATGCCGGCCGGTGCGGCGGCGTCTGCGGGCGGCTGGCCGGTGCCGAAGACGAAGCCCTGCGCCTGGACGGCCCCCGTCGTCAGGCCGCTGCCGGTCAATGCCGCCAGCAGGGCAAGGGTGCGAATTTTCATGGAGTGGTTTCCTGTCAAAAGCCCGGTTGCCTTTATTGGCCCGAGGTGAAGCAAATGATGTTGCGCGACTGGGCGAACTGGAACAGGCTGGCCGCTTTTTCCTGGCTGACCGGCAGGCCGCCCTGGCCTTTGAGGTTCATCTCGCCCAGCAGGCAGGCTGCGCTGCCATCGCCGCCCTGGACCGCCTGCTCCAGGTGGACGCGGGCCTGCCCGAAGTTTTTGCTTTCCAGCAACTGGCGCCCGCGTTCGGCGTTTTCCGCTGGCGACAGGCCGGAGGCGGGCGCCTTGCGGTCCGGGTCCGGGGCTGGCGTGGCCGGGAGGCTTGGCGGCATGACCTGATCCGGTGCGTTGACGGTCGTGTCCGGCCCTGTGTTCAGCGTGCTGTCGGGCGCCGGCGTTGCCGGCTGAACCGCAGCGCCGGCATCTGCCGGTTGCGACGGGGCTGGCGGCGCGGCGCCGCCCAGCTTTTCCTTCAGGCCGAGGTGCCACACGGCCGACGCCATGGCGCCGACCACGGCCAGGGCGATCAGGCCTTTTGAAAGCGGTGTCAAGCTGGCCATTCGATCATTCCCCGGTGGTGGTGCTTGCCGGCGTGCCGAACTGCAGCGCCAGGCTTTGCAGCCGCTGGCTGGCCTGCGTGACTTGGCCAAGTTCCTGCGCGGTCTGTTCGCTGGCGGCCTTCAGGCTGGCCTCGTGGGCGGCGGTTTCCTGCGCGGCGCGCGCCAGTTCACGCGACGCCAGGGCTTCAAGTTCGGTGATCTGCTTGCGGATGTTGCCGACCGCCTGCTCCTGCCGCAAGTTGACGGCATTGAGCTGGGTCTGGGTTTCACGCTCCAGTTGCGCCAGGTTTGCCTGAAGCCGTCCAGCATGCGCGGCCAGCGCCTTGACCTTGGCGGCGGCATCCGCCAGCGGGTCGTCAATCGTCCAGGATTCGTCGGCCGCGTCCATTGCCCGGATGGCCATCTGGCGGGTGGCCTCATCCATCGCGCTCAGCCCGTCCAGCAGGCGCAGCAGCCGCTCCGCCGGATATGCCGATGCCGCCACGCCTTCGCTGGCATAGATGTTGTCGAGCCTGAGCGGCGTACCGTCGCCCTGTGCAAGAGGCGTGGCCGGGGCCGGCGCCGGGTCTGGACTCTGCGGTTCTGGCCCGGCGTCCGGCGTGCTTTCGTCAACGGGCGGCACGGGCCGAGCCGCCGGCGCGTCCGTCTTGACCAGCCCGGCCTTTTCCAGAAAGCTCAGTATTCCCTTCATTGCCTCTACTCCAGATGGTTGTGGATGGACCCTGCCGGCCAATGGAATGGACGGCCAGTCCATCGCAGCGCCGTCCGGGAGGCGGCAACATGCAGTCCGCACCCCCTTTGTTCTGGGTAAGTTTAATGCCAATCCAGGCGGCGCAAGAGGACTAAAACCGGGGCCGCAGCGCCGGGTTGGCGGAAGTTGAATTTTATGAACAAAAATGGCTGTTTGCGCATATACAGCAAGCATAAGAAGCTATTAAAAATATAGCAATGGTGAAGGCTGCCAGCCGCGCATTTGAACGGCTGGGCATCAAGCCGCTTTGCCTGCTCCCTTGAGGGCTTCATAGACTTTATGCAGCAAATGCTCCATCGCCAGTTTTCGAAACTCGCCATCGGCCATGAGCTTGCCGAAGATTGCCTCGTTGCCGTCCATGCGGTCAATCACCAGCCCCTCAAACGCTTTTTCAAACACATAGCGAAAGTCTTCTTTCGAGTTTGTCGCGGCGGCCTGCCTGAGCGTGTCGCTCTCCACCGCCTCTTCCTGAATCTGGTCAAAAAAGAGCTGGTCAGCCTGAGTGAAGTCGGTGCCAAAGCGCTGGTTCAGCAGGTCAATCAGTTCGGACAGCCGTATTTCATCATCGTCCTGTCCAGTGCCCACGTCGCTGGGGCCTTTGAGCGGCTGGCCCGCGCCAGTGTTCAGGTCAATCTGGCCTTCGCTGATTTTTTGCAGCCGGTAATACTGCAGTTCTACCTCGTCTTCCAGATGCACTGGCCCTGCGCCCTCGCGCCTGGGAAGCTTGGTGAGCAAAAAGCGAAGGTAGGTGTAAAGCTGCTCCAGGTCGCTGTCCTGGTACGGAATCACCTGCGACAAAAAGCCGTACAGGTTGCGAAAATTCACCAGCAGCGTTTTCACTTCCTCGCAGGTGTCTTCATCCCGTTCCTTGAAGCGCTCCACCGCCTGATCCAGGATGCCGTTCATGGCCGCATGGTCATGGATGGTTTCCTTGCGCAGCGGCTTGAAGTAAACGGCGCAAAAAGCCTGCACTTCTGCCTCAAAAATCAGGCCCGTTTCTTCAATCTGGTGGTGCAGGCGGTACAGGTGCTGCGCATCCACCAGGGGTTCTGCCGGCGTGTCTTCGTAGTAGGGCTTGAAGGCCTTGAAGATTTCTTCGGGGCTGTTGCGAAAGTCCAGAATGAAGGTGTCTTCCTTGCCCGCGCAGGTGCGGTTCAGGCGCGACAGCGTTTGCACCGCCTGCAGGCCGGTGAGTTTTTTATCGACATACATGGTGTGCAGCAGCGGCTGGTCAAAGCCGGTCTGGTATTTCTCGGCCACCAGCAGAACCTGGTATTCGTGGCTGTCGAACTTTTCGGGCAGCTCCTTTTCCTTGATGCCGCCGTTCATGCCGACTTCGGTCCAGCTTTTTCCCAGCATGGCCGGGTCGTCCACCGCCCCCGAGAAGGCCACCAGCGTCTTGATGTCGGTGTAACCTTTTTCGGCAATGTAGTTGTCAAAAGTCTGCTTGTAGCGCACCGCATGCAAGCGCCCATCGGTCACGACCATGGCCTTGGCGCGCCCGCCGATCTTGTGGCGCACGTGGGTGCGAAAGTGCTCCACCATCACCTCGGTCTTGGTGCGCAAATTGACTTCATGAAAAGCCAGCGTGCGCGCCAGCGCCCGCGCCGCTTTCTTGCGCTCGACATGCGGGTCGTCGTCGCCCACCTGCACCAGCCGGAAATAAGCCTCGTAGGTGATGAAGTTCTTCAGCACGTCGAGGATGAATTTTTCCTCGATGGCCTGGCGCATGGTGTAGAGGTGAAACGGCGCCTCGCCCGACGGGCCGGGCTCGTCGAACACCTTCTTGGTCTTGTATTTTGGCGTCGCGGTGAAGGCGAAAAAGCTCAGGTTCGGCTGCTTGCCGCGCTTCATCATCTCGCGCACGACACCGGCCAGATGGTCGGCGTCATCATCGTCGTTCAGGCCGTTTTCGAGCACGTAGCGGGCCGCTTCTTCCTGTACGCCACTGGCGTTCAGCACGCCCTTGAGTTCCATCGCGCCTTCGCCCGACTGCGAGCTGTGCGCCTCGTCCACGATCACGGCGAATTGCCTGCCCTGGGTCGAAATGGCGACGCCGCTTTGCAGCTCTTCCGGCGTTTCCTTGTGCAGCTTTTCCAGCGTCTCGGTGATGAAGGGGAACTTCTGCAAGGTGGTGATGATGATGGGCGTGCCGCTGGCCAGCGCCTGCACCAGCTGGCGCGTGTCCTCGTCAATCTTTTGCACCACGCCGCGCTTGTGCTCGAACTGGTAAATCGTGCCCTGCAACTGCTGGTCCAGTATCCGGCGGTCAGTGACCACAATCACCGAGTCAAAAATCTTCTTGTCCTTCGCGTCGTGCAGGCTGGACAGCCGGTGCGCCAGCCAGGCAATCGAGTTGGACTTGCCCGAGCCCGCCGAATGCTGAATCAGGTAATTGCGCCCCGGCCCGTGCTTTTGCGCATGCGCCACCAGAGCCCGTACCGAATCGAGCTGGTGATAGCGCGGAAAAATCATCGTTTCACGGGTGATCTTCTTGATGCCGGTATCGGTCAGGATGCGCTTGTCCTCAATCTGCAAGTGCATGAAGCGGCCCAGAATGTCGAGCAGGCTGTCCTTTTGCCAGACCTCACGCCACAGGTAGGCGGTGCGGTAGCCACCGTCCGCAGCGGGCGGGTTGCCCGCATGGCCCGCATTGCCCAGGTTGAAGGGCAAAAAATGCGTCTTGTCGCCGCTGAGCCGCGTCGCCATGAAGACCTGATCCGGGTCCACCGCAAAATGCACCAGCGTGCGTTTCTTGAACTCAAACAGCAGCTCGCGCTGGTCGCGGTGCTTTTTGTACTGCGTCTTGGCGTCCTCCACCGTCTGACCGGACATTTCATTTTTCAGCTCCACCGTGGCAATCGGCAGGCCGTTGAGAAACAGCACCATGTCCAGGCTCTTGGCGTGCGCTTCGCTGTAGAAAAGCTGGCGCGTCACGCTCAGCACGTTCTGGCCGTAGAGCGCCAGCGTGTCCGGGTTCAAGCCATTGTTGGGGGCAAACACCGCCACCCGCAGTTTTTTGCCGTAGCACTTGAAGCCCTGGCGCAGCACCTTGAGCATGCCCTTGGTGTCCAGCTCCTTGACGAGGTGATCAAGCACCACCTTGCCGGTGTCCGCCTTGTGGATGGCTTGCAGGCTCTGCCACAGCCTGGGTTGCGTGGCTTCGATGAAGCCCAGCACCAGCGCCGGGTCCAGCGCCAGCGCCCGGTCGTAGCGGCCCGCCGCCGCGCCCTTGCTGTAGTCCACCAAGACATAGCCGCCCTGCGTGGTCAGGTGGGCGACGATGGCATCTTCAAGGCGGGCTTCGGTGTGTTTTTTCATGGATGGCAGTGATTCGTTACGCGGCGGGCTGATCGATTTCCACCAGCGGGGCGGCCACCGTAAACAGGGTTTGCAGCAGATCGAGCTTTTCGCTGACCTCGGCGGCAATCGTTTTCGGGTCCACCACCGCCATCAGGCGATGCAGCTCGCCCTTGGTCAGCAGCATGCCGCCGCCCATGCGCCCGGCCAGCCGCCTGAAAAACTCTTCGGCGAACGTGCTGAGCTTGAGCCGCTGGGTGGTGGCTTCCCACACAAGGCGGGCGGCTTCGGGCGGCGCCTGTTTCCAGGCCTGAAAGTCCGCCTCAATCGACTCAAAGACCCGCTCCAGCACCAGCGCATCCAGCACCTCGTCAACTTCCAGCTCAGAGGCGTCAAACAGTTGCGGCGCCTCTTTGTCCCCAAGGGCATAGCGCCTGAGCACATCGGGCGTCACGAAGTAGTTTTCCGCCTCGTAGCGGCGCCAGTAGCTCAGGGTCAAGCGGCCTTCCACGCTGCTTTTGCGGTTCTGGCCGTCGTTGTCCAGAATGGCCAGCCCCTTGAGGTCAGGCAGCAGCTTGTTCAGGCCGCTGAAGTGAACGCGCGGCGTGACGCCAAAGCCGCCTTCCACCCGCTCCAGCTCGCTCTCCAGCGACACATCGGGGTAATTGTTCTGTACGTAAAACGTGTTGATGCGCTCGTCCCAGATCGCCGCCACCGGGTGATGGAGCCGCTCGGCCAGGGCGCGCAGCATGTCCACATCGGTGCCGCCCTCGACATACAGCACATAGCCGCGCTCGCGCGCCTTGATGTAGTGGTCGGCGCCAAAGTGCTTCAGGCTGTTGCGGATTTCCGGCTTGCGCGCCAGGTCGTCCGTCTGGCCCTCCATCAGGAGCGTGAGGTTGTTGTCCAGCGCCTCGTCCAGAATCACCTCCGAATGCGTCACCATCACCACCTGCGACTGGTTTTCAGAGGCAATGTCGCGCAGCAGCACATAGACCTGTTTCTGGCGCAGGATTTCCAGGTGCGCGTCGGGCTCATCGACCAGCAGCACGCTGCCCTTGTGCGAATACAGGTAGGCAAAAATCAGCAGCATTTGCTGGAAGCCGCGCCCGGACGAGGACACATCCAGCACTTCGCGCACGCCGGGCTGCTTGTAGCGCATCTCAATCGCGCCGCGCGTGGTTTCCTGCGGGGTTTCCAGCGTCACATTGAACAGCCGCTTCATCAGCGCCACGATGCGCGTCCAGTCATCGGGCGTGTCTTTTGCAACCATCAGGCACAGGTTGCGCAGCACCTGCGCGGTTTGCCCCTGGCCCAGCAGCACGTCGATGCGGCCCGGCTGCAAAATGGCTTCTTCGGTTTCCAGGCCCGACATCGGGTAGAGCAGCTCGACCCGGATGCTTGCCGCGTATTTCAAAAACTCCAGATTGGCCACCACCGATGGGTCCGGCGTGCAATACACCAGCTCATCGCCCTGGTTGCGAAAGCGCATGGGCAGGGCCAGCACCTGGCCCTTGAACTCGATGCCCACGGTGATGGTGAGCGTAATGTCCTTGGCACCCGCCCGCACATGCGTGTTGTGCCAAAAAAACCGCGTGCGCTGCACCGGCACGGCCACGATGTTGAGCCGGTTCAGCGCCGTGGCTGTGCGCTCTTTGGCTGAAGAAGCTTTGCGCACGTCGTACCAGGTCTGGACCGCCTGCGACCACAGCGCCAGTGCCTGAATGGCGCTGGTCTTGCCGCAGTTGTTCGGGCCGATCAGCACCGCCGGATGGTCCAGCTCAATGCGCTGCCGGTTGCCAAAGCGCTTGAAGTTTTCGATTTCCAAATAGTGAAGCAGGCGCATTTTCAGGATTTCAGCAATAAGGGGGTCACGGGCAAATCAGGCGTGCGCCGGGAAAGTAAGTGGTGTAGCGGCTCTTGTCGCGGGTCAGCAGCGTCAGGCCGGCGGCTTCGGCGTGGGCGCCGATGAAAAAATCGGGCAGCGGCGCCGTTTTCAGCCCGCCGCGCTGCCGGTAAGCCTTGTAAGCCTGCCCGGCTGAAAACAGGGACGCCAGCGGCATTTCCGCATAGCCCAGACCCAGCCGGGTCATGATGGCCGGCACGTCGTCCGGCGTGCTCGCCCGGTAACTCAGCTCGGCGTAAATGACAGGGTTGATGAGCAGCCCGCCAAAGTGGCGCGCCAGTTGTTCAGCCGACCAGTTGCCCCATACCGGGTCGTTGTACAGCACATCGGCAATGACGTTGGTGTCCACCAGAAGCGCCACGCTATTTAGTCCTCGCCCCGCAGCTCCCGCATCATCTCGTCAGTGCTTCCGCGGCCTTGCCAGAGGCCCCGAACGGATTCCACCGCGTTTCTCGCAGCTTCGCTGATCGGGGCCGCCGCCTGCGAAGAAGCCGGCGCGGGCCGGGTGACCGCCAGCGTCAGGATTTCTCTGGCCTCGGCTTCCATCGAACGCCCGTGGCTGGCCGCCTGCATGCGCAGCTTTTGCTTCACGGTTTCTTCCAGATTGCGAATGGTCAGGGTGGTGCTCATGCGGTCACTTTAGGCAGTGCAGGCAATGCTGTCAATGCTGGTGGATCGGGTTGGAGCCGTCTGGGCGGACTGTCTGGGAATGGCGACCTGGCGCACGTCGATCTTGCCGGTGGTGGCGGCGGTGATGAGGGCTGTGCGGTATTCGGTGAGGCGGGCGATGGCGGATTCAATTTTTGCTTGCATCATGTGAATCGCTGTAGTTTTCTGCGTAAGGTGATCCGCGATAAATTTCTGCTCTGATAGCGGTGGCAGAGCGACTTTTTTGGACTTGACAGTCTCACCTGTGATTAGTGGTTGAGCATTTCTGTTCGCGTCGTCGTTTAGGTTCATCGACTTCAACAGCCAATACAGATACTCCGAATCAAATACATCATCAATCATCCCGATGCGTAGCGCGTTGTCGGTCACCCAGCATTTTTCTCGAATCAGGTGAATGTTTCCACAATGAGCGCCCACTCGCCCTGCGACCAAGCAATTTGCATCTGTATTCCACCCTGATGTGTAGCCCATGATTCCATTTCCACCCACCACTGGAATGAAATGGATTTCGTCAGGATATCTCTCCATATCCTCATTGGATAAAAAATCACCGGAACCTGTTCTCAAAAACCAGCGTAGGTAAGTAACGTCCCAATGCGCCGGCACAGCGCCCAGCCACGGAATGCCCGAATCGCGCAGCGGGGCGGCTGGGTTCAGGCCCTTGGTGACGGCCTGGGTGATGACCGCCAGCCGCTTTTCCTTGAGCTTGTCCATCAGCTCTTTTTTCTTCGCAATCAGCGCGTCGATCTGGCCCGTTTTCCAGTCCAGAAACGCGGCGATTTGCTGCTGTTCCTTCTTGTCTTTTGGGTAGCAAACCGCCAGGCAAATGAGGCTTGTTGGGTTGATGGCTGGATAGCTGACACCCGTGGAGTTGGCAACCACCGCATCAATGAACGCCGTGTTTTGCAGTGCGTAGCCGAGGAAGCCACTGTGGATGAAGCCAAGAGGCCGCACCACGGCAAAACCCGTGGACACAATCATGTTTTCAGGCGGGGCATCAACCGGCGCGATGGCCTTCAGGTAAGTCCGCACGGTTGAAATCAGGGTGTCGCCGTGCCTGACAATGCGCCGCGCACGAGAGGGCGCTTTTTCAAAGGTCTGGACTTCCACCGCAGTAATGCCGTTCACAAGGCCCACGCTGGAGATGTCCACATAAGCCATCTCAAAATCTGGATCGGTCGTTTCGGGCAGCGTTTCATCGTTGCAGGTCGCGGAGAACTTCAAGCGCCGTGCCTCCCAGCCGGTCGGAATGTGTCCGACTTCGGGCCAGCGGGTTGCCTTGTATTCCCCATAAACGGGATAACTCACGCCCCATCCCCCTTGCGTTTCACCCGCTTAGGATCTGGCAAATAATAACTTCCCGTCATTCCCGCGAAGGCGGGAATCCAGCAACCCGGGTTGAAAGCGCCAACGAGTCTGGATACCCGCCTTCGCGGGTATGACGCAGGTAAGTTATTACTGACCGCATCTTTAGCTGGGGGCACTGGATTCCCGCCTTCGCGGGAATGACGGAAGGAGGGGGAATGACGGAAGGAGGGGGAATGACGGAAGGAGGGGGAATGGTGATGGGCTTCTCGGGTACGGCGCACAGTCCTGGAACCGTCGTGCCTCAGCCCACGATATCGTCCCAAAGGTCGCGCCATTCGGGATTGGTTTTTTCGATCAGCGCCAACTTCCAGGCACGATTCCATTTCTTGAGTTGTTTTTCCCGAGTGATTGCCGCAACCATATCCATGTGCTGCTCGAAGTAAACCAGTTGGTGGACTTTGTACTTCTGGGTAAAACCTTCGACGGCCTTGCTCTGGTGCTGCCAAATACGTTTTACCAGGTCGCTGGTGACGCCGATATACAGCGTTCCGTTTCGCTGGCTGGCAAGGATGTAAATGGCCGGTTGTTTCATGGTGAACCTTCGCTGCTGGATTCCCGTCCCCGATAAGGTCGAGGGCAGGCTCTTCGCGGGAATGACGGGACGACCTGGCCCATTGGCGGAACTGGGTGCCGCGGTGGCCTTTGACGCGGTAGCCCACAGCCAGAATCATTTCCAGGCGGTAGAGCTTGGTGCGGTAGTTCTTGCCATCGGCGGCAGTTGTCAAGGAATCCTTGACAACTGAGGCGGCCTTCAATTCACCTTCTTTCAAGACATTGGCCGTATGCAGGCTGACGTTTTGCTTTGTGGTCGCAAAGAGTTCGGCAATCTCTACCTGCGTTAGCCAGACATTGCCATCCAAAGTCCGAAGCTGCACACGGATCAGGCCGTCGTCCGTTTGGTAAAGAATCAGTTCACTCACGCTGTCACCTCTTTAAGCATCGCCATGATGTCCTGCTCCAGCGCGGTGATGTCCGCCGCAATCTCGTCCAGCGGGCGCGGGGCTTCGTACTCGTAAAAGTGGCGGTTGAAGGGAATTTCGTAGCCCACCTTGATCTTGCCGTGGTCAATCCAGGCGTCGGGGCGGTAGGGCAGCACTTCGGCGGCCAGGTAGGCCTCGCAATGGCTTTGCACCAGCGCCAGCAGCGGCTCCACGTCCAGCTTGCCCTTGTTCTTGGGGCTGTCGTAGTCCAGCGGCAGCGGCAGGCCGATGCCCGGCGGCAGGGGCACGTTTTCGGTGTCGCGCAACTCCGGGTCGGGTTCGGGCCGGCCTTTTTTGTCATGACAAATGTCGGCGCTGGGGTCTCTCTCGGCCAGACTGCCGGGGCTGAGCAGCGTATCTTTGAGCTTGGCGTCCAGCGGCACGCCGGCGGTGGCAAAGGCGGCGGCCAGCTGCGCCTCGAACGCGGCGCGGTTTTTCACCAGCTGGCTGGCGCTGAAGGCCGGTTTCATGCCGTCGAGCACGGCCAGGATGGCGCTTTGCAGCGCCTTGCCTTCGAGCACGTCGGCGGCCATCGCGGCCTTGTCCTTGCGCTTGTTCGACAGGATCAGCTCGGCGAAGAAATTGGTATTCCTGAACCGCTTGATGCGCGCGTCGCTGACGCAAAAATTGAGCCGCAGCGGGCGCTCGACGGTGATTTTCAAAGTGGGGTATTCAGCTATTTACGGTAACGTTATGATGGTCTCAT
>JAECRO010000019.1 GCA_016000195.1 Burkholderiales bacterium | reverse complement strand
AGGCCAGGGTGTTGCTCGTCTTGGGAGTGGTGTCTTTCACGTTAAGCTACACCCCGCCGCCTTGATTCAACCGTCAGGAGCGTCTCGCCAGTAATTGGGAAGCCAGTTGCTCCAGAGCCTCACTATAAGGGTTTCGGGGCAGGGTTTGCAAGGCATTGAGCGCACGCAGCGCCTCTGTGGCGGCGGCATCCCGGGTCGCCTGCAGGGCTCCCGTCTGCTGAACGATGGCAATGATCTGCGCCATCTGCCCGGTGCCACCGGTTTGAATCGCCTGCTGGATGGTGGCACGCTCGGCCTCGGTGCCGCGCTGCATGGCGATGATGAGCGGCAGCGTCACCTTGCCTTCGCGCAAGTCGTCGCCCAGGTTTTTGCCCATTTCCGAAACCTCGCCGTCATAGTCGAGTACATCGTCAATCACCTGAAAAGCCGTCCCCAGCGCCTGCCCGTACTCGGCGCAATGCTGCTCAACGGCCGGGGAAGACTGGGCCAGCAAGGCGGCCAGCCGGGCGCTGGCCTCAAACAGCTTGGCGGTCTTGGAGCGAATGACCCGCAGATAGCCTTCTTCGGTCAATCCGGCGTCATGCATGTTCATGAGCTGCAGCACTTCGCCCTCGGCAATCACATTGGTTGCTTCGGCCAGTGTCTGCATGATGCGCATGTCGCCGACTTCCACCATCATCTGGAAAGCCCGTGAATACAAAAAATCGCCCACCAGAACGCTGGCCGGGTTGCCAAAAACCTCGTTGGCGGTCGAGCGGCCACGGCGCAGCGTGGACTCATCAACGACATCGTCGTGCAGCAAGGTCGCGGTGTGAATGAACTCCACCACCGCCGCCAGGCTGAAGCGCTGGTCGCCGCGATAGTTCAAAGCGCCGCACATCAGCAGCACCAGCGCGGGACGCAGGCGCTTGCCGCCCGCAGCAATGATGTATTGCGACACTTGGGCCACCAGGGGAACTTCGGATTGGAGTCGGCGGGCAATGACCGCGTCCATGGCGCTCATGTCATTGGCGATCAGAGTCAGGGCAGCAGCGGTGCTTGAAGAATTAGCAGACAAAGGGAAGTCCCGACGTTAAGTGTGGGCAGATTATAGAAAGGCAGACGGCCGCCATAAGCGCCAAGGCGATGGCGACACATGCCGCGCTGTACATTTTTTAAGCATGATGCTAGAATCTTGGGCTCTGTGGAAATCCGTCCGCAGAACTCAATTTACGAGGGTTTACATGTACGCGGTCATAAAAACCGGCGGCAAACAATACAAAGTTGCTGCTGGAGAAAAAATTAAAGTAGAACAGATTGCTGCGGACGTAGGCCAAGAGATCGTTATTGACCAGGTATTGGCTGTCGGCGAAGGCAGTTCAATCAAGGTTGGTACGCCCTTGGTTTCCGGCGCAACTGTTACTGTCACGGTGCTGTCGCACGGCAGGCACGACAAGGTTCACATCTTCAAGATGCGCCGTCGCAAGCACTATCAGAAACGCCAGGGTCACCGGCAGAACTTCACTGAACTGCAAATCGGCGCCATCGTCGGCTAATCAGTTCAGTACCAGGAGTAACGAAAAATGGCACAGAAAAAAGGCGGCGGCTCTACGCGAAACGGGCGTGATTCACAGCCCAAGATGCTGGGCGTCAAGAAATTTGGCGGCGAAGTGATCAACGCAGGCAGCATCATCGTGCGCCAGCGTGGCACGCAGTTTCACCCAGGCGTCAATGTCGGCATCGGCAAAGACCACACCCTGTATGCACTGGTTGACGGTCAAGTCTCCTTTGCCATCAAGGGCTCGATGAACAAGCGCACCGTCAATGTGACTGCAGCGTAAGCTGAGCACTTCGATGGCATCGAAGCCCCGACCTGTCGGGGCTTTTCTGTTTGTAAACCCGCCTTAACCCCCACTGCTTTTCCACGATCCAACCTGCGTCCCACTCCATCATGAAATTTGTTGACGAAGCTTATATTGACATTGCCGCTGGCGATGGCGGGAGTGGTTGCGTCTCGTTCAGCCACGAAAAATACAAAGAGTTCGGTGGCCCAAACGGGGGTGATGGCGGACGCGGCGGCCATGTGTACGCGGTGGCGGACATCAACCTGAACACCCTGGTGGACTTCCGGTTTTCACGCCGTCATGAAGCCCGCAACGGCGGACACGGCATGGGTTCGGACATGTTCGGCGCCAAGGGCGACGACATCATCCTGAAAATGCCGGTCGGCACCATCCTGACCGATGCCGAAACCGGCGAGGTGCTTTTCGAGTTGCTGGTGCCGGGCGAGCAGATTCTGATCGCCAAGGGCGGCGATGGCGGTTTTGGCAATCTGCGCTTTAAAAGCTCGACCAACCGCGCCCCGCGCAGCAAGACGCCCGGCTGGCCCGGCGACCGCAAAAGCCTGAAGCTGGAGCTGAAAGTGCTGGCCGATGTGGGCCTGCTGGGCATGCCGAATGCCGGCAAATCGACCTTCATCTCGGCCGTCTCCAATGCCCGTCCGCGCATTGCCGACTACCCCTTCACCACGCTGCATCCCAACCTCGGCGTGGTCCGGGTCGGCCCGGAGCAAAGCTTTGTGGTGGCCGATTTGCCGGGGCTGATTGAAGGCGCTTCAGAAGGCGCGGGCCTGGGACACCTGTTTTTGCGGCACTTGCAGCGCACCCGCCTGTTGCTGCATATCGTGGACATGGCACCCTTCGACGAAAACGTCGATCCGGTCGCCCAAGCCAGGGCCATCGTGGGCGAACTCAAAAAGTACGATGAGGCGCTGTATAAAAAACCGCGCTGGCTGGTGCTCAACAAGCTCGACATGGTCGACGCAGACAAGCGGGAAGCCCTCGTCAAGGATTTCGTCAAACGCTTCAAGTTCAAGGGCCCCGTCTTTGAAATTTCCGCCCTGACCCGTGAAGGCTGCGAACAGCTTGTCAAGACGATTTACCAGCACGTCAAGAAAGTCCAGAAAAGCGAGCAGCCCGAAGAAGAAATCGATCCACGGTTTATCGAGTTGCCGCCGGAGCCCGAAAAGCCGGCATCGTCCGATTGATGCCAGCCTGTTTTCCGGCCGGCACTGAATCTTGGTTGCTATATAAACAATAGCTGCTTGCGCCCGCCCCTATTGCGCTAAAGCCTCAAAACACTTAAAAATGCACGATCCATCAGGCAATCCTGTTCTGCGCAACGCCAGACGCATTGTGGTCAAGGTAGGGTCCAGCCTGGTGACCAACGAAGGCCGCGGCCTGGACGCCATTGCCATCGGCCAGTGGTGCGAGCAGCTGGCGGCCCTGATCAAGGATGGGCGCGAAGTCATCATGGTGAGCAGCGGCGCGATTGCCGAAGGCATGAAGCGTCTTGGCTGGAGCGTTCGCCCCAAAGCCATTCACGAACTGCAGGCCGCCGCTGCCGTCGGCCAGATGGGCCTGGTGCAGATGTATGAAACCAAGCTCAGGGAAAACGGCATCGGCAGCGCGCAAGTCCTGCTGACCCATGCCGACCTGGCCGACCGCGAGCGCTACCTCAATGCCCGCTCCACCCTGCTGACCCTGCTGCAGCTGGGCGTGGTTCCGGTCATCAACGAGAACGACACCGTCGTCAATGACGAAATCAAGTTCGGCGACAACGACACCCTGGGCGCGCTGGTGGCCAATCTGGTAGAAGCCGATGCGCTGATCATCCTGACCGACCAGAAGGGCCTGTACACCGCCGATCCGCGCAAAGACCCGGCGGCAAAGTTTGTGCATGAAGCCAAGGCCGGCGATACCACGCTGGAAGCCATGGCGGGCGGCGCAGGTTCGAGCATTGGCCGGGGCGGCATGATCACCAAAATCCTGGCAGCCAAACGGGCGGCCGGTTCAGGCGCCTCAACCGTGATTGCCTGGGGCCGCGAGCCCGAGGCGCTGATACGGCTGACCCGGGGCGAGGCGATTGGCACGCTGCTGGTAGCGCAAACCCAGAAAATACAGGCACGCAAGCAATGGATGGCGGATCATCTGCAACTGCGGGGGTCTGTGACGGTGGACCTTGGCGCCGCCACTATGGTGCGCGACAGCGGCAAGAGCCTGCTGCCCATAGGCATGACAGGCGTACAGGGTGATTTTTCACGCGGTGACGTGATTGCCGTCAAGGATGCCGACGGGACTGAAATCGCGCGTGGCCTGGCCAATTACTCCAGTTCCGAAGCCCGGTTGATTTGCCGGAAGGTTTCTTCCGAATTCGAGAAATTACTCGGTTACACAGGCGAGTCAGAAATGGTTCACCGTACCAACCTGATCCTTAGCCGATAGGCCGGGCGGTGATGCCGCCAAGCCTATCGTCACCTTGATGCTTATTGCGTCATCCCCAAATTTGGATTTTTCAGCCGCCTGACCACGGCATTGACCGACAGCGGCACAGCCGCGTTGTCACAGCCCCCTGCCTGGGCAAATCGCAGCGCATGCCTGGACGGCATGTTGCCGAACATGGTGCGCCACTCCGGCGTGCTGACCATGGTCCAGCGCCCTTCGGGCGAATAGCGGGCATAGGTCTTGAATTCACCTGTGGAGCACCGTATGCCTTCATACATCACGTTGCGTGTACCGCTGGCGCTGCTGGCCACCATCACATAACGCACCAGACCGTCGTTTTGTGTAATGCTGATGGTAGCCGGATCAACGCCATAAACCAGCGCTGAGTTGGGCGAGACCTCGAAGGTGATCAGCTTGCTGATGTCAAAAGCAGGTGGCGGCGGTACGTCGGACTCTTTCCACTCAGGCTCCTCGACCGCGAACTGGGCCCAGACCGCAGTGCTCAAGCTGAGTAAAAGCCCGCACGCGAATAAAGAGGCTGGCTTGAATGTCATAATTTTTTCGTTTGTGCGTCCAAGCCGAAACTGGTCTGCGGGTCGGGCTCAAAAGTGGCGCCCGGAGGCAACTCGAATGGGGCTCCCGGCCGGGTGGCATAAGAAGAAACTCCGCTTCCAGCAGGAAATGAACCCGACTCGCCAGACTGATTCGCCAGCAGATCGCGCTGATGCAGCCCGCCGCGCAAATAGCGGTTGCGCTGCTCGGGACGTGCGTCGCCCCGGAACTCGCAACGCGGCACGAAGCGCGACAGCTCGGTCAACGCCATTTCATACACGCCTCGCTTGAACTCCACCACGACATCGAGCGGCACCCAGTAGTCGTTCCAGCGCCAGGCATCAAACTCGGGGTGGTTGGTTGCGCGCAGGTTCAAATCCCAGTCGTGACCGACCAACTGGAGCAGAAACCAGATTTGCTTCTGGCCTTTGTAATGTCCACGCGCATCGCGGCGGATGAACCTGTCAGGCACCTCATAGCGCAACCAGTCCCGGGTACGGGCCAGCACCTGAACGTGCTGTGGGTGCAGTCCGACCTCTTCATGCAACTCGCGGAACATGGCCTGTTCGGGGTTTTCGCCCCGATCAATGCCGCCCTGCGGAAATTGCCATGAGTGGGTACGGATGCGTTTGCCCCAAAATACCTGACTTCGCTGGTTGAGCAAGATGATGCCGACGTTGGGCCGAAAACCGTCCCTGTCAAGCATAATCAAACCTCAAATTTTTTAAACTGAGTCCATTATGCACAGCGAAGTTGCCCCCGCCAAGCGAAGGGCCGGACCTCAGTCTCCAAACCCAGAAAAATAGCCCATGAAAGCCTCCCAGTTCTTTATTTCCACCCTCAAGGAAGCACCCGCAGACGCAGAAATCGTCAGCCACCAGCTCATGATGCGCGCCGGCCTGATCAAGAAACTGGGCGCCGGCATCTACAACTACATGCCCATGGGCCTGCGCGTGATCCGCAAGGTCGAAGCGATTGTTCGCGAGGAAATGAACCGCGCCGGCGCCATCGAAATGAGCATGCCGGTGATCCAGCCGGCAGAACTCTGGCAGGAAACCGGCCGTTTCGAAGCCATGGGGCCTGAACTGCTGCGCATCAAGGACCGCCATGGACGCGATTTCGTGGTCCAGCCGACCAGCGAGGAAGTTGTCACCGACGTGATGCGCCAGGACATCCGCAGCTACAAGCAGTTGCCCAAAAACCTGTACCAGATCCAGACCAAGTTTCGCGACGAACGCCGGCCACGTTTCGGCCTGATGCGCGGGCGTGAATTCATCATGAAGGATGCCTACAGCTTTGACCGCGACCAGACCGCCGCCAAGGTCAGCTACCAGAACATGGCGCAGGCCTACCGCCGGATTTTTGACCGCTTTGGCCTGACCTACCGGGCCGTGGCCGCCGACAGCGGCGCCATCGGCGGCGACCTGAGCGAGGAATTCCAGGTGATTGCCGCCACCGGCGAGGACGCCATCGTTTACTGCCCGACCAGCGACTACGCGGCCAACATGGAAAAAGCCGAAGCGCTGGCCCCAACCGGCCCGCGCCAGGAAGCATCGCAAGCTCTGACCAAAACTCCCACGCCAGGCAAGGCCACCTGCGCCGATGTCGCTGAACTGCTCGGCATCCCGCTGGAAACCACCGTCAAGTCACTGGTGCTCGCCACGGACCAGACCCATGAAACGGGCGAAGTCGTCAAGACCCAGGTCTGGCTGCTGCTGCTGCGCGGCGACCACAACATGAATGAAATCAAGGTCGGCAAGGTGCCCGGTCTGGATGCCAGCTTTCGTTTTGCCACCCTGGCCGAAATTGACGAACACTTTGGCTGCGAGCCCGGTTATCTCGGGCCTCTGAACCTGAAAAAGCCGGTCAAGCTGGTGGTGGACCGCGAAGTCGCGCTGCTGGCCGACTGGGTCTGCGGCGCCAACGAAGCTGATTTTCACATCACGGGTGTCAATTGGAGCCGCGACCTGCCCGAGCCCGACCTGATCGCGGACATCCGCAATGTGGTGGCCGGCGACCCATCACCCGACGGCAAGGGCGTACTGGCCATCGAGCGCGGCATCGAGGTCGGCCATGTGTTCTATCTGGGCACCAAGTACAGCCAGGCCATGAACGCCACCTTCCTCGGCGAAAACGGCAAGCCGCAATTTCTGGAAATGGGCTGCTACGGCATCGGCATCACCCGCCTGCCAGCGGCGGCGATTGAACAGAACCATGACGAACGCGGCATCATCTGGCCCGACGCGATTGCGCCCTTCACCGTGGTGCTGTGCCCGATCAGCCCGGACCGCTTTCCCGATGTCAAGCTGGCAGCCGACAAGCTGTATGGCGAGCTGCTTGCGGCGGGTGTCGATGTGATTCTGGACGACCGCAACGAACGGCCAGGCGCCATGTTTGCCGACTGGGAGCTGATCGGCGTGCCGCACCGCATCACCATTGGCGACAGGGGCTTGAAAGAAGGGCATATCGAATACCAGCACCGTCGCGACACGGCGGCCAGCAAGGTCGATGCAGCCACCGCGTTCGATTTCCTCAAAGGCAAACTGGCCTTGTAAAGGCAACATCACATTCTTCATTGCTTCATGACGGCCCCGGTGCAAAACCCTTCGATTCCAGCGCAGATTTCAAGAAGAAAATTCCTCCTGCGCTTGTCTGGCGGGTGTATCGCGCTATCATTTTCAGAGTACTCCAGGGCCGGCGGACAGGTTGAAGAACCGTTGATGGATTCGGTGCGCACGGCACTGGGTTCAGCCATTGCCAACAAGGCACCGCCCGTTCCCGAGTTCAGGGACACCGAAAGCAAACTCGTCTATCTGCGCTGGCTGGGCGTCATGAGCGAGCGGCTCAAAAAGAAAATCCCGGAACCGCAGATTCGCCAGGAATTCCTGCAGGCGGTCTGGTACGAAAGCAAGCGCGCCGGGCTGGACGTGACGCTCGTCCTGGGCCTGATCCAGGTCGAAAGCAATTTCCGCAAGTTCGCCGTGAGCAGCGTCGGGGCGCGCGGCTACATGCAGGTCATGCCTTTCTGGACGCGCGTGATTGGCGATGGCGATCCGGGCAAGCTGTTTCACATGCAGACCAACCTGCGCTTTGGCTGCGTGATCCTTCGGCATTACCTGGACCGGGAGCGCGGCGACAATTTTCTGGGCCTGGGCCGCTACAACGGCAGCCGGGGCCGGGCGCCGTACCCGGAAGCCGTGTTTGCCGCGCAACGCGGCTGGCTGCCCGACGACCGGGCCGTGGGCTGAACCGGCCGGGACTCAAACAGTTGTCGGGGCCGCATCGGCAACGCCGCCAGTCAGCCGTGACACCATGACCTGATCGATGCGATAGCTGTCAACATCAAGCACTTCAAACTTGTAGCCGCCCCATGTCACGCTGTCGGTGCGCCGGGGCACGCGGCGCAGCATCACCATCAGAAAACCGGCCAGCGTTTCGTAGTCCCCGGCATGCGGCAAATGGTCAAGCCCGAGGGTACGCAGCACGTCTTCGATGGGCGTGACGCCATCGATCAGCCAGGAGTTCTCGTCGCGCCGCACAATCAGTTCTTCATCGAAGGGCGACACCAGATCGCCCATCACGGTGCTCATCACGTCGTTGAGCGTCACCACGCCGACCACCATGCTGTATTCGTTGACGATGACGGCAAAGTCTTCGTGAACCTGCCGAAACTGCTCCAGCACTTCGGACAGCGTCAAACGGTCAGGCACGATCAACACCTTTCGCACCAGGCTGTCGTCGGCGAGCGAAATCGGCTGGCTGTTGAGGACGCGCTGAAACAGGTCCTTGGCATCGACGTAACCCACCACATGGTCAACATCACCTTCGCACACCGGGTAGGTTGAAAACGGCTCGGCGGCAATGCGCAGCCGGATGACCGAGTCCAGGTCGTCGCGCAAAAAGAAGGCAATGCGGTCGCGCGGCGACATGGCGCTGCCCACCGTGCGCGTATCCAGTTCAAACACATTGGTGATGACCTGCTGCTCGCGCGCGGCCAGCACGCCGGCCACGGCGCCCGCCTCCATCATGGCAAGGATGTCGTCAGAGGTAATACGGTCATCGCGCAGCGAAGACAGGCCAGACAGGCGAAACAGGGCATCAGCCCAGCGACTGTAAAACCATACCAGGGGACGCATCAGCATCATGCAGACAGCCATGGGCTGCGAAACGCGGATGGCCAGCAGTTCAGGTGTGGCCATGCCCAGACGTTTGGGAAACAGGTCCGAGAACAGGATGAACAGCGAGGTAACGACCAGGAACGAGCTGAGAAAGCCTACGGTCTGAGCCGTGGTCGAAGCCAGCCAAAACTCAAAAAAAGCACTGAAATGCGGGCTTAGCGCGCCTTCACCAACGATACCGCCCAAAATAGCCACTGCGTTCTGGCCGATTTGCACCACGGTGAAATAGTCGCCCGGCTGTTCCTGTACCCGCAGCACCCGTTCGGCTTGCGCGTCGCCATCGCCGGCCATCTGACGCAGACGCAGGCGGCGCGAAGCCGCGAGCGATATCTCGGACACGGAAAAAAATGCGCTGGCCGCAATCAGGAGGCCAATCACAAAGAGACTTTGGTACAGGGTCATGGAAGAAAATTGGCGCGGCCGAAAGACAGGGCGCGCCGAGGCCTGAGTTTAGCCGCGGATCCTGCAGCCTTGGCCAGTTGACGATGGCTGGCTAGGAAGCGTTGCCAGCGGCTGGCAATGTACGTTCCCGGGCAAACCACTCCAGGACCGGAACCGTGCCAGGCAATACCGGCTTGACCTGGACCGGCAAGGATTGCCAGGCGAATGACTGGCCTTCATGCATCTGCAATTCACCCGTCCAGTCAAACACCTTGCAGAAGTTGAGCCGGACTAGCGCATGCGGGTAATCAACCATCTCGACTTTCCAGGCATGCACGGCACCAATGGTGATGCCTATTTCTTCCTGCAATTCGCGCCGCAAGGCCTGTTCGACGCTCTCGCCCTGTTCGAGTTTTCCGCCTGGAAATTCCCAATAACCTTCATACACCTTGCCGGGCGGACGGGATGTGAGCAGGAACTGGCCGCCGGGCTGGATCAGGATGCCAACCGCCACCTCGACCACCTTGCGGTTGACGCCGCCTTTGCGAGGCTCGGCAGCGTCGGCCACCAGCACCTTTTCAGTCACTGAGCCGTACCCGCATGCTGTCCGGCATAGTCGCGCGCAAACTGGTAGGCCACACGGCCGCTGCGCGAGCCACGCTCCAGCGCCCAGACCAGCGAAGCCGGGCGTGCCGCTGCAATGGCAAGGTCATCGACCCCAAACGACGACAGCCACTGGGCCACGATGGTCAGGTATTCGTCCTGGCTGAACGGGTAGAAACTGACCCACAAACCAAACCGCTCGGACAGGGAGATTTTCTCTTCCACGACTTCACCCGGATGAACTTCGCCATCTTCGGTGTGCGTGTAGGTCAGGTTCTCCATCATGTACTCAGGCAGCAGATGGCGGCGGTTGCTGGTGGCGTAGATCAGCACATTGGGCGTTGCAGCGGCAATCGAGCCGTCCAGGATGGACTTGAGCGCCTTGTAGCCGGGCTCGCCTTCCTCAAAGCTGAGGTCGTCACAAAACACGATGAATTTTTCGGGCAGGCCGGATACCACATCCACGATGTCGGGCAAGTCTGTCAGGTCGGCCTTGTCCACCTCAATCAGTCGCAAACCCAGGGCCGAATATTCGTTCAGGCAGGCCTTGATCAGGGACGATTTTCCGGTGCCGCGCGAGCCGGTCAGCAAGACATTGTTGGCCGGCTTGCCGCTGACGAACTGCTCGGTGTTGCGCCGTATCTTGTCTTTCTGGTCTTCAATTTCCTTCAGGTCCGCCAGCTGCATCGCGCCCAGATGCCTGACGGGCTCCAGCGAACCATGGCCGGAACTGCGCTTGCGATAACGGTAGGCCACGGAAGCCGTCCAGTCGGGCGCGGACAAGGGTTGCGGAAGCACGGACTCAATGCGCGCCATCAGCGACTCAACCCGCACCATCAGGCGTTCAAACTGTTCATTCATGCTCGGCAACCTGATGGGTTTAACTGCGGTAATCCGCGTTGATCTTGACGTAGTCATAAGACAGGTCGCAGGTCCAGAGGGTGTCAACCGCTTCGCCCCGGCCCAGCACGACGCGCACGGTGATCTCGCTTTGCTTCATCACCCGCTGGCCGTCAGCTTCGACGTAGCCGGCATGCCGGCCGCCGTTTTTAGCTACCAGCACGTCGTCCAGGTACAGATCGATCTGCGTCTGGTCCAGGTCGGCAATGCCGGCATAACCGACAGCAGCCAGAATCCGGCCCAGGTTAGGGTCACTGGCAAAAAACGCCGTCTTGACCAGCGGTGAATGGGCAATGGCATAGCCCACCTGGCGGCACTCCTCGCCGGTTTTCCCGCCTTCGACCCGAATGGTGATGAACTTGGTGGCGCCTTCGCCATCGCGCACGATAGCCTGCGCCAGTTGTTGCGAGATGCCCATCATGGCCGCACGCAGAATCTGCCCGTCCGGGCTGTCGAGTGACGTGACAGGCGCATGCGCGGCCTGGTTGCTGGCAATGACGACAAACGAGTCATTGGTAGAGGTATCGCCGTCAATCGTGATGCGGTTAAAGGACGCATCGGCCAGTTCCTGGGCCAGTTGCGCCATCAAGCCTTGTGACACGCAGGCATCGGTGGCCAGGAAGCCCAGCATGGTCGCCATGTTGGGCCGGATCATGCCCGCGCCCTTGCTGATGCCGGTGACGGTGACGGTTGCGCCACCCAAGGTGATGCGGGTCGAAAACGCCTTGGGCACCGTGTCGGTGGTCATGATGGCTTCGGCAGCGTTGGCCCAGTTGTCGGCTTTGGCATCGGCCAGCGCCGCAGGAAGCCCGGCTGCAATACGCTCATGGGGCAAAGGCTCCATGATGACGCCGGTTGAAAACGGCAGTATCTGCTCAGGCGAAAGATTCAGGGCACGGGCCAGTTCAATGCAGGTGGACTGCGCACGCATCAAGCCATCGTGGCCGGTTCCTGCATTGGCATTGCCGGTGTTGATCAGCATGGCGCGGATGCCATGGTTCTGGCCAGCATTCGCAGCCAGATGCTCGCGGCAGATTTGCACCGGGGCGGCGCAAAACCTGTTCCGGGTGAAAACAGCACCCACCGAAGCACCTTCGTCGAGCAGCAGCACGGCGAGATCCTTGCGGTTGGCCTTCCGAATGCCCGCCTCAGCAATGCCCCAGCGCACACCGGGCACAGGGTAGAGATCAGCGGCGGGCGTGGCAAGCAGGTTCACAGGCATGGACTTGACTCCAGAAAAAAGGATTGGGACGCCGACGGCATCCATGAAATAACCAGACCTCGCTACGGGTCAGGTCAGCTTGCCGTGGCAGAGCTTGTATTTTTTACCCGAACCACAGGGGCAGGGATCATTGCGGCCAACGCGCGGCAGGGCTGAACCGGAAATAGCCTGCTGGCGCCGCTGCGAGGCTTCATCAACCGTCGTTTCCGCTTCACCCGTTTCAGTGGGGGCGGTGTAGGTCACGTTGGTGATGTTTTCAGCCCGGCTTTCGAGGGCTTCGGCCGCCTGGTCGAGTTGTTCACCCGACTGGACCTGCACAGTCATCAGCGTTTTGGTGACTTCGTTCTTCACGCTGTCGAGCAATTGGCCAAACAACTCAAACGCCTCGCGCTTGTATTCCTGCTTGGGCTGCTTCTGGGCATAGCCGCGCAGGTGAATCCCCTGGCGCAAATAATCCAGCGCGCTCAGGTGCTCGCGCCAGTGGCTGTCAATGCTTTGGAGCAGCACGACGCGTTCAAACTGGGTGAAGTTTTCCTTGCCGATCTTTTCCAGCTTTTCGGCAAATGCAGCCTCGGCGGCGGCACTGACTTTTTCAAGCACTTCCTCGTCCGTGATCGCCGTGGCAGCTTCGATTTCCTGGCGCAGGGCCAGGTCGATATGCCACTCTTCGCGAAGCGCTTTTTCAAGCCCGGCCACATCCCATTGTTCCTCGACGCTTTCCGCCGGCACGTACTGCCGCGTCAGGTCAGCGAAGCAGCCTTCACGCAATGAGGCGATTTGCGGCTGGAGATCGCCGGCATCCATGATGTCGTTGCGCTGCTGGTAAATCACCTTGCGCTGGTCATTGGACACGTCATCGTATTCGAGCAGTTGCTTGCGGATGTCGAAATTGCGGGCCTCGACCTTGCGCTGCGCCGATTCGATGCTGCGCGTGACAATGCCGGCTTCAATCGCCTCGCCATCCGGCATCTTCAGCCGCTCCATGATGGAGCGAACCCTGTCGCCGGCAAAAATGCGCATCAGCGGGTCGTCCAGGCTCAGGTAAAAACGCGAAGAGCCCGGATCACCCTGGCGCCCGGAACGGCCACGCAGCTGATTGTCGATGCGGCGCGACTCGTGGCGCTCGGTGGCGATGATGCGCAGGCCGCCGAGCGCCTTGACCTGCTCGTTTTCCTGCTTGCACTGGGCTTGCAAACGTGCAACTTCAGCTTCCTTGGCTGAAGCATCAAGGGACTCGTCCGCTTCGACCGCTTCAATCAGTTTTTCGACATTGCCGCCCAGCACGATGTCGGTACCGCGTCCGGCCATGTTGGTGGCAATGGTGATCATCTTCAGGCGGCCCGCCTGCGCAACGATATCGGCTTCGCGCGCATGCTGCTTGGCATTGAGCACCTGGTGCGGCAGGTTTTCCTTGATCAGCAACTGGTCGATGATTTCGGAATTCTCGATGGAAGTCGTTCCGACCAGCACCGGCTGGCCGCGCTCATAACATTCGCGAATATCCTTGATCGCCGCTTCGTATTTCTCACGCGTGGTTTTGTACACACGGTCCAGCTGGTCGTCGCGTTTGCTCACCCGGTTGGGCGGAATGACGGTGGTTTCCAGTCCGTAGATTTCCTGGAATTCGTAGGCTTCGGTGTCGGCGGTTCCGGTCATGCCGGACAGCTTTTTGTAGAGGCGGAAATAATTCTGAAAGGTAATCGAGGCCAGCGTCTGGTTTTCGGCCTGGATCTGTACGCCTTCCTTGGCTTCAACCGCCTGGTGCAGGCCATCGCTCCAGCGGCGGCCCGACATCAGGCGACCGGTGAACTCGTCCACGATCACAACTTCGCCCTCTTGCACCACATAGTGCTGGTCGCGGTGGTACAGCAGATTGCCGCGCAAGGCGGCATACAAATGATGCATCAGCGAAATGTTGGCCGGGTCGTACAGCGTGGCGCCTTCGGGAATCAGGCCCATCTCGAACAGGATGCGCTCGGCGCTTTCATGGCCCTGCTCGGTCAAGAACACCTGGTGCGTTTTTTCATCGATGGTGTAGTCGCCGGGTGTTGTAACGCCCTCGCCGGTTCGCGGGTCGGCTTCGCCCTCCTGGCGCGTCAGCAAGGGAACGACCTTGTTGATCGCCAGGTACATCTCGGTGTGGTCTTCGGCCTGGCCGCTGATGATCAGCGGCGTGCGCGCCTCGTCGATCAGGATCGAGTCCACCTCATCGACGATGGCGTAGTTCAGGCCACGCTGCACGCGGTCGCGCACCTCGTAGACCATGTTGTCGCGCAGGTAGTCGAAGCCGTACTCGTTGTTGGTGCCGTAGGTGATGTCGGCGTTGTAGGCGGCCTGCTTTTCCTCGCGCGACATGTTCGGCAGGTTGATGCCGACACTCATGCCGAGGAAGTTGTACAGCTTGCCCATCCAGCGGGCGTCACGGCTGGCCAGGTAATCATTGACCGTGACCACATGCACGCCCTTGCCGGTCAGGGCATTGAGGTATACCGGCAGCGTTGCGGTCAGGGTCTTGCCTTCACCGGTCCGCATTTCTGAAATCTTGCCGTTGTGCAAAGACATGCCGCCCAGCATCTGAACGTCAAAGTGGCGCATCTTCATGATGCGTTTGCTGCCTTCGCGCACGACGGCAAAGGCCTCGGGGAGCAGAGCGTCGAGTGTTTCGCCAGCGGCTACCCGATCCTTGAATTCCTGCGTTTTGGCGCGCAACTGGTCGTCGTCCAGCTTTTCGTACTGGGTTTCCAGCGCATTGATTTGGTCTGCAGTTTTACGGTAAGTCTTAAGCAGCCGGTCGTTGCGGCTGCCGAAAATTTTGGTCAGGATATTGGAGGCCATAAATGCGAAGCCGCTAATGGCCGCTCCCATGAGCTGGCAATGCGGCCAAAATCCCTTATTGAGTACGGAACTTAGGTGTGGGCACAAACAGTTAGTTCAACCGTGCGCAAACCGGCGATTTTAGCGCCGCCCAATGAACTGCTTGCCATTCACGCAAACCACCCACGGTAACTCATCCGCCCAATCCTGATCAAGTCATCGAATCTGTTTTGGCTCAACACCAGCCTTCAAGGCAAGGTCAACGTCATGCCGTGGCTTTTAAAGATGGTCAGAAGCTCGCCGCTGCTGCGTAATTCCTGCATCGCTTTTTGCAAGGCCTGAGCCAGATCCTTGTAATCTGCCTTGACAGCGATTCCCAACGGCCAGCCGGTTTCAGGAACCCCATAGAGCGGTAGCGGACTCATGGCCCAATGGGCCGGCTGGGACTGCCTCTGCGAGAGCATGGACTCGGCCTGCGAACGCATGACAAAGGCTGCGGCCGCTTTTCCTTCAATGACGGCCTTTGCGGCTTCCATGCCCGTGTTGTACAGAGCGACCTGAGACATGAGCATGCCTGCGTTGTGCGCCATCAGCACACTGGCCATTCCGGTACCGCGCTCGGCGCTCAGCCTGAAGCCCTTCAGGTCTTCAGGACTGCCAACCGTGGGCAAGACCGCCGTGTCATGCAGCAGCACCTGCGTTTGCCGCATGTAGGGGGCGAATATAAAAACCTGCCGGTTTTGCTGCGCCAGGTATTTGTCCACCGGCACATGCATCATGACATCGGCCGGGCCATAACCTAAATAATGGCCGCGCCAGACCATGTTGCGCAGATCGTCTCCCATGTTCTCGCCGGCATCAAAGGGCAGCAGCGTGAGCTTGAGTTGCATCTGCTTGGCCAGGGCCTTGGCAATGTCGATGTCCAGCCCTTTCATGTCGATAGCGGGGCCATCGGAAAACGGCGCGTTGTTCTTGTACACGCCGACTTTCAATACGCCGCTGGCTTGAATTTTGGCCAGATCGCTGAGTTCGGTTTGCGCACAAACGGCTGACCAGCCCAGCACCAGGGGCAGCAGCAACGCCAGCGTGCGGCGTCGAAGCCTGGGATTGGCCACCCGAAAACGCTTGTCGCTTGCGGGAGAAAGGGGAATAGGCATGCGGATTTTTTCCTGGGGAATGAGGCGGAAATTCGACGGTTTCAATGGGAGGATTCCCAAGGCTGGCCCTGGGCTTCAGGGCTCGCGGCGGGTTTCCAGATAGGTCTTTATCGACCAGATGGCTTCCTGATTCAGGATGCCCTCAAAGGGCGGCATGTAGACCCGTCCGTCACGCACCCGGCCGCGTCGCACGGTACCGACAAAGTACTCGTCCGTTTCCTTGTAGCAGGCCATTTTTTTGGCTTGATCGGCCAGGTCCATGCAGTCGCCATCAATTTTTCGCAGATTGGGGGCAATGCCGCCTGAAATGGCCTCAAGTCCATGGCAACGAGCGCAATTCTGGTTATAGGCCGATGTGCCAATCCGAAGTGCTTCCGCATGGGCCGGCCCTTCGCTGAAAGGGTTCGCAGGCAGCCATTTCTCACCCAGTTGCGGCAAAGTCGAGGTATTGACTGATTGCGGCACCACGTCACCATGCGCCATGGCTGGCCCCGTGAGCAGGCATGTAGCCATCAGCACGACGGCCGAGCAGAGGATGCGCAGACGTTGGGGCATCACACCCGGGCGACAGGGTAATACGGCAGTTGAAGCTTGCATGGTGTGTCTCCTCGGTAATGAAAGTTACCGGCAGTGGCAGCAATAAATGCGCCAGTCCTGTCAGGCTTGATCTTTCCTGCGACAGCTTCATGCCGACCCGGCAAGCAGGCCCGCCGATGTGTGCCAGTTTGACTCAGGTGTTCAATTTTTGAGTAACGGGTGATTTCAGCCTTCCTTCCAAATCGAGGGTTTTCCCTTATAAGTCAATGGTTTACAGAAGATGACAGATTTGTTTTTGTTGAGCATCGGGGCGAAAGAGTAGAAAATCGGCATCAATAAAAATAGCGAGCCCGCATCAGTAGGCGACCGGAGTCCGGGTTGGCTTTTATACATGCGAGACCGATGGATGGGTTTTAAACAAGGCGATCTGGAGACACGATGAGAACAGTTATGTACGCCCCTATTGCTGGTCGCCCGATGCAATCGCCAGACCACGAAGTTCAGGATATTGACCAGCCCAGCCTGATTGTGGAGTCCCACAAACGGTCTAAAGCCTATGGCATAGACCGCAACGATGTGCCGGATTTTTCACCCCAAAGCCAGGTACGGCTGTCTCAAGGGCTCGATGAAAACAAGTTCCTGATTCAGCATGCCGTGCCGGTCATGGAAACCCTTCACGGACAAATCGCCAACACCCACAACATGGTCTTGTTGACGGCGTCGAATGGGCTGGTGCTGCACTCGCTGGGCGACATGGATTTTCTGGAAAAGGCGATGCAGGTGGCGCTGGTGCCGGGAGTGAACTGGTCCGAGAAAAGCAAGGGAACCAACGCCATCGGCACCGCCCTGAAAGAAGAGTTGCCGGTGACGATACACGGCTCCGAGCATTTCATGAATGCCAACCAGTTTCTGACCTGTTCATGTGCGCCGGTTTATGACCCTTATGGCCAGGTCATTGGTGCGCTGGACGTGACGGGCGACCAGCGCAATTTTCACCAGCACACCATGGCCCTGGTGCGCATGTCGGTTCAGATGATGGAGAACCACATGTTCGCTGACATCTTCCCGACGGCAGTGCGGATTCACTTTCACACGCGATCCGAATTTTTGGGCACACTGGTTGAAGGCATCGTCGTTTTTTCACACGAGGGACGCTTCCTGTCGGCCAACCGCAGCGCGCAATTTCAGTTGGGCATGTCGTTCAATGCGCTGAAATGTCACACTTTTTCTTCCCTGTTCGACATTCCCATTTCAAGACTCCATGAACTGCGGGGCAATGCCCTGACCAAGCCCCGGCAGTTTTGCCTGCACAACGGGGTGTCGGTCTGGTGCAGGATCAAAATGAAACCGCTGAGCCTGTGGTCGGATGGACAAGCGATGGACAGCGCGTCGAGCAACCAGGGCAAGACCCTTGAAGCCCCATACCCTGCAGGAACGGCTTTGCCGGAGTCCAGCCTTGCGCAAACGCGCAAATTGCATCTTTCCACGCTGCATTACCTGAACACCGGTGATCCTCAGGTGGCAGCGGTCATTCACAAACTGAGCATGGTGCGGGGCCGCGACATTCCGATCATGATTCTGGGGGAAACCGGCACCGGCAAAGACTTGCTGGCCCAGGCCATCCACGGCGACTCCAACCGGGCCGGCCATCCTTTCGTGTCAGTCAACTGCGCCTCCATTCCCGAGACGCTGATCGAATCAGAATTGTTCGGCTACGAGGAAGGCGCTTTTACCGGGGCCAAGAAAAAAGGCGCCATCGGCAAAATCCGGCAAGCCAGCGGCGGCACGCTTTTTCTCGACGAGATTGGCGATATGCCCAGGCACCTGCAGGCACGGTTGCTGCGCGTTCTGCAAGACAGGAAGATAAGCCCGCTGGGCGCGGGAAAAGAGGTGGAGGTGGACGTGGCCGTGATTTGCGCCACCAACAAGAACCTGAAGGAAATGATCGTTCAGGGCGAGTTCCGAGAAGACCTCTACTATCGCCTCAATGGCCTGGTCGTTCGGCTGCCTGCCTTGCGCCACCGCACCGACTTTGAAGTCGTGATGCAGAAAATCCTGAAAAGCTTTTGCGAAAGCGGCACGCATATCGGCATTTCAGCCGATGTGATGAAGCTGTTCCATACCCATCAATGGCCCGGTAATTTTCGGCAGTTGCACAACCTGTTGCGCACGGCAGTGGTCATGGTCGGCTGCGAGGGGGTGATACAACGCAGCCACCTGCCTGACGATTTTCTGGAGGAGCACGCGTTGCAGGCTGCCGCGCACAACCCGGCCACGCCTGCTGAAGATGCACCACCGAACGCGCCAGGCAGCACTGATGGGCAGCGGCTGCAAGACGTGGCGCTGGTGGCCATGACCAAGATGCTGCAACACCACAAGGGCAACGTCTCGGCGGCGGCCAAGGCGCTGGGCGTTTCACGCAACACGGTGTATCGCCGCAAGGAACAGCTACCGCCCGACGTCTGGAATTAACCTAGGGCTGGCGGGGCCGGTGGCGTCCAGCCATTCGGGCTCCAGTTCACGCCATGCGCGCTGGACATTGAAGCCGTGGCGCTGCCGGTAGCCTGCCCAGCCGGCAAAGTCCGGCAATTGAATCGAGCGGATGTCACTGCCGTCCAGGCCGGCATCCATCGCCTGCAAGATGCTCATGCGCAATGCCTGCAAATAATGATCGGTTGCACCAAAGGCCGAAGGCAATGAACCGGCATCTGGCGCAACGGACAGTGCCGCGCCCACCACCAGCACCGGACGCAGCGCCTTCAGGCGCGGCAGGGCATGCAGCCAGCCGTTCAGGCTGCCCTGCGCGAGTTCCGGAATACGGCCTTCGTAGAGCAGCCCGCCGGCCCACATGATGCGGCGCTGCGGCTCCCAGAGCAGCAGATCGCTTTCAGTGTGCGCATTGCCGACCTGCATCACCTGCAGCCGGATGCGGCCCACCGCCAGTGTCTCGCCTTCGCTCATGATGCGATTGGGCAAGACAATGCGGGTGTCCTGCATGGCCTCGGCGCCAGCGATGCTGGTGAGGTAGGACAGGCATTGCGCGCACCGGCGCTGCATGGCTTCACGGGTGCCTGCGGTTGCAACAATATCCAGCTGGCCCAGGGCCTGCAAATCAGCGAAGGCTGAATTGCCAAGCACGCTTTCAGCATGGGCATGGGTGTTGACCACCCAGCGCACCCTGGCGCCCAGCTGGCAGGCCAGCGAGCGCCTCACGCGCAGGCCGTGCTGATGGCTGGGTCCGGGGTCCACCACCAGGGCCTCGCCTGCGTCCACTACCGCGCTGATGGGCAGAACCTGCCCCCGGTTGTGAGGGGAAATTTCGTCAAGATGCTCTGGCAGCCAGACCCACACGCCGGGGGCCACCGCCTGCCAGTCCACAGATGCGGCGGCGGTGCAGTCTGGCGCGCCTGCGCAGGCAGGCTGCGCCGCACTCCACAGACACAACACGCAACACAGCCAGCGGATTTTGCGCATCAGCGCCATGGCTGCGGCCTCAACTCGCCAGCCTGCGGGGGACTGCAGTGAACGGTCATGCCATGACCGGCTGGTTTTTTACGGCACGCCGCAGTGCCGCGCGCATGGCAGGCTCGCCCGCCAGATGCCCGGCGACAGGCCAGTGCGCGCGTGCCAGACCAGGCTGCAACGCTTGTGATTGCCCGACCCACTGCCGGCTGTTGCCTGGCGGGCACACCGCGTCGAACTGCCCATGGACCCAGTCGCTGGGCAGGCCATGCCTTGCAAGCGTGCCTACGGCACGGTCCAGATCGCCGGGGCGCAGAAATCCCTTGTGGCGCAGGTAGTGGGACTGGATCCGGAATTTCTGCCAGCCACGCCGGTCCGCAGATCGGATGCCGGGCCGGTTCAAGCCGGCTTCAGCCTGTCGCCGCTTGCGCCGGAGCTGGGCCCAGCTCCGGCGTATCGACGAAGCCAGCAGCGGCTCCCGCAGGCTGGCAGCGTGAACCAGGCTTCGCCACATGCCATGCAGCGCGGCGCCTTGCTCCAGCAGATTCCAGCAACGGATGAGACGCACTGTTGCAGCCCGGGGTGCTCCAACTTGCAACACCTGCTCCATTTTGGCAAGTACACGCGGCATGCCGCTGAGCGGCGCGCAGGGCCAGTCAGAGTGATGCGCCACGGCCCGCTCCCTGATGGGGTGTGGATGCAGCAGGCCGCGAATTTCTGCCAGGCACAAGCCAAAAGCGCCGCGCAGGACCAGCCGCGCCACGCGTTGCGGGTAGCGCGCGGCATAGCACAGCGCCAGCACGGTTCCCCAGGAACCGGCCAGCAAACTCCAGCGTTCAATGCCCAGCTCCAGGCGCAGGCATTCCAGGTCCGCGACCAGCTGATCGGTGTGGTTGCCTGCGCTGCGCCCACGCGGGCGCGACAGCCCGGCCCCCCGCTGGTCGGGCAAGATGACCTGATGCCTGCCCGGCTGGAAGACCTGCAACAGGTCGGGCTGGCAGCCACCGCCCGGCCCGCCATGCAGCACCAGCCAGGGCTCCCCCGTGGCGGGTCCAAGCCGGCGGTAGGCCATGAGGCTGTTGCGCGCGGTGCTGACCCAGGCCGGCTCCGGCCAGGCGGGGGTCGGGCTGCAGCCCAGCAGGCGAGCGGTGCGAGGAGGAAGGGGTTTTAGCATGGCATTGATATTGCTGTATTTGCAGAGTGTGCAGCTTGTGGAAGCAGTAGCGGCTACAAGATGGCAGACATATTTCATGCCAACCACCAGGAGACACCGACTATGCAATGGACAACACCTTCTTTTACCGACATGCGCTTCGGCTTTGAAATCACGATGTACATCGCCAACCGCTGATTCAGCGAGTCTGGACAGAGCGCACCGGTGTTTGCACGCCCGTGCGCTTTTTTTATCACCTGAGCAGCCTGGGTCAAGCACATGCGCATTCGAGTTTTAGGGTCTTCTGCCGGGGGCGGTTTTCCACAGTGGAATTGCAATTGCCCCAACTGCGACGGCTTGCGGCGGGGCAGCATTTCAGCTCAGGCCAGAACGCAGTCCTCCATTGCCATTACCGTCGGAGGCACTGACTGGCTGCTGGTCAACGCCTCTCCCGATGTACTGACGCAAATTAGAGCAACGCCCGAACTGCAGCCCGCACGCGCCCAGCGCGACAGCGGCATTGCCGCCGTGCTGCTGATGGATGCCCAGATAGACCATGTCACCGGCCTGCTCATGCTGCGCGAGCGGCAAAGCCCCCTGCCGCTGCTGGCAACCCCCGAAGTCCTGGGCGACCTGACCGAAGGCTTTCCGATCACCCGCATCCTGTCGCATTACTGCGGCGTCACGCCGACACCCCTGCGCCTGGATGGCGAGTTCATGCCGGTGCCGGGACTGCCGGGCATGGCGATACGGCCTGTGCTGCTGTCCTCCAAGCCGCCGCCGTACTCACCCTTTCGGAATTGCCCGCGACCGGGCGACAACATGGGCTTGCTGATAGACAACCCGGCCACCGGGCAACGCGTGTTTTACGCGCCCGGCCTGGGGGAAATGACGCCCGAATTGCTGGCCCTGATGGCCGGGTGCAGCGTGGTGCTGGTGGACGGCACCTTCTGGACCGAAGACGAAATGCAGCGCCTGGGCCTGTCGAAAAAAAGCGCCGCCGACATGGGGCACCTGCCGCAAAGCGGAGCGCAGGGCATGGTGGCCCAGCTCGACACCCTGCCGGCAGCCATCCGCAAGATTCTCATCCACGTCAACAACACCAATCCCATCCTGCGCGAAGACTCGCCGGAGCGTGCGCTGCTGAGCGCGCACGGCATTGAAGTCGCGTTCGACGGCATGGACATCGTGTTTTAACAAGCCGCTGCAATCACCATGGAAATCGCCCAATCGCCCTGCCCTGACACCCTCACAGCTGCCTGGAGCCCTGCCGGGTTTGAAAAGCAGCTGCGCGCCAAAGGCACGGCCTATCACATCCACCATCCCTTCAGCGTGCGGATGAACACGGGCGGCTGCACCGCCGACGAAATCCGTTGCTGGGTGGCCAACCGTTTTTATTACCAGCTGTGCATTCCGCGCAAGGATGCAGCCATCCTGGCCAACATGCCCGACCGGGCGCACCGCCGTCTGTGGGTCGAGCGCATCCTGGACCATGACGGCTACGGCGACTACCAGGGTTCGGCCGCCGGCGGCATGGAGGCCTGGACGCAGCTGGGCCTGGCGGTCGGCCTGTCGCGCGAGGCCTTGTGGTCCTTGCAGGGCGTGGCGCCGGCGGTCCGGTTTGCCTGCGATGCCTACGTGAACTTTGCGGCGCAAGCACCCTGGCAGGAAGCCGTCTGCTCGTCGCTGACCGAAATGTTCGCGCCCCAGATCCACAAGGACCGGCTGGCCAGCTGGCCTTTGCATTACACCTGGATCGAGCCGCAGGGCCTGGCCTATTTCCGCAGCCGCATTCCGCTGGCAAGCCGCGATGTGGAACACGGGCTGGCCGTCACGCTGAACCACTTCACCACCCGCCAGGCGCAGCACAAGGCGCTGGACATCCTGCAGTTCAAGCTCGACATCCTGTGGAGCATGCTCGACGGCATCGAAAAGGCCTGCCAATGACCTCGCCAGCCTCCTCACCGGCAAGCGCCGGCGCATCAACCCCGTCAAAACCTGTCGAACTGCCGGCCCACCCACGCCTTTCGCGCCTGTACCGGCTGCAGTACGAGCCGGTGCAAACCGCCTGGGTATTGCTCTACCCCGAGGGCATGGTGAAGCTCAGCGACAGCTCTGCCGAGATCCTGCGCCGCTGCAACGGCCAGCTCAGTGCCGACGAGATGAGCGCCGAGCTGGAAACGCTTTTCAGCGTCCAGGGCATCGGCCCGCAGGTCAGGGACTTGCTCCAGGAAGGAGTGCGCCGTGGCTGGATCGTCTGAAATTTCCCCGCCTGTTTCGCCGCCCCTGTGGCTGCTGGCGGAACTCACCTACCGCTGCCCGCTGCACTGCGTGTTTTGCTACAACCCGACCCAATACGCCCGCCTGCAGGCTGAAATGACCACCGCGCAATGGGTGGACGTGATGCGCCAGGCGCGTGCCCTGGGCGCCGCGCAGCTCGGCTTTTCAGGCGGCGAGCCGTTGCTCCGGGACGACCTCGAAGAGCTGGTGCAGGAGGCGCGCCGCCTGGGCTTCTACACCAACCTCATCACCTCCGGCGTGGGACTCAATGAAACCCGCGCACGGCGGCTGAAGGATGCCGGCCTGGACCATGTCCAGCTGTCCTTCCAGGATTCCACGAAGAAACTCAACGATTTCCTGAGCCACACCAAAACCTTCGAGCTGAAGCAAAAGGTTGCCCGGCTGGTCAAGCAGCACGACTGGCCCATGGTCATGAACTGCGTGCTGCACCGCCACAACCTGCCGCATGTCGGCAAGATCATCGAGATGGCGGTGGCGCTGGAAGCCGAATACCTGGAGCTGGCCAACACCCAGTACTACGGCTGGGCCTGGACCAACCGCGACCACCTCATGCCGACGCACGAGCAGCTGATCGAGGCCGAAGCCGTGGTCAACCGCTACCGCCAGCAGCCTGACGCGCGCTGCCGGGTGCTGTTCGTGGTGCCCGACTATTTTGAAGAGCGTCCCAAGGCCTGCATGAATGGCTGGGGCGCGGTCTTTCTGGCCATCGCCCCCGACGGCACCGCCCTGCCCTGCCACAACGCCCGCGACCTGCCGGGCTTGAGTCTGCCGCGCGTGCAGGAGCAGCCGCTGGCCGACATCTGGGCACGCAGCCAGGCCTTTAACGCCTACCGGGGCGACGCCTGGATGAAGCCGCCCTGCAGCGGCTGCGACGAGCGCCACAAGGATTTCGGCGGCTGCCGCTGCCAGGCTTTTTTGATTACCGGCGATGCCGCCCAGGCCGATCCGGTGTGCAGCAAATCGCCGCACCATGCCAAGGTGGTGGAACTGGTTCGCCGGGCGCCCGAACACAGAATCACGCCGATTGTGTTTCGCAGCGACAGTGAATCACGAAGGCTTCATCCGCAAGCCTGAACCGGCCAATACCCTGAATGCCCCGGAACCAGGGCGCGGCCCCAAGCCGAAAGCTCAGGTCTTCTGGGAAAGCACCCATTTGGCCAGCCTGGTCAAGTCCTCATTGCTGATGTTTTGATGCGGCGGCATGGCAACGCGCGAACTCCATTTGCCAACCGAACCGTTCTTGATGCTTTGAACCAGGGCGGGAACGGCGTCTTTGTCATCGGCGTACTTGCTGCTGATGCTCTGAAAAGAGGGGCCCACGATTTTTTCGGTGGCGGAATGGCATGAAAAACAGCCGTTGCCACGAACAAAGTCGGTCATGGCGGCGCTTTCTTCAGCATAAACGCCGTCCATGCCTGAGGCTGCCAGCACAAATGCACAGGAAAGGATGCGGAGTTTCATACGCTGAGCCGGTTGGATAAACATGAGGGAAACTAAAAACGGCTTCAGTGCCACGGTTTTTAGCTTGCTATAAATAAGATAGCTGCTTGTGCAGGTGCGTATTGCGCAAAAGGCATATTTGGCATTAAAAACACGCCGCAGCAGCCAATACAGACGGCCGGGTTTGCCTTTTCGGCCTCATTGCCCCCGCCAAGGCATGGCCGGAAAAGGATGGCCGTGCCGGCCAATCCTTTTCGGGCGCTTTTCGCTTTTACTTCATCAGCTTGAAGGTCCAGACGGATCCGCCCTGCTCCAGGAAGTTGACCTTCTTGGCCACTTCGCCGCCCCACAGCGGAACGGCGCCGCCCCAGCCAGACACCACGCTGATGTACTGCTCGCCATCCTGCATCCAGGTGATGGGCGGCGCGACCACGCCCGAGCCGGTCTGGAACTGCCAGACCACCTTGCCGGTCGTGGCATCGGCGGCCTTCAGGAAACCTTCCGGCGTGCCCCAGAACACCAGGTTGCCGGCCGTCGTCAGCACGCCGCCCCACAGCGGCGCGGTGTTCTTCACTTCCCAGGCCACTTTGCCCGTCTTGGGGTCGATGGCGCGCAATGAGCCGATATGGTCTTCAAACAAAGGCCTGATCGTGAAGCCCGCACCCAGGAAAGCGCCGCCCTTTTTATAGGTGATGGGTTCGTTCCAGATTTCCATGCCCCACTCGTTCGTCGGCACATAGAACAGCTTGGTCAGCGGGCTGTAGGCCATCGGCATCTGGTTCTTGGCACCCAGGAAGGCCGGTGCGGAAAACACCGACTTGCCCTTGGTGCCTTCAGCGCCGGGTTCAGTCGGGTCGCCCGGACGGTTGTCGGCCACGAAGTTGGGGCGGCCGGTTTTCAGGTCGATGTCGGTGGCCCAGGTGATCTTCTTGACGAACGGGAAGGCATTGCCCAGCTTGCCGGTGGTGGCATCGATCACGTAGAAAAAGCCATTGCGGTCGGCCTTTGCACCCATGCGCTTGCCGTCCATGTCGAAGGTGACGAACTCGTTGGCGCCGTCAAAGTCCCAGGCATCGTTGGGCGTGCCCTGATAGCTCCAGACGATTTTTCCGGTCTTGACATCAAGGGCCACGGTGGACGAGGAATACAGGTTGTCGCCCTTGCGCACATGGCTGTTCCACGGACCCGGGTTGCCGGTGCCGAAATAGGCCAGGCCGGTCTTGGCATCGTAGGTGCCGCCCATCCAGGGCGAGGCGCCGCCGGTTTTCCAGGTTTCGCCGGGCCAGGTGGCGTTGGTGGTGCCGCTGATGCCGTTTTCCTTGCCGTTCAGGTAGCCCATGTGGCCTTCGACCGTGGGGCGCGACCAGACCAGTTTGCCGGTCCGGGGATCGCGCGCTTCGACCCGGCCCACGACGCCGAATTCGCCGCCCGAGAGCCCGGTCAGCAGCAGGCCTTCGGCAATCAGCGGGGCTGCGGTATAGCTGTAGCCGGCACTGTAGTCGTCGATTTTCTCTTTCCAGACCACCTTGCCGGTGTTCTGGTCAAGCGCCACCAGCTGGGCGTCCAGGGTGCCAAAGATGACCAGGTTGTCATACAGCGCGGCGCCGCGGTTGACCACGTCGCAGCAGGGCATGATGCCTTCGGGCAGGCGGTGTTCGTATTTCCAGAGCTTCTGGCCCGTCTTGGCATCCAGCGCATAAATGCGCGAATACGACGCGGTGACGAACATCTTGCCGTTGTAGATGAGGGGCTGCGACTCCTGGCCGCGCTGCTTTTCGCCGCCGAAGGACATTGACCAGACGGGCGTCAGCCGGCTGATGGTTTTGAGGTTGACGGCCGTCAGCGGCGAATGCCTTTGCCCTTGCGTGCCGATTCCCGAACTCAGCACTGATTTCGGATTGGTGGCGTCATTGCCGAGCATGGCATCGGTGACTTGCGCGCCGGCATTGGCCGTGGCAGCCATGACCAAAAGACTGAGTAATGTGCGTTTCACAGTGTGTGTCTCCTGCTGTTTTCTTGAAGTTGATGGTGACGCCCGTGCCGCATGCCCGGTCGGCAATGAACCGTTCAGCCAATCAAGCCAAACGGATTCATCACCCTGAATGGCAACTTTTATGCCAGCGGAAAAAGGCCGTTTTCGCGGGTTTACCCGCCGGTTTCACGGCCCTGGGCACAGGCGCGTCCGCCGCTGTGTTCTTAAACGGAAACCGCAGGATGGGACACTGTTCAAAAACGAATCACTTGAATCCCTTGTCGGGCAACTCGCCCAGCAGGGCGCGTTGCTCGTACAGGGGGTACCACTGGGCAAGGGTCCGGTGCAACTCAGCCGGCTGTGCGGCCCAGGCCTGAAACCGCGCGGGCACGGGCGTTTGAAGGACTTCGCTCAAATCGAGGCCGCGCCGGGCGCTGTCCTCCAGCAGGCTTGAAACCCACAGCAGCCAGTCGCGCGTCTGGCCGATGCCCCGGCTGTCCTTGTAGAGCGGCCCATGGCTGGGCACCAGCACCGCCAGGGGAAAGCCGGCCAGGCGCCGGTCGAGCGCGTCAAGGCTGCGCAGCCAGTTTTTTACATCGGCATGCGGCGTGGTGGGCACCCGTTCGGCAAATACCAGCCCGCCGGCAAACACCACGCCCGTGCTGTGGTCGAGCAGCAGCAGGTCGTCACCCGTGTGGCCTTCGAGCCGGATCAGTTCCAGCCGGTGCGTTCCCGGTTGCAGCACCTGGGGAACAACGGCTGCGCGGGCGGGCGTCGGCTCCGTGCCCTGCATCCAGTCGCCGCACAGGCGGTACATGTTGCCGGCGTAATTCCGGCCTTCGGCCTGCATGCCGGCGATGCTGCCGGCGAGAGCCTGAACCGGCAGCCCGGACCAGGCCTGGTTGCCAAAAAAGTAGTCCGGGTGCAGGTTCAGGTTAAGCACCTTCACGACCGGCTCCTGCGTCACGCGCTCAATGGCGCGGCGTTGCTGCTCGCCATACAGCCGGGAGGGGCCGGTGTTGATGACCACCACCCCTTCGCCCGTGACGATAAAGCCGGTGTTGATGATGTTGCAGCCATTGCTGCGGCTGAAGTCTTCCACGGCGCCCTCGAACACCCAGACGCCCGGCGCAATCTGGCGTGGCTGCAAGGCGTAGTCAAGGCGCGCCATGTCGAGGGCGGCACGCTTGACCGGCTGGCCGGCAGCCGTTTGCGCCTGCGCCCAGGCAGACATGGCCAGCACGGCAGCGACCGCGAGTACACGGCGCCAGCGCATCATGCCGCCACCTCGGCGTCAATCGGATTGCCGTTGTTGTCGCGTCCGACCAGCCGCAGCCTGCCGGCCGGGCGCTCGGGCAACTCGAAGGTCAGCAGCGGGTTTTCCGATACCGGCTCGTGCAGCGCCAGCCGCCACCAGACCTGGCCGGCAGCGTCCACCAGTTGCAGGTTTTCGACGTAAAAAGCCGGAATTCCGGCGACCAGCCCGGTGTCCATGGGATGCATGATGCGCACGCGCAAACGCTGGCTGCCGGCCAGCACATTGCTGAAAAACCGCGCCTGGACCTGGTTCAGCGTGCGGCTCCACGAACCGTCGGCCCGGGTGGCGCCGGGCACGGTGCAGCCACCCCCGGCGGCTTGCACCCAGGTGCTGCCCACATGCCATTGCCCGTCGCGCGTTTTGACCATGGCCCGCACGGGCGAGGCTTGCTCCATGCGGAATCGAAAGGCCAGCATCGGCAGGGACAGCAGCGGTTCAAAAGAAAGCACTTCGCGGATGGGGTTGCGGTCGCTGACGACCTCAATGCGCTCGACACCCCCGCCGACCGAAGACAGCGCCCGCGCATCAATGAAGATGGGAACACTGATGGCGTCATCGGCAAAAGCCGGCCCCTTGACGACCACCTCCTGGCTGAAACGCATAGGCGCATCGCCCAGGTACTGTTTACGCATTCCTGGCCACTGCAAGGACTGCAGGGGATCGCCGCCGCTCAGATCGTTCTGTGCATGCAGCGCAAGAGGCAGGCCGCCAGCGACAAGGCCGGCTGTGCCCAGACGCAACAAAAGCCCCCGGCGGTGGATCAATGCCGTCATATCCCGGTTCCCGTCATGAATGTATCCCGCATTTAATGCTACCAAATTCATAGCTGCTTGCACATACCACGCCTGCGCAAAAGGCCTGTTTGATGCCAAAAAACCGTTTGCTGGCCAGAACGAAGCGCTCTAGGCCGCCCCGCGCTGCCTGATCCAGCCCCGCTGCGGGTCGTAACCCCACCAGGCCAGCCCAAAGAAAACCACCGTTCCCAGCAGCACCACCGCCCAGGACAGCGCATTGACCTGCCCATACATGGCAAAGCGCATGGCCTCGACCACATGGGTAAACGGGTTCCACTGCGCCAGGATCAGCAGCCACCAGGCGCCCGACTCCTCCAGTTTCCACAGGGGATACAAGGCCGGGCTGATGAAGAACATCGGAAAAATCACGAAGTTCATGGTGCCGGCAAAGTTTTCCAGCTGCTTGATATAGACCGACAGCATCAGCCCCAGCGCCGCCAGCAGCGTGGCGCCGCACAGCATGGCCAGCACCAGCAAGGGCAGGTTTTTCGGATCGAAACGCACGCCAAAGGCAAAGGCAATCAGCAGGAACACGGTCATTTGCAGCACCGACAGGCTGGTGCCGCCCAGCAGCTTGAAGGCCAGCAGCCAGCCACGCGGCAAGGGCGCGGTCAGCAGCAGCCGCATCATGCCCATTTCGCGGTCATAGACCATCGACAGCGAGCTTTGCATGCCGTTGAACAGCGCCACCATGGCCAGCAGGCCCGGCACCATGTAAACCTGGTACTCGATATAGGTCTCGTAGGGCGGAACAATCGAGACGCCAAAGACATTGTTGAAGCCCGCCGAAAAAACCACGAACCACAGCAGCGGCCGCACCAGGGCAGACCCCAGCCGGGACGGCTGGCGCAGGAACTTGCGGATTTCGCGGCCGACCACGGCACGCATGGCCCGCAGGATGTGCAGGCTCAGGGGCGTGCGCGGCATGTGCTTTCCTTTTCATCGACGCCCAGCGTGTCCATCACCTCGGTCGGGTGCAGCACGCCGTCCAGCGGAGCCAGGCCGACCACGCCGTCGATGTGGCTCAAAAAAATCGGCTGGCGCAACTGGCCGTCCCAGGGCCGGAACGACAGCCGGGGGCCCTTGAATCCATCCAGGTAAACCGCTCCGCTGCGCAGCCGCTTGAGCTGCCGGGGAATGCCGGCGTTGGGCTCGTCCACCAGCACCGCCGCCACCGCCTTGACCGCTGCCCAGGCGGCCCAGTCCTGGCTTTGCATGGGTCGCCTGGCCAGCCGCTGGAAACGGCGCGAGAGCTGCGGGCCGCCGTTGCGCTCCCATTGCGGATGCCACGCCGCAGCCATCAGGCCGCTGGCACCCACGACGGGACGCGGCCACTGGGTGGCGTAGGGCAGCATGCGGGCAAACTCCCCGTCGCTGTCCATGACCGCCACCACATCGTGTTCGCGCTCGCCCGTCAACAGGCGGGTATTGGACAGATCGCGCTCCCGTGGGTCGCCGGACAACTTGAAGGGACGCGTTTGCGTGATCTTCAGACCATAGCGGCGCGCTGAGCGCATCAGGGCTTCGCCCTGCAACTGGTCGCCCGGCAGCGGACCCTGCAATATCAGCACTTTGCGCCAGGAGCGCGCGGCCAGGTACTGGGCCAGCGAATCCGTCAGCATTTGCCGGCTGGGAAAGGTGTGCAGCAAGTGGGCCGCGCACTGGTCGCCCCGCAGCGCATCGTTGTCCAGCCCGGCGTTGAACACCATGGCGCCCCCCAGCGCCGCCGGGGCCGCGCGCACCAGCTGGTTCATTTCGGTCACTGGCAAGTCGGCCACCAGGTGATGCACGCCAGCAGCCTTGAGTTCATTCAAGGCCTTGGGCAAAGCCTGCGCATCCGCCAGCAGCACCTCGCGGACCTTGAGCGTCAGACCGGCTGTTTGCAGTTCCACCGCCGCATCCTCAGCTGCCAGCCGGGCCGCATCCATCGGGCGGCCCTGGGGATGGCCAGGATAGGCGCGCTCCAGCCGGCGTGACGCATAGCGTTCGTCACCAGCCAGCGAGATCACGGCCACGGTCACGCCGCCCGGTTCCGCTGCAGCAGCCACCGGCGCCACGGCAGCCAGTCCGGCCACTGCCAGCATGCAGGCCAGCAGCCCATGCCGGCACTGGCGGCTCAGGCAAGCGTGGGCCATCAGGGCTGCACCAGCACGCTGTGCGGCACACGGCCCACCGCCACGGTGCGCAAAGCCTGGCCCGTGGCGGTGTCAATCAGCGTCATGTCGTCCGACAAGCCATTGGCGACGTACAGCGTCTTGCCGTCAGGGTGCTGCGCCAGGCCCCAGGGGCGTTTGCCCACCAGGATGTTGCGCCGGACCTGGCGGGTGGCCACATCGACCTCGGCCACATGGTTGGCCCGGCCCAGCCCGACCCATACGGTTTTTCCATCCGGGCTCAAGGTCATGCCCACCGGCGTGATGTCGGAAGCGCGCATGCCCTGCACCTTGAACTCCACCGTGCTCTTGACGCTTTGGTCCTCGGTATTCAACACGCTGACGCTGGCGCCCAGTTCGTTGCTGATCCATAGCTCCTTGCCGCCAGCCGCCAGCACGAAGCGGCGCGGCCGCTTGCCGACGCGAATATTCTTGAGCACCTTGCGCTGCGCGATGTCCACCAGATGAACCACATTGGCGACTTCTGAAGTCACATAGGCATGCTTGCCATCAGGCATCACCAGAATGCCTTCGGGCTCTCCCCCTGTCTTGACCTCGAACAGCTTGGCCTTGGTTTCCAGGTTGTAGGCCCCCATGACGTTGTCGTCTTCAATCGACACATAGGCGGTTTTTCCATCGGGACTGAGGTCGAAAATTTCGGGACTGTCGCCGACCGGAATCTGGTCCGTCATTTTTCCGCTGGCGGTCTCCACAATGCCCAGCTGGTTGCTGTCGCCGCAGGAGACGTAAATCCGGGTATGGCGGGCATTGAACATCATGTGGCGTGGCCGCTTGCACACCTCTATGGACGACAGGCGCTCTCCCTTCACATCAAAAACATAAATCCTGCTGTCCTTCTCGCTCGAAACATAGACCCGGCCCGCAGGCGATTGCGCCATGGCCAGGCCAGCGCAAAGCGTGACGAGGCCCGCGACAAGCTGCCGCATCCAGGGCCGGGCGCGGCAGGCACAGGGCGCAGCGCGGGTGCTTCGGGAGTCCCGATAAAGAAAATTCATGACCGATGTCTCCAGTAATTTTTAGTTTGACCATTCTTGCTTTGCCGCAGTAAAAAGCAAGAAGAATGCCCGATAAAAGGGAACGAATTTTGCTTGTAGCCATGGTCAGACGTTTTCCGGCCCTTGCTTTTTGTCATCCTGTTTGCGACTCCCACTCTATGCCCCCACCGCTTCTCGCGCCTGTAGCGCTTTCTTCTTCAGAAGGTGACTTCTCTCGCCGTCAGATGCTGCGCTCGGGTTTGGCTTCTGGCGGTTTTCAGCGCCGAGCGCAGCACACGCCGGCCCCAGGCACAAAGCCGCGCTGGCCCGGTACGACCAGGACCTCAACGGCCTCGACACCGCCGCGTATCAACTGGCCATCAACGAAACCGTGAAGCGTGAAAAAGCGCTACTTGGCCGCATGAAATTGCTGGCGGCGCTGCTCTCGTGAGCTTTTGGCTTCTTTTTCAAGATTGACCCGTACATGACCGACATCCTGTTGAGTACACAAGACCTGCACAAGTCCTATGCCGGAAAACACGCCCTGCAAGGGGTCAGCCTGAACCTGCATGCCGGTGAAATAGTCGCCTTGCTAGGCCCCAACGGCGCCGGCAAATCGACCCTGCTGCAACTGCTTACCGGCTTGTTCAGTCCCGACCGTGGACACATCCAAGTCCTGGGACACGACATGCGTACCCAGGCCAGCCGGGCGCTGGCAGGCCTGGGCGTGGTGTTCCAGCAAAGTGCGCTGGACCTTGATCTGACGGTACAGGCCAATTTGCTGTTTCATACTGATCTGCATGGACTCGCGCGCGCCCTGGCCAGACAGCGCATTGCCGAGGCACTGGAACAGATAGGAATGACGACGCAGGCCAAGGCCGTCGTGCGCAGCCTGTCCGGGGGTACCCGCCGCAAGGTCGAACTGGTCCGTGCCTTGCTCCACCGGCCACGCGTGCTGTTGATGGACGAAGCCACGGCGGGGCTGGACATGGCCTCACGCCAGCAGTTGCTGACGGCCGTGCGCAGCCTGGCCCAGGATCAAGGGGTTGCAGTGCTATGGGCAACGCATCTGGCAGAAGAAGTCAAGGTCGCAGATCGCCTGGTCCTGCTTGACAAGGGTTTGGTCCGTTTTAGCGGATCCATCAACGAATTCATGGAAAAGGCGCACACAGACGATCTGCACGCGGAGATATTCAAACACCTTGGTCAACCCGCGAATGAGCACTTGATGCCTTGAACCCAGGGGCAGCAAAAATTCATCTGCGCCTGCCGGCTGGTTTTTGGCCCTTCCTGCCAACGCCCATCCCTGATAATCAAATGCCCTAGCTACCAGGCGCGGCCAGCGCGCATGCGGACCGGACCCGCTTACCGTGAATCACCACAGACGCCTTCCATCAACGGTTACGCTGCATCAAGCCGCCGGGGACTCACCCTCGCTGGCACGGCTGACGCAACGGGTCCGCGAATCCAGCGAGCGGCTCAAGGCCATTGAAGCGCTGATCCCAAGCGGCTTGCGCCCTGCCGTCAAGGCCGGGCCGATTGACGGCGAGACCTGGTGCCTGCTGGTAAGCAGCAATGCGGCATCCGCCAAAATCCGGCAGTTGATCCCGCTGATGCAGGCCAGTCTGCTTCGCCAGGGCTGGAAGGTTGCATCCATCCGGCTGAAAATACTGATCGCCAAAAGACAGTAATCCTTCGGCATAGCGCAAAATCTGGAAATTATTTTTTTAGCTATTTAATTGATAGCTAACTATGCTGACCCACTGCGCGCAGGGCAGGTATTTGATGGATTTTATTAAAATACTGGAAATGGTGCCGCTTGTCGGAATCGAACTGACGACCTACCGCTTACAAGGCGGTTGCTCTACCAACTGAGCTAAAGCGGCACAAATCGTATTCTACTTTACTCGCTTGAGCGAAGGCCGTGGCCTTGGCGGCGGTTTGGGTGGCTCAGGTGCGTCTGTTTTTTTCTGCTTGCCTGAGCCGGCAGGCGGACTGTCCGGCACGTTTTCCACCAGTTGCATGATCTTGCTGTCAGGCGTTTCCGAGGATGCCTGCACTGCTGGTGACGATCCCGGTTTAGCATCTTGATCCAATGCTGCAGGCACGACCGTCTGAGAATCATTGGCGCCAGCGATTCCTTCGGGAAGGGTTTCAAAAGGAAAAGCCATGCCCTGCCCGTTTTCCCGGGCATAGATGGCAATCACATGACTGACCGGAACCAGTATTTCGCGGGCGCTTCCGCCAAACCGTGCCTTGAACTCGATGAACTCGTTACCGAGCGTCAGCGAACTGGTCGCATCAAACCCGATATTGAGTACGATCTCGTTGTTTTTGACATACTCGCGCGGCACCTGCACGGTGTTGTCCACCGACACGGCGACATAAGGCGTAAACCCGTTGTCGGTACACCATTCGTACAGGGCACGTATCAGGTAAGGACGGGTTGACGTGGCATTCGATGCGTTCATGAATTCGGCCAAGATGCTTATTCCGGTAATTCAATGCGCAATTATTTGCGCATGACCTTTTCAGAAGGCGTCAGCGCTTCAATGTAGGCGGGACGGGAGAAAATGCGTTCAGCATACTTGAGCAGCGGCGCGGCATTTTTTGACAGGTCGATGCCGTAGTAATCCAGGCGCCAGAGCAGCGGTGCAATCGCCACGTCCAGCATCGAGAAATTGTCGCCGAGCATGAACTTGTTTTTCAGGAAAATTGGCGCGAGTTGTGTCAGGCGGTCACGGATATGGGCGCGCGATTTCTCCAGCGCTTTCTCATTGCCCTTGGAAGCGCGGGATTCGAGTGCGCTGACATGAACAAACAACTCTTTTTCAAAGTTGAGCAGGAACAGGCGAACGCGCGCGCGATCCACCGGGTCGCCGGGCATGAGCTGCGGATGCGGGAAGCGCTCGTCGATGTACTCGTTGATGATGTTTGACTCGTACAGAATCAGGTCACGTTCGACCAGGATCGGAACCTGGCCGTAGGGATTCATCACATTGATGTCTTCAGGCTTGTTGTACAGATCAACATCGCGAATTTCGAAATCCATGCCTTTTTCAAACAACACAAAACGGCAGCGGTGCGAAAAGGGGCAGGTTGTGCCTGAATAAAGGACCATCATGATTCGGAACTCCTAAATGCAAAGGAGTGGATACATTGAAAGCATCCACTCCAGAAGGCGCCGAGGCCTTACCCCGGCGAAAAAATTACTTGATGTCTTTCCAGTACGCCGCATTGAGGCGCCAGGCAACAAAAGTGAAGCAGAGCAGGAAAATCAGCACCCAGACGCCAATGCGTACACGGGTATTTTGCACGGGCTCGGCCATCCATTGCAAATAACCGACGAGATCGCCCATGGCCTGGTCATATTGCAGTGGCGTCATGGTGCCCGGCGTCACCTGTTCCCATCCCTTGAAAATGGCAACCTTGTGACCATGCTCTTCCTGTTCGGCATACACGGGCTTGCGCACGCCCTGCAGTTCCCAAAGCGCATGCGGCATGGCTACATTGGGAAATACCAGGTTGTTCCAGCCGGTTGCCTTGGTCTCGTCGCGGTAGAAGGTGCGCAGGTAGGTGTAGAGGTAATCGGCACCCGTGCCACCGGCGCCGGAACGCGAACGCGCAATCACGGTCAGGTCGGGCGGAAGGGCTCCAAACCAGGCCTTAGCCTGTTTCGGATCAATCGCGGATTTCATGGTTTCGCCAACTTTTTCGGTCGTGAAAAGCAGGTTGTCCTTGATCTGCTGGTCGGTCAGACCGATGTCTTTCAGGCGGTTGAAGCGCATGAAGGCTGCCGAGTGGCAGTTCAGGCAGTAGTTGACGAACAGTTTGGCGCCATTTTGCAGGGCTGCCACGTCATTGGTCTTGCTGGGTGCTTTGTCCCAGGCAAGTCCGCCCGTTGCGGCTTGTGCACCAGCCACCAAACCGATCGTGGCAATCAGGGCGAGAATGAGTTTTTTCATGGTTGTTGGTCTCCTGCTCAATGGGCGGAAAATGTCACGCGATCGGGAACGCGCTTGAAGGTGCCCAATCGGCTCCACCACGGCATCAGCAGGAAAAAGCCGAAGTAGAACAGAGTTCCCGCTTGCGACACGCGCCCGCCAATCGCCGAAGGTGGCTGAACACCCAGGTAGCCCAGGATCAGGAAGTTGATCACAAAGACACCATAGAGGTATTTGTTCCAGGTCGGGCGATAGCGGATGGACTTGACTTCGCTTTTGTCCAGCCATGGCAGGAAGAACAGGATGATGACCGCACCGCCCATGACGACCACGCCCCAGAACTTGGCATCAATCAGCAGCATGGCAGCCACCAGCACCACGGCAGCGCCGACGATGATGGCCTTGGCCAGGTTGGCAACTTTGGCCTTGACCACACCCAGCACCGCACCAGCCAGTACGCAGGCAATCAGCGCATACATCATCTCGCCGGTAATGGCACGCAGCATCGAATAGTAAGGCGTGAAATACCAGACCGGGGCAATGTGCAGCGGCGTTTGCAGCGGGTCGGCGGGAATGAAGTTGTTGTATTCCAGGAAGTAGCCGCCAAACTCGGGCGCAAAGAAAATGATCGCCGAGAAGATCATCAGGAAAATGCTGACGCCGAAGATGTCATGCACCGTGTAGTAAGGGTGAAACGGAATGCCGTCCAGCGGATGGCCAGCGGCATCGCGCGGCGCATTCGGACCTTTGATCTCAACGCCATCGGGATTGTTGGAACCCACTTCATGCAGCGCAATGATGTGCGCCACCACCAGACCCAGCAGCACCAGCGGAACGGCGATGACGTGGAAGGCAAAAAAGCGGTTCAGCGTTGCATCGCCAACCACGTAGTCGCCGCGAATCAGCAGCGCCAGGTCAGGACCGATGAAAGGAATGGCTGCAAACAGGTTCACGATGACCTGGGCGCCCCAGTAGCTCATCTGGCCCCAGGGCAGCAGGTAGCCCATGAAAGCCTCGGCCATCAGCGCCAGGAAAATCGCGCAGCCAAACACCCAGATCAATTCACGCGGCTTGCGGTAGCTGCCGTAAATCAGGCCGCGGAACATGTGCATGTAAACGACGATAAAAAAGGCCGATGCCCCGGTGGAATGCATGTAGCGGATCAGCCATCCCCAGGGCACGTCGCGCATGATGTACTCGACCGAGCCGAAAGCCAGGGAGGCTTCGGGCTTGTAGTTCATGGTCAGGAAGATGCCGGTGACGATCTGGATGACCAGCACCAGCATGGCCAGCGAGCCAAAGATGTACCAGAAGTTGAAGTTTTTCGGCGCGTAATACTCGCTCATGTGCTCTTTGTAGAGCTTGCTGGCGGGAAAACGGTTGTCGAGCCAATTCATCGCCTGGGCAGCGAGCGGAGCATCGGGAGAGATTTCTTTGAATTCAGCCATAACTGATCCTGGTTCGGTGGGTTGCTTTGGCCGCGGACTTGATACGGTGCAGGACGGCAGGGTATCGGTCGCGCGCGGAAAGGTCTTGTGAAGGAGGTGGCGCGCCCTCAGGCCTTTTTGTCTTCACCAATCAGCAGCTTGGCATCCGACAGGTACATGTGCGGAGGCACTTCGAGGTTATCTGGCGAAGGCTTGTTCTTGTACACGCGGCCTGCCAGATCAAAGGTTGATCCATGGCAAGGGCACAAGAAACCACCCGCCCAATCGTCAGGCAAGGAAGGCTGGGCGCCGGGCTGGAACTTGTCCGACGGCGAACAGCCCAGGTGCGGACAAATGCCGACCACCACCAGCGTGTCGGCCTTGATGGAGCGGTTTTCATTGCGCGCGTAGGCCGGCGTCCAGTCAGGCAGCTTGCGTTTCGATTTGGGGTCGGCCAGAAGAGGATCATTCTTGGGCAGACCAGCGAGTTGCTCGGGTGTGCGCTTGACAATCCAGACCGGTTTGCCGCGCCACTCCACGGTCATTTTCTCGCCGGGTTTAAGCGCTGAAATATCAACCTCGACTGCAGCGCCAGTGGCCTTGGCTCGTTCAGACGGCTGAAAGGTGCTCACAAAGGGAACCGCCACGGCAACAACGCCTGCGCCGCCCATGGCGCAGGTGGCAACGATCCAGTTTCTTTTATCTTTATCGACAGGAGCGCCGTGCGGCACACTCATTACGCTTGCTTGGGTCATGAAAGTCCTTCAAGAGCTGGCTTGAAAAAGGCCTAGGGGGTAAACCCGTAATTGTAGCGGAGCGAGAACCGGTTTTTCGATTGCCTCGCCCCGGCGCCAACTCACCCAGCCCCATTGTTTTGCGCTTCATGGACACGCCTACTTTGTTGCAAACCCGGCGTGCAAACGGCCTGGAAATTCAGGCCAAACCAGCATAATTGTCTGCCGTTACGCACGGTGCGGTATCGGTGCAACCATCACAAAGAAACAGGGGAACCCTATGGGAATGATGCAGGAATTCAAGGAGTTTGCCATCAAGGGCAACGTGATCGACCTGGCCGTTGGCGTGATCATCGGGGCGGCTTTCAGCAAGATTGTGGACTCCGTGGTGGGCGACCTGATCATGCCGGTGGTCGGGGCGGTGATCGGCAAGCTGGATTTTTCGAATATGTTCCTGGTGCTGGGCAGCGTGCCGCCGGGCATTCCGACGACGCTGGATGCGCTGAAAAAAGCCGGCGTTCCGGTGTTCGCCTACGGCAGCTTCATCACGGTGGCGGTCAACTTTGCCATTCTGGCGTTCATCATTTTCCTGATGGTCAAGCAGATCAACCGGCTCAAGCGCCGTGAAGTGGTTGCGCCAACCGCCGCACCGGCTGAAGATATCGTGCTGCTGCGCGAAATCCGTGACAGCCTGAAACGGTAAGCCGGCCTTCAGGCTACGCAGCCAGCTGGCGCGCCATGCGGATGGCGGCCAGCAGGCTGGAGGCGTCGGCCTGGCCGGTGCCGGCAATATCGAAAGCCGTGCCATGGTCCGGGCTGGTGCGCACCAGCGGCAGGCCGAGCGTGACGTTGACACCCTGCTCCACCCCGAGGTATTTGACCGGAATCAGGCCCTGGTCGTGGTACATGGCGACCACCACGTCAAATTCGCCGGGTTTTGCCGGCGTGTTGCGCGCCCGCATGAAAACCGTGTCGGGCGCGAAAGGCCCGCGCGCATCCAGCCCCTCCTCCCGGGCCACGGCAATGGCCGGCGCAATGATGAGCTGCTCTTCACTGCCGAACAGCCCGCCCTCGCCGGCGTGCGGATTCAGGCCCGCCACGGCAATGCGCGGCGGCCGCCCCAGGCTGGCGCTCACCGCTTCGTGCGTAATGCGCAAGGTTTGCAGCACATTGTCAAACGTCACGGCATCAATCGCATTCCTGAGCGACATGTGGATGCTCACCAGCACGGTTTTCAGCTCGTCGTTGGCCAGCATCATGCGCACCGGCACCGCGCTCACCGGCTTGCCCAGGAACGCGGCCGCTTCGGCCTGCAGCATTTCGGTGTGCCCCGGAAAACGGGCCGCCCAGCCACCGGCGGCGGCCAGCGCTTCCTTGTGAATCGGCGCCGTCACCATGGCTCCAGCCTGCCCCGCCAGCACGGCGCGCGCGGCCCAGACAATGCATTCGGCAGCGGCTTGCCCTGCCAGACCACTGACTTGCCCATATGGAACAAGCGCAGGCAGCTCGCATTTTTGTAGCACGCCGAGGCAGTTTGGCGGAACGGACGGCAGGTCGGCCAGGGTGTCGAGTTGCGCCACCGGCAGCGCCATCGTTCCGGCTTGCGCAGCGATCAGCGCGGTGGCGCGGCGCAGCGTCGCCACGTCACCGATCACTACGCAACCCGTCAGGTCGTCCGGCGAATCGCGAAATGACCTGGCGATGATTTCCGGGCCAATGCCGGCGGCATCGCCCATGGTGATGAGGATTGGTTTTTTCATGCGGGGTTGTCAATGTCGATGAACTGGTGCTGCAGCCCGAATTGCGCCGCAACGTGCGCCGCCACGGCAGGCGCGCCGTAGCGCTCCGAGGCATGGTGGCCGCAGGCGATGAACGCCACGCCCATCTCTCGCGCGTAGTGGGCCTGCGGCTCGGAAATCTCGCCGGTGATGAAAGCGTCGGCGCCAGCGGCAATCGCGGCCTCAAAGTAGCCTTGCGCCCCGCCGCTGCACCACGCTATGTTTTTAATAGCTGCCTGCGCTTGCCCCACCTGCACAACAGGCCTTTTTAACCTGCTTTCAATGTGTTCAGCCAGCGCACAGGTGGAGGCAAAGCTGCCGCCATCGGACCGTCCACCCAGGAATCCCAGGTCCTGCTCGCCGAAACGCGCGCCAGCCGTCAAGCCCAGCTGCAGCCCGAGCTGCGCGTTGTTGCCCAGTTCAGGGTGCGCATCCAGCGGCAGGTGGTAGGCAAACAGGTTGATGTCGTGGGCCAGCAGCAGCGCCAGGCGCTGCTTCATCCAGCCCGTCACGCAGCCGTCCTGGCCGCGCCAGAACAGGCCGTGATGCACAAAGACGGCATCGGCCTGCGCGTCAATCGCCGCTTCTATCAATGCGCGGCTGGCCGTGACGCCGGAAACGATGCGGTGAACCTGCCTTTTCCCCTCGACCTGCAGGCCGTTGGGTCCATAGTCCTTGAAGCGCGCGGGCTCAAGCAGCGCGTCAAACGCCTGCAGCAAATCCGGTCTCGTGGTGGTGTTCATGCCGGGATTGTCTCAGGCAAGCCTGGAACAGGCTGTATTTTGATTTTTTTCCCGGATTCACAGCTTTTCAGGGCGCCACGTCCTACGCAGAGCCAGCATGCATAAAGCACAATACGCGTTCGGCGCCTGCTCACGGGCTGCGCCGCACCCATCAGCTTTCATTCACGCCTGCCAATTCCTTTTTTGATCCACCATGAAGCGCACCTGGCTCCTGTTTTCCCAGACCGTCACTATCTTGGTGGCGGCTTATTTTGTAGTGGCCACGCTGCAGCCGCAGTGGCTGAACAGGCGCACCCCGGTGGGCGGTGTTTCGGTGATCGAGGCGCCAGGCAGCAGCTTGCCACGGACAGCCGGCACGGCCAGTCCGATGGGCAGTTTTGCTCCGGCGGCAAAAATAGCCTCGGCGGCCGTCGTGAGCATCAACACCAGCAAGGCCGCCGTCAAAAACCCGCAAATGAACGACCCGTGGTTCCGGTTTTTCTTTGGCGACCAGAATCCGGGCGAAGCGCAGGCGGGCCTCGGCAGCGGCGTGATCGTCAGCAGCAGCGGCTACATCCTGACCAACAACCATGTGGTGGAAGGCGCCGACGAAATCGAAGTCGTCCTGAACGACACCCGCAAGGCCAGGGCCCAGGTGATAGGCACCGACCCCGACACCGACCTGGCGATCCTCAAGATCGAGCTGGGCAAGCTGCCCGTCATTGTGCTGGGCAACTCGGACACGCTGCAGGTCGGTGATCCGGTGCTGGCCATCGGCAACCCCTTTGGCGTCGGCCAGACCGTGACTGGCGGCATCGTCAGCGCGCTGGGTCGCAACCAGCTGGGCATCAACACCTTCGAGAACTTCATCCAGACCGATGCGGCCATCAACCCCGGCAATTCGGGCGGCGCGCTGGTCGATGGGAATGGCAACCTGCTGGGTATCAACACCGCGATCTATTCACGCTCGGGCGGCTCCATGGGCATTGGTTTTGCCATTCCGGTCTCGACCGCCAGGCAGGTGCTCGAAGGCATTGTCAAAGACGGACAGGTCACGCGCGGCTGGATCGGCGTCGAGCCGCAGGAACTCAATGCCGAACTGGTCGAAGCCTTCAAGCTCAAGCCGGAGGCCGCCAAGGCGGGCGGCGTCATCATCACCGGCGTGCTGCAAAACGGCCCGGCCGCGCAGGGCGGGATTCGGCCCGGCGACGTGATCACGGCGGTCAACGGGCAGCCGGTCGGCAATGTCAGCCAGTTGCTGACCGCCGTGGCCTCGCTCAAGCCCGGCACGCCTGCCCCGATGACGGTGCTGCGCGGCAATGGTCCGGTAGAAATCGCGGTGACGCCCGGCAAACGCGAGCGGCCCAAGGTCCAGCGCTGAGGCCAGGCGGCCCATTCACATTCATGGGTCGGGCCGAAGCCGGAAAACTCCAGGATTTGCTACAAAATCAATAGCTGCCAGCGCTTGTGCATGCTGCGCAAGGCAATGATTTGATCGAAAAAATAGCAAAGGCTCAGGGTTTGGCCACTTCGGAGTCGGCATCGGGCGCCTGGGTGCGCTTGATGAAGACCTGCGCCGCCAAAATACCCACCTCGTACAGCCCGCCGACCACCATCAGCAGCATGATCATCGAGCCTGCATCGGGCGGCGTGACCAGCGCGGTGCCAATGGCGGCAACCACCCAGAAGTAGCCCCGGTACTGGCGCAGCTGGGCCACTGTGAGCACGCCCATGCGGACCAGCAGGATGACCGCAATCGGCACTTCAAAGGCCAGGCCGAAGGCCAGAAACATGCCCAGCACGAAGTTGAGGTATTCCTCGATGTCAGGCGCGGCGGTGATCGACTTGGGCGCAAAGCTCTGGATGAAATGAAACACCTGGCCGAACACGAAGTAATAGCAAAACGCCACGCCGAAAAAAAACAGCAGCGTACTGGAGACCACCAGCGGCATGACCAGTTTTTTCTCATGCGAATACAGGCCGGGCGCCACAAAGGCCCAGACCTGGTAGAGCACCACCGGCAGCGCAATCATGAAGGCGGCCATGAAGAGAATCTTGATCGGCACGACAAACGGCGAAATGACGTTGGTGGCGATCAGCGTCGCGCCCTTGGGCAGGCTGGCGATCAGCGGCGCGGCCATCAGGTCATACAGCGCGCCCGGGCCGGGAAAGAGCGCCAGGATGGCTGCTGCAATGCCAATCGCGATCACGGCTTTGATCATCCGGTCGCGCAACTCCATCAGGTGCTGCACAAAGGGCTGCTCGGTGCCCGCGAGTTCGTCGGGCTTGTCGTCGCTGCCGGGGGAGTTGGGATCGCTCATGAAGGAAGTTTGCGCTGGATGAATTGCGCCGGTTTGCGCGCAAAGGAAAAATCAGGATGCATGCTTCATGCCTTGCGGCCGGGCTGCGGACGAAAGCGTGCCACACGGGCCGCGCCGGACTGGGCCTTGGTGCGAACGCCCGAACGGGCCTTGAACCATTGCGGCGTCGCGCCGCGCTTGAGCCGCCACTTCTTTTTCGGGTTCCGGTATTCAGGAAAAGCCTCAAAGCCGGGCAAGGCGCCGGATGACGGGGCGCCAGTGGTTTCGGACCATGATTTTTCAAAATCGCTGGCGCCGGTCCTGATCGAGCTTTCAACATCCCGGGCCGCGCCCTCGAAGCTGTCCTTCATTTTCTTGAACTCGTCGAGCTCCATCGAACGGTTGACTTCCTGCTTCACGTCATTGACATAGCGCTGCGCCTTGCCCAGCAGCATGCCGACGGTGCGGGCCACGCGCGGCAGCTTTTCGGGGCCGATGACGATCAGGGCCACCGCGCCGATCAGGGCGATTTTGGAGATGCCGAGGTCAATCACGGCAACTCAGGCGAAAAGAGATGAAGTACAGGCCGGCATGCTGCGCAAATCAGGACTTGTGCCGGGCTTCGACGTCAATCGTGTTGCGCTCGGCCTTGTCGGCGGCTGCCTGCGCGTTGCTGACATGGCCGGCCGGGGCCACGGGCTTTTCGTCATCCGGTGACTGGCTGCCGTCTTTCATGCCGTCCTTGAAGCCCTTGACGGCTCCGCCCAAGTCGCTGCCCATGTTGCGCAGTTTCTTGGTGCCGAACACCATCACCACGATCAACAGCACGATCAACCAGTGCCATATGGAAAAACCACCCATGTTTTGCTCCTAATCTGAAAAAATAGACAACCGGCTGATACGTTCACAACAGGCGCTGATTCTAAAGGCCCGGTGTGACAGTGACGATGACCCTGCCAGCCTGCTGGATAGTGAGAGTCGCTGTCATCGCAAGGGTTCCCGTGACATGCCGTGACCTCAGCCCTTGAGCCATGGCCGGGGGCCGCCAATGACATGCATGTGCAGGTGATGCACTTCCTGGCCGCCCTCTTCGCCGGTATTGATGACAGTGCGAAAACCGCCTTTCGGGTACGGGTTGCAGCCCTGCTCGATGGCCAGCCGGGGCGCCAGCACCATCATCCGCCCCAGCAGCGCCGCATGTTCGGGCCCGACCTGCGCCATCGACGGAATATGCGTCTTGGGAACGATCAGGAAATGCACCGGCGCCCACGGATGGATGTCGTGAAAGGCTAACAACTCGTCGTCTTCGTAGACCTTGCGGCTGGGAATGGCGCCGGTGGCGATTTTGCAGAAAATGCAGTTTTCAGAATGACTCATGCGGTCTCCATGGAACGGCCGGCGTTCATGCGCACCATGCCCATGACGATACGGTAAAGAAACCAGACCGAAATCAGGCCCCAGGCGATCCAGCCCGGAATGATAAACAGCAGCCAGAGCCAGGAAGTCAGCAGGTACAAAATACCGGCCCACAGCACCGAGCGAATCCGCCAGCTGAAATGCGAGGCCTGCCAGGTGTTGGCGGCGTCGCCCCGCTTGACCAGGTCGATCACCAGCGCAATCACCAGCAGGGCGATGGACACCTGCGCGCCCGGCAGCACTGCCGCCACCGCGACCACCAGGTGAAGGATGTAGCTGACCCAGCCCCAGGTCTTGAGCCCTTCGTCGGGCTCTATGGTCACGATGTCATCGTTCATGCTGCTCCTTGTGGGTCAGTCGTTGGTGGCTTCGCGCTGCTGCGCCTTGCGCAGCGATTTTTCCTCAATGCCGCTGGTGCCTTCGCGGCGCTCCAGTTCGGCCAGCACGTCGGCGGGCCTCAGCTTGTAGTGTGCCAGTGCAATCAGGGTATGAAACCACAAGTCGGCCACTTCGCCGACCAGCCTGCCTTTCAACTCGGGCGTGGCGCCGCCGCAGTCGATGTCTTTGGCGGCCATCACGGTCTCGGTGGCTTCTTCGCCGATTTTCTTCAAAAAGGCATCGGGGCCTTTGTGCAGCAGGCGCGCCACATAGCTTGTTTCAGGGTCGCCGCCATTCACCAGCTTGCGGCTTTCGATGATGGAGGCCAGGCGCTCAAGCGTGTCGTTGGAATTCATGGTGTGCATTACAGGCTATTTATAGATGCTGGCGGGGTCTTTCAAGACCGGCTCGGTCGCGACCCACTGGCCGTCTTTGTAAAGGCTGAAAAAGCAGCTGTGGCGGCCGGTGTGGCAGGCTATTCCAGGCTGATCGGGCTCATGGCCGAGCTGCGTGACCTTGAGCAGCACCACGTCACTGTCGCAGTCGAGCCGGATTTCATGCACCGTCTGCAGGTGGCCGGATTCTTCACCCTTGTGCCACAGGCGATTGCGCGAACGGCTGAAATACACCGCCTGGCCCAGTTCGGCGGTTTTTTGCAATGCCTCGCGGTTCATCCAGGCAAACATCAGCACATCGCCGCTGGCGGCCTCCTGCGCAATGACGGGCACCAGGCCCTTGTCGTCCCAACGGACCGTGTCTAACCAATTCATGGGCATATTGTCCGTGATGCTTGAAGCGCTGAAGTGCACTCAAATTACTATTAAATTGATAGCTGCTTGCGCCCGTCCAGCATGCGCAAGAAGCCAAAAATGCTTGCAAACTAGAGCCGCACCGGAATTCCACGCGCCGCCATGTGCCGTTTGGCCTGCTCTACCGTGTATTCGCCGTAGTGAAAAATGCTGGCCGCCAGCACCGCATCGGCGCCGCCCAGCTGCACGCCGTCGGCCAGATGGTCCAGGTTGCCGACACCGCCCGAGGCAATCACCGGCACGCTGATGGCATCGCTCACGGCGCGCGTCAGTTCCAGGTCGAAGCCCGACTTGGTGCCGTCGCGGTTCATGCTGGTCAGCAAAATTTCGCCCGCGCCGCGCTGCGCCATTTCGGTGGCCCAGGCCACGGCGTCCAGCCCGGTGTTCTTGCGTCCGCCATGGCTGTACACATCCCAGCCGGCGCCGCGCAGCAGCGCGTCCTCGTCGCTGCGGCGCTTGGCGTCAATCGCCACGACGATGCACTGCGCGCCGTATTTGGCCGAGGCGTCGTTGATGACCTGCGGATTGGCCAGCGCGGCCGAGTTGAAACTGGTCTTGTCAGCGCCGGCGTTGAGCAGCCGGCGCACGTCCTCGACCGTGCGAACGCCGCCGCCCACGGTCAGCGGGATGAACACCTGCGAGGCCACGGCCTCGATGATGTGCAGGATCAGGTCGCGCCCGTCGCTGGTGGCGGTGATGTCGAGAAACGTCAGTTCGTCGGCGCCCTGGTCGTTGTAGCGCGCGGCAATTTCCACCGGGTCGCCGGCATCGCGCAGTTCGACGAAATTGACGCCCTTGACGACCCGGCCGCCGGTCACGTCAAGGCAGGGAATGATGCGTTTGGCCAGCATTCAGCGCCTAGCCGTTCAACTCGTCAGCGCGTTCCTGCGCCGCTGCAAAATCCAGGTCGCCGCTGTAGATCGAGCGGCCGCAGATCACGCCCTGCACGCCTTCGTCTTCCACGGCGCACAGCGCGTCGATGTCGGCCATGTTCGACAGGCCGCCCGAGGCAATCACCGGAATCGTCAACGCCTGCGCCAGCCTGACCGTCGCTTCGATGTTGATGCCGCTGAGCATGCCGTCGCGGCCGATGTCGGTGTAGATGATGGATTCGACGCCGTAGTCCTGGAACTTCTTGCCCAGATCGACCACTTCATGGCCGGTCAGCTTGCTCCAGCCGTCGGTGGCGACACGGCCGTCTTTCGCGTCCAGCCCGACGATGATGTGGCCGCCAAAGGCGGTGCAGGCGTCCTGCAAAAAGCCGGGGTTCTTCACGGCGGCGGTGCCGATGATGACGTAGCGCAGGCCGGCATCGAGGTAGCGCTCGATGGTGTCGAGGTCGCGAATGCCGCCCCCCAGCTGCACGTCGATCTCATTGCCCACCTCGGCCAGGATGCGCTTGATGGCCGCTTCGTTTCTGGGCTTGCCCGCGAACGCGCCATTCAGATCGACCAGGTGCAGGCGGCGCGCACCCTTGTCCACCCAGCTGCGCGCCATGGCCGCCGGGTCTTCGCTGAAAATGGTGGACTGGTCCATGTCGCCTTGTTTCAGGCGGACGCAGTGACCGTCTTTGAGGTCAATCGCGGGGATGAGTAGCATGTTGGGCCAAGGAAAAGCAGTTAGTGAGGTTGAAAAATGATTTGCCCCGGCATGAGGCGCATCCGGGGAAGAAAAAAAACAGCTCAGGGGTTCCAGTGCAGGAAATTGCGGTACAGCGCCAGCCCCTGGTCAGCGCTTTTCTCGGGGTGAAACTGGGTCGCGAAAATATTATCGCGCGCTATCGCCGCCGCAAAATGCCCGCCATAGTCGGCAACACCTGCGATGTGGCGCGCATCCGACGGGCAGGCGTAAAAGCTGTGCACAAAGTAGAAATACGAGCCGTCGGGCACGCCCTTCCACACCGGATGGGCATGCACGCCGTCCGGGCGCGTCTGGCAGACCTGGTTCCAGCCCATTTGCGGCACCTTGAACCGGCTGCCGTCGGGCTGGAGTTGCCCGGCCAGGTCAAACTTGACGACCTCGCCATGGATCAGCCCCAGGCCGGGCGTGGGCGCGCCGTCCAGGCCTTCATGGCTGTTGTCGAGCAGCATCTGCATGCCGACGCACACGCCAAACAGCGGCTTGCTGGCGGCCGCATGCAGCACGGCGCCCAGCATGCCCGAGTGTTCCAGCGCCAGCATGCAGTCGTGCATGGCGCCCTGGCCGGGCAGCACGACGCGTTCGGCATTCAGCACGTCCTGCGGGTTCGACGTGACCAGCACCTCGTAGCCGGTGCCCTGCACCACATGCCGGACCGCCTGCGAGACCGAACGCAAATTGCCCGAACCGTAATCGACCACTGCCACCGTTTTCAAATTGGACATTCGGAGGAAATTTAAATTGCTATGTATTTAGTAGCTACTCGTGCATGCGGCGCCTGCGCTACAGGCCAAAACAGGCATGAATAACAGTGAATTCGTGCTTACAGCGAGCCCTTGGTCGAAGGAATCACGTTGGCGGCGCGCGGGTCGATTTCCAGCGCCATGCGCAAGGCACGGGCAAAGGCCTTGAACACGGTTTCGGCCTGGTGATGGGCGTTTTCACCCTTGAGGTTGTCGATGTGCAGCGTGACGAACGCATGGTTCACGAAGCCCTGGAAGAATTCGTAGGCCAGCTGGCTGTCGAAGGTGCCGATCATGCCGCTCTTGAACGGCACGTTCATGACCAGGCCCGGGCGGCCTGAAAAGTCGATCACCACGCGCGACAGCGCTTCATCCAGCGGCACATAGGCGTGGCCGTAGCGGCGCAGGCCTTTCTTGTCGCCCACCGCCTGCGCCACGGCCTGCCCCAGCGTGATGCCGACATCTTCGACCGTGTGGTGGCCGTCGATGTGCAGGTCGCCGACGGCGTGGATGTCGAGGTCGATCAGCCCGTGGCGGGCAATCTGGTCGAGCATGTGGTCAAAAAAGCCGATGCCTGTTGACAGGCTGGCCTGGCCGGCGCCGTCGAGGTTGAGCTTGACGGTGATCCGGGTCTCGGCGGTGTTGCGCGAAACTTCGGCGGTGCGCGCGGCGGGTAATGAGGCAGTGGAGGAGAGCGTCATAGAGATTGTTCAAGCGCGGCCAGCAATTGCGCGTTTTCTTCGGCGGTGCCGACGGTCAGGCGCAAACAGTTGGTGAGCAGAGGATGCATTTTAGAAACGTTTTTGACCAGCACCTTGCGATTTCGCAAGCCTTCAAAGGCACGGGCCGCGTCCGGCACGCGGATCAGGATCATGTTGGCGTCGCTGCGCCAGGCCTTGACGCCCGGCAAGGCGCTGAGCGCGTCGAACAGCACGGCGCGCTGGGCGACCACGTCTTGCGCCTGCGCGGCAAACACCTCCTGGTGTTCCAGCGCAAACAGCGCGCATTCGTAATTGAGCACGCTGATGTTGTAGGGCGGGCGCACCTTGTCGATTTCGGCGATCAGGGCTTTGGGTCCCATCATGTAGCCGATTCGCACGCCGGCCAGGCCGAACTTGCTCAGCGTGCGCATCAACAGCACATGGCTGTGCCGCTGCATGCGGCCGGCGTAGCTCTTGCCGGCAAACGGCTGGTAGGCCTCGTCGATCACGACCAGCCCGCCCTGCCCGCCGACGGCGTTGATGATGTTTTCAATCACCGCGTCGTCCCACAGCTTGGCCGTCGGGTTGTTCGGATAGGCCAGGTAGGTGATGGACGGCTTGTGTTCGGCAATAGCGGCCAGCATCGCGGCTTCGTCGAGTTCAAAGTCGGGTGTCAGATCGACGCCGATGAATTTCAGGCCCTGCAGCTGCGCGCTCATGGCGTACATCACAAAACCCGGCAGCGGCGCCAGCACCGAGCCGCCCGGCACATCGCAGGCCAGCGCCAGCAGTGCGATCAGCTCGTCCGAGCCGTTGCCCAGCATGATGTCGAAGCCCTCGGGCATCTGCGCGTAGTCGGCCAGCGCGCGGCGCAGGTCGTTGACGCGGCCGTCCGGGTAGCGGTTCAGCGCCAGCGCGCCCAGCCGCTGGCCGAGTTCGGCCTGCAGACCAGCGGGCAGCCGGTGCGGATTTTCCATGGCGTCGAGCTTGACCATGCCGCTTGACTCCTGGATGGCGTAGGCGTGCATCGACTGCACGTCCTGGCGGATCAGTTTTTTCAGTTTCGGATCGAGTGTTGAATCAGGCGCGGTCATTTATGGGTTCATTCTCATGTCGGGCACGGTGTGCAAACGCATCTCGGCGGCGCGGGCATGCGCCTGCAGGCCTTCGCCATAGGCGAGTTCGGCGGCAATCGGGCCAAGGACTTGCGCGCCGGCCTCGCTGACCTCGATCAGGCTGGAGCGCTTCTGGAAGTCGTACACGCCCAGCGGGCTGGAAAAGCGCGCCGTGCCGCTGGTCGGCAGCACGTGGTTCGGGCCGGCGCAGTAGTCGCCCAGGCTTTCGCTGGTGTAGGCGCCGAGGAAAATCGCGCCCGCGTGCCTCAAAAGCGGCTCCCAGCGGTGCGGCTCGCGGCTGGAGACTTCCAGGTGCTCGGGCGCGATACGGTTGGAAATTTCGCAAGCCTCTTCCATGCTGCGCGTCAGGATCAGCGCGCCCCGGTCGCTCAGCGACCGGGCGATGATCCCGGCGCGCGGCATCAAGGGCAGCAGGCGGTTGATCGCCTCCTGCACGGCGTCGATATAGGCGGCGTCGGGGCACAGCAAAATGCTTTGCGCCAGTTCGTCATGCTCGGCCTGGCTGAACAAGTCCATCGCCACCCAGTCGGCGGGCGTCGTGCCATCGGCCAGCACCAAAATTTCGGACGGCCCGGCAATCATGTCGATGCCCACCGTGCCAAACACGCGCTTCTTGGCGCTGGCGACGTAGGCGTTGCCGGGGCCGGTGATCTTGTCCACCTTGGGCACCGTCGCCGTGCCGTAGGCCAGCGCGGCCACGGCCTGCGCGCCGCCGATGGTGAAGGCGCGCGTGACGCCGGCCACATA
>JAECRO010000018.1:31612-50963 GCA_016000195.1 Burkholderiales bacterium | reverse complement strand
GGGCACGCAGCTTCGCAATACCGCGAGGAACTTCACCAATTAAACACTAGTAAATTTCTCGGGGTCATTGTTTTTTATATTCACAGATCGTGCGATTACGCATCATGCCATCCCAGAGCGTACGAAAAGAGATAAAAGCGGCGTTGTTGGTAAGGAACAACCCTAGCAGACGACCAATAGTCAGGGGTTGCGGTTCACGCGCTGCTCGATGCGAGCGTCAGCAGCGCCAAACAAGCCAGCGGCGCGGTTTCGGCCCGCAGCACGCGCGGCCCGAGCGTGACGGGGCTGAAGCCGCAGGCGAGGGCGGCGGCTTCCTCGTCCGGGCTCAGGCCGCCTTCCGGGCCATTCAGGAAGGTGAAAGAGGTCAGTCCGGTGCTGGCGACGGCTTCGGCCAGCGGGCGGCTGCCGTCCTGCAGCGACAGCAGCAGCCGCATGCCGCCCGGAGCGGGGTCGGTGGCGGCAGGGCTGGTTTCGGCCGTGCTTTTCTTCAGCCAGTCGGCCAGCGTGGTCACGTCATGCACCCGCGGCGGGCGGTTGCGGCCGCATTGTTCGCAGGCCGCAATGGCAATGCCGCGCCAGTGCGCGGCCTTCTTGTCGGCGCGCTCGGCTTTCAGGCGCAGCACGCTGCGCTCGCTCATCACCGGCTGGATGCTGGCGGCGCCCAGTTCGGTGGCTTTCTCGATCAGCCAGTCCATGCGGTCGTTGGCCGGCATGCTGACCACCAGGTGAATGCTGCGCGCGGCCTCGCGCGCGGTGGCGCTCCAGGCGCCGATGACGACCGCCACGTCGCTGCGGCCCATGCGCTCCACGGTGGCGTCGAATTCGCCTTCAGTGTCACCCCGGCCATTGAACAGCGTGATGCGCTCGCCCGGCTGCAGGCGCAGCACCTGGATATGGCGGGCGGTCTGCTCGGGCAATGTGACGGTCTGCCCGGGAACGAGGGCGATGTCGGCGTAAAAACGGGCGCTCATGCGGGGGCCGTCCGCTGGACAAAACCCGGGATTGCTATTGATTTAGTAGCTGCTTGCGCACGTCCACCCTGCGTAGAAGGCCAATTTGGCATCAAAACGTGTACCCCACGCGGGTGTCAACGCCTTCAATCTCGTCGAGCAGCACCATCAGCGGCCCGAGCTGGCGGTAGCGTGCGCAGGTCGCGCGGGCGTAGCGGATGAAGCGCGGCGTGTCCGCCAGGTATTTGGGCTTGCCGTCGCGCAGGCTCAAGCGCGCAAAAATGCCGAGCACCTTGAGGTGGCGCTGCAGGCCCATCCATTCGACTGCCCGGTAGAACTCGCCGAAATCATCGCCGACCGGCAGGCCGGCCTTGCGCGCCCGTTGCCAGTAGCGCACGGTGATGTCGAGCACGAACTCCTCTTCCCAGCTTAAAAAGGCGTCGCGCATCAGGCTGGCGATGTCGTAGGTGATCGGGCCATACACCGCGTCCTGGAAGTCCAGCACGCCCAGCTCGCCGGTCTGATCAACCATCAGGTTGCGCGGCATGAAGTCGCGATGCACATAGACGCGCGCGCCGTCCAGCGCGTTCAGGTTGCTGGCCTTGATCTGCGCGAACAGCGGCTCCAGCCTGGCGCTCAAGCCCGCGTCCAGCGCAAACCCCCGGTGCTGGCCGACATACCATTCGGGGAACAGCGCCAGCTCGCGCGACAGCAGCGCGTCGTCGCAAGTCGGCAGCACGCCGGGTTTTGATGCCAGCTGCCACTGCACCAGCACGTCCACCGCCTGCATGTAGAGGTCGAAGTGCGCCGGCGTTGCCTCGACGCGGGCATCGACGGCGGCGGGCGGCGCGATCACGTCGAGCATGGTCTGCGCGCCCAGGTCGCTCAGCAGCATGAAGCCCTGCGCTTCGTTCCACGCCAGCACGCGCGGCGCCTTCAGGCCTGCATCCGCCATCAGGCCGGCCACCTTGACGAAGGGCGCGCAGTCTTCCTGCGCCGGCGGCGCATCCATGATGATGAAGCGCTGGCTGCCGCCGGCCGCGTCAACGCGGAAATAGCGGCGAAAGCTGGCATCGGCCGAGGCCAGCCGGACGGTATCGGTTTGTAAGGCGTGGTGCGGCGCCACGGCGGCCAGCCATTGCGCAAAGGCGCTGGCGCGCACCGGATCAAGCCAGTCGAGGGGGGAAGCGGTCATTTTTTCAAAGCCCTTGGTCAGTGCGGCAGCCCGGCAAAGGCCGGTAAGAGGGTCATGGATAATCAGCCCTGATTTTACAAACGGGTTTATCTCATACAAACGATGCGCCGCGCATCCCACTCCTCCTTTATTCTTTCCCCGGTGGCCCATGCTGTCTCCCGGCTGGCGATGCTCGCCACGCTGGGGATGGCCGTGGCCGGCGCCGGTCATGCGCAGGCGCCGGCCGGCACGCCAGGCGCCGCTGCAGCGCCTGCGCTGACGCTCAAAAGCTCGCCCCTGCTGGCCGAGGGCGTCTCCAGGGCGCCCGAGGACGAAGGCCCGACGTTTGCCGTCGGCGACCGGATTTCAGGCCGGCCCGACCTGGAAACGGTGATCGAGGGCAATGCCGAACTGCGCCGTGGCGCCACTTCCATGCGCGCCGACCGCATCGAGTACTACCAGCCCGACGACCAGCTCAAGAGCACCGGCCATGTGCGCATCAACAATGCCGGCAACCGTTTTGAAGGCCCCGAGCTGGAGCTCAAGCTGGACCGCTTTGAAGGCTTTTTCACCACGCCGCGCTACTCGTTCCTGCAAAACGGCGGCAACGGCCAGGCCGAGCGGGTTGATTTCATCGACGACAGGCACCTGACGGCGCACCACGCCACCTACACCACCTGCGAGCGAAGCAACGAGGACAGCTGGAAGCCCGCCTGGGAGCTGACCGCCACGCGCGTTGACTTCGACATGGACCGGGAAGTCGGCGTGGCCACCGGCGCCGTCGTGCGCTTCAAGGACGTGCCGATCCTGGCTTTTCCCAAGATCAGCTTTCCGCTGAGCGAGAAGCGCAAGTCGGGCTTCCTGCCGCCCACGCTGGGCCTGGGCTCGCTCAACGGCTTTGAATACCGCCAGCCGTATTACTTTGACATCGCACCCAACCGGGATGCGACTTTTTCGCCCGCCGTCATGACCAAGCGCGGCGTCGATCTGGCCGGCGAATTCCGCTACCTGGAGCCGGCCTACAAGGGCCAGCTGAGCGCCAATGTGCTGCCCGGCGACAAGCTGCGGGGCCGCGACCGCTGGTCGTATTCGCTGCAGCACCTGGGGGCGATTGACACCGGCGTGTCGGCCATTGGCGCGCTGGGGCTGAACCTGAACCTGAACCGGGTCAGCGACAACGACTACTGGCGCGATTTTCCGGTCGCCACCGGCCAGGTCACGCAGCGGCTGCTGACCCAGGATGCGTCGCTGACCTGGGGCAAAGGCCACTTTTCCTCGTCGGTGCGCGCGCTCAAGTGGCAAACGCTGCAGGATGTGACATCGCCGATCATCCCGCCCTACGACCGCCTGCCGCAACTGACCGCCGCCTACACCCGTGTCAATGCCCCGCTGCTGGGTCTGGGCGACGGCTTTGACTGGTCGGCCGAGGCTGATTTCACCCGTTTTTCCTCCGACCAGAGCCTCACCAGGCAGCCCAACGGCGACCGGGCCTTCACCCGGCTGCAGCTCAGCCGTCCGTGGCTGGCGCCATGGGGCTACATCACGCCCAAGGTGCAGCTGCATGCGACCAGTTACCAGTTCGACTCCCCGCTGGCCAATGGCGCCACGTCGGCCTCGCGCGTGGCGCCCACCTTCAGCCTGGACGGCGGCCTGCAGTTTGAGCGCGATGCCAGCTACTTTGGCCGCAGCTTTACCCAGACGCTGGAGCCGCGCGCCTTTTATGTGCGCACGCCCTACCGCGACCAGAGCTACCTGCCCAATTACGACAGCGGCGTCAACAGCTTTAACTTCGCCACCGTGTTCACCGAAAACGCCTTTGTCGGCAATGACCGCATCTCGGATGCCAACCTGCTGACGTTGGGCCTGACCTCGCGCCTGCTGGACCCGGCCACCGGCGCCGAGGCGGTGCGCCTGGGCATTGCCCAGCGCCTGCGCTTTGACGACCAGCGCGTCAGCCTGCCGGCAGCCGGCACCACGCCCGTGCCCGGCGCCCTGCCCGTGACCGACCGTGTCAGCGACCTGCTGGTGGGCGCCTCGGTCAACTGGGTGCCGCAGTGGGCGTTTGACAGCACGGTGCAATACAACCCCAAGATCAGGCAGTCCGAACTCGCCTCCATCGGCGTGCGCTACAACCCGGGCAACTACCGCACCATCAGCGCCGCATTCCGGCGCCAGCGCAACATCAGCGAGCAAGTCGATATCGGCTGGCAGTGGCCCATCAACGACCTGTGGGGCGACAAGGGCCAGGACCTCGGCGCCGGCCGCGGCCAGGGCGGCGGGCGCTACTACAGCGTGGGCCGGCTGAACTACAGCACGCTGGAGAAAAAAATGGTCGATGCGGTGGTGGGCATTGAGTACGATGGCTGCTGCTGGATTGGCCGCGTCGTGCTGCAGCGCTCGCAAAACAGCACGGCGGCCTCCAACACCCGAATCCTGTTCCAGCTTGAAATGGTCGGTTTTTCCCGCATCGGCGCCAGCCCGCTGGAAACGCTCAAGACCAACGTGCCGCACTACCAATACCTGCGTGACAATGTCAGTCCTCCCAGCCGCTTTACCACTTATGACTAAACACTGTTTTTTGACTGCCCGGCCGCTGGCCGCCGCGCTGGTGCTTTTGCTGGCGCTGCCCCTGACGGGCGTGCAGGCCCAGCTTGCCCGGCCTTCTGCGGGTGCGCCGCGTCTGGTGGTACCTGCCGCGCCGGCTGGCAATGCAGCGTCTGGCGCCGGGGCGCAGCGCCAGGCCGACTTCATCGTGGTCGTGGTCAACTCCGAGCCGATCACCAACAATGAAGTGCGCATCAAGCTGATGCGGACCGAGCAACTGCTCAAGCAGCAGGGCACCGCCTTGCCGCCGCGCAGCGAGTTGCTGCCGCAACTGCTGGAGCGCATGATCAGCGACAAGGCGCAGCTGCAGGCCGCGCGGTCAACGGGCATGAAGATCGACGACAACGCCGTCGAGGGCGCGATTCAGATGGTCGCCCGCCAGAACCAGATCACCGTCGATGAGCTGCGCCGCCGCCTGAAGGCCGATGGCATCGACTACGCCCAGTTCCGCTCGGAGATTCGCGACGAGTTGCTGATCGGCCGCCTGCGCCAGCGCGAAGTGGACTCGCGCACCAACGTGACCGAGCTGGAAATTGACGAGTACCTGCGCAGCCAGGACGGCAAGCCGGGCGCGGCCGCTACCGCCCCGGCGGCGCTCAACCTGGCTGAAATCCTGGTGGCGGTGCCTGAAAATGCCACACCCGACCAGGTGGCAAGCCTGCAGGCCAAGGCCCAGCAGGTGCTGGAGCGCGCCCGATCCGGCGCCGACTTCGCCGCGCTGGCAACCGAGGTGTCGGCATCGGCTTCGCGCAGCAATGGCGGCCAGATGGGCTTGCGCAGCACCGACCGCTATCCGCCGCTGTTTGTCGAGGCGACGCAAAGCCTGCGCGCAGGCGGCCTGGCCGGGCCGGTGCGCAGCCCCGCCGGGTTTCATATCCTGAAGGTGATTGAAAAACGGCAGGGCGGTTTGCCTGATGCCGTCGTCACGCAAACCCATGCCCGCCACATCCTGCTGCGGCTGACGCCCCAGCTCACCGAAGCCGCCGCCGTCGAAAAACTGGCCGGCTTCAAGAAGCGCATCCTCGCCGGCCAGGCCGACTTTGCCGCCCTGGCGCGCGAAAACAGCCAGGACGCCTCGGCCAAGGAGGGCGGCGACCTGGGCTGGGTGCCTAGTGGCGCGTTCGTGCCGGAATTTGAAAAGGTCATGAACGCCCTGGCGCCCAAGCAGATTTCCGACCCGCTGGTGTCGCGTTTTGGCGTTCACCTGGTGGAGGTGCTGGAGCGCCGCGAGGCACCGGTTTCCGCGCGTGACCAGCGCGAGATGGTGCGCGGCATGCTGCGCGAGAAAAAGCAGAACGAAGCCTATGTGCGCTGGGCCGAGGACATTCGCGGCCGGGCCTACGTCGAGTTTCGCGAGCAGCCCCAGTGAAGCATATTGCGCGCAAGCGCTTTGGCCAGCATTTCCTGACCGACCGGCTGATCATCGAAGGCATCGTGGAGGCGATTGCGCCCTTGCCCGGCCAGCCGATGGTCGAGATTGGACCCGGCCTGGCCGCGTTGACAAAGCCGCTGGTCGAGCGCCTCGGGCACCTGACCGTGATCGAGCTGGACCGCGATCTGGCGCGCCAGCTGCGTTCGCACCCGCAGCTGACGGTCGTCGAATCCGATGTGCTGCGGGTCGATTTCAGGCAGCTGGCCGAGCAGGTTCGGCTGGCGGCACCGGAAACGGCAAGCGTGGGGGTCCATAAATTGCGCGTGGTTGGCAACCTGCCCTACAACATCTCCACGCCCATTTTGTTTCACCTGCTCGATGCCGTCGAGGTGATTGAAGACCAGCACTTCATGCTGCAAAAGGAAGTCATCGACCGCATGGTCGCCGCCCCCTCGACCAGCGACTATGGCCGCCTGAGCGTGATGCTGCAGTGGCGCTACGCGATGGAAAACGTCCTGTACGTGCCGCCGCAGAGCTTTGATCCGCCGCCGCGCGTGGACAGCGCCATCGTGCGCATGGTGCCGCATGCCGAGCCGGCGGCGCTCGATGTCAAGCTGCTCAGCGAACTGGTGCGGGTGGCCTTCAGCCAGCGCCGCAAGCTGCTGCGCCACACGCTCGGCCAATGGCTGGAGCAGCATGCGTTTGCCGGTGAGTTTGATGTCAAGCGGCGCGCCGAAGAAGTGCCGGTGGCCGAATACCTGGCGCTGACGCAGCAGGTGCAGGCCGACGCGGCGCGGCTTGAGAAAACCGGCATACTATAAAAATAGTAGCGCTCAGCGCATGCCGGACAAGCGCTGGAGCCTGATTTGATCGTAAAAAACCCGCAAGTTGCGGGTTTTTTTACTGGTGGCCTGAAACTTGGGGTTTCAGGCCGCCGCGAGCCAGTAACTCGCGTTAAACGGACTGCTCATGCGCAGCGCCAGTGGCGACACGTCGAGCAGTTTGTTGGTCGGCATCGGTTCATCACCTTCCGCAACGACTTGCTGGGCCTGATTCGCCCGATCCCCTTGGCCAATGTCTGGGGAGCGGGCTACAGAAAAGAATAGAAGCACCTGAACGGTATCTTGCGATCCGCCCAGTAGTCGGCTGCATCCCTGAAGATGTCGAGCAGTTGCTCACGCGCCTCTTTGTCAAACTTGGCATGCGCAGGAATCTGCTCCAGCACGACGATAAAGCCGGGCTGCGGGCCTGATTTGTGAACCAGGTCCGTCATGCAGTCGTACAAGGCATCAAAATTCTTGCCGAAATGCGCCGGAAAGGTGTATTGCGCCGCGATCATGTCCAGGATGTCCTGTTTGCTCTGGGCGTTGCTCAGGTTGGCATACAGGAAATGCTGGTTAAGCTTCGTGGCCGCGTCCTGCAATTCGGGCACACGAAAGGCGCGTATGGACTGGACAATGTTGGGCCGAACGCCCTTCAATGGTATTTCGTCGTCCTTACGAAGTGGTGTATCCATCTCCGCTTCTCTTTCTCTTAAGTCAAAAGTCAAAATAACAACCACAGTCCTGGTTAGTGAACGATTTTGCGAAAACTCGCATAGTGATCGTCGGTGTAAAAACAGGCATCGGGTGCTGCGGCCTGGAGGCCGCCACACACAATGCGCCGGGCTCCGCGGCTGCGCTCTCCAGGCGTCCTGACGGTGTATTCACGGTAGTAAGTGCGACTATTGGAGGGAAGCAGCCGTTCCCGATTGCCAAACACCACGCCGTCCTTGTCGTGCCTGAAGGGCCCGCCCTGGTAAATCAGCGCCAACATGCTGCGCCCCTGCGGGGGCAACTGGGTGACGGCAACCGCTTCAGCGAAAGCCAGCGAGGTCCGGCCTTTGGCCTGCGCCGTGGCAGGATACCAACCCGCCACACCGATCAGGCCGGCCGAAAACGCCAGCAGCATCGTCAAACCTGCTTGACGCCAGCGCCCACATCCATTGCGCAACATGAAAAATACCTTTATTGAATCCAGCGTTAACCAGACGACTTGCCGGGTTAACCCTTAAATTTCAAGAGGGGTAGTTTGCCGCATAAGGCAAAAAAAGGCAAGTGGTTGCTGAAATTTTAGGCATTAAAAAGAGGGCGCGAAGCCCTCTGAAATTGCTGCTGCTGCCCTGGGGGGCTGACTTACCGTGCGGCGTTGGCGTCCGCGACCGTGAGTGCCGTCATGTTGACAATCCGGCGCACGGTGGCCGTTGGCGTCAGGATGTGCATCGGCTTGTTGGCGCCCAGCAGCACCGGGCCAATGGCAATATTGCCGCCGGCTGCGGTCTTGAGCAGGTTGTAGGAAATGTTGGCCGCATCAATATTGGGCAGCACCAGCAGATTGGCCTCGCCGGTGAGTGTGCTGTTGGGCATGATCAAGGTGCGGGCATCGGGGTCCAGCGCCACGTCGCCGTGCATTTCGCCATCGACTTCCAGCCACGGCGTCTGCTCGCGCAGCAGCTCCAGCGTGCGGCGCATTTTCAGCGCGCTCGGATGGTTGGACGAGCCGAAGTTCGAGTGCGACAGCAGGGCCGCCTTGGGCTTGATGCCGAAACGCATCATTTCCTCGGCCGCCATGGTGGTGATTTCGGCCAGCTGCTCGGCGCTCGGGTCGTAGTTGACGTGCGTGTCGAGCAGGAACACCTGGCGGCCCGGCAGCATCAGGCCGTTCATGCAGGCATAGGTATTGACGCCTTCGCGCTTGCCGATCACCTGGTCCAGGTAGGCCAGATGGTGATTGGTCGTGCCCCAGGTTCCGCAAATCAGGCCATCGACATCGCCTTTCAGCAGCAGCATGCCGGCAATCAGCGTCAGCCGGCGGCGCATCTCGATCTTGGCCATCTGCACCGTCACGCCGCGCCGCTCGGTCATGCGGTGGTAGGTTTCCCAGAAGTCGCGGTAGCGGTGGTCCTGCTCGACGTTGACCACGTCGTAATCGAGCTCTTCCGTCAGGCGCAGGCCGAACTTTTCAATCCGCTGGGCAATGATGGCCGGGCGGCCGATCAGCGTCGGGCGGGCCAGGCCTTCGTCCACCACGATCTGGCAGGCGCGCAGCACGCGTTCTTCCTCGCCCTCTGCATAGGCCACGCGCTTGCGGCTGGCGGCCTTGGCGGTGGTGAAAATCGGCTTCATGATGGTGCCGGAGGCATAGACAAAGCTTTGCAGCCGCTCGCGGTAATGGTCCATGTCGGCGATGGGCCGCAGCGCCACGCCGCTGTCGGCCGCCGCCTGGGCCACCGCCGGCGCAATCTTCATCATCAGGCGCGGGTCAAAGGGCTTGGGAATCAGGTACTCGGGGCCGAAGGTCAGCTTTTCGCCGACATAGGCGGCGGCGACCACTTCGCTCTGCTCGGCCTGGGCCAGCTCGGCAATGGCGTGGACGGCGGCGATTTCCATCTCCAGGGTGATGGTCGAGGCGCCGGCGTCCAGCGTGCCGCGAAAGATGTAGGGAAAGCACAGGACGTTGTTGACCTGGTTCGGGTAGTCGCTGCGGCCGGTGGCGATGATGGCGTCATCGCGCACCGACTTGACATCTTCCGGCGTGATTTCCGGGTTCGGGTTGGCCAGCGCAAAAATGATGGGGCGGGCCGCCATTTTCGCGACCATCTCCTTTTTCAGCACGCCGCCGGCCGACAGGCCCAGAAAGACATCCGCGCCCTCGATGATCTCGCCCAGCGTGCGCGCCGGCGTGTTCTGGGCAAACTGGATCTTGTCCTCGTCCATCAGCTCGGTGCGGCCTTCATAGACCACGCCGGCCAGATCGGTCACGTAGATGTTTTCGCGCGGAATGCCCAGCTTGAGCAGCAGGCCCAGGCAGGCCAGGGCGGCAGCGCCCGCGCCGGACGTGACGAGCTTGACTTTCTTCGGATCCTTGCCCGCCACCTTCAGCGCATTGAGCATGGCCGCGCCGACGGTGATGGCCGTGCCGTGCTGGTCGTCGTGAAAGACCGGTATCTTCATGCGCTTGCGCAACTCGCGCTCGATATAAAAGCAGTCCGGCGCCTTGATGTCTTCCAGGTTGATGGCGCCGAAGGTCGGCTCCAGCGAGGCAATGATCTCGACCAGTCGGGCCGGGTCTTTTTCGTCGATCTCGATGTCGAATACATCCACGCCGGCAAACTTCTTGAACAGCACGCCCTTGCCTTCCATCACCGGCTTGGAGGCCAGCGGGCCGATGTCGCCCAGGCCCAGCACCGCCGTGCCGTTGGTGATGACGGCGACCAGGTTGCCCCGGCTGGTGTACTTGAAGGCGGCGTTCGGATCCTTGATGATTTCCTCGCAGGGCGCGGCCACGCCGGGCGAATAGGCCAGTGCCAGGTCGCGCTGGTTGGTCAGCTGCTTGGTGGCGGCAATGGCGATCTTGCCGGGCGTGGGGAATTCGTGGTATTCAAGAGCGGAGCGGCGCAGTTCTGCGCGCTTTTCGTCGCGCTCCAGGGTGGCGTTGGGCGTCGCGGTGGATGGTGTGGGCATTGAGGGTGTCTCCAGCTAGGACGGTCAGTGCGGCCGTCAACTCTTTTGTACGGTTTGCGATTGTAGGCCGCACCCGCAGCAGGAATAGCGTCGAAATCCGTGCTCCAGGGCGAGGTGCTTTTGACTTTTTTGCACAGATGGCTGCCTTGCAGGATGCATGGCGAAGTCTGTCTGTCTGCCAAAGCCGGAGCAGATATTATCGGGTTAACCCTTGCCTTGTTTGGGTTGCACTTTATATAAAATAGGTTGCACTTAATTTAAATCAGGTGCAACTCATGTCCACAGTCACACTCGGCATCAAGGTTGACGAAGCGCTACGAAACCGCATCCGCGAGGCCGCCGCCCGGCAGGGCCGCACGCCGCACTGGCTGATCAAGCAGGCCGTCCTGCAGTATGTGGACAACATCGAGCGGGGTTTGCTGGCGCAAGGTGCAACCCTGGGTGCAAGCGCTGGTTTTTCGATGGCCGCGCCTGATGATGCCGACGAGCCGGCCCTGCCGCCCGGCACTGCGCCGTTTCCGCAGCCTTTTCTGGACTGGGCGCAGAACGTGCAGCCGCAGACTGACCTGCGCGCCGCCATCACCGCCGCCTGGCACCGGCCCGAGGCTGAGTGCCTGCCCATGCTGGTGCAGCTGGCGCGCACGACCGACGCAGGCCAGCGCGCCGCCACTGAAACGCTTGCCACCCGGCTGGTGCAGGGCCTGCGCGGCAAGAAGGACGCCGGCGGCGTGGAAGCGCTGGTGCAGGAGTTCTCGCTCTCCAGCCAGGAAGGCGTGGCGCTGATGTGCCTGGCCGAGGCGCTGCTGCGCATTCCCGACAACGCCACGCGCGACGCGCTGATCCGCGACAAGATCAGCCGGGGCGACTGGCATTCGCACCTGGGCAATTCGCCGTCGATGTTTGTCAACGCCGCCGTCTGGGGCCTGATGCTGACCGGCAAGCTGACCGCCACCAGCAGCGAGAAAAGCCTGGGCTCGTCGCTGACCCGCCTGATCGGCAAGGGCGGCGAGCCGCTGATCCGCCAGGGCGTGCACCGCGCCATGAAGCTGATGGGCGAGCAGTTCGTCACCGGCCAGACCATTTCAGAAGCGCTGGCCAACAGCCGCGCGCTGGAAAAGACCGGTTTTCGCTATTCCTACGACATGCTGGGCGAAGCCGCCGCCACCGGGCAGGATGCCGAGCGCTACCTGGCGTCCTACGAGCAGGCCATCCACGCCATTGGCAAGGCGTCGCACGGGCGCGGCATCCATGAAGGGCCGGGCATTTCGGTCAAGCTGTCGGCGCTGCACCCGCGCTACAGCCGCGCCCAGCGCAATCGCGTGATGGACGAGCTGCTGCCGCGCCTGCTCAAGCTCACGCTGCTGGCGCGCCAGTACGACATCGGCCTGAACATCGACGCCGAGGAGGCCGACCGGCTGGAGTTATCGCTCGACCTGCTGGAGGGCCTGTGCTTCGAGCCGGCGCTCAAGGGCTGGAACGGCATCGGCTTCGTGGTGCAGGCCTACCAGAAGCGCTGCCCCTACGTGATCGACTACCTCATCGACCTGGCCCGCCGCAGCAGCCACCGGCTGATGATCCGCCTGGTCAAGGGCGCCTACTGGGACAGCGAGATCAAGCGCGCGCAAGAGGGTGGCCACGAGGGCTATCCGGTGTACACGCGCAAGGTGCATACCGACGTGTCCTACCTGGCCTGCGCGCGCAAGCTGCTGGCCGCGCCCGACGCTATTTACCCGCAGTTCGCCACCCACAACGCACAGACCGTCGCCAGCATCTACCAGATGGCCGGCCACAACTACTACAGCGGCCAGTACGAATTCCAGTGCCTGCACGGCATGGGCGAGCCGCTGTACGAGCAGGTCACGGGCAGCGCCGCCGACGGCAAGCTGGCCCGCCCCTGCCGCATCTACGCCCCGGTCGGCACGCATGAGACGCTGCTGGCCTACCTGGTGCGCCGCCTGCTGGAGAACGGTGCCAACACCTCGTTCGTCAACCGCATTGGCGATGCCAACGTGCCGGTGGCCGAACTGGTCGTTGACCCGGTGGCGGACGTGCGGCAGATTGCGCTTGAAACCGGCCGGCTGGGCGCGCCGCACCCGAAGATTGGGCTGCCGCGCCAGCTGTTTGCCCACCTGGGGCCGCAGTCGCGCCTGAACTCGGCTGGCCTGAACCTGGCGCACGAGCAGCAACTGGCGTCGCTTGCTGCCGGCCTGCTGCGCAGCACGCAAGGCTTTTACTTCGCAGCGCCCAGCGTGGCCGAGCTGCCGCCCTTCAACCCCGACAGCGCCGCCGCCGAGGGCTGGCAGCCGGTGCTGAACCCGTCCGACACGCGCGACCAGGCGGGCTGGGTGCGCCCGGCCACCGCCGAGGAAGTTGAGCAAGCGGTCAGCCGCGCCGCCCGCGCCGCGCAAATCTGGCAGGGCACGCCGCCCTCGGCGCGCGCCGCCTGTTTGACACGCGCCGCCGGCCTGCTGGAGCAGCGCACGCAGGGTCTGCTCGGCCTGATCGTTCGCGAAGCCGGCAAGTCGCTGCCCAACGCGATTGCCGAGGTGCGCGAGGCGGTGGACTTTCTGCGCTACTACGCCGCCCAGGTCGAGGCCACGTTTGACAACGACTCGCACCGCCCGCTCGGCGTGGTGCTGTGCATCAGCCCGTGGAACTTCCCGCTGGCCATCTTTGCCGGCCAGGTGGCCGCCGCGCTGGCCAGCGGCAACTGTGCGCTGGCCAAGCCGGCCGAGCAGACGCCGCTGGTCGCCGGCGTGATGGTGAACATCCTGATGGAGGCCGGCGTGCCGCCCGATGCGGTGCAACTGCTGCCCGGCGCTGGCGACAGCGTGGGCGCGGCGCTGGTGGCGCACCCGCTGGTGGCCGGCGTGATGTTCACCGGCTCGACCGAGGTGTCGCGGCTGATTGCGCAGACGCTGGCGAAACGCCTGAGCCCGCAGGGCCGCTGCATTCCGCTGATCGCCGAGACCGGCGGCCAGAACGCGCTGGTGGCCGACTCGTCGGCGCTGGCCGAGCAGCTGGTGGGCGACGTGCTGGCCTCAAGCTTTGACTCGGCCGGCCAGCGCTGCTCGGCGCTGCGCCTGCTGTGCATCCAGGAAGACGGCGCCGAGCGCGTGGTCGAGATGATCAAGCACGCCATGCGCGAATGGGTCATGGGCAACCCCGACCGCATGCACACCGATGTCGGCCCGGTGATCGACGAGGACGCGCGCCGCCAGATCGAGCAGCACATTGCCGCCCTGCAGGCCGCGGGCCAGCCGGTGACGCGCATGGCGCGCGACGAGAGCGCCGGCCAGGGCCATTTCGTGATGCCCGCGCTGATCGAGATTGACAGCATCCAGCGCCTGCAGCGCGAAGTGTTCGGCCCGGTGCTGCATGTGCTGCGCTACCGCCGCGAGCAGCTCGGCGAGGTGCTGGACGCGATCAACGCCACCGGCTACGGCCTGACCTTCGGCGTTCACAGCCGCATCGACGAAACCATTGCCCAGGTCACGCAAAAAGTGCAGGCCGGCAATATCTACGTCAACCGCAACGTGATTGGCGCGGTGGTCGGCGTGCAGCCCTTCGGCGGCATGGGCCTGTCCGGCACCGGCCCCAAGGCGGGTGGCCCGCTTTACCTGTACCGCCTGCTGCAGGCCGGCCAGGCGCAGGGCAACCTGGCGCTGGCCGCGCTGCCGGCCATGCCGGTCAGCCGCACCGCGCCGCCGGCCATCGAGCGCGACCCGGCCGGCCTGCCGGGCCTGCAGGCCTTGCAAAGCCTGGCCGCTGCCCTGCAAGGCCCCGGATTTGCAGCGCTGGCCGGCTGGCGGAGCAGCGGCGATGTGACCCGCGCCGCCGCCGCCTGCGAAGCCTACGGCGCCCACGGCGTGCTTGGCCAGTGCTTTACCCTGCCCGGCCCCACCGGGGAGTCGAACCGTTACCAGCTGCTGCCGCGCGGCGCGGTCTGGGCGGCGCCGCAGACCGCGCTTGGCCTGGTGCATCACGTCGCGGCGGCGCTGGCCAGCGGCAACCCGTGCTGGCTGGAGACGCCCCGGCCCGGCAGCCCGGTGGCCGACGCGCTGGCCGTCCTGCCGCCCGAGGCTCGGGCTTTCGTCCAGTCACGCAGCGCCGCGCAACTGCTGGACGAAACGCAGCTGAGCGCGATGCTGTTCGAGGGCGACGGCGATGCGCTGCAGGCCTTGCTGCCGCGCATGGCGCAGCGCCCGGGCGCCATCGTCCGCATCGAGAACCTGACGCCGGCGCAACTGGCCGCCGGCGCCTGCTATGACGTGAGCGCGCTGATGCATGAGCAGAGCATCAGCACCAACACCGCCGCCGCCGGCGGCAATGCGCAGCTCATGACGATGGGCTGATCCATTGGCGGGCAGGGGATTCTTCCGGTTTTCAGGTAACTGACCTTACGCGGCAGCCTGTCCTGTTAGCCTGCGCGCATGAAAAATTCTGAACTGGAGTTGTGTTGTATACGGACTACTTGCTGAGCAGCTTTGGAGCGACGACACCATCCAGGAGAAGGCCTGGACGGATGAAAGCGACTTGATCTGTTGGCATGACGACCATTGCAAGGGGCGCACGGTCAAAGGGATTAACCTCCTGAACGCGCTGTACCACGGCGACGGCAGGTCCATTCCGGTGGCGTTCGAGTTGGTGCAAAAGCCGCTCCAACGCGACCTGGCGGGCCGCCAGGTAAAGCGCAAAAAAATTGAGAAGACCAAAAATGCAAAAAACTGAATACATCACGTTCAAAAAAATCAAAACCCGTCAGCAATGGGGACGCGTACCATTCCCGTCATGAATTCAGACACTGACTTGACAAGCATGCTGGCGGCGCGCGTGCGCGACGCGGCCGCCAGCGGCACGCCGCTGCGCATTCGCGGCGGCGGCGGCAAGGACTTTTATGGACAGTCGCTTGGCGGCGAGGTGCTCGACCTGTCCGGTCATGCAGGCGTCATCAGCTACGAGCCCAGCGAACTGGTGGTGACAGTGCGCGGCGGCACGCCGCTGGCCGAGCTGGAAACCCTGCTGGCCGCCCACAACCAATGCCTGCCCTTCGAACCGCCGCACTTCGGCCCGCATGCCACGGTCGGCGGCATGGTTGCCAGTGGCCTCAGCGGCCCGGCGCGCGCCAGCAGCGGCGCCGTGCGCGACTACCTGCTGGGCGTCGTGATGCTCAACGGCAAGGGCGAATGCCTGACCTTTGGCGGCCAGGTCATGAAGAACGTCGCCGGCTACGATGTCTCGCGCCTGATGGCCGGCACGCTCGGCACCCTGGGCGTGCTGCTGGAGGTGTCGCTCAAGGTGCTGCCGGTGGCCCCGGCCGAAGCCTCGCTGGTGTGCCGCGGCCTGCCGCAGCAAAAGGCGCTGGATTTGCTCAACCGCTGGGGCGGCCAGCCGCTGCCGCTGAATGCCAGCTGCTGGGTGCGCGATGAAAGCGCCAGTCCGGCGCAGGACTTCCTGTTCGTTCGCCTGCGCGGTGCCGTGGCCGCTGTCGAGGCCGCATGTCCCCGCATGATCGCCGACGTGCAGGCCGCCGGCGGCCAGGCCGTGCCGATGGACAATGCCCAGGCCCGCGCCGACTGGAACGCCTGCCGCGAACACACGCTGCCGTTTTTTGCCCGGCCACCCGCCAGCGACGCCGGCCTGTGGCGCCTGAGCGTGGCGCAAACCACGCCCGCGCTGGACCTGCCTTATGCACAACTGCTCGAATGGCACGGCGGCCTGCGCTGGCTCTGGGCGCCGGCGTCCGCGGCCGCGCAGTTGCGCCGGCTTGCCGGCCAGGCCGGCGGCCATGCCAGCCTGTTCAGGCGTGCCGCCTTGGTGCCGGCGGACCTGCCCGTCTTCACCCCGCTTTCCCCCGTGCAGTCGCGCATCCAGCAGGCCCTTAAAAAACAGTTTGATCCGGCCGGCGTCTTCAATCCGGGCCGCATGTCGATGGACTGGTAAGGCCGCGCATGCGACGTTTTCGCCACCTGACCAGCCAGCACCGGACCGCTTCCACCAATCGCCTGCTCGGCGCCATCCTGGCGTTCAATGCCGGCGCCGTCAATGCCGGCGGTTTTCTGGTGGTTCACATGTACACCTCGCACATGACCGGCTTTGTCTCGCTGCTGGCCGACAACCTGGTGCTGGGCAACATGAAGCTGGTGCTGGGCGCGCTAGGCGCCTTGCTGGCCTTTACCGGCGGCGCCGCCGTGACGGCTATTTTGGTGAACGGCGCGCGCCAGCACGGGCTGCGCAGCGAATACGCGCTGCCGCTGCTGCTCGAAGCCCTGCTGCTGCTGATTTTTGGCCTGATGGGCGCCACGCTGGGCCGCCAGACGCCGTTTGCCGTGCCGCTCACCGTGCTGGTGCTGTCCTTCACCATGGGGCTGCAAAACGCGCTGGTCAGCAAAATCTCCGCGTCCCAGATCCGCACCACCCACATGACCGGCATCGTGACCGACATCGGCATCGAGCTGGGCAAGCTGTTTTACTGGAACCGCACGGGAAGCCCGTTCGAGTCCCGGGTGCGCGCCAACCGCATCAAGCTGCGCCTGCTCGGCACCCTGCTGGGCGCCTTCGTGGGCGGCGGCATTGTCGGCGCGGCCGGCTTCAAGTACGCGGGCTTCATCTGGGTGCTTCCGCTGGCCCTGCTGCTGCTTGCCCTGTGCCTGCCGCCCCTGTACTCTGACCTGCTGCGCACGATCCGGCGCAAAACCGCCCGCCAAAGTACCTGAACCATCATGCAAACCCAACTCGCCCCCGAATTCAGGAACACGCCCGACGGCCAGCAGGCCGAAGCCATTTTGCGCAAATGCGTGCATTGCGGTTTCTGCAGCGCGACCTGCCCGACCTACCAGCTGCTCGGCGACGAGCTGGACGGCCCGCGCGGCCGCATCTACCTCATCAAGCAGGTGCTTGAAGGCTCCATTCCGACGCGCAAGACCCAGCTGCACCTGGACCGCTGCCTGACCTGCCGCAACTGCGAATCCACCTGCCCCAGCGGCGTGCAGTACGGCCATCTGGTCGATATTGGCCGCAAGCTGGTCGATGAGCGGGTGCCGCGTCCGGCCGGCGAGCGCGCGCTGCGCTGGGCGCTCAAGGAAGGCCTGCCGTCGCCGCTGTTTGCCCCTGCCATGAAGATCGGCCAGGCGGTGCGCGGCCTGCTGCCCGCTTCGCTGCAGGCCAAGGTGCCGCCCAGGCAGGCGGCCGGCCAGTGGCCCGCCCGCAGCCATGCCCGAAAAATGCTGATGCCGGAGGGCTGCGTGCAGCCGGCCATGATGCCCAACATCAATTCGGCCACGGCCCGCGTGCTGGACGCCGCCGGCATTGAAGTCGTGACGGCAGCCAGGGCCGGCTGCTGCGGCGCGGTCAAGTTCCACCTGAACGACCAGGACGGCGGCAAGCTGGAAATGCGCCGCAACATCGACGCCTGGTGGCCGCACGTCGAGGCCGGTGTCGAAGCCATCGTGATGAACGCCTCGGGCTGCGGCGTCACGGTCAAGGAATACGGCTACCTCCTGAAAGACGACCCGGCCTATGCCGAAAAAGCCGCCCGCATCAGCGCCCTGACCCGCGACCTGAGCGAGCTGCTGCCGGCCATCTCCGAGGCCCTGCAGTCGCATCGCCCCGAACTGGCCGAAGCCGTCGCCAAAAAGTCACCCAGACTCGCCTTTCACCCGCCCTGCACCCTGCAGCACGGCCAGCAACTGCGCGGCGGCGTCGAGCAGTGGCTGGGCGCGCTCGGCTTTGACATCAGGGTGTCCCGCAATGAAGCGCACTTGTGCTGCGGCTCGGCGGGCACCTATTCGGTGCTCAACCCTGACATCGCCAGCCAGTTGCGCGACCGCAAGCTGGCCAACCTGGGCGAGATGGCGCCCGAGGTGATTGTCTCGGCCAACATCGGCTGCATTACCCATTTGCAGAGTGGTACCGCCACGCCGGTGCGGCACTGGGTGGAAGTGCTGGATGCGGCGCTATTGAATAAATAGCAGCCTGCGCCCGTACTGATTGCGCAAATGCCATATTTGATACATTTTCTTTCGATGGCAGGCGCTTGTTCAACTGCGGTAGCAATTGGCAACGTCCTACACAAGTCCCGACGACCAGACTACCTTTTTTTCCTTGCGCAAAGGTCCTCAATAAAGAGGCGGCATCAGGCTGCCAGCGCCGCTTCAATGTCCCTGGCCAGATCGGCCGGCTTGTCCAGCGGCGCATAACGCTTGATCACCCGCCCGTCCTTGCCGACCAGAAACTTGGTGAAATTCCATTTGATGGACTTGCTGCCGAGCAGGCCGGGGGCTTCGGCCGACAGCCACTTGTACAGCGGATGGGCCGACTGGCCGTTGACATCCACCTTGGACATCATCGGAAAGCTCACGCCGTAGTTGACCTGGCAGAAGCTGGCGATTTCGCTGTCGTTGCCCGGGTCTTGCGCGCCAAACTGGTTGCACGGAAAACCCAGCACCACCAGCCCCCGCCCGGCATAGGTTTTGTGCAGTTCCTCCAGTCCGCCGAACTGCGGCGTGAAGCCGCACTGGCTGGCGGTGTTCACGATCAGCATCACCTTGCCGGTGAACGCCGACAGTGCCATGTCCTGGCCGTTGATCTGGCGCGCTTCAAAGTCGTAAACCGTGCTCATGGGATTTCTCCAGCTGTTGATGGTTCGCGTAACGTAGCAGCCATTTTCCGCCGGGCCGCCCCAAGGAAAATTAACCCCCTTGGGGGGCAGCGCATTACGCGCAGCGAAAAGCGTGGGGGTTGCCATTTT
>JAECRO010000018.1:0-31512 GCA_016000195.1 Burkholderiales bacterium | reverse complement strand
AAAATTAGCCCCCTTGGGGGGCAGCGCATTACGCGCAGCGAAAAGCGTGGGGGTTGCCATTTTCCGCCGGGCCGCCCCAAGGAAAATTAGCCCCCTTGGGGGGCAGCGCATTACGCGCAGCGAAAAGCGTGGGGGTTATCTTTCTGCTGAAGGCGCCATGGCCGCCAGCACCGCTGCCAGCACGATCAGGCTGCCGCCCGCCAGGATGCGCGGGGTGAGCTCGGCTGCCCCCAGCGCGGCCGAGGAGCCGCTGGCAAACAGGATTTCGGTCAGCATCACAATCGCCGTCGTGCCGGCTGCCAGCCGCGCCGCGCCATATTGCAGCGCCGCGTTGCTGGCCATGAAGGCCAGGCTGAGCCCCAGCAGCACCGGAATGCCGGCCGCCTGCAGCGCCGGGCCGGGCACCACCTGCAGCGACATGCCCAGCAGCGCTGCCAGCGTCGCCATCAGGCCGCTGCCGCCAAACATGGCCAGCATGCAGGTGTTGCCGGGCGCATCGGCGAATTTGCGCAGCAGGCAATTGGTGATTGCAAAACTGAAGCCGCCCGCAATGGCCAGCCAGTCGGCGGCGCCCTGCGGCACCGGCCACGCAGAGCCAGGCGCCTTCAGCACGATCAGTACCCCGGCCATGGCCAGCAGCAGCCGGAACAGCGATGCGGCGCTCGGTTTTTCACCCAGTAACAGCCACGCCACCAGCACCGACCAGGCCGGCATCAGGTAAAACAGCAGCACCACCCGCACCACGTCGCCCACGGTGACGGCCCAGTTGAAGCCGACATTCGTCAGGCCTGCCGCAAAGCCCAGCAGCCACAGCTGCGGATGCGCCGCAAAGCCGCGCCAGGCCTTGAACTGCACGACCAGCAGCCCGGCGACGATCAGCAGGTACATCAGCGCCGTGGCCCACAAGGGGTGCAGGCCATGGCCTTGCAATTGGCGAAACGGCCACCAGGACACGCCCCAGACGAGGGCATTGAACACCAGCGCTCCAGCGGCCAGCGTGGCCGTGCGTCTTTTCGCGGTGCGTGCCGTCAGGTCCAGCCCCGCCATCAGTGCGACTTGTCGCTGCGGGCAATGCTGATCAGGTGGTCGAGCTGGACCTTGTACTTGACGGTATTGCTTTTGTGCCAGCGCTGGATCAGCCACATGAACCCGGCCACCACCACGCCAAAGCCGGTGATGGCGCCAAAGGCCGACAGCCCCAGGCCGGTGGACAGGCTGTAGCCCGCGCCCAGGCTCAGGATGCAGGCCTGCTCGTTGAAGTTCTGCACGGCAATCGAGCGGCCCGCGCCCATCAGGTTGTGGCCCCGGTGCTGCAGCAGCGCATTCATCGGCACCACCAGAAAGCCGCCCAGCCCGCCAAGCACGATCAGAAAGGGCGCGGCCACCCAGACGTTGGTGATGAAATTCATGCCGATGACCAGCAGGCCCATCGCAATGCCCAGCGGCATGACCCTGGTGGCCTGGTCCAGCCGCATCCGCATCGACGCCAGAATGGCGCCGGCGGCCGTGCCAATCGCCACCACGCCGACCAGCGACGAAGCCTGCGTGGTGCTGTAACCCAGCGCCGCCGCGCTCCAGGCCAGCACGATGTAGCGCAGGTTGCCCGAGACGCCCCAGAACAGCGTCGTGGTGGCCAGCGAGATCTGGCCCAGCTTGTCGCGCCACAGCGCGGCGTTGCAGTTCCAGAAATCGGGCAGCAGCTCCAGCTTGTTGCGCGGCATCGGACGCATTTCAACGCCGGTGTCGGGGATGCGCAGGTTGAACCAGGCGGCAATGATGTAGAGCAGGATCAGCAGCGAAATGGCCGCTTCGGGTGGCGTCGTGATGCCGGTGTCGATGACCGGAAAGTCAAAGGCCAGCAGGTAGCTGGAGACGGCGTGGCCGACCAGCTGGCCGCCCAGCAGCACGCCGAGGATGATGGATGAAATCGTCAGGCCTTCGATCCAGCCGTTGGCCTTGACCAGCTGCGAGGCCGGCAGCAATTCGGTCAGGATGCCGTACTTGGCCGGCGAATACGCGGCGGCGCCCAGGCCGACGATGGCATAGGCCACCAGCGGGTGCGAGCCAAACAGCATCATCAGGCAGCCAATCACCTTGATGGCGTTGCTGACGAACATGACGTTGCCCTTGGGCCGGGCGTCGGCATAGGCGCCGACAAAAGGCGCCAGGATGACGTAGAACAGCGCAAACATCGGCACCAGCGCCGCCGGCTGCCATTTGGGCGCCCCACTGGTTTTGAGGAGTTCCACCGCCGCTACGAATAGCGCGTTGTCAGCCAGCGAGCTGAAAAACTGGGCTGCCATGATGGTGTAAAAACCGCGCTTCATTAAACTGTATTAATCACCGGAAAAAAATGCATCAGTTATTCTGATGTTTCCAAATACAGGTGAATGTCTCCAAAGAATCGCTGTTTATAGCATGGGGGCCGGTGACAAAATCCAAAAAAAGACCCTGAGTCTGCCCGTTCATCCGCCGGCAGCCGCTCCGGCCCGCCGCGTCCCCTTCACTTGATGACTCCATGCCACGTCCCATTCTTGCCACCGTGCACAGCGCAGCCCTCAGCCACAACCTTGCGCGCGTTCGCGCTGCCGCGCCTGACGCGCGCGTCTGGGCCGTCGTCAAGGCCAACGCCTATGGTCACGGCATCGAGCGGGTTTTTGATGCGCTGCGCAGCGCCGACGGCTTTGCGCTGCTCGACTTGGCCGAGGCGCAGCGCCTGCGCGCGCTCGACTGGCGCGGCCCGATTTTGTTGCTCGAAGGCTGTTTTGAGCCGCGCGACCTGGAGCTGTGCTCGCGCCTGGGCCTGTGGCACACGATTCACTGCAACGAGCAGATCGACTGGCTGGCGGCCCACAAGACGCAGCTGCCGCAGCGCGTGTTCCTGAAGATGAACACCGGCATGAACCGCCTGGGCTTCACGCCCGAGCGTTTTCGCGCCGCCTGGATCCGCCTCAATGCCTTGCCGCAGGTCGAGGAGATTTCGCTGATGCAGCATTTCCCCGATGCCGACGGCCCCAAGGGCATCGCCGCCCAGCTCCAGGCCTTTGACGCCGTGACGCACGACCTGCCCGGCGAGCGCACCCTGAGCAACAGCGCGGCCATCCTGCGCCACGCCGGCCTGCTGGCCGGGCGCTCCGACTGGGTGCGGCCCGGCATCGTGCTGTACGGCAGCGCGCCCGATTTCCCCGAACACAGCGCCGGACACTGGGATTTGCAGCCGACGATGACGCTGTCTTCGCGCATCATCGGCCTGCAGCATCTGGTGGCCGGCGACACGGTGGGCTACGGCTCCAGCTTTGTCGCCGAAGGGCCAATGCGCATCGGCGTCGCGGCCTGCGGTTACGCCGACGGCTACCCGCGCCACTGCAGCACCGGCACGCCGGTGCTGGTGAGCGGCGTGCGCTGCCGCATGGTCGGCCGCGTCAGCATGGACATGATCACCGTGGACCTGACGCCCGTGCCCGGCGCCGGCATGGGCAGCGAGGTCACGCTCTGGGGCCGCGCGTCAAAAGGCGGCGTGCTGCCCATCGACGACGTGGCGCGCGCCGCCGGCACGGTGGGCTACGAGCTGATGTGCGCGGTGGCGCCGCGCGTGCCGGTGGTGGCCGATTGAAAAACCTGTCGAACTGGCAAGACTCATGAATGCTGACACTGACCGCTTTTTTACCGAGGATGGCGGGCGCATCTGCGCGTTGCTGCAAAGCCGCGTGCCGGACCTGCTGGCGATTTATGCCTTCGGCAGCCGTATCCAGGGCACGGCAGGGCCGCAAAGCGACCTCGACCTGGCTGTCCTGGTGGCCGGATATGCCGATCCGCTGGCCTTGTGGGAACTGTCCGGCGACCTGGCTGATCTGGCCGGCTGCCCGGTCGATTTGCTTGACCTGCGCGCGTGCTCGACCGTGATGCAGTACCAGATCATCACCACCGGCCAGCGCTGGTGGGCCAGGGATGCGCAGGCCGCCCTGTACGAGGCCGCCATTCTGAGCGAAAAAACCGCGCTTGATAGCGCGCGTGCGGGCCTGCTCGACGACATTCAAAAAAGAGGAAGCATCTATGGCTGATGACGTGCTGATCAACAAGGCCGCCACCATTGAGCGCTGCGTCAGGCGGGCGCGCGAGGAATATGCCCGCGACCCGGCCACCTTCGCCACCGATTTCACGCGCCAGGATGCGGCGATCCTGAACATCCAGCGCGCCTGCGAAGCGGCGCTGGACATGGGCCAGCATTTGATTCGCCGCGAAAGGCTGGGCGTGCCGCAAAGCGCGCGCGACGTGTTTGCGCTGCTGGCGCAAGGCGGCTGGATCAACGCGGCGCTGGCCGATGGCCTCAAGCGCATGGTCGGCTTTCGCAATATCGCCATGCATGACTACCAGGCCCTGCAGTTGCCGATCACGGTGGCCATCATTCAAAAGCACCTGGACGAGTTTTTGCACTACAGCCAGGGCGTGCTGCTGCGCGATGCGGCGCAGGCCGCGCCCTAATACAGCCCCTTCACCCGCGCCTTCAGCCGCGCCAGTCCCAGCAGCGCATCGGTGTAGGGCGTCTCGACTCTCGTCAGCTGGCCCAGCTCCTTCACCACCGTCACCAGCGCGTCGAGTTCGAGCGCCTTGCCCGCTTCCACGTCCTGCAGCATCGACGTCTTGAAGGCGCCGAGCTTGCGCGTGATCTGGTGCCGGTCCTCGGGCTGCTGCTCAATCGGGATGCCGATGCGCGCGCCGATTTCCCTGGCTTCGAGCATCACGCGCGAGATAAAACCGCGCACCAGCTCGTCGTTCATGATCAGGTCGGTGGTCGCGCCGGTCAGCGCGCTGACCGGGTTGACGGTCATGTTGCCCCAGAGCTTGAACCAGATGTCTTTCTGGATCTGCCCGGACACCCTGGCCTCGAAGCCGGCTTTTTCGAGCAGCCGGGCGAGCTGCTGCACGCGCTCGGTTTTCTGGCCCGAGGGCTCGCCGGCGATCAGCTGCTTGCCAAAGTGGTGCTGCACCTGTCCGGGCTCATCGACCGAGCAGCTCGCATGCACCACGCAGCCGATGATGTGGCGGGCGGGCAGGGCCTCGGCCAGCGCCCCGCCGGGATCGACCGAGGCCAGCCGCGTGCCCGCCAGCGCGCCGCCAAAACCCTGCAAAAACCACCACGGCACGCCGTTCATCGCCGTCAGCACGATGGTCTGCGGCCCCAGCAGCGGGGCGATCTGGCGCGCCACCTCGGGCAGCGACGGCGCCTTGACCGCCAGCACCACCAGGTCCTGCACGCCCAGCTCGGCAGGCCGCGCGCTGGAGGCCACGGCCTGCGACGTGACCTGCGTGCCTTCGCGCAGGCGCAGCCCGTGCAGCTGCAAGGCGTCGAGCGTGGCGCCGCGCGCCACCACGCTGACGCTGCAGCCGGCCCGCGCCAGGCCGCTGCCAATCCACCCGCCAATGGCGCCGGCACCGTAAATGCAAACTTTCATGGTGGCGGGTCTCCAAAAAACCAAAATTTAAGGAAAAAGCGGCTCTGGCGCAATAAGCACGTGCACCAGCAGCTATTAATTAAATAGCAAAAAATCCTTCGCCATCGCGTTCAGGCAGGCGTCAGGTGCGCCGCCAGGTTGTTGTGCTTGCCTTCATACACCGGCGCGCCTTCGTCGATCTGCAGCGTCAGTCCGACGGCGTGTTCAGAAAAGACCTGCGCCAGGTGCGCCTTGCAACTCGCCAGCAGCGCCTCGCCAGTGCGCTCAATCATCGCCGGGCTGCGTCCGGGCGTAATGAGCAGGTTCAGATAGATGAAGGCCCGCTCCGGCTGGCCGTCGGCCACGGCAAAATGCGGCGCCGGCCAGGCCATCACGCGCGTGCCGGCCACCGGAAACAGCGCGCTGCCATCGTCATGGCGCAGCGCCACCAGCGTGGCGGCCAGGGTGGCGCACAGCGCAGCCATGTCCGCCGTGGCGTCGAGGTTGGCGGTGTAGTCGATTCGGAGGTGCGGCATGGAAGGCTTTCAAAAAATAGCAGGATGCCACGCGCATGCTGGTTGCGCTGGCAATTTTTTCCTTTTGATGCAAAGCGCGGCTTTGAGGCGTGGTCAGGAATCGTTTGATTTTCAATTGCTCAGCCGTCGTGGTCACGCGCTATTTTTTGTCATATTGGCGCGCTGTTTGAGAATGCTTTCAACCAGGTTGCGTTCTTCCTTTGGAAGTTGCAGCAGCGCGGCATCATGGTTCGAAGCCTTGTATTCGTTGAGTGCGGTGAAGATGCGAAGCAGTTTTTTTACAAGCGACTCAACTTCTCTGGATGCTTTGCCTTTCGGATGTGCGTTTATCAGCGCTGCTAGCCAGCTTTTAGCGGGTAGATGCGTGGGCGTTGTTGCATGGATGATCGCAACCGCGCCAGCTGCTGGAAATTTTTCTATGACAAGGATCAATGCTTGCAGCAAGGGCATGCTGTAGTTGAGTTTGTATTGAAATAAATAGGCACCTGCATTCAGAAGCATCAGTAAAAAAGAATAAGCATCTTTTTCCTTTTTCAGGAAAACCGGCAACTGTGTGGCTAATGCTGTGACATCGGCGACTGAGCGCAAAATTTTTTCATCAGAAAGCGCTTCAATCGGAAACATTTCATGCCAACCTAGACGTATCAGGCTTTGCACTTGTTGGACAAAAAGATTTTTTGTCTTCAGTTCCGTAAGCTCACGGACAAGCGGTTGTATGGTTGCGGGCTCAAAGGCTGCACTCAAGTCCTTTAAGACCGCTCCGACGGTTGGCTCCATTGCTTGCGTTTCAAACAGTGCCAAGGCTTGCTTCAAATAAGCTGCCTCTAGCCCGCCGTGCTGCGCTGGCTCCTCCAGTAAAGCCTTGAGCTGATCTTCCGTGTACCAAATCCGAAGCATTTCCACAAACAGGCTGACCGGCTCGCCGCGCTGCTTCTTGACCTCCATGCACAGCCGCATCAAGGGTTCGCACAATTCGTAGTAACTCTCCCGTCCTTGCTCGATGGACCGGACATAGCGTTTTTGCTTGAGCTGCTTCAGCTGGCTGGAACAGGTCTGCTGCGTGATGAAGCACGATTTGGCAATCTGCTTGACCGGCGCGGCCCCCCGGTAATTCACCAGGTATTCGACGATCTTGCGCTGCTGGCCCGACAGTTCCTTCATGCGCGCCTGGTAGTAGGGCGTGAGTTCATCGAGCGTGTGCATGAAAGCCTCGACCAGCTCGTCCAGCGCGTCGCGGCTTAAAAACTGGGCAAAAATAATATAGATGCGCGGGTTGCCTTCGGCCAGATGATGAACCGCCCGGATGCGGGACCGGCCTTCAGGGGTGAGAATAAAATCGGCAAGTTCTTGATCTCCGCGCTCGGCGGCGATTTTTTCCAGGAGCAGGACGACCTCCTCGAAATCCAGTTCAATCAGCGGCTCAATATCGAAAAACCCGTAAAAAGCTGATCTTTGCAGGCTGACACCGGCAAATAACGAAGGAGTCGTGCAGACCAGAATCATGTTGCCGTGATTCTGTATAAACGCCCGCCAGGCCTTTTGGCCCTGATCGCCCAGCTGCTCGAATAAATCGTCGAGGTTTTCCAGGAATACGACAAGACGCTTGTCGCCCAATACTTCCAGCAGCAAGGATTCGGCCTGCTTTTCTGCCTCGTCCATCGCCAGGTCATAAATGGCAAGCGTGCGCTGTTCAATGTCCAGTTGCGGGTAGCTGGCGTCCAGCGTGCGCAAGATACGCAACACCAGTTCGAAGAAACTGGTGACGCCCCATTCCTCCTCCCGCATCCAGGCGATCAGGGCTTTTTCCTGGGCTTGCGGGGTTTGGGTCAGCCGGTGATGCAGCAGTGAAATCAGATGGGTTTTGCCGATTCCTCGGGGGCCGACAAACAGCGTGTGGTGGCTGCTGCCCGTGCGAAGGCTGTCCAGGACGTTGTCCAGGCTGCGGCTGAGCAGGGGTTCGCGCTGCACCAGCATGGCTTCCAGGGTTTCCGGAGCCATCATGCTCGGGGTGAAATGCGAAAAGTAAACCGTCTTGCGGCTGCGTGAAGCAGGGCTTGTGTCGGCAAGCGTGTTCATGCGGCACCTCCCGCCTGAACCATGGAAAGACTGCGATGCCACACCCACCAGCGCTTGACGACGGTGAACTTGAAGCCGATTTTTCCATCTTCATCGCGCTGAAAGTAATGGTCGCGTTCCAGCAGGCGCGACAGTTCAAGCCACTGTTGCTGATCAACCAATGGGTACACGGCCTTGGCGCGCCTGATGGCGTCCGCGATGGGCAGTGTGGCCATGGACGAGGCCACGGCATCCAGCAGAGCCAGGCATTCGGAGCGTTGCTTGCCGTAATAAGCCAGCGTTCGCTCCTCGTAGTGCTGCAAATCCCAGGGGTTGTCGCTGGAGTGAATGCCGTGGCTGATGACTGCGTTCACGGCCTGGGTATCGACCGGCTTTTGCAGCGACGCTGGATTTTTCAGCAGCGCTGACACGACGTGGTGGATGTAGAACGGAATGCAGTCCACCGCCAGGGCGGTCTGTTCATGAATGTCCGGCGTTGCCGCCACCAGGCGGTTGTCGGTGAACAGGCGTTCGACCAGGCGCGCCGCATCCGGGAGCAGCAGCGGCGCCACCTCGATGGACAGCATGTCGTTGACCGGCGTGTTGTTGTAGCCCTGTGCTTTCAGGCCGCGCACGATGTGGTGCAAACCGAGGGAGCCGGTGAATACCATGCGGATTTTTTGTGCATGCTGCTGGCGCAAGGCGCGCAGGGCATCGAGCAGTTCCATGGCTTCCTGCGGGTTTTGGCTGGCAATGATTTCCAGCATCCAGGGCAGCTCGTCCCACAGAAAAACCACGCGCTCAATGGCGTTGATTCCGTCCAGGTGCGCAATCGTGTCGCCCAGCACCTGCTTCCATTGCTTGGTGGAAAAGTTGGGCAGCTTGACCGGGCCGATTTGCGCGCCGCCCAGTTGTTCGCCCAGGCTTTGCAGCCAGTTCCGGAAATTGGTGGTGGCTTGCAGGTGTGGGTAGAGGTCTGCCATGACGTACTGCACAAACTCGGTGGCGCTGCGAACCGCGCCAATGTCGCGCTTGATCACCACCCAGTTTTTGGGCGCGGCGGCCTTGAACTTTTCCAGTACATGGGTTTTTCCGGTTCGCCGCTCGGCGACCAGCACCACGCTTTGTTGCTCAAGCGTCAGCTGCAAATAAGCCACCAAGGAATCCCGTCCCACGATGTCGTCGAGCTGAAGAATGCCGCCGGGGTTTGGTTTCATGGATGATCCCTTGATATACGATGAATTTATTGTACGTTTATTCCAACGTACATTGACTGTGTGAGTTGTCGTCGCGCTTGTTGCGGCTGCGCCTTCGGATAACTGCATTACATTGCCGCATGGCCAAAGAAAAAACCGTTTACACCTGCACCGAATGCGGCGGCGCCAGCCCCCGGTGGCTGGGCAAATGCCCGCATTGCAACGCCTGGAACACGCTGATCGAGTCGGTGGCCGACAACGCCTCGGCGCCCAAAAACCGCTACAGCCAGCAGTTCCAGTCGCTCGCCAAGGCCTGCGAAGTGACCGCGCTGGCCGACATCGAGGCCACCGACATGTCGCGCACGCCCACCGGCCACGAGGAACTCGACCGGGTGCTGGGCGGCGGCATCGTCGAGGGCGGCGTGGTGCTGATCGGCGGCGACCCGGGCATCGGCAAATCGACGCTGCTGCTGCAGGCGCTCGATTCGCTTGAGCGCGCCGGGCTGAACACGCTGTACGTCACCGGCGAGGAAAGCGGCGCGCAGGTGGCGCTGCGCGCGCGCCGGCTCGGGCTGGACGGCTCGCAGGTCAAGGTGATGGCCGAGATCCAGCTCGACAAGATTCTGGCCACGCTGGAGGCGACCCGGCCGGCGATTGCCGTCATCGACTCGATCCAGACGGTGTATTCCGGCCAGCTCACGTCGGCGCCCGGCTCGGTGGCGCAGGTGCGCGAATGCGCGGCGCACCTGACGCGCGCGGCCAAGTCCAGCGGCGTGTGCATCGTGCTGGTCGGCCATGTGACCAAGGAAGGCGCGCTGGCCGGCCCGCGCGTGCTGGAGCACATGGTCGATACGGTGCTGTATTTCGAGGGCGACACGCATTCGAGCTTTCGGCTGGTGCGCGCCATCAAGAACCGCTTTGGCGCGGTGAATGAAATCGGCGTCTTTGCCATGACCGAAAAAGGCCTGAAGGGCGTCAGCAACCCGAGCGCCATCTTTTTGAGCCAGCACAGCGAGCCGGTGCCGGGCAGTTGCGTGATGGTGACGCTGGAGGGCACGCGGCCGCTGCTGGTCGAGATCCAGGCGCTGGTCGATGACGGCGGGCCGAATCCGCGCCGCCTGAGCGTCGGGCTGGACCGCGACCGGCTGGCGATGCTGCTGGCCGTGCTGCACCGCCACGCCGGCGTCGCCTGCATGGACCAGGACGTGTTCGTCAACGCCGTGGGCGGCGTGCGCATCAGCGAGCCGGCGGCCGACCTGGCGGTGATGCTGGCAATCACGTCGAGCCTGCGCGGCAAGGCGCTGCCCAAGGGTTTTCTGGCCTTTGGCGAGGTCGGGCTGGCCGGCGAAGTGCGGCCCGCGCCGCGCGGCCAGGAGCGGCTGAAGGAAGCGGCCAAGCTGGGCTTCAGCGTGGCGGTCGTGCCCAAGGCCAATGCGCCCAAAAAGCCGATTGAAGGGCTGACCATCCATGCCGTCGAGCGGATCGAACAGGCGCTGGACTTGATGCGCAGCCTGCAGTAAATTGAAAGGCCGAACCGCAGTCAAAGGCACATCATGAAATTGGCGATCATTTCGGACATCCACGGCAACTTGCCGGCGCTGCAGGCGGTGCTGGCCGACATTGCGCGCCAGGGCGTTGACCAGACGCTGAACCTGGGCGATATTTTGAGCGGCCCGCTGCAGCCGCTTGAGACCGCCGAGTTGCTGATGGCGCACGATTTCCCGACGATACGCGGCAACCACGAGCGGCAACTGCTGGACTTGCTGGCGCAGCCCGCCGGGCCGCCGGACCCGGCCACGAGCGACGGTTACGCGGCCAGTTGCCTGTCGCCGGCGCATGTGGCGTGGCTTGAGGCCTTGCCGGTGTCCATGGCGCTGAACAGCGAGGTGTGGCTGTGCCACGGCACGCCGCACAGCGACTTGCAGTACTGGCTGGAAACCGTCGTGCCCGGTTTTGCCGAGGGCAACGGCTCCGGCGTGCGCGCCGCCACCCTCGCCGAGGCGGCGGCCCGGCTGGGCCAGGCCACGCCGTATCCCGTGATGCTGTGCGGCCACACCCATGTGCCGCGCCTGATGCAGTGCGGCGGCACGCTGATCGTGAACCCCGGCAGCGTGGGCCAGCCAGGCTTTGACGACGACCATCCTTATCCGCATGTGGTTGAAAACGGCGCGCCGCATGCGCGCTATGCCTTGCTGGAAAAGACCCGCCACGGCTGGCAGGCGATGTTTTGCGCCGTGCCCTACGACCATCTGGCGCAGGCGCAAATCGCGGCCGGTCGCCAGCGCCCCGACTGGGCGCATGCGCTGGCGACCGGCTTCATGAAGCGGCCCCAGCCTGACGTTGCCGAATCTGATCTGCTATAAAAATAGTAGCTGCTAGCGCACGTCTGGCGTGCGCCAGGGCCATGAATGGTTCGCAGTCCCCACACGCCGCCGCCAGCGCGGGGCTGCGAAAATGGCGGCATGAACTTTCAGAAAATCTTTATTCCCGTGGCCGGCGTGGCGACCGTGCTGGTGATGTGGATGCTGCTGCATTTCACCCGCATGATGAATGTCCTCAAGCGCGCGGCCAGCCGGCCCATCGGCCATGTGGACAGCGCCGTGATGCTCAACGCCAGGCTCCAGCCGGGCATGACGCTGCTGCACGTCATTGCCATGACGCGCGCGCTGGGCAAGCTGCAGTCCGAAAAAGACGCCCAGCCCGAGGTCTTCCGCTGGACCGACGCGACCCATTCGCACGTCACCTGCACGTTTGCCGGCGGCAAGCTGGCGCACCACGCGCTGTTCCGGCCGGCCGACTCCACGCCAGAGTGAGTTGCGGCGCTGCCCGTTTTTGCGGCGGTTAGGGGTTGTAGGTCAGCGTCATGGTCAGCGAGCCGGAATAGCTGCCGGCCTTGAGCGTATTCTGGCCTGCCGGAATCCTGCCGTACACCGGTTGCGACTGGTTGCTGTCGCCGACAGGAATGCTCCCGCCGACAAGTCCGCCCGTCGTGCCGTTGCCCCAGACGGTCGAATAACTCGCGTTGGTGTAGAGGTTGAAGCTCATGTCGCCGCCGCCCAGGCTGTTGCCCAGGTAGCGCGTGCTGATGCGGTCACCGCTGCCCGTGGTGCTGGGCCCCAGGGCAATGCTGTAGGCGCCGCCGCTGGTGATGCCGGTGCAGGCCACCGAGACGCTGGCGTTGCTGGTCACGGCCGATGAAGTGAGCTTGCCCGCAAACGTCAGGGGTTGATAGGCGCCAAAAGCCAGTCCGCTTGAACTCACAGTGCAACTGCCCGCCTGGGCTGGCCCGGCGGTCGCAAGCAGCCAAAGCAGCGCTGACGGCAGGACCGGGATCTTGCGGGCTGCATGTCTGGGTGACGGATGTGGCATGACTATTCCTTTGTGCAGGCCAGCGGCCCGATTTTCCCAGGCGTTGCGCCGTCCGCGGCGGCCGGCACCCTGAGTTCCAGTTCGCAGCCGCCGCCGGGCCAGCGCACCCGCAGTCGCTGGCGTTCGGCGGCCAGGTCGGTCAGCCACACCTCGCCGCGCCGGCCGGCCATGAATTCAGGGCCGTCAGGCAGCAGGCGCACCTTGGTGCCCACTGGCACGGGCGCACCGTCCGGCTGGTGCAGCACGACCAGCGCCTGGCGCGTGCGGCGCACCGCGAACATCACCACCGAGCCGCTGCCGGGGTAGGGCGTGACCTGCTGAACCATGTTGCCCACTTCCACGTCGAGCGGCAGGTCCACCGGGTCGATTTCGATCTGGTTCTGCTGCCACGCCAGCAGCCCCGGCACAAAGGCCAGGCCGCGCGAATCCGTCTCGGCCACCACCTGGTGGCTGCGCATCACCGGCACGCCCGCCAGGCCGCCGGCATCGACCACGGCAAAGCTGCCCTGCCCGACGGCGCGCGACGCAAACGGCAGGCCCGCCAGCAGGCCCAGCGTGCCGCGGGCGCCGGCGCGCAGCGCCAACTGGCCTTTGGAATCACTGACCACATCGACGGCGAACTCGGCCTGGCTGGTGTTGTACTGCACCCCGCCACGGGCGCGCTGGCTTTCCTGGGTCGAGCCTTCCACGCGCCAGCCCAGCCCAGGCCCGGCCGGCGGACTGCGCGACGCCGAAACCGCCCCCGTCGCCCGGCTGCCGCTGGCCGTTTCCACGCGCGCACTGGTGCTGATGCCCTTGTCCAGAGGCAGGCTGATGCTCAGGCCCGCGCGCCAGGCGCCATCGCCATCGAGCCGCTTGTTCAGCGACAGGCTCAGGCTGGCGCGCTGCCACAGCGGCAGGCTGAGCGACAGGCCAGCGGTCTTGATCCGGTCATCGTCCCAGCGCGTCTGGCTGACATAGCTCACGCCGCCGCTGACAGGCCCCCACACGGCGCCGCCCAGGCTGGCCAGCCAGCGGGCGCGGGCGCGTTGCGCCACCGCCAGCGGGCCGATGGCTTCGCCAAAGGGCGCGAAGCCCCGGCTGGCGTGTTCGTACTGCAGCGCGCCGCCGCCGCGTGGCGTGCTGCGTTCCACGCCGAGTTGCAGCAACTGGCCGCGTTCAGCCACGCCTTGCGTGCTGCTGCTGGACGCGGCCAGCGCCACGCGGCCCACGGCCCAGTCGCCCAGCACGCCGGCCAGTTCCATGCCGGCGGCGCGGCGCTGGGCTTGCAGCTCCAGCCGTGCCTCGCCCGTCAGGCTGCGGCTCAGCCCCTGGCGCCAGGTGGCAGCGCCAAAGCCGTCGCCATAGGCGCTGCTTTCCCCATAGCCGGTGCGCAGCCAGCCCGCTTCAAACGAAAAATCGCTCAGTCCCGGCGCGAGCAGGCGCGGCGAGGCGTAGTAGCTCTGCCGGATCACCGTTTCCCGTCCCAGCAGGTCGCGCACCACCAGGTTGATTTCGCCCGCCCCGGTGACGATGGGCACGTTGCTCAGCTCAAACGGGCCTGACGGCATCGGCTGGCTCAGGCGGCGCGCATTGTTGACCAGCACCTCGACGGTCGAAGGCAAAGCCGCCTCACCGTTCAGCGTGAGTTGCGGCAGCGTGACAAAACCCGGCCGCATGCCGAAGTCGCGGCCCCAGCGAATGCCGCCGTAGCGCGCCGGCCGGCTCCAGCCGCCTCCCACGCCCACGGCATCGCCCACCATCAGCGTTTCCATGTGCTGCGGCAGGTCGTAGCGCCAGAAAGTGTCGAGCCGGGCGGCGTGGCGGCCGGCGCCGTCATCAAGCAGCAGCGCCGAACTCACCAGGTTGCCGAAGCGGCTGAAGGCCACTGCTTCCAGCAGGGCGCCGCTGGTGAGCGGCCCGCCCGCGCTGTCGCGTGCCACCGACAGGTCGTAATTGAGCAACACACCGGGCTGCGGGCGCGGCGGCGGCTCGGTTTGTGCGCCTTGCAGCGCCAGCGTGGAGCCGACAAAGGCGCTGGCCGGCGCATTGATCTCCAGGCTCAGGCTTTGGCGGTTGATGCGGTAGGTCGCGCCGGGGACGGCATCGAGCGCGTAGGCCGGCGTGCCGTCGCTCAGGGAGCGGCCCTGCGCCAGCGGAGCCAGGCGCGCCTGCGCCCAGGCGTCGGCCGGCAGCAGCAAGGCGCCATCAGGCCACTGCTCGACACGCACCACATCGGCCAGCGGCTGGCTGTTGATGCGCACGTCGAGCAGCAGCACCTCAGGCTGCGGCGCTTGCGGTTTCTGGGCATTCTTTTTGCCTTGGCCCGGCACCACGCGGCGCGTGACAGGCGGGGGCCGAGGGGAGGGCGCTGGCCCGGCAGACGGCGGCGTATCCATCGTGGCCGGAGCGGCTGGTGTGCTTGCGCCCCAGGCCAGCGGCAGCGCACCCAGCCACAGCACGGCCAGCGCGCGTTGCGGCGAATGCAGGCGCGCGAAAAAGGCGATAAACGAGGCGAAGGGGGCCACAGTCAAATCCTGGGTGCGGATAGCCACGGCATGACGTTGGAAAAACCGGCTGCGCGGGGCGGGGGCCAGCGCACGCGTGCGCAGCTCAAGCCCGCCTCAAAACCCGCCGGCTTCAGCCTGCAGCGTTTCGCCGCGCGCGGTATTGACCTGCACGCCGCGCAGCGCGCCGGTCTGGCCGGCCTGCAGCGGCACGCGCCATTCGCGCTCGGCGCCCGCCAGCACGTTCACGCCGTCTTTCAGCGGCAGCGCCTGCTGCCAGTTGTCGCCCGTCAGGGTGAGCGTCTGCACTTTGACGCGGCGGTTGCCGGCGTTGAGCAGGCGCACGCAGGCCTCAGTGCCACGGGCGGTGGAGGGCTTGACTGGAGTTGAGGCGGTCTCAAGCGGGCAGGGCTTCCAGCGCAAAAGATTGATAACCGGACCAGTGGGCGCCACGACCACGGGCAGGTCATGTCGCATTCGGAAGTTGATCACCATGCCAGGAGCGACCTCGGTCGAAGTTGTCGACTCTGAAATGTCTTCCAGAATCAGCCGGTAGGCCAGCTCCTCGGGTGCAGGGCGCTTGCCCCGCAGCGCCAATCGAAACACCTGGCGCTGCCCAGCTTGCAGCTCCGCCATGGGCGGAGTAACCAGCAACTCGTCAGTTTCCTCGGTTACGGCTTCGCCCGCCAGATCCTGCCGCCAGCGCAGAACCTCAGCCTGCAATCTCATGGGCAGCTTGGCACCGTCATCCAGCTTGACGGTGACTGCTGCCACACGCTGTTTGACACCAAATTCCACTGCGATCGGCCCGATCACCAATTGAGCAGTGGCTGTGCTGCATGCCAGCAGCAACACCGCAACCAGCTCGATGGTCTTGCAGTCTGCGAGGCACTTGGCCACGGCGACGATAGCTCTGCGTTTCATGGCGCCTCGCATCCCTGCAAAAATCTAGAGGTTGTAAGAGGACTGGATCGTGATGATGTCTGAATAGGCCTGCACCTTCTTGGCTCCCTTCTCAGAAGCCGCGATCGAACCTTTAATCGTCAAACTCTTAACCGTTCCGTCGGCAGTAAAACCGGCGAAAGCTGCATCAGTGCCATAAACAATGGCAGCGTCGGCAGCCGTTGCCAGCGTATAGACGATGTAGCTGGTTGTATCGGTGCCAACCATCCGGAAGTCGCTTGTCCCGGTATTGGCAGAGCTAAACCGGAGTTTTGGCGTATTGAGCGTGTTGTTGGTGCAAATCGCATCAAAAGTACCGCCACTGGTTGACGCGCTGGCCGTCGCCGACTGAGCACCAGCAGTCAGCATGGCAAGGTTGCCGAATGCCAGTGCGACAGTGTTGCCGACTGAACATTCATCAACGATGGATGCACTAATGCCCATCGTCCCGGACCCGCTATCAGCAGCCATCGCCCCACCCGCCATCACCAAAGCACCGATTGCCAGTGCCAGTTTGCTGAATTTCGTGTTCATATCAAAACCTCTTGTCAAAAAAATACACGGGCAAAATCGCCCACCCAACACTGCCGCCAACCACAGCACCCGGGATGGGTGCTGCGAACTTGCTTGATTTCCCGCCAACGCCTGGAGCGTTTCCAGGAGAAAGGCGCCGAATTCAAAATATCAAAAACATCAACTTGTTTTGATTAATGTATCAATCTACGCTGAATTGTGTCTTGTAGTTTCAAACATGGCAAATTTGTTTTTTATAAACTTTTGATTTGAAGTAAGAAATGCAATAAAAAATAGCCGAATCATCAATTCCATCAAAAGAAAGCGAAACAGCATCAAGTTGATGCCAGGGTGCGATTTCAGCCGAACCGGCCACCAGCGGATTGCCCTGCGCCCGGCAGGCCGGCCAGGGGAATTCGTGTGCGCCAGCGCCAGCGCTTCGTGGCGGACCGTAAAATCAGCATTTCGGGTTTTTGCGGGGCCTGTGCGGGCTGTCCGCATGCCGGCCCGATCCGCAACACCCTTCACGACACTTACCACAGGATCACACATGTCCCCAGCAGCCCCTTCCATGGAAAATCGCGACGGCAAAATCTGGATGGACGGCCAGATGGTCGAGTGGCGCGATGCCAAGATCCATGTGCTGACCCACACCCTGCACTACGGCTGCGGCGCTTTTGAAGGCGTGCGCGCCTACAAAATGCCCGACGGCGGCACGGCGATTTTCCGGCTCGAAGAGCACACCGAGCGGCTCTTCAACAGCGCCAAGATTTTGCGCATGAAGATCCCCTTCACGCCACAGGAAGTCATGGACGCACAGCTCGCCGTGGTGCGCGAAAACAAGTTAGAGAGCGGCTACATCCGCCCGCTGGCCTGGATCGGCTCCGAAAAACTCGGTGTCAGCCCCAAGGGCAACACGATTCATTTGATGGTTGCCGCCTGGACCTGGGGCGCCTACCTGGGCGAGGAGGGCATGAAGCGCGGCATCCGCGTCAAGACCAGCAGCTTTACGCGCCACCACGTCAACATCACCATGATCCACGCCAAGGCGGTGAGCAATTACACCAACTCCATCCTGGCCAACATGGAGGCCACCGACGAGGGCTACGACGAGGCGCTGCTGCTCGACCCGCAGGGCTTTGCCTCCGAAGGCGCGGGCGAGAACCTGTTCATCGTGCGCAAGGGCGTCGTCTACACGCCCGACTCCAGCGCCGGCGCCCTGAACGGCATCACGCGCAACACCCTCTTGAGCATCTGCAAGGACCTGGGGCTGGAACTCAAGGAAAAGCCCATCACCCGCGACGAAATCTACATCGCCGACGAAGCGTTTTTCTCGGGCACGGCGGCTGAAGTCACGCCGATTCGCGAGCTCGACCGCATCGAGATCGGCAGCGGCTCGCGCGGCCCGATCACCGAAAAAATCCAGGCCGCCTTCTTTGACATCGTCAACGGCCGCAGCCCCCAGTACGCCTCCTGGCTGACGCGCGTCTGAGTTTCCAGATCAAGACAACGGAAGCCTTGAAAAAATGAGCAAATCATCCACCATCGAACTGCTGGCCAGCGACCTGAACGACCAGGGCTGCGTGACCTGTCCCAGCCCCAAGGCTGACATGAAACTATGGAACAGCCACCCCAGGGTCTATCTGGACGTGGCGCGCACCGGCGAAGCCAAGTGCCCCTACTGCGGCGAGGTGTACAAGCTCAAGGCCGGCGAGCACTTTGGCGGTGGTCATTAAGCCTCCGCGCTTGCCACTGCGTGTGCTGCGCTGCCCCTGCAGGGCGCCACGCCGCCAGAGGCGACGCATCTTCAGGCTGTCCAAGCCCGCGCAGGTGGGCTCGGAGCCGCAGCCTTCAGCCCCGAGGGGGCCGCTGCGCCTGCGGCCCGGCCAAGCCGTCTCCGCGGCCCTGGCTGGTATGGAAGGCCTGCGCTGCGGCCGCTGATGTCAACACTCGAAACCGTCAATTCCCTCGTCATCGCGCCGCAGTGGATTGGCGACGCGGTCATGACCGAGCCGCTGCTGCGCCGCCTGCATGCGCGCGGCGAGCGCCTGACGGTGGGCGCCCTGCCGTGGGTGGCGCCGGTGTACCGCGCCATGCCGCAGGTGGCCGAGGTCATCGAGTTCCCGTTTGCCCATGGCGGCCTGCAGCTCAAGGCGCGCCGCGCAATTGCCAAGCGCCTCGAAGGCCGGTTCGACAAGGCCTACGTGCTGCCCAACTCGCTCAAGAGCGCCTTGCTGCCGTTCCTGGCCAGCATTCCCGAGCGCATCGGCTACCTGGGCGAGGCGCGCGTCGGCCTGCTGACGCACCGGCTTAAAAACCCCAAAAACAAGCCGCCCATGGTGGCGTTTTATTCGGCCCTGAGCGGCGAAGGCGATCTGGCCAGCGACCGGCCAGCGCTGCACATCAGCGCGGCGGACATTGCGCCCACGCTGCACGGGCTGGGTTTGCGTCAAGGCGGCTATGTGGTGTTTGCGCCGGGCGCCGAATTCGGCCCGGCCAAGCGCTGGCCGGCGCGCCACTTCGCCGATCTGGCCGCCCGGCTGGCGCTGCCGGTGGTGCTGCTTGGCTCCGGCAAGGAAGCGGCCTTGTGCGACGAGATCGCAGCGCCCGTGAATGCCGCGCAAGCCGGCAAGTGCCTGAACCTGGCCGGCAAAACCTCGCTGCCGCAGGCGCTGGCCTTGATTGCCGCCAGCCACGCGACCATCAGCAACGACTCCGGCCTGATGCATGTCGCTGCCGCGCTGGGCGTGCCGCAGGTGGCGATCTTCGGCTCGTCCAGCCCCTTGCACACGCCGCCGCTGAGCGACAGGGCTACCGTGCTGTGGCTCAAAGCCGACCCGGCCTACCAGCCGCCGCTGGACTGCGCGCCGTGTTTCGAGCGCGAATGCCCGCTGGGCCATACCCGCTGCCTGAACGACATCAGCGCGGAGCGGGTGTTGAATTTGCTATCAATAAAGTAGCTGTATACGCAGGTGCTGCCTGCGCAGGAGTGCTTATTGATGTTGAAACGGCGGCTGCTTCCCGCCATTCCTCTCAATGCCGTACCCAAAAACGGCAAGCGCCAGCCGCAGGCCGGGCAGGCTGCCGTCCACCGGGGCGCCTACGATGCATGGTCTGGCCGTCACCATCGATGGCCTTTGCACGGAACGCGCCCACGCCATGAACGACTTCAGCCCCTCGGACCTCAAGACCATCCTTCATTCCAAGCGCGCCAATCTCTATTACCTGGAGCATTGCCGGGTGCTGGTCAATGGCGGGCGGGTGGAATACGTGACCGACGAGGGCAAGCGCTCGCTGTACTGGAACATTCCGATTGCCAACACCACCACCGTGCTGCTGGGGACGGGCACGTCCATCACCCAGGCGGCGATGCGCGAGCTGGCCAAGGCCGGCGTGCTGGTGGGATTTTGCGGCGGCGGCGGCACGCCCTTGTTCAGCGCCAACGAAGTCGATGTGGAAGTGGCCTGGCTCACGCCGCAAAGCGAGTACCGTCCGACCGAGTATTTGCAGCACTGGGTGCGCTTCTGGTTTGACGACGCGCGGCGTCTTGAGGCGGCCAAGGGATTCCAGCTGGCGCGGCTGGAGCGCATTCAGGACCACTGGCTGAATGGGAAGTTTTTGAAAGACGCAGGGTTCAAGGTCGATGCCGCCACGCTTGAAAGCGCCTTGACCCAGTCGCGCCACGCCATCCGCGCCGTTCCCGACAACACCCATTTGCTGACCGAGGAAGCCCGTTTGAGCAAACTGCTCTTCAAGCTGGCGGCCCGCGCGACGGATTACGGGGACTTCACGCGTTCCCAGCGCGGCGGCGGTGGCGACCCGGCCAACCGGTTCCTGGACCATGGCAATTACCTCGCCTACGGCCTGGCCGCCAGCGCCACCTGGGTGCTGGGCCTGCCGCATGGCTTGGCGGTGCTGCACGGCAAGACACGGCGCGGCGGACTGGTGTTTGACGTGGCCGATCTGGTCAAGGACGCGACCATCCTGCCGCAGGCCTTTATTTCTGCGATGCGCGGCGACACCGAGCAGGAGTTTCGCCAGGCCTGCATCAGCAACCTGACGCGCACCGAAGCGCTGGACTTCATGATCGACACGCTCAAGGACGTGGCGCTGAAAACGGCCACCGCCCCGGCGCCTGCCGAGGGAGCCGGCGCATGAACATTCTGCTGGTGTCCCAGTGCGACAAGCGGGCGCTGCTAGAGACCCGCCGCATCCTCGACCAGTTCGCCGAGCGGCGCGGCGACCGCACCTGGCAAACCCCGATCACGCAGGCCGGGCTGGACACGCTGCGCCGCCTGCTCAAAAAGACCGCAAGAAAAAACACCGCCGTCGCCTGCCACTGGATTCGCGGGCTCGATCACAGCGAACTGCTCTGGACCGTCGGCGATGCCCGCTGCTTCAATGCGCAGGGCGCGGTGCCGACCAACACCACCACGCGCAACATCCTGCGCGGCGGGGATGAGAACGACTGGCATACCGGCGAGGACATCGCCCTGCTGACGGCCCTGGCCGCGCTGCTGCACGATCTTGGCAAGGCCAGCGCGGCATTTCAGGCACGGTTGCGCAAGGTGATCATGGAGAAAAACCAGTACCGGCATGAGTGGGTGTCGCTGCGCCTGTTCGAGGCCTTCGTGGGCGACGACGATGACGCCGCCTGGCTGGCGCGCCTGGCCAGTCCGACCGCCGCCGATGATGCGACCTGGCTGGCCCGGCTCAAATGCGATGGCTTGAAGCCATCAACGCCTTCGCTGCTGCCATCCCCGCCGTTTGCCGGGCTGGCAAAAGCACCGCTGGCCCAGGCCCTGGGCTGGCTGGTGCTAACCCACCATCGCCTGCCGGTCATGCCGGCCGTTGAAGATGGCAAGCCCCAATGGTTGGGTGCGAAGGTGCGCGAATTCAATACAGCGTTGCTGAGCAACGTGCTGCTGCGCATCGACGCGGGCTGGAACGAATATCCCCGTGCTGGGGTTGAACTGCCTGCCGCCGATTACTGGAAGTTTCCACACGGGCTGCCGGTGACGACCGACCTCTGGCGCAAGAGTGCCGCGCGCCTGGCCAGGCGCCTGCTGGTGCTGCGCGCAAAGCCCGGCAAAACCGATTGGTTGGGCAACCCGTATGTCATGCATGTCTCCCGGTTGTGCCTGATGCTGGCCGATCACCACTATTCCAGCTTGAGCACGGATGCGGCAGGCAAACCCGACCCTGCACGTGTTAAAGGACTCGACGGCTATCCCCTGTTTGCCAACACTGACAAGGGACAGTTCAACCAGACGCTTGACGAGCACCTGCTCGGCGTGGCCCGGCACAGCGGCGAAGTGACCCACGCGCTGCCGCGATTTGACGAACACCTGTCCCGCCTGCGCCACAAGGGCTTGCGCAAGCGCTCGGAGAACGCGCGGTTTCGCTGGCAGGACAAGGCCGCCGACATGGCCGCCGGGATGTGCGAACGCTCGACCCGTGACGGCGCCTTCATCGTCAACATGGCGTCCACCGGCTGCGGCAAGACACTGGCCAATGCCCGCATCATGTACAGCCTGGCGGACCCGGACAAAGGCATGCGCTGCGCTTTTGCCATGGGGCTGCGCACGCTGACGCTGCAAACCGGCCGCGCTTTTCGCGACCTGCTCCATCTCGGCGATGACGACCTGGCGATTCGCGTCGGCGGCTCGGCCAGCCGGGCGCTGTTCGAGCACTACGAACAACAGGCTGAAATCACCGGTTCCGCCTCGCGCCAGGCGCTGATCGACGAAGACAGCCATGTGGTGTTCGAGGGCAATCACGACGCCCACCCGCTGCTGCGCCGCGTCATGCACGACCCCCAGGTGCGCTCTCTGCTGGCCGCGCCGCTGCTGGTCTGCACCATCGACCACCTCACGCCGGCCACCGAGAGCCAGCGCGGCGGCCGCCAGATTGCGCCCATGCTGCGGCTGATGAGCGGGGACCTGGTGCTGGATGAACCCGATGACTTTGATATGGACGACCTGCCCGCGTTGACCCGGCTGGTGCATTGGGCCGGCTTGCTGGGTGCGCGCGTGCTGCTGTCGTCGGCGACCTTGCCGCCCGCGCTGGTGCAGGGATTGTTCGAGGCCTACCGCAACGGGCGTCACCATTTTCAGCGCAACCGGGGGAACCAGCCAGGGGCGGCTGATCGACCACCGGCCGTGTGCTGCGCCTGGGTTGACGAGTTCAGCCAGTCTCAAGCCGACTGCATGGATGCGCAGGGATTCGCCGCCGCGCACGAGGCATTTGCCAGGATGCGCAAACAAGCCCTGGACAAAGCCCCGGTGCGCCGCCGCTACGGCTTGCTGCCGCTGGATGCAGGCACCGACCGCAACCAGCAGTCTGCCCGCTTTGCCGAACTGGCCCGCAATGCGGCCCTCGCCCTGCACAAGGCGCACCACAGCGTCGATGCTCACAGCGCCCGGCGCGTCAGCTTCGGGCTGATCCGCATGGCCAACATCGAGCGGCTGGTGGAAGTGGCCCTTGCGTTGTACCAGCAGGGCGCGCCCCATGGCATTCGCATTCACCTGTGCACCTACCACTCGCAATTTCCGCTGCTGATCCGTTCCAGCATCGAGCATCAGCTTGACCAGGCCTTGAACCGTCGCCAGCCCGATGCGGTGTTCAACCTGCCCGACATCCGCCAGCGCCTTGATGCCCATGCCGAACCTGACCAGCTTTTCATCGTTCTGGGCTCGCCCGTTACTGAAGTCGGGCGCGATCACGACTACGACTGGGCGGTGGTCGAACCCTCGTCCATGCGTTCGCTGATCCAGCTTGCCGGTCGCATTCGTCGGCACCGTGAGGGTGAGTGCGACATCCCCAATCTGCTGGTGTTTGACACCAACTTGCGCCATTTCCGGGAACTGGGCAAACCCGCGTTTTGCAAGCCGGGGTTTGAAAGCGTGGCCTTCCCATTGGACACCCACAACCTGGTGCAACTGCTGCCCATGGCCGAGGGTGGGGCGATTGACGCCCGGCCCCGCATCGCCCTGCCGCCCGGCTTGCTGCAGCCGCGCAGCCGTCTGGTTGATCTGGAGCACACCCGTATGCGCCAGACCATGCTGGTGCAAACCTCTGCGGCTGCTGCGCCCGCAACGCCGGGTTTGCGCCAGCGCGCTTCAGCCCAGACAGGCGCAGCGCCTGCACTCAACGCCGCCAGCTGGTGGCATTTGCCGCCCACGGACGCCTTGCTGACCGCCGTGCTGCCGCAACACCAGCCGTTTCGGCTTGACACCCTGGAGCGGGTGGATTTATGCCTGCGCCTGAATGGCGATGAGGATGGCTATGAACTGGTGCAACTCATGGACAAGCCCAATGGCCGGCGTGGCGAAACCATCTTTGTGCCAGTCGATGCGTCCATGCACCATCGCATCCCGGATGCAGCCGTCGAAGGACACGGCATCAGCGCCTGGGGCCAGACCGACTACATGGAAGCACTTCAACTGCTGGCGACCGACATGGACTTGTCTTTGGCGGAATGCGCGCGCCGCTTTGGAACGGTGACCCTGCCGAAGAACGACAACGGCTGGCGCTTTCACCCGGCGTTGGGGTTTACGAAGCACAGGTGACGCAGGCTACTGCGTGGAATCCTTGTAGTCGTGGCTTATAGCGGGCGCGCTTCAGCCAGCACCTGGTCCCGAAACTTCGTGGGCAGATCGCCGGGTGTCAAAAGGTCCACCCGTATGCCCAGCAGTTCTTCAAGCTCGACCTGAAGGCCGCCCAAATCGAACAGCGTCGTACCCGGCAGGGGATCGACCAGAAGGTCGAGGTCGCTGCCCTCGGCATCCCGGCCATGCAGAACTGAACCAAACACGCGTGGGTTCGCTACGGCAAAACGGCTGGCGGCTTCACGGATATGGATGCGGTGTTGCTGAAGAAGGGCGGATGGTTTCATAAGGCTGCCTATGCGGCAGTAAACGTTCCCACTGCAAACAGTAGTTGACATTTCTGAGCTGCCTGCTCGGCAGATTGCAAAGTGTACGAGGGCGCAATTTGAGTTGACTACCAATTTGAGGAAAATTCGGTTACTATGAATGAATGAGAGACGATAGTTCCCTATGCAAAGCGTAGTTGACAGGATAAAATTTTGATTCAAGAAAAATCCTGACAAGGCGGCAACCTTGTCAGGATTTGATAGCAACGCCAAAGGCAGTGAGACGCCGAGGCACCTACGAGCAAGGTTTGTTGATCGAAGGAGGGTACGGATGTGACGATACATCACATGATCAGAAGATAAATTCCAGCAAGCATTGCTTGTCATATCCGTGTCCCGAGGCATTGCCTTGGGACATTTTATATGCGGCTATCCCGCCGCGCATCTTGAATGGTTCCCATGCTAACGATTTCAATAAATCGTCAGGCGGAGCTTCGTCTGCTTATCTCAAGGTTCTTGAAAGAACGCTTGGAAGGCAAACTCGAAAAACTCGATCCTGACGACCCCAAACGCGCCGAACTCCATCAGCAATTCACCTCCGCCACATGGCTTGAAGACGCTGCCCGGCGCGTCGCGCAGATTCAGGCGGTGACGCACTCGCTCAAGCCGATTCACCCCGATGCCAAAGGCACCAGCCTTTACAGTCCATCGTCAGCCTTGCCCGGCTTGTCCGTGGTGGGGAGCCATTGCCTGGGCAGCGATTTTGAAGGCGATGTGGTGGGCAATGCCGCCGCGCTCGATGTGTACAAATTCCTCAAGCTGGAGCATCAGGGCCGCAGCCTGCTGACGCTGGTCATTGCCAACGATGCCGATCTTGCAGCAGCACTGAGCGACGACCTGGCGCAGGCGGAAAAATGGATAGCCGCCTTTGCCACGCTCACCGAACCGCGCGGGCGGCTTGCTTCGCACACGCTGGCCAAGCAGCTTTACTGGCCGACCGGCAACGACCCGCACGACGATGCCAGCTACCATCTGCTGGCCCCGCTGTACGCGACTTCGCTGGCGCACCGGGTTTACCAGACGATTCAGGACGACCGTTTCAGTGAAGAAGCCAAGGCGGCCCGGCAGGAAAAAAAAGACGGCGCGTTCAGCGAACGCCCGGTGCGCGAATACCCGCAACTGGCCGTGCAACAACTCGGCGGCACCAAGCCGCAAAATATCAGCCAGCTCAACAGTGAACGGCGGGGAAACAACTTTTTACTGGCCTCACTGCCGCCCACCTGGCGTTCGGTGGACCTCAAGCCCTTGCTGGGCACCGAGTCGATATTCCCCCGCTACAGCCGCCGCGCCGAGGTCAGGCGGTTGGTCAAGGAACTGCTGGCCTTCCTCAAAACCGACCCGGCCCGCAAGCTGGAAACCCGGGAGCGCCGCGATGCCTGGGTCAATGCCCTGATTGACGAGTTTTTGCAGTTTTCCGCTGAACTGCGTTCCCTGCTGCCGGGCTGGAGCCAGGCGCAGGAGTGCCACCTCAGCAGCGCAGACAAGCATTGGCTTGACCCAGAAGGCGTCGCGCAGGCCAGCGCGTTGTCAGGCCTTTCCTTGCCCACGGACACCCTTGAGCGCATCAGCGGGAATTTTGCCAACTGGCTCAACGGGCAACTGCGCGATCCGCTGCCGATGGGCGACCCGGAGTTTTTGCATTGGCGCAAGCTGATCGAAGCGCAGATCAAGGCCGAAGAACGCGAGGGTTGTTATGACTACTGAAAACCTGTCCGGTAAAGCGCTTCTGGTGCTGCCGCGCCTGCGGGTGCAAAACGCAAACGCCATTTCCAGCCCGCTGACCTGGGGATTTCCGGCCATGACCGCCTTTACCGGCCTGATGACCGCGCTGGAGCGACGCCTGAAGGCCGAGGCCGGCATCGGTTTTTACGGCGTCGGCGTGATTTGCCATGGCTTTGAACCGCAGGTCACGCGTGGCGGCTATACCCGCAGTTTTCAGCTGACACGCAACCCGGTACAACAAGACGGCAGCACGGCTGCGATTGTGGAGGAGGGCCGCGTTCACCTCGACATTACCCTGGTGTTTGATGTGGAACTGGCTTCGTCGCTGCTTGGAGAGACCGAGCGCGCCCAGCTGGCTGCCAGCATCAGCGAACTGGTGGCCGGCATGCGCATCGCCGGCGGCAGCGTCATGCCGCCGCTGCCCGATGCCCTGCGCCGCCCGCCGCGTCCGCAACTCGTTTTGATGCCGGACGATGTTGAAGAACGCGCCAAGCAGTTCCACCGCCTCAGCCGGCGCTGGCTTCCAGGCTTTGCCCTGGTGCTGCGCGACGACTTGCTGCAGGGCCGGCTGCTGGAGTTGCAAGCCAGCGCTCCCCAGGCAAGCCTGCTTGACGCGTGGCTTGACCTGGCGCGGCTGAACCACCGCGCCGTGCGGCAGCAAACGCCTGGCGCCGGACCGGGGCAAGCTGCTGATGACAGCGGCGAAACCATTGAATGGGTGGCGGATGCCCGAGCCGGCTGGACCGTGCCAATTCCGGTTGGCTTCGCGCCGCTGTCCGCGCTCCATGCCCCCGGCGCCGTGGCAGGCGCACGCGACCCCGGCGTGCCGTTTTGCTTTGTCGAGAGTGTTTATTCCATAGGCCAGTGGATCAGCCCCCACCGCTTGAGCGACATCGACCAGCTGATGTGGCGGCCTTTCCATGACCCGGACAGCGGGCTCTACCGTTGCGTCAACGCCTTTCGACCCTCGACTTTTCCCGTTTCTCACACCGACTGACTTCAAGGAGCTTTCTCATGGCAACAACAACCCTTAAAACCGCTTCCGTGCTGGCCTTTGAACGCAAGCTCGATCCTTCCGATGCCCTGTTCTTCGCCGGCCTTTGGGCTGACCGCGCCGCCAACAGCGGCTGGCCTGCCGTGGCCGTGCGCGAAAAATCCGTGCGCGGCACCATCTCCAACCGCCTCAAAACCAAGGATCAGTATCCGGCCAAGCTCGATGCCGCCATCGAGAATCCGAACCTGCAAACCGTTGATGTCGCCATGCTCCCCGCCGATGCCGACACGCTCAAGGTCAGCTTCACGCTGCGCGTGCTGGGCGGTGCGGGCCTGCCTTCGGCCTGCAACAACGCCGACTACCAGCGCAAGCTGCAGGACACGGTCAAAGGCTATGTCGATGCCCACGGCTTTGCCGAACTGGCCCGGCGCTACGCCTGCAACCTGGCCAACGGGCGCTTCCTCTGGCGCAACCGGCTGGGCGCTGAACAGGTGGAAGTGCAGGTGGCCCAACTGGTCAATGGCCAGCCCGCGAACACCTGGACTTTTGACGCGCTCGCCCTGTCGCTGCGCCACTTTGACGCGCCGCCAGACGCTGCTGCAGCGCTGGCGCAACTGGGCACCTTGATCGCTGATGGCCTGGCGGGAAATCGCCATGTGCTGCTGCAGGTCACTGCCTTCGTGCGTGCCGGGGCCGGGCAGGAGGTATTTCCCTCACAGGAGCTTATTCTGGACAAGGCAAAGACCACCAAGAGCAAAACGCTTTACCACGTCAGCGACATCGCGGCCATGCATTCGCAAAAGCTGGGCAATGCGCTGCGCTCCATCGACACCTGGTATATCGACGCCGACCAGAACGGCCCGATTGCGGTCGAGCCCTACGGCTCGGTGACAACGCAGGGCCGGGCCTACCGCCAGCCCAAGCTGAAAGACGATTTCTACACCCTGTTTGACAACTGGCTTATCAAGGACCAGGCGCCTGCGCCAGAACAGCAGCATTTCGTCATGGCCACGCTGATTCGCGGCGGCGTGTTTGGCGACGCGGGCAAGGACTGAGGCCATGGACCACTACGTTGACATCGACGTGCGGCCCGACCCGGAATTTCCGGCGCACCAGCTCATGAGTGCGCTGTACGCCAAGCTGCACCGCGCGTTGGTGGCGCAGGCTTGCACCGGCATTGGCGTGAGCTTTCCCGGCGTGGATTCGAACGCGCCGCACCTGGGCATGCGCCTGCGCCTGCACGGAGAATTGGCGGCCTTGTCCGCGCTGCTGCAAAGCGACTGGCTCGCGGGCATGCGCGATCACGTCGCGCTGACGCCGCCCGCGCCGGTTCCCGCTGCCGCGCAACACCGCGCCGTCAAGCGCGTACAGGTCAAAAGCAGCCCCGAGCGCCTGCGCCGGCGGCTGATGCGCCGCCACGGCATGGATGAGCGGGAAGCCCGGCAGCGCATTCCGGACGAGTCGGCCTGCCTGGCAAATCTGCCTTTTGTGCAAATGCGCAGCACCAGCACCGGCCAGACCTTCAGGCTGTTCATCGACCACGGCCCGGCGCAGCCCGGCCCGGTGCCCGGCGGCTTCAATGCCTACGGACTAAGCCAAGGGGCCACAATCCCCTGGTTCTGACCCTTTTTCAGAGGGTCTGGAAGAGTTCTTTAAAAATCAACAACTTGCGTGCCACCTGATTTTTTGGGTCGGCACCTGCTTTTTTAAGGAATCTGCTTGTCTGACAAGCACTTGCGCGATTTATGATCTGGTTCACTGCCGCATAGGCAGCTCAGAAATTGGTGGGCTGAACCACCTTGACTTCTTCAGGCGTTCACTGCCGCATAGGCAGCTCAGAAAAATGCCCTATACGCGCGGGCTGTGGCCTATGAGTTCACTGCCGCATAGGCAGCTCAGAAAAGTGGCTGTTCCATCCGCGGCGGCTGTCGCAAGTTCACTGCCGCATAGGCAGCTCAGAAACTCGCCACCTTCCGAATCCACCGTGTCCAGCTGTTCACTGCCGCATAGGCAGCTCAGAAAAGCAGGTTGTTGCTGGCGTCGTAGAGGTCGAGGTTCACTGCCGCATAGGCAGCTCAGAAAGGTATTACCTTGGCCGATAAAAAAGCCCTGCCGTTCACTGCCGCATAGGCAGCTCAGAAAAATCCAGACGGGTAACACGTGGTGCCAACTTGGTTCACTGCCGCATAGGCAGCTCAGAAAATTCGGCAAGCCGATTAATGTAGGGGTCAAAGGTTCACTGCCGCATAGGCAGCTCAGAAAAAACCGAAAGTTGCATATGAAAACGTCAATCAAGTTCACTGCCGCATAGGCAGCTCAGAAAAATTCCCATCAGGCCTTTTCCCAGCACCGAAAGTTCACTGCCGCATAGGCAGCTCAGAAACTGATTCGTGCGGGTCTGCGGGCTGCCAAGCGGTTCACTGCCGCATAGGCAGCTCAGAAATATGCGCTCATGCCGAAAATCCCAACCGTAGATGTTCACTGCCGCATAGGCAGCTCAGAAAAAGGTTAAAGCAGCAGTTAAAGAACGAAAAGCGTTCACTGCCGCATAGGCAGCTCAGAAAAGCCGTCCATGTTTCAATACCGCACGCGACCAGGTTCACTGCCGCATAGGCAGCTCAGAAAGATTCGCCCTCGACGATAATTCGGCGCTCAATGTTCACTGCCGCATAGGCAGCTCAGAAATACCAGGTCTTGGTCAACACTGCTGTCGATATGTTCACTGCCGCATAGGCAGCTCAGAAAAATATAAGACGGTCATCCCCAGCTGGAGAGGAGTTCACTGCCGCATAGGCAGCTCAGAAAACCCAGAGTTAAAAGAGATAGCGTTCAGGAGGGTTCACTGCCGCATAGGCAGCTCAGAAAGTCTTGATGCGTAGACGTTGCGGCATTCGATAGTTCACTGCCGCATAGGCAGCTCAGAAATATGCCTTTCAGATGTCGCTCGATGCCGATTCGTTCACTGCCGCATAGGCAGCTCAGAAATGATCGCCCAGCCTGGCGGTCGCATCCTGGCCGTTCACTGCCGCATAGGCAGCTCAGAAATCACGCGGCGGAACGATCACAGGACGCACATACGTTCACTGCCGCATAGGCAGCTCAGAAATATCATGGCGGCGGTTGGGTGCGGATCATCTCGTTCACTGCCGCATAGGCAGCTCAGAAAATGTCCAGCAATGCAGCCTCTAGGCACGCCATGTTCACTGCCGCATAGGCAGCTCAGAAACAGCCGCGAGCGCACATTTGGGAAAAGTGACATGTTCACTGCCGCATAGGCAGCTCAGAAAGAGACAATGGCGCGGATTGAAGTTCAGCGCATGTTCACTGCCGCATAGGCAGCTCAGAAAAAAACCGGCTGGAATTCTCGTATTGCTGATTTGTTCACTGCCGCATAGGCAGCTCAGAAATTGCGGAACTGGGCAATTGCCAAGGGCACGATGTTCACTGCCGCATAGGCAGCTCAGAAATGATCTAGAGCCTGCAAGCAGTGGCGCGCCGGGTTCACTGCCGCATAGGCAGCTCAGAAAACAGAACAGTAGTCAGAGCTTTATGGGCCTGCGTTCACTGCCGCATAGGCAGCTCAGAAAGCGCCATCCATCATGGACTTTCGCCCGCTTACGTTCACTGCCGCATAGGCAGCTCAGAAAAGCGACGTACCTGAACCAGCGCCGCTGGGAAGGTTCACTGCCGCATAGGCAGCTCAGAAAACAGGCGTGGTAGTGTGGGCTCGCATCACAGCGTTCACTGCCGCATAGGCAGCTCAGAAAAGATCGCCAGTAATTTGACCCTTGCCAATGGTGTTCACTGCCGCATAGGCAGCTCAGAAATCAGCCTTGACGTTGATTCGTGGGCCTGGGGCGTTCACTGCCGCATAGGCAGCTCAGAAAGCTGTAGCGTGTTACTAATGCGCATAGTTCCACGTTCACTGCCGCATAGGCAGCTCAGAAACAACGGTAGGGCGTGCGGTGTTGCTGTTGTATGTTCACTGCCGCATAGGCAGCTCAGAAAGCACGCCCGGACATTGGTGCAGCGCCGGGGGGGTTCACTGCCGCATAGGCAGCTCAGAAATGCCCGTGGTGGTGCCGCCCATCATTTATCCGGTTCACTGCCGCATAGGCAGCTCAGAAACAAGATTGCAACTCGTCGATGTAGTTGAAGCTGTTCACTGCCGCATAGGCAGCTCAGAAAGCGTAAAGCTGGGTCGTTGCAAGCTTGATCGTGTTCACTGCCGCATAGGCAGCTCAGAAAGCTCGCCAGGTGCTGGAAAAACTGCTTCTCTCGTTCACTGCCGCATAGGCAGCTCAGAAAGTGGAGGTCGTAACGGACGAAAC
>JAECRO010000017.1 GCA_016000195.1 Burkholderiales bacterium | reverse complement strand
ATGCCGATTTCAATTCATCTTTGAAAGTCTGGGGTTCGTGGAGCGCTTACTGAGTCGCTGCTTAATCTGGTTCGCCAAGAATTACTCAAAATCCGTGATCTGCTTGGCTCATCCAGTTAAGAATTTTGGCTCTCCAGAGCAGGTTATAATCTGCAGTTGATCGGTGTGTGGCGCAGCCTGGTAGCGCACTTGCATGGGGTGCAAGGGGTCGAAGGTTCGAATCCTTTCACACCGACCACGACTAAAGACAAAGGCCGCTAACGACATACAGTTAGCGGCCTTTTTCATTGGTAAATCAATAGTTTAGAGTACAGCGGCGTACAAAGCTGGACATTGACAGGCACGTCAAACCGGGGAACATTACGGGGAACAAACGGGGCAAAACTGAGAAATCAGCCGCTTGTTCCCCGATTCCCCTCTGAAAACCTGTTCCCCGGCCTGGAGTTCCCCGATGTTGACCGACAAGCAATGCAAAAATGCCGCCTGCCCCCCAGACAAGAAGCGAGCACGTTTCACCGACTCAGGCGGGCTGTATCTGGAAGTAAGCCCGGCAGGCTCGAAGCGCTGGTTCTGCAAGCTCTACGCCAACGGCAAGGAAGGCCGCATAGCACTTGGCGGATACCCAGCCGTGGGCCTGTCCGATGCCCGCAAGGCGCGGGATGCCGTCAAGCTGCAAAAGTCACAAGGGGCTGATCCGGTGATGGTGCGCAAGGTGGCCAAGCTCAAAGCCATCACGCCCGATGGCGACACCTTCAAGGCGACGGCGCTGGAGTGGTACGCCATGAAGCTCGACGGCTGGAGCAGTCATTACGCCATCCGGGAAAAACGCAACCTTGAAAAAGACCTGTTCCCCTACTTTGGCACCCGGCGCATTGGCGAGATCGAAGCTGAGGGTTTCGCCGTGTTTGGTCTGCCCGAGGCCCATCGGCTGCGCCTGCGTACCACCAATGGCCTGGAGCGCTTGAACAGGGAACTCAAGCGACGGACCCGTGTCGCTACGCTGTTTCCAAACACGGACAGTTGCCTGCGACTGGTCAGCGCCTTGCTGGCCGAACAAGACGAGGAGTGGATGAGCGCAAAAATCTACCTGAACATGAAACCCTGATCCGACGCTATTGCGCAACAACCCCAAAACCAAAATCGAAATTTACAGAATTGATGTTGCTTTATCGCCAGCACTCCAGCCTGTATCGTGTGTTGTGGGCTTTGATCACCAGCCCCTGGATCACAACATCACGGTAGCCTTTAAATCGTGCATTGGCTGGCACGGGCATCGTTGGTGCAATCACGCATTCTTCGTGTATTTGCAATTGGGCTGTTTTGCTTCGCTTGGCCGAGCCCGCTCGTTTTGGCTTTTCTGCTTTCTCGCCCTGGCATGCATCTCCATCGTCCTTGTCCGTGTTTTCATCCATCTTGCTGGATTTGAATTTCGGCTTGGCCTTTTCTCCTTTGAGCACCGCTATTTCATCTCGCATCTGCTGCACTTGTTCTTTTAACCGCTGGTTTTCTTCCCGCAAGTTCTCGATCATCGCCACCAATTTCTTGACCAGCGGTGTCATCTCTTCTTTTTCAATAGGTGCCATGGCTTTCGACACCTGTCGGTAGCCAGGCATCCTTTTTTATCTGCTTTTAATAGCGCCGAGTTTAACCAATCAGCCATCCTCAAAACTGTTGCTGCCATGGGTTATTGAGAAGTTACCATTACCTTCGGTAAAAATACTTTCTATCGTCGACTCGGCAAAGGTGTTTCCCTGTATCTGGTCCTTGAGCTTGTGGCTCGCGTGAAATGTTACGACCCGGCGCGACTCAATTGGAATGGCTTCGCCAGTTCGTGGGTTACGGCCTGGACGCGGAGCTTTAGTGCGAATCTGAAAGTTGCCAAACCCCGAGATTTTGACATCGTTCCCTTCCACCAGACAACCTGAGATCAGTTCAAAAAACGCGTCAATCATTTCTTTGGATTCGCGCTTATTGAGTCCGATCTGCTCAAACAGCAACTCTGCCAGATGCGCTTTGGTCAACGCCGGAGTCTCCAGATTTTCAACAGAAAATTCCATGGGCATCTTTCTGGCTATTACTTATATTTGATGATCTGAAGCGGAACATCAAGCACGTAGCCGTGCCTGGAATTGAGCTTCCAGGCTTTTCAATACCGCATGAACAGCAGCCTCAATGGACTCCTCAGTCAAGGTCACAACATCACTTGACAGCAGCAGGCGTACGGCCAGACTTTTTTCGCCTAATTGCATAGTTGAATTGGCATGCTGCGGCCGATATACGTCGAACAGCGTTGCCGCCTTGAGCAAACCTTGTGTATCAGCATGATGAATGGCGGCCATGAGCGTTGCATGGGTCACACTTTCCTGCACGATCACGGCAATATCGCGTTCGACGGGCTGCAGCTTGCTGACTGCCTTGAAAACAGGTACCTGGCGTTCCAATACCGCATCAAGTTCCAGTTCAAACAGCAAGGGGGCTTGAGCCAGCTCATAGCCTTGGCGCCATCGTGGATGCAACTCGCCAACGAAACCAATCAATTGCCCAGCAACCGACACACTGGCGCAACGGCCGGGATGCATGGCGGGATGCGCTGCCGGTGCAAAAACGGTCTTCAATGGCGCCAGCAAGGCTTCAACATCGCCCTTGATGTCAAAAAAGTCTACTACTTTATCTGACTGACTCCAATCCAATGACGATTTGGAACCATAGGCCAAGCCGGCTACGCGCATAGGTTGATAGAAGCCCGCCACGGTGGTATCAGTGTTCTGGCTTTGCGCGTCGCGCAAGAATACCCGCCCCAGCTCAAACACATTCACACGCGCAGCCTTTCGATCCAGGTTGAACTTGAGCACCTGCAACAAGGAACCCAGTAACGATGAGCGCATCACACTCATCTGGCTGGCAATCGGGTTCAGCAGCTTGATCGGATTGGGGTTACCCGCAAGCTCATGTTCCCAGCGCGCTTCCACGAAACTGAAATTGATAGTTTCCTGATAGCCCAGTGAAGCCAGCACCCGGCGCACGGCAAAAGGACTGCGCTGAGCTTCTGGACGGATTCTGGCGGTGATCGGTGCAAGGGGCGGTGTTTCAGGCAGTTGGTTGTAACCGAGCATTCGTACCACCTCTTCAATCAAGTCTTCCTCGATTTGCAGGTCGAAACGATAACTGGGCGGAGTGACGGTCAAGGTACCTGCGCCGACCCTAACTCCGAGGCCGAGGCGCTTGAGCGCATCCAGACATTGCGCCTGAGTAACCGGCATGCCGATCACTCTGGCTGCGCGCTCCACGCGCAAGGTCACGGGTATGGCTTTGGGCAGGTTGACCCGCAGGTCATCAATCGGACTGCATACCGTATCAGGCGTACCGCAAATCGCCATGATGAGCTGCGTAATTCGTTCAATATGTTCCACCGTTTGGCCGGCATCAACGCCACGCTCAAATCGATGGCCGGCATCAGTGGAGAAGTTAAAGCGGCGCGAACGACCTGCTATAGCTTTCGGCCACCAGAAAGCCGCTTCAACATAAATGTTTTCAGTGCTGTTTGACACCGCCGTCGCATCGCCGCCCATGATACCGGCCAGCGATTCAACTTGAACATCGTCGGCAATAACACCCACTTTTTCATCAACCGTGACGGTATTGCCATTCAGCAGCTTGAGCGTTTCGCCGCACCTACCCCAGCGAACGTCCAGCCCGCCATGAATTTTATCGAGGTCGAAAATATGGCTTGGGCGGCCTAGTTCGAACATCACATAGTTGGAAATATCCACCAACGCGGTGACGCTGCGCTGACCGCAGCGCGCCAGGCGATCCACCATCCATGCGGGTGTCGATGCCTGCGGATTCACATTGCGAACGATGCGACCAGAGAAACGGCCGCACAACTCAGGCGCGCTGACCTTGACGGCCAGTTTGTCGAAAATTCCAACAACGGCTTCAGGAATGAATGGCGTCTTCAGAGGCTCACCAGTCAGGGCTGCAACCTCACGTGCAACGCCATAAACGCTCAGACAGTGCGCTAGGTTGGGCGTTAGCTTAAGCGTAAACAGCGTGTCATCAAGCTGGAGATGTTGGCGAATGTCTTGTCCAAGCGGTGCGTCAGGAGCCAGTTCCAACAGACCACCGTGGTCTTCCGAGAGCTTGAGTTCCCGCGCCGAGCACAGCATGCCTTGGCTTTCGACGCCGCGCAACTTGCCAACCTTGATCAGGAAAGGTTTGCCATCTTCGCCAGGCGGCAACTCGGCACCCACCAAGGCACAGGGCACCTTGATGCCGACTCGGGCATTGGGCGCACCGCAGACAATGGTAAGTAAAGCACCCTGCCCCACATCGACTTGGCACACGCGCAGGCGGTCAGCATTGGGGTGCTGGACGGCATCCATGATTTCACCAACCACAATGTGGGTAAAAGGCGGCGCGACCGGCTTGAGTTCTTCAACTTCAAGTCCGGCCATGGTCAGAGTTTCAGCGAGCTGCTCGGTGCTAAGTGGCGGGTTACAAAATTCGCGCAACCAGGATTCTGGAAATTGCATAGTCTTACCTTTTTTTCTTGTTTTTATGACTGGAACTGGGACAAAAAGCGGACATCGCCGTCAAAAAACAGGCGCAGATCATTGACTCCGTAGCGCAGCATTGTCAGACGGTCCGGTCCCATGCCAAAGGCAAAGCCGATGTATTTTTCGGGGTCCAGCCCCATGTTGCGCACCACGTTCGGATGGACCTGGCCAGAGCCGGCCACTTCCAGCCAGCGTCCGGCCAGCGGGCCAGTCTGGAACTGGATGTCGATCTCGGCGCTGGGCTCGGTGAACGGGAAAAAACTAGGCCTGAAACGCAGCACCAGATCGTTGCTTTCAAAGAAAGTGCGGCAAAAATCAGTGAACACGTACTTCAAGTCCTTGAAGCTCACGTTCTCGCCGATCCACAAGCCTTCGCACTGATGAAACATTGGTGAATGGGTGGCATCGCTGTCCACTCGGTATGTGCGGCCCGGTGCGATGACTCGAATCTCAGGCATGCGGCCGCCGGCATCGATCAGTGCTTGGTGTTTTTTAACGTGCTGGACGGCGTAACGAATCTGCATCGGGCTGGTATGTGTGCGCAGTAGATTGGGCGCCGCTTCCGTACCGCCTTCGACATAGAAGGTGTCATGCATGGAACGCGCCGGATGGTCTTCGGGCGTATTGAGCGCGGTGAAGTTGAACCAGTCGGTTTCAATCTCAGGACCCTGCGCCACGTCAAACCCCATGGATCCGAAAATGGCTTCAATCCGCTCGAGCGTCAGCGACACTGGATGCAGGCCACCTGGCGAACGCTGGCGACCGGGCAGACTCACATCAAGGGCTTCAGCTTTGAGCTGTTTTTCAAGCTCGGCATCGGCAAGGGCTTGGCGACGCTCATTCAGTGCGGCTTCAATGGCCTGCTTTGCCAGATTAATTGCAGCACCACGGGATTTTTTTTCTTCCACGGAAAGCTGCGCCACACCCTTCATCAACTCGGTAATGCGGCCTGATTTTCCCAGAAACTGGGCTTTGGCATTTTCCAGATCGGCAGGCGTCACTGACTGGACAAAACTGGTTTTGGCAGCAGTTACCAGTTCGTTGAGGGTATCGGCGTCGTTCATAAATTCTCTTGTACGGGTGCGGGGAGAAATACAGCAGCGTTACTTTTGGCCCCCGGCCATAATTCCAACGCTACTCCAAAGACCATGAAAAAGGGCCAGAGCTTTTTCAAGCTCCAGCCCTTTATTTTCTTGCGAAAACAGCTATCTTTATAATAGCATTTTGTCCTGAAAATCAGGCAGCAAGCTTGGCTTTAGCCTGTTCAACGATGGCACCGAAAGCGGCGCTATCGTGAATTGCCATATCGGACAGCACCTTGCGGTCAATCTCAATACCGGCTTTTTTCAGGCCATTGGCAAACTGGCTGTAGGTCAGGCCAAACGAACGGCTTGCAGCATTGATACGAGCGATCCACAGACGGCGGAACACACGTTTCTTGTTACGACGGTCACGGTAGGCATATTGCCCCGCCTTCATTACCGCTTCTTTGGCGATGCGGAAGACGTTACCGCGGCGACCGCGAAAACCTTTTGCAAGGGCCAGAACTTTTTTGTGGCGGGCGCGAGCCGTTACACCACGTTTGACGCGAGGCATGTATTACTCCTTGTTCGTCGTTAATTAAATGCCACGGCCTGGCAGCATCTGTGCCATGTGACCCATATTGGTCTCATGAACAGCGACTGAACCACGCAGTTGACGTTTGTTTTTCGTGGTCTTCTTGGTCAGGATGTGACGCTTGAAGGCTTGACCGCGCTTGACGGTGCCACCTGGACGAACGCGGAAACGCTTTTTAGCGCCGCTCTTGGTCTTCATTTTGGGCATATAAACGCTCCTTTTCATTTGTGCTCGTGAGGCGCTGCGAAACTTTCGCAGGCTTGATGGCCCCGAGCCACTTGTAATGGCAGGCTTGACGCTTGCCATTGGTGCAACAGTCTTAAGACCGTCACTTCTGGAAATCCGGCTTATCGCCTGACTTCACAGGAACACGGCTAAGTGCCCCTTTAACGACCTGCCGACTAAAAATCAGCAAGCCCTTAATTTATAACGGTAAGCTCAAGAAGAAGCTGACGTAGCTTCTGCAGTGGCTTTGGATGCAACTTTCTTGCGACCGGGCGCAATCATCATGACCATCTGACGGCCTTCAAGCTTGGGAAACTGTTCTACCAAGATCAAATCAGCCAGTTCGTCGCGAATCCGCGCCAGCAAGGCCAGACCAAGCTCTTGGTGAGTAATTTCCCGACCGCGAAAGCGCAGGGTAATCTTGCACTTGTCGCCGTCATCGAGAAAACGCTTGATATTACGCAATTTGATGTTGTAGTCACCATCATCAGTGCCAGGACGGAACTTGATTTCCTTAACCTCAATCACTTTTTGCTTGGACTTCGCTTCCGCCGCCTTTTTCTGCTCGGCATATTTAAACTTGCCGTAGTCCATGAGCCGGCACACAGGCGGAATAGCTGTGGGCGATATCTCTACCAAGTCCACATCCGCTTCACCAGCCAAACGCAACGCTTCCATGAGGCTGACAACGCCCAAAGGCTCGTTGTCTGGCCCGGTCAGGCGTACTTCAGGGGCCATGATTTCACGGTTCAAGCGATGCTTGCGTTCTTCACGGTGACGGCGGTCACGAAATTCTGTAGCGATGGTGAGAATCCTTTAATATTTGCTATAAAAGCTATAGCTGCTTGCACCCGTCCATCAAGGACATTAGCGATATTTCATCAAAATTCTTGAGAAATCAGGCTTTTTGTGCAATGTCGGAAGCGATTCGCTCTGAAAACGCTTTAAGGGACATCACACCAAGGTCTTTGTTACCCCGGGCACGCACTGAAACTGCGTCTTCTGCCATTTCCTTGTCGCCTACAACCAGGATAAAAGGCAGCTTTTGCAATGAGTGCTCACGTATTTTATACGTTATTTTCTCGTTGCGCAGGTCAAGATTAACCCTAAGCCCTTGATTCTGCAGCATTTTAGCAACTCCTCGAGCGTATTCGGCCTGCGAATCGGTGATTGTGAGCACCGAAACCTGCTCTGGAGCGAGCCATGTGGGTAACGCGCCGGCATGTTCCTCGATCAAAATTCCGATGAACCGCTCCAGGCTGCCGACGATGGCGCGGTGCAGCATGACCGGGCGATGACGAGCACCATCTTCGCCCACATACTCGGCGTCCAGCCGCTCGGGCATCGAGAAATCGACCTGAATCGTGCCGCACTGCCACTGCCGGCCAATCGCATCTTTCAGCGTGTATTCGATCTTCGGACCGTAAAACGCACCCTCGCCTGGGGAAATTTCAAATTCGCAACCCGACGCGCGCAGGCTTTCGATCAAGGCATGCTCGGCCTTGTCCCAGCTTTCGTCCGAGCCGATCCGCGCTTCAGGCCGCGTGGCAACCTTGTAGATGATGTTTTTGAAGCCGAAGTCGGTATAGACCTTTTGCAGCAGCGTCGTGTAATCCACGCACTCTTTGAGAATCTGCGCTTCAGTGCAGAAAATATGCCCGTCGTCCTGCGTGAAGCCGCGCACGCGCATGATGCCGTGCAGCCCGCCGGTCGGCTCGTTGCGGTGGCACTGGCCAAATTCGCCGTAACGCAGCGGCAGGTCGCGGTAGCTCTTGATACCCTGCTTGAAAATCAGGATGTGGCCGGGGCAGTTCATCGGTTTCAAGGCGAAATCGCGCTTTTCGCTCTCGGTCGTGAACATGTTGTCGCGGTACTTGTCCCAGTGGCCGGTTTTCTCCCACAGCGTCTTGTCCAGCAATTGCGGACCCTTGACTTCCTGGTAGCCATTATTCTGATAGACCTTGCGCATGTACTGCTCGACGCCCTGCCAGACCGTCCAGCCCTTGGGATGCCAGAACACCAGACCCGGTGCATGGTCGTCAATGTGGAACAGGTCCAGTTCCTTGCCGAGCTTGCGGTGATCACGCTTGTCGGCTTCTTCAAGCATCGTCAAATACTGCTGTAGTTCGTCTTTCGTGGCCCAGGCCGTGCCGTAGATGCGTTGCAGCATTTCGTTGTGGTGATCGCCGCGCCAGTAGGCGCCCGCCACCTTCATGAGCTTGAAGAATTTCAGCTTGCCCGTGCTTGGCACGTGAGGGCCACGGCACAAGTCTTCAAAAGCGCCTTCTCGGTAGAGCGACACATCTTCATTGGCTGGAATGCTGGCAATGATTTCGGCCTTGTAATACTCGCCAAGGCTCTTGAAATACGCCACAGCTTCATCGCGTGGCAAGATGCGGCGCGTGACGGGTTCGTCCTTGGCGACAAGCTCGGCCATGCGCTTTTCGATGGCTACCAGATCGTCTGGCGTGAACGGCCGCTTATAGGAAAAATCATAGAAAAATCCGTTCTCAATCACCGGCCCGATAGTGACCTGAACTTCTGGAAACAACTCCTTGACCGCATACGCCAGCAAGTGAGCGGCGCTGTGGCGAATCAACTCCAGTCCCTCGGCATCCTTGGCGGTAATGATCGACACCGCACTGTCCTTGTCAATAAGGCAGCTGGTATCGACCAGCTTGCCATCCACCTTGCCGCCCAGGGCTGCCTTGGCCAGACCGGCGCCAATCGACGCAGCGACTTCGGCCACCGTCACGGCTTGAGGATATTCACGTTTGGAACTGTCAGGAAGTGTGATTTGAATCATGGTGAAAAATAGAAATGGCGATGGGCAAAAAAAAGCGCGGCCCGAACCGCGCTTTACTATGAATTTTGTAGCTGGTAGCGCACAAGGCGCGCGGACTACGACCTCATAAGCTATAAAAACTTTGCCGTTGTAGTTCGCGGTGTCATAACCAGTTTGCCTTTCTCGCTCTTGTTGACGGGACGATGGCCGGATTTTACCGCAGTCACAATGTCATGCACCATGAAAAAAGGCCCTGAGCCACCCGCTGCGGGTTGCCCAAGGCCTTTAAGCTCGGCAAGCGCCGATCAGAGGATCAATGGAACTGATCTTCTTCGGTCGAGCCGGTCAGCGCGGTCACGCTGGACTTGCCGCCCTGGATCACGGTGGTCACTTCGTCGAAGTAGCCGGTGCCGACTTCCTGCTGGTGCGACACGAAGGTGTAGCCACGGTCGCGGGCGGCGAATTCAGGCTCCTGCACCTTCTCGACATAAGCCGACATGCCGCGAGCGACGTAGTCCTGAGCCAAGTCGAACATGTTGTACCACATGGAGTGGATGCCGGCCAGGGTGATGAACTGGTACTTGTAACCCATGGCGCCGAGTTCTTTCTGGAACTTGGCGATGGTGGCGTCGTCCAGGTTTTTCTTCCAGTTGAACGATGGCGAGCAGTTGTAAGCCAGCATCTTTCCGGGGTGAACAGCATGCACGGCATCGGCGAATTTCTTTGCAAATTCGAGGTCAGGCGTGCCGGTTTCGCACCACACCAAGTCAGCATACTCAGCGTAAGCGATGGCGCGGGAGATGGCCTGGTCCATGCCCTTGTTGGTCTTGTAGAAGCCTTCGGCGGTGCGCTCGCCAGTCAGGAATGGCTTGTCGTTTTCGTCGTAGTCGCTGGTCAGCAGGTCGGCGGCTTCAGCGTCGGTACGGGCAATCACCAGGGTAGGCACGCCGCAAACGTCGGCAGCCATGCGGGCCGCGATCAGTTTCTGGCAGGCTTCAGCCGTGGGTACCAGAACCTTGCCGCCCATGTGACCGCACTTCTTGACCGAAGCCAGCTGGTCTTCCCAATGCACGCCGGCCGCGCCGGAATTGATCATGGCCTTCATCAGTTCAAACGCGTTCAGCACGCCGCCGAAACCGGCTTCGGCATCGGCCACGATGGGCGCGAAGTTGTCGATGTAGCCTTTATCGCCGGCGTCAATGCCCTTGGAGTGCTGGATTTCATCGGCACGGCGGAAAGTGTTGTTGATGCGCTCGACCACTTTTGGCACCGAATCCACGGGGTACAGCGACTGGTCGGGGTACATGGCGGCGTAGCCGTTGTTGTCGGCGGCGACTTGCCAGCCCGACAGGTAAATGGCCTTCACGCCGGCCTTGACCTGCTGCATGGCTTGACCACCGGTCAAAGCGCCCAGGCAGTTGACATACGCCTCGGTGTGCAGCAAATCCCAGAGCTTTTCAGCGCCGCGACGGGCCAGCGTGTGCTCGATGGGGAACGAGCCGCGCAGACGCACAACTTCGGCGGCGGTGTAACCGCGCTTGATGCCCTTCCAGCGGGGGTTGGTGTCCCAGTCTTTTTGCAGAGCGGCAGCTTGCTGATCGCGGCTGAGTTGTTCTGTGAGGCTTTGTGGCATGGTGAACTCCGATGGTTGAAAAGAAAGTGCTTTTATTTTAAGTCTTCTACAAGACTATTGTCATCTCTTATGTCTTATATAAGACTATTTATCTCTTTAAGAATCAAAGACTTAAGAAATTATTTCATAATGCAGAAATGCTTTTCTCATTGCGATTGACTGCCTTTAAAGAACATTTTGCTTGATTTCATATTGCAAAAAAAATTACCGGCTAATGAAAAGTAAAGTCGATCATCACCGCGCATCCAGCACCATGCCTGCCGCCAACTCAAAACAGGCTGGCGTAGCGCTGCAATTCCCAATCTGACACTTGGGCGCTAAAGGCATCCCATTCGTCCCGCTTGCAGCCCAGGAACTGGGCCACAAACGCCGGCCCGAGGCGTTGGGTCAGCACCTCGTTGCCGGCCAGTGCATCCAGCGCCTCGGACAGGTCGCGCGGCAGGGCTGCAGGCATGCAGGCGCCTGAGGCTTTGCGCAGGTAAATATCTTCGGTGCAGGGCTCAACGGCGGGCAGGCCTTTGTCAAGGCCATCAAGGCCGGCCGCCAGGGTGCCCGCCAGCGCAGCGTAGATATTGCAAGAAGGGTCGGGCAGACGCCATTCGATTCGGCCTGCGACAGTGCGAACCAGACAGGTGCGGTTGTTGTCGCCAATGCTCTTCCAGACGGGCGACCAGGTGGTGCCGGAAACGCTGGCGCTCGATGCCAGCCGCTTGTAACTATTGACCGTGGGTGCGCAGAGCGCCGCCAGTGCATCGGCATGGTGCAGCAGGCCGGCGGCGAACTGGTGGCCGGCGGCACTCAAGCCCAGCGCACCGGACGGGTCGGCCATCACCGCCCGTCCCGAGCTGTCGGTCAGGCTCAAGTGAAAATGCAGGCCGCTGCCAGGCGCATGGGCCATTGGCTTGGGCATGCAGCTGAAGGTCAGGCCGTGTTTTTCCGCTACCGCGTGGGCGGCCAGCTTGAACAGCATGAAGCGGTCGGCGGCCGCCAGCGCCTCGTCGAACCGGTAATTGATTTCATACTGGCCGTTGGCATCTTCATGATCGATCTGTTCAAGGTCGAAGCCCAAGGCCGTCAGTGTCAGCCGCATGTCGTCGAGGTAATCCCGGTGGCGATAAATCGCTTTGAGGTCATAGGACGGCTTGGACAGGTGATCCTCGGTGTCGGCAATTTCCCAACGGCCGGTGGCGCCACGCCGCAGCAGGAAGAACTCAGGCTCAATGCCCACCCAGAGCGTCAGGCCACGCTGGCGCAGCGCGTCGATTTGCCGCTTGAGCAGTTGACGGGAACAGGTCTGCAGCGGCTCGCCGCCGGCATAGCCATCGCATACGGCATGGGCCACTCCAGGCATGAAAGGCAGCGGACGAATGGTCTCTGGCTGCACCCGGCCGTAATATTCGCTGCGCTCACCCATGCGCGGCAAGCCGGTTCCCCAGATGCTGGGACCGGCAAAACCGGCGCCGGTTTCCACCCATTCACGCATCAGCTTGAGCGGAACCAGCTTTCCCTTGGCGATGCCGTGGATATCGGCAAACTGCACCAGCAGGCTATGGATGCCTTGCGCCTCAAGCGCCTTGACCAGGGCTGGAATATCCGGGCTGCTCATGGGCAAATCGCTTTCAGGCTTTGTTCAGATTCTGGCGTGCTGGAATCAGTCAAACCGGACTGTCGATGCGTATCCAGGTCGTCTTGACTTCGGTGTATTTGTCAAAGGCATGCAGGGATTTGTCGCGCCCCACCCCGCTTTGCTTGAAGCCGCCAAACGGCACGGTGATGTCGTCCTCGTCGTACTGGTTGACATGCACCGTGCCGACACGCAGCGCACGGGCCACGCCGTGGGCCTGGTTGATGTCGCTCGTCCAGACGCCCGCCTGCAGTCCGTAGATGCTCTGGTTGGCCTGGCGGACCACGTCGGCGGCATCGGTGAACGACAGAACCGACAGCACAGGGCCAAAGATTTCCTCTCGGGCAATCGTCATCTGGTTGGTCACACCGTCAAAAATGGTGGGCTGCACATAGCAGCCCCCGGAGTCCGGCAGGGCCTGACTGCCACCGGCCAGCAACCTGGCGCCTTCGTTCTTGCCGGACTCGATATAGCGCAGCACATTGTCAAGCTGCACCTGGTCCACGATGGCCCCCATCACGGTTGAGGCGTCCAGCGGATTGGCCGGCTGGTAGCGCGGCACCAGCGCCAGCGCCTTTTCCAGGAAAGCGTCCTTGATCGAGGCTTCCACAAACAGGCGCGACGGGGCATTGCAGCTTTCTCCCTGGTTAAAGAAGATGCTGCCCACGGCGGCTTCCACGGCCCGGTCCAGGTTGGGGCAGTCGGCAAAGACGATATTGGGCGACTTGCCGCCCAGCTCGGTCCAGGCGCGCTTGAGGTTGCTCTGCCCGGCCATCACATGGATCTGCTTGCCGACGCGGGTGGAGCCGGTGAAGGCGATGCAGTCCACATCCATGTGCAGCGCCAGCGGCGAGCCGGCCTCGGGGCCGTAGCCCGGCACAACGTTGAAGACACCGGGCGGAATACCGGCGGCCAGCGCCAGTTCGGCCAGCCGCAGGGCGGTCAGGGGCGATTTCTCGCTGGGCTTGAGCACCACCGAATTGCCTGCCGCCAGCGCGGGGGCAATCTTCCAGGCGGCCATGATCATCGGGTAATTCCACGGCACGATGACGCCGACCACGCCGACCGGCTCACGCGTGATCAGTGCCAGCGCATTGGATGCGGTGGGGGCGATCTCGTCATACACCTTGTCCACCGCCTCGCCATACCAGCGAATGCAGTTGGCCGCGCTGTTCACATCCACCGAACGGGCATATTTGACCGGCTTGCCCATGTCCAGGGTTTCGGTCAGGGCGAGTTCATCGGCATGCGCCAGCAACTCATCGGCGAACCTGATCATCACGCGCTTGCGCTGGGCCGGACTCATGCCGCGCCAGCGACGGTCCTCAAAGGCGGCTCGGCCAGCTGCCACGGCGGCGTCAATATCGGTTTCTCCGCAACGGGCCACGGGAGTAAGCAAACGGCCATCGACCGGGGAAATACAGTCGAAAGTCCGGCCGTCACGGGCAGCCACACGCTCCCCGTTGATAAAGGCCCTGCCATCAAACGTCATATCAGTCATATCCACCTCGCTTGAAAGAAAAACATCGGATTGCAAACCCGCCGCATGGCGCGCCTTCCACCGGGCAACCGGTTATTTGACAGCCAGCACGGTCAATGCGGTCAGTTCGGCGCGAGTGGCGGCGGCAATCTCGCGCTCGCGCTTGCGGGTTTGCCGCGCCACCCAGATGCTGTAACTCACGATGCATATCGTCACCGTGACGATCAGCAGGGTCGCCGCCGCGTAGATGGTCGGGTTGATGCCGCGCCGGGCATAGCCAAAAATTACCTGCGGCAAGGTATTGACACCCGGGCCGGACAAAAATTCGGCAATCACCACGTCATCGAACGACAGGGTAAAAGCCAGCAAAAAGGCGGCCAGGATGGCCTGAAAAATATTCGGCAAGGTGATCAAAAAAAACACCTGATGCGGCCGGGCGCCCAGATCCATGGCAGCTTCCTCGATGGAGCGATCCATTTCCAGCAGCCGCGACTGGATCACCACCATGCCATACGCCATGCCGAGCAGGGTATGGCCAAAAATAATGGTGAGCATGCCGCGCTGCGGCCAGCCGAAAAAGTTTTGCGCACCCACCATCAGCAGCAGCAGCGACAGGCCAATGACGACCTCGGGCATCACCAGCGGCGCGTTCACCATGCCCGAGAAAATGGTCCGGCCCGTGAAACGGCGGTAGCGTACCAGCACAAAAGCGGCAAATGTTCCCAGAATGGCGGACAGCACCCCTGAGATGGTCGCCACCTTCAGCGAGAGCCAAAATCCTTCCACGATCTTGGTGTCATGCGTGAGGGCCTCATACCAGCGCAGCGAAAAGCCGGTGAACCGGGCGTCCTGCCGCGTGCTGTTGAACGAAAAGACAATCATGAAGATCAGCGGCAGGTACAGGAACAGGTACACCAGCCCCAGCCACAGCTTGCTGAAATGCTTCTCCAAAAAGGTTTTCATCGCCGTCTCCCCTACTTCCTGGGCTCGGCGGAATCGCCGGTGTAGTAGTAATAAATGGCCAGCGGAATCACAATCAGCGCGATCATGAGCACCGCCAGCGCCGTGGCCCGGGGCCAGTTGTTGCTGGTGAACATTTCATCCCACACCACTCGCCCGATCATGATGTTCTCGGGGCCGCCCAGCAGGGAAGGAATCACGAACTCGCCCACCGACGGGATAAACACCAGCATGAAGCCGGCAATGATGCCCGCCCGGGACAAGGGCACCGTGACCAGCCAGAAAGCCTTGAATGGTGAGGCCCCCAAATCGTAGGCAGCTTCCAGCAGGCGGAAATCCATCTTCACCAGATTGGCGTACAGCGGCAGAACCATGAACGGCAGGTACACATAGGTCATGCCCACCAGCATGGAGACATCGGTGTAGAGCAGCTGAAGGGGTTCGGACGTCAGCCCCACAAACATCAGCGCCTGATTGAGCACACCCTGGTCGGCCAGAATGCCTTTCCAGGCATAGACACGCAGTAAAAACGAGGTCCAGAACGGCAGCATGACCATCATCAGGAGCGCAGGCCGCAGGCTGGCCGGGGAACGAGCAATGAAATAGGCAAAGGGGTAGCCCATCACCAGACACAGCAAGGACGTGCATAAGGCGTACCAAATGGAGCGCAAATAGGCTTCGATGTAAAGGGTCCGAAAAAGCGCTCCGCCATCGCTGCTGCGAAAGATGGACCAGTAGTTTTCGTATTTGAGCTTGAGCAGGCCGGTCTGCGAGTCCCAGATCGGCTTGAAGGGATTGATGTCGTTGCCCATGTCCACAAAGCTGATGTAGAGCAGGATCAGGAAGGGCAGGAAGAAAAAGAGAATCAGCCACGCATAAGGCACGCCGATCACGAAGCGTTTGCCCGGCATGGGGAAGGTCAAAGCGGCCATGTCAATCCTCCTTTAGTCGCGCAAGACCACGCCGGCGCGATCGTCCCACCAGAAAAAGACGTTGTCCTCCCAGGTGATCTCGCTCAGAGCCTGCCGCGAGGTGTTGGCCTCGGTGATCTTGACGTGCGAGCCATCGCTGGTGAGGACGATGTAGGTGCTGTAGGAGCCGAAGTAGGCAATTTCCTTGACCTTGCCCGCAAAGATATTTTTATTCACCGCAGGCCGCTCCCGGCTGATCTCGATCTTCTCGGGACGCACGGCAATCGCCATCGGCATGTTCAGCGTACCGCTCACGCCATGCCCCACCTGGATTTCACCAATGGCAGTGACAGCGGCACAGCGGTCGGTTTCGTCCACGCTGAGCCGGCCTTCAAAAAGATTGACGTTGCCGATGAAGTCAGCCACGAAACGGTTGACCGGATGCTCATAAACCTCTACGGGCGTGCCCACCTGCAGGACGCTGCCCTTGCTGCTCATGACGGCAATGCGGCCGGCCATGGTCATGGCCTCCTCCTGGTCGTGCGTCACCATCACGCAGGTTACGCCGACCGTCTCGATGATGTTGACCAGCTCGAATTGCGTTTGCTCCCGCAGTTTTTTATCCAGGGCGCCCAGCGGCTCGTCGAGCAGCAGGAGCTTGGGCCGCTTGGCCAGGCTGCGGGCCAGCGCCACTCGCTGCTGCTGGCCACCCGAGAGCTGGTGCGGCTTGCGCTTGGCATAGGGGGCCAGTTGCACCAGGTCCAGCATTTCACCCACGCGCTGCTTGATCTCGGCCTTGGGCAGCCCTTCGCGCTTCAGGCCGAACGCAATGTTTTCCCAGATGTCCAGGTGCGGAAACAAGGCGTAGGACTGGAACATCATGTTGATCGGCCGGTCATAAGGCGGCAAGCTGGCCACGTCCTGGCCGCCCAGCAGGATGCGGCCTGAACTGGGCTTCTCGAACCCTGCCAGCATGCGCAGCAAGGTGGACTTGCCGCAGCCCGAGCTGCCCAGCAGGGCAAAAATCTCGCCCCGTCGCACCGACAGCGAGACCTCGTCCACTGCCAGCGCTTCATCGAAGCGCTTGACGAGTTTTTCGGTGACCAGATAGCTTTCTTTTTCTTCCTTGTCTGCCATGTATCGCCTTTCAGTTTCGTGCACCGGAAACAAAAAAAGGGCTGCTTATACGGTACGTACAAACAGCCCCGGGTTTACTTAAAAGAAAGGATCACTTGCCTTTTTTGAAACTGATGTAGGCGTTGGCCATGGCTTCACGGGCTTCGTTGGTGAAGCTGCTGGGAGGAATCATCTTGCTGAAGTAGTCCGTATCCACAAAGATGGTCTTGTTGCCGGAAATCTCAGGCTTGATCTGGGCAATGGCAGCCTTGTTCGCGGTGGGATAGCTCATCGTGTTGGTCACGGAGGCGCCGTTCTCGGGGCGAAGGTAGAAGTTGATGAAGGCATAGGCATTGTTTGGATGCTTGGCGTCCTTGGTGATGGCCATCGTGTCGGAAAAAAGCAGGGCGCCGGTGCTTGGCAGCAGTGCTTCAATAGCATCTTTCGAGCCGTTGTCCCTGGCCCGGCCCGCCGCGATGTTGATGTCACCGGACCAGCCAACGACCGCGCAGGCCTTGCCGCCGGCGATGTCGTCGATCATGGTCGAGCTGAACAGGCGCACATCCTTGCGGACCTTGACCAGCATGGCCGTGGCGGCCTTGTAGTCGGCCGGGTCGTTGGAATAGGCGTCCTTGCCGATGTAATGCAGCGCCACCGGAATAATCTCGGTAGGGGAATCCAGGTAGGCAATGCCGCAGGACTTGAGCTTGCTGCTGTATTTGGGGTTGAAGACCAGATCCCAGGCATTTTCAGGCATGGGCAGGCCGGCCAGGGCTTTTTCTGCCTTGGTCCTGTTGATGCCCACCGTCGTGAAACCCCAGGCCCACGGCACCAGGTATTTGTTGCCCGGGTCGGCCTTGGTCAATATGCCCATGATGGCCGGGTCCAGGTTGGCCAGATTGGGAATCTTGGACTTGTCCAGCGGCTGCAGCAGTCCGCCCTCGATCTGGGGTTTGGCAAACACCGTTCCCGGCACCACGATGTCGTAACCCGTGTTGCCCGCCACCAGCTTGGCGTGCAGGGCTTCGTTGGTTTCAAAGGTGTCGTAGTTGACCTTGATGCCGGTTTCCTTTTCAAAGGCGGCAATCATGCCGTCGGGAATGTAATCGGGCCAGTTGTAGATGTTGAGCACCTTCTCCTCGGTGTTGACAGGTAGCGCCGGAGCCGATGCCACAGGCGCGGGCGCGGGAGCGACCGCCACGGGTTCCTCTTTTTTGCCGCAGGCAGCCAGCAGAACTGCCGACATGGCCATGACCAGTACAAGTTTTTTCATGGTGAAACTCACTCCAGGGATAGGTAAGAATGGATGGGGTACAGCGCCACAACATGGCCGTGATGCACCGATGGGGCCAAGCAATAAACGGACCCGTCAAAGCCCGATAAATTGCAACAATTATTCTATTCAATCCATCTGACCGGCTGCCTGCAAATCGGCCAGGGTGGCGTCCAGGCAACGGCGGATCAGTGCAATCATCTCGTCAATCTGCGCATGCGTCATGACCAGTGGCGGCGCAATGATCATGCGGTCGCCCACGGCCCGCATGATCAGCCCCAGCCGGAAGCAGTGGCTGCGGCACAGCATGCCCACGCCCAGTTCGGGCTTGAACGCTTCCTGCGTCGCCTTGTTCCGGGCCAGCACCAGCCCGGCCATGAAGCCGCAGGTTTCGGCCAGCCCCACCAGCGGATGCTCGCCAAGCTCGGTGAAGCACCGCGCCAGGTAGGGGCCGATGTCGGTCTGCACCCGGCCAGGCAGGTTTTCTTTTTCCATCAGGTCCAGGTTGGCCAGCGCCACCGCACAGGCCACCGGATGGCCGCTGTAGGTGTAGCCGTGGGTAAACTCCCCGCCCTGCTCGATCAGCACCCTGGCCACCCGGTCGCCCACCATGACACCGCCCAGCGGCACATAGCCGCTGGTCACGGCTTTGGCAAAAGTGACCAGATCGGGCCGGTAGCCGAATTTCTCATAAGCAAACCAGTGGCCCAGCCGGCCAAAGGCGCAGATCACTTCGTCGCTGATCAGCAAGATGCCGTATTTGTCAACGATGCGCTGGATCTCGGGCCAGTAGCTGTCGGGCGGAATGATGACGCCGCCCGCGCCCTGCACCGGCTCGGCGATGAAGGCCGCGACTTTTTCCGCGCCGATCTCCAGGATTTTGTCTTCCAGCCAGCGGGCGGCGCGCACGCCGAACTCGGCGGAACTCTCGCCCGGCTGGCCCAGCTCGTAAAAATACGGCTGCTCGATGTGGGTGATGTTGGGAATCGGCAGGTCGCCCTGCGCATGCATGCCGCTCATGCCGCCCAGCGACGCCCCGGCCATGGTGCTGCCGTGGTAGGCGTTGTTGCGGCTGATGATGACTTTTCGCTCCGGCTGGCCCAGCAAATCCCAGTAGCGGCGCACCATGCGCACATTCGAGTCGTTGCTCTCGGAGCCGCTGCTCGAATAAAACACATGCCTGAAAGTGCGCCCGCCCACCTCGGGCGCCAGTGACGCCAGCTTTGCGGCCAGCTGCACCGCCGGCACATTGGTGGTCTGGAAAAAGCTGTTGTAGTAGGGCAGCGTCATCATCTGCTGGTAGGCGGCGCTGGCCAGTTCCTCGCGCCCGTAGCCGACATTGACACACCACAGGCCGCTCATGGCATCGAGTATCTTGTGGCCCTCGGAATCCCAGACATAGATGTTCTCGGCCCGGGTAATGACGCGCGCACCGCGCGTCGCCAGGTCCTTGAAGTCGGTGAAAGGGTGCAGGAAATGCTCGCGATCCAGGGCCTGGATCAGGGCAGTGTCAATGACGGGATTCATGGGTTTTTTCCTCACTTCAGTGGTTCGGTGCAGGGCCGGGTTTCACACATGCAGCAGCAGGTGCTCGCGCTCCCACGGCGAAATCACCTTCATGAACTCGGCGAATTCAAGTTCCTTGATTTCGGAATAGACCGTGACAAACTCGCGGCCCAGCACCTCATGCAAATCAGACTCGCGCCGCAGCCACTCCAGCGCCTCGCCCAGGCTGCGCGGCAGCGAATAAGGCGACAGGTAGGCGTCACCCTTCATCTCGGGCTTGGGCTTGATCTTGTTCTTGATGCCCAGGTAGCCGCAGGCCAGCGTCATGGCCAGCGCCACATAGGGATTGGCGTCGGCCCCGATCACGCGGTTTTCGACCCGGCGCGCCTGCGGGGTGGCAATCGGCGAGCGGATGCCGACCGTGCGGTTGTCATGCCCCCAGGCGATGTTGATCGGGGCCGCCGTGTCGCGCGACAGCCGCCGGTAGCTGTTGACATACGGCGCCACCAGGGCCATGGCCGCCGGAATGTAGCGCTGCAAGCCGCCGATGTAATGAAAGAAAGCCTCCGATTCGCTGCCATCCTTGTTGCTGAAAATGTTCTGGCCGGTTGCCTTGTTGAGGATGCTCTGGTGTACATGCATGGCGCTGCCGGGCTCGCCGGCGATGGGCTTGGCCATGAAGGTGGCATACATGTTGTGGCGCAGGGCCGCTTCACGCACCGTGCGCTTGAAGAAAAACACCTCGTCGGCCAGGCCCAGCGGATGGGCATGGAAAAAATTGATCTCCATCTGCCCCGCGCCGACCTCGTGAATCAGCGTATCGACATTGAGTTCCATCTTTTCGCAGTAGTCGTAAATATCCTCGAACAGGGGATCGAATTCATTCACCGCATCGATGCTATAGGCCTGCCGCGAGGTTTCGGCCCGCCCGCTGCGGCCAATCGGCGGGCGCAGCAGGGTGTTCGGGTCGGTGTTGCGGGCCACCAGGTAAAACTCAAGCTCGGGCGCCACCACCGGCACCAGGCCTTCGGTCTCATACAGATCGCAGACCCGGCGCAGCACGCTGCGCGGCGCGAAAGGCACGAGTTTGCCGTTCGGGTCAAAGCAGTCGTGGATGACCTGGGCGGTCGGGTCGGAGGCCCACGGAACAATCCGCACGGTGGACGGGTCGGGGCGCAGGTGCATGTCCTTGTCGGTCGGGCTGATGACGTCGTAATACGGGCCGCTCTCGGGAAACTCGCCCGTCACGCCCATGGCCACCACCGCTTCGGGCAGGCGCATGCCCCGGTCCTCGGTGAACTTGCCGCGCGGCAGTATCTTGCCCCGGGCCACGCCGGTCAGGTCGGGCACCAGGCACTCCACTTCCGTGACCCTGCGTTCGTTCAGCCAGTTTTCAAGGTCGGTGAAGGTCGATGCCTTGTTCATGCTCGTGTTCAAACTCATGGCGCGCTCCTGTTGTCAACGCATGTCGGTGGATTGGATTAACTTGTATTCAGGCGGCGGGTGCCCCTTGCTGTCGGGTTCGGCTGGCATGGCGGCGCTGGCAGGCCTGGCCAAACGCCGCCAGGATGGCGCGGTAAAAAGGGTTGTCCTGGCAATTCCATTCGGGATGCCATTGCACCGCATAGGCAAACGTGGCGGCGCCCTCGATCTCAAATGCTTCAATGAGGCCGTCGGGCGAATGACCCAGGGCGCGCAGGCCGCTGGCCAGCCGGGCAATGCCCTGACCGTGCAGTGAATTGACCTGCGCGGTTTCAGCGCCGGCCCAGCCGGCAAAAGCGCTGCCCGGCACAAAACGCACTTCATGCGCCGGCCCGTAAGCCTCGTCCAGGCTGACGCCCTCGGGGTCGCGGTGATCGAGGCGCCCTTCCCGGTCATGCACGCTTTGCTCCAGCGAGCCGCCCAGGGCCACATTGATTTCCTGGAAACCCCGGCAGATTCCCAGCAGCGGCACGCCACAAGCCTGGCAGGCGCGCACCAGCGCCAGCGTGAGCGCATCGCGCTGCGGGTCCAGCGGCAAGGCGGCATCAAGCACTTTCTCGTCGAAATGGGATGGATGCACATTCGAGGCCGAGCCGGTCAGCATGACGCCATCGACCAGCCCCAGCAGCGCCGGTATCTGGCCCGCATCGGCCAGCGGAAACAGCACCGGCTGCGCACCGGCGCACTGCTTGACGGCACGGGCATATTTGTCGCCCAGCACCAGGAAAGGCGTTTGCTGGCCCTCTTTTCCCAAGAGCCGGTGATCGGCTGGCAACCACACCAGGGCCTGGGGAAATGCTTGCAAAGGAATCGACATAACGTGGCGCGTGGATCGCGTTGGTTGGGTTGTATGCCTGGCTTGGCCTGACCAGTTCATCATGAAGCGAGACTGGGTGACAATAGGTGCCATTTGGCGCTTGGTGATGGTGCCACTTTTGCGAAAAGCGGGCAAGCAGCGCATGCCCGCCAACCGATTCAAGGCCTCATGCTGTCTGAATTCCTGCTCGTTGAACTGGCCCGGCTGCGCGCCGCCAGCGAACTGCCGCTGCACCGGCAGCTCTACGAGGCGCTGCGGCGCGTCATGCTCGATGGCTACCTGCAGGCCGGCGAGCGCCTGGCTTCCAGCCGCGACCTGGCGCAGGGCCTGGGTTTGTCGCGCAATACCGTCATCACCGCGCTGAACCAGCTGACGGTCGAGGGCTACCTGGTCAGCCGCGTCGGCAGCGGCACCTATGTCAGCGACAACTGCCCCAAGGCCGCCCGCAAGCCCCGCGCGCAACTGGCCGTGCAGCGCCCGCACCTGTCGCGGCGCGGCGAAGCCCTGACCAGCCGCTACACCGCCGACCAGCTGGAGGTGCAGCCTTTCACCGCCGGGATTCCCGATTTCAGCGTCTTTCCGACGGCGCTGTGGCAGCGGCTGCAAAACAAGCACTGGCGCATGAGCTACCCCGAGATGCTGGACTACAGCTGCGCCGGCGGCCATGCCCCGCTGCGCCGCGCCGTGGCCGATTACCTGCGCGTGTTCCGCAGCGTGCAGCTCGATGCCGACCAGGTCATCATCACCGCCGGCACCCAGCAGTCGATTGCCCTGTGCGCCCACCTGCTGGCCGACCCTGGCGATACGCTGTGGATCGAAGACCCGGCCTACTGGGGCGCCGTCAAGGCCCTGACGGCTGGCGGCCTGCGGCTGCACCCGGTGGCGGTCGATGGCGAAGGCATGGCGCCCGGCGCCGCCGACGAAGCCGCGCCGCCCCGGCTGATCTACGTCACGCCCTCGCACCAGTACCCGACCGGCGCCGTCATGTCGCTGGCGCGGCGCCAGCAACTGCTGGACACCGCCGGCCGCCACGGCGCCTGGATTCTGGAGGACGACTACGACAGCGAATTCCGCTTCAGCGGCCCGCCGGTGTCGTCGCTGGCCGGGCTGGACAAGGACGAGCGGGTGCTCTACATGGGCACGTTCTCCAAGGTGCTCTACCCCGGCCTGAAGCTGGGCTATCTGGTGGTGCCCAAGTCGCTGATCGGCCCGTTTCGCCAGGCCCATTACGACCTGAACCGGCCCGGCCAGATGCCGCTGCAGGCCGCGCTGTCCGAGTTCATCGGGATGGGGCATTTCACGGCGGCGCTGCGCAAGTCGCGCGTGAGCTATGCGCTGCGGCGGCAAAGCCTGCTCGAAGGCCTCAAGCCCTGCCTGGGCGAGCACGCCTTCATCTCCGGCGCCGGGCAGGGCCTGCATTTGTGCGTGCGCCTGCCGCCCACGCTGGACGACCAGGCGCTGGCCCGCCGCATTGCCGAACACGGCCTGCTGGTGCGCCCGCTGTCGGGCTACTGCCTGCAGCGGCGCGATGCGCGCGGACTGGTCATCGGCTACGGCTACGCGCCCCTGGCCGGCATCCGCCAGGGCGCGCCGGTGCTGGCGCGGCTGATCCAGGAGGAGCTGCGGCGCTGGAAGACTGGTTTTTAAGGAAAATCAGGCGCTTGCGCATGCTGCACCTGCGTGTTCAGCTATATTTTTGATAGTGAATTCCTGATCCGGACAGCCGGTTGCAAGGAGTCGAAACCGTGCCTTGGTACGATATTTGATTCATGCGGTTGCGTTTCCCGTCCTTGGCGGCAAGGGCGCGCCGGACCGCGTATCTGCAAAGCAAAGCCATGACCATCATCCTGACCCAAGACCCCAAATTTCTACTGCGTTTTGCCACACCTGACGATGCCGGCCTGGTGGTGAGCTTCATGAAAAAGCTCGGCGACTACCAGAAGATGGCCGACAAGATCACCGCCACGGAAGAAGGCATCCGCCGGCTGCTGGCCGACAAAAAGGGCGAGGCGGTTTTTGGCGTTTACGACGGCAGGGTGGTCGGGTTCGTCTATTTTTGCCAGACCTCCTCGGCCTTTACCGGGCAATCGGGGCTTTACATCGACGGTTTCCTGGTCATCCGCGCCATGCGCTTCAAGGGACTGGGCAAGACCATGATGGCCTTCATGGCCAAGCTGGCGCTTGACCGGGGCTGCCAGCGGCTCGAATGGGGCTGCCTGGACTGGAACAAGCCGGGCATCAAGTTCTACAAAAGCCTGGGCGCCACCAGCGTGGACAGCATGACCATTTACCGCTTTGCGCCCGACCAGCTGAAGGCCAACGCGGCAGCGTTTTGAGGCTTTTCCGCCCTTGCCGCAGGAGAACTCAGAGCAAATCCCGCAGCCGGTGATAGGCCATGCCAAGCACCAAACTGGGTGTTCGCAGCCACCGCCCGCCCGGAAACGGTGCATGCTTCAGACGGGCAAACACATCGAAGCGCCCGGCCTGCCCGGCGATGGCCTCGGCCACCAGCCTCCCGCCCAGCCCGGTCGCGGCGACGCCATGGCCGCTGAAGCCCTGCAGGTAATACACATTGCCGCCGAGGCGCCCAAAGTCTAGCGCCCGGTTCATGCTGATATCGACAAAGCCGCCCCAGACAAACTCAATGGCCGCGCCGCGCAGCGCCGGGAACACCGCCGCCATGCGCCGGTGCATCGCCGCCTGCAAGTTGCGCGGCGTGCCGGTCGAATAGCTGACCCGGCCGCCAAACAGCAGGCGGTGGTCGGCGCTGAAGCGGAAATAGTCGAGCACGAAATTGTTGTCGCAGGCCGCCGCGTTGCCCGGAAGCAGCCGGGCGCACAGGGCTGGGTCCAGCGGCTCGGTGGCCACCATGTAGGTGCCGACCGGCATGATGCGCGGGCCGATTTCCGGCGCGACTCTCGGACCGTATTCCGCCAGCATGCAGTTGCCCGCCAGCACGGCAAAGGGCGCGCGCACCCGGCCCTGCGCGGTGCCGGCCTCGACCACCGGGCCGCGCCTGAGCGACGTGACGGCGGAATGCTCGAAGATTTGCACGCCCAGCACGCGCGCGGCCCGGGCCAGCCCGAGGCCGTATTTGAGCGGATGCAGATGGCCCGAAGTGTTTTCAAAGGCGGCGGCTCGGTAACGCGGGCTGTCGATGAAACGGCCCACGCCAGCCCCGGTGGCGAGTTCGCAATGAAAGCCGTAGTCGCGCTCCAGCGCCTCGACCTCGGCCGCCAGCGCCCGCGCCTTGCGCGCCGAATCGGCCACGGTCACATAGCCTTTCACCCAGTCGCAGGCGATGCCGTGCCGGGCGATGCGTTCGTCCATCAGGGCGATGGCTTCGAGCGACATGGCCCAGGCCTGGCGCGCCGCCGCATTGCCCAGTTGCTGCTCGAAAGGCGCCTGGCCGCCGGCATAGCCGACGATGGCCTGCCCGCCGTTGCGCCCGGACGCGCCGCTGCAGATGCGGTCGGCCTCCAGCACCACCACGCGCAGCCCGCGTTCGGCCAGCTCCAGCGCCGCCGACAGTCCGGCAAAGCCCGCGCCGACCACCAGCACGTCGGCCTCCACGGCCTCTTGCAGCGCTGGCAACGGCGGCTCGCGCCGCACGCTGGCTTCGTAGTAGCTCTGGCGGCCCAGCTGGGTATCGGAGTGGAGCAGCATGCTTCAGGCGCTGAGGGGAAAAGGCTTGGCGAACTGACCCAGGATCATGAGAAACGCCTCCGGTAAACTGATCCGAACATAACCCGGCCAGGCTGCCTTGGCGGGGTCCACTTCATTTCCCCGCAGGCAAGCCACTTCGTTTCCTGCCCCATCCCGGAGCTTCCCAAGTGCCACACCGCCCCGCTTCCCCCTGGACTGCCTATGCCTGCCTGGCGCTGAGCATGGCGCTGGTGGGCAGTTATGTCGCCCTGTCCAAGCCGCTGGTGGCCGCGCTGCCGGTGTTTTTGCTGGCCTGGCTGCGCTTTGGCATTGGCGGGCTGGCGATGGCGCACTGGCTGAAAAAGCCGGCCCATGAAGCGCCAATGAGTTCGCAGACCCGCCGGCTGCTGTTCCTGGAGTCGTTTCTGGGCAATTTTTTGTTTTCGATCTGCATGCTGTTTGGCGTGAGCCTGACCAGCGCGGTGGCTGCCGGCGTCATCATGGCGGCCATTCCGGCCACGGTGGCGCTGCTGAGCTGGCTGTTGCTGCGTGAACGCATCAGCGCGCAGGCCGGCGCTTTTGCGATTGCGCTGACCGGCGTGGTGCTGGCGACGCTGCCCGAACGCGGCAAGCCCAAGCCGGCACAGGCCGCGCCGCCGCCTTGAGTTCGTTCAGGCAAACAGCGCCTTGTACTGCTCGCGCAAGACGTTTTTCTGCACCTTGCCCATGGTGTTGCGCGGCAACTCGCTGACCACGAAGCATTGCTTGGGCACCTTGAAGTTGGCCAGTTTTGACTTCATCCCGGCGACGATCCGCGCCGCATCCAGCGTTGCGCCCGGCCTGGCAATCACCACGGCCACGCCGACTTCGCCAAAGTCCGGGTGCGGCACGCCGACCACGGCGCTTTCCGCCACGCCGGGCAGCTCGTTGATATAGCTTTCGATCTCGGCCGGATAGACGTTGTAGCCGCCGCTGATGATCAAGTCCTTGCTGCGCCCGACGATGGTGATGTAGCCGTCGGCGTCAATTTTGCCAACATCGCCGGTCTTGAAATAGCCGTCGGTGGTGAATTCTTCAGCGGTTTTTTCAGGCATGCGCCAGTAACCCTGAAAGACATTTGGCCCCTTGACCTGGATATTGCCGATCTCGCCCGCTGGCAAGGGCTGGCCATCATCGCCCACGACGCGCAGGCTCACGCCCGGCAGCGCAAAGCCGACCGTGCCGCCGCGCCGCTCGCCTTGGTACGGGTTGGAGGTCAGCATGGCGGTTTCGGACATGCCGTAGCGCTCCAGAATAGTGTGGCCGGTGCGCGCCTGCCATTCCCGGAAGGTTTCAATCAACAGCGGCGCCGACCCGGCGATAAACAGGCGCATATTGCGGCAGGCATCAATCGTCAGCCCCGGCTCGGCCAGCAGGCGCACATACAGCGTCGGCACGCCCATGAACACGGTCGCCTGCGGCAGTTTTTCAACGACCTTTTTCGGCTCGAACTTCGACAGCCAGATCATCTTGCTGCCGTTGATGAGCGCGCCGTGAATGGCAATGAACAGGCCGTGGACATGGAAAATCGGCAACGCGTGGATCAGCACATCGCCGCCCTCTTCCCGCGTTCTCCAGCCCCAGTAGTCCTGCAGCACCCGCGCATTGCTGAGCAGGTTGCCGTGCGACAGCATCGCGCCCTTGCTGCGCCCCGTGGTGCCGCTGGTGTACAAGATCGCAGCCATGTCGCCGGGTTGCCTGGGCACGACTTCATGCTGGTCGCTGCAGTGCGCGGCGCGCTCTAACAGCGAGCCGGTGCGGTCGTCGTCCAGCGTGAAGACATGTTGCGTGCCGGCCTTGAAGGCAATCTTGCTGACCCAGCCAAAATTGGCGCGGCTGCAGACCACCACCGCCGGTTCGGCATTGCCGATGAAATACGCGATCTCCAGGCTCTGGTAGGCGGTGTTCAGCGGCAAGAACACATAGCCCGCGCGCAAAGTGGCCAGGTACAGCACCATGGCCTCGACCGATTTCTCGACCTGCACGGCAATGCGCGCGCCTTCGGGCAGGTTAAGCGACTGCAGCAGATTGGCCATCATGGCGCTGCCGTGCTCCAGGTCGCGCCATGAATACAGCAGGCCGTCGCCGGTTTCAACGGCGACTTCGTCCAGCGCGTCAGGAAAGGCTGCCCGCAGCGCGGCAAACAGGTTGTGGTGGGTCATGGCGTTCAAAAAATCTCAAGAAAGTGGGATGCCGCCGTTCATGGCCGGAACGCCGGCGGGCGCTTTTCAATGAAGGCGCTGATGCCTTCACGGTGCTCGCCAGAATCCGCGTAATCATAGGCAGTCGCTATTAAATTTATAGCTGCCTGCGCAGGCGGGACGTGCGCAAGAGCCCGAAATGATGCTTTATTCAGGCGCGCGGCCTGCGGCGCCAGCTGCTGGATGCGGTGGATGCGCTCCTGCACCGCAGCGTCCAGCGCGTCGGCCGCAAGCACCTGGTTCAAAAATCCGCGCTGCTTCATCTCGGCCGCGTCCAGCACGGCGGCCGACAGCAGCATTTCGCGCGCCGTCAGCTCGCCCACGGCGCGCATCACCAGCGCCGCCTCGCGCGGCGCCATTGGAAAGCCGAGCTTGCCAATCGGCGCGCCAAAGCGGGCGCTGCCGGCGGCCAGCCGCAAGTCGCAGCAGCTGGCAATCTCCACGCCGGCGCCCATGCAGTTGCCCTCGATCTGCGCGACGATGGGCACGTCACAGTCGAGCATCGCCTGCAGGCCGCCCCAGACATCATTTTCATGAAAGTCGCGCAGGCTGGCTTGCCCGAAGCGAAAATCCGCGTATTCGGCAATATCGCCGCCCGCGCAAAAGTGGCCGCTGTCACCCCGCACCCGCACGCAATGCACCTTGCGGCGCTGCTGGATGGCCTCAAACGCGGCGCGCAGCTCGCGCCACATCGCGCGCGACATGGCGTTGAACTTGCCGGGATGCGACAGCGTGACCGCCGCGCACGAACCCGAAATTTCCAGCAATACCTGGCCGCTCATTTACGCGCCCGCCCCGGCAAGGCCGTTGGCATCAAGCAATTCAATCTCATGGTTTCCTTCTTTCAGGGGGCTCAAGCGCAGGCCCTTCAAATATACAAATCCTGCAGTTCCATAGATACCGGAACCTTGCCCTGCGCCAGCAGCGCGCGGTGCTTGTCCAGGCGCTTGAGGTCGTACAGGTAATTGACCATCAGGCCGCAAGACTGTTTGAGCCCCTTGGGCGACGGGTCGGCGGCCCAGTTGAGGCGCTCCACGCGGGCGCCGTTGCCCAGATGAAACCGAGCCACCGCATCGAGCGGCTTGCCGTCTTGCAGCCCCTGCCCCAGGTAATGGGCGGCGCACCGCAGCAGCATCCGGCGCAGCGGCGACTTCTCGGGCAACTCCAGCGGACTTTCAATGGCCGCCAGGAAATCGCCCGGCGTGAGCGGATCGGAACCGATGGCCTGGCCCAGCGCCCTGCGTTCCTTGTCGGCCAGCTTGTCCAGCAGGACAGCGGCATTCTTGCCGAGCCAGCTCCGCAAGCCCGGAATCGGCGACAGCGTGGCGAACACCTTGAGCCTGGGAAACTCGTTCTTGAGCGTTTCCACCACGCGCTTGATCAGCGAATCGCCAAAACTCACGCCGCGCAAGCCGGACTGGGTATTGCTGATCGAGTAAAAAATGGCGGTGGTCGCCTTGTTCAGGTCGGACGCGGCGGCATGCTCGTCGAGCAGCGGCTCGATGCTTTGCGCCATCTCTCCGACCAGCGCGACCTCGACAAAAATCAGGGGAATGCCGGGCAGGCGCGGATGAAAAAACCCGTAGCAGCGCCGGTCGCTGTCCAGCCGGTTCTTCACATCGGCCCAGCTCCTGATGTCATGCACCGCCTCGTACTGGATCAGCTTTTCAATCAATGAGGCCGGCGAGTCCCAGCTGATGCGGCGCAAATCCAGAAAACCGACGTCGAACCAGGTCGAGAACATGTATTCCAGCTCGACATCCAGCGCCATCAGCCGCCTGTCGGCCTTCAGGAAGGGCAGCATCTCGGCCCGCAAATCGACCAGGAAGCGAACGCCTTCGGGATAGACGCTGAAGCGCTGCAGCAGGCGGCGGCGCGGCGACACGGTGGCGCGGCGGTAATGCACTTCGGCCACGGCCTCGTCGGGCGTGCCGACCGCGGCGGCGAACCTGGCCAGGGCTTCCATCGTTTTTTCCGCATCGGCGACAAATTGCTCGCTCATCAGCAGCCACAGGTCGCGGCGCTGCGCCAGCGGGGCGTTTGCATACCAGGCGGCCACGTCCATGGCGCGCCGCCCGCCCTCGACCTCGCTCACGCGCGGGTCGATGATGGCCTGCAGCGCCTGCAAGGCGCGGCGCAGCAAACGGGGCGACAGCGCCTCGCCTTCCTGGCGCAGCGCGGCTTCCAGGCGCAGGGGAATCGAGCGCAAGGCCGGGCTGCCTTTTTCTTTTGGAGCCGCCTGTACTCCTGATTTGCCAGCTGCCTGTGCCCGTGCAAGCTGCGTATCAGCGTCTTTTTGCTTTGCAGAGGCGGCAGGCAGCAGCCGGGAGACGTTGCGGCCTATCCAGTTGCTGCTGTTCATGGAAGGAACTCCTGAAAGTGACGGAATGCCGGCATTCCTTGCCCTTGCGGAAAAAGGCAAAGAAACGGATTCACTATGAAATAAATAGCACCTTACGCCCGTACTATATGCGCGAAGTGCGGTTTGAAGCCCAAAACCAGAGCCAGGCCCCGGCACCGATCATGGGAATGCACAGCCATTGGCCCATGCTCATGCCCAGCGCCAGGATGCCCAGGAAATCGTCAGGCTCGCGGAAAAACTCGGCAATGAAGCGGAACACGCCGTAGCCGACCAGAAAGGCGCCCGAGACCTGCCCCATCTTGCGCGGCTTGCGCGCGTACAGCCACAGCAGCACGAACAGCAGCAGGCCTTCCATCAAAAACTGGTACACCTGCGACGGATGGCGCGGCAGCATCGAGCCGCTGTGCCGGAACACCATGCCCCACGGCAAATCCGGCGAGCTGAAGCGCCCCCACAGTTCGCCGTTGATGAAGTTGCCCACGCGCCCGGCCGCCAGCCCGGTCGGCACGCAGGGCGCGATAAAGTCCATCACCTGCAGCCAGGGCCGCTGGCGCGAGCGCGCAAACCACCACTGCGACACCAGCACGCCCAGCATGCCGCCATGAAAACTCATGCCGCCCTGCCAGACGGCAAAAATCTCCAGCGGATGGCTGGCGTAGTAGCCGGGCTTGTAGAACAGGCAGTAACCCAGCCGCCCGCCCAGCACCACGCCCATCACGCCCAGGAACAAAATGTCCTCGATGTCCCGGCGCGACCAGGCGCCGGGGCCGGTGATGGACGCATACGGCTCATGGCGCAGGCGCAGGCTGGCCAGGAAAAAGAACAGGCCAAAGGCCGCCAGGTAAGTCAGGCCGTACCAGTGAATGGCCAGCGGGCCGAGCTGGAGCGCAACAGGATTGATTTCAGGGTGGATAAGCATGGGTTGTCATTGTGCATGCAAGCCCGGCCTTCACCGCCGGCTCGTGTGTTCAAGCCCCAGGCGCAACGGATTGAACTTTACCGCCCGGCAAGGCGGCCGGCGCGCTGACAAGCGCCAGGATTTTCTCCACCTCGCGAAAGTCAGCCGGCTTGACCAGATGGTGGTCAAACCCCGCCTGCGTGGACAGCTGGCGGTCGGCCGCCCGTCCATACCCCGTCAGGGCGACCAGCACGATGTTCCTGAGCGCCTCGTCCTGGCGAACCTGCTCGGCGACCTCGTAGCCGGTGAGCCCCGGCAAGCCGATGTCCAGCAGCATCACGTCGGGCCGCATGGCGCGGGCCGCCTCCAGGGCGCTCGGGCCGTCGTAGGCAATCCGCACCTCATGCCCGGACATTTTCAGCAGCGCCGCCAGGCTTCGGACGGCATCCACGTTGTCATCGACCGCCAGCACCCGGCAGCCTTTGCCGGCTGGCTGGGCCGGCGGGATGAAAGGCAGCTCCGGCACGTCAGCCGGCATGACCGGCAGATGCACGACGAACTCGCTGCCTTGCCCCGGAACGCTGTAAGCCCTGACGCTGCCCGCATGCAGCTCGACCAGCCGCTGCACCAGGCACAGGCCGATGCCCAGGCCGCCTTGCGAGCGGTCAATGGAACGCTCGGCCTGCGTGAACAGGTCAAAGATGTGCGGCAACAGTTCAGGGGCGATGCCGATGCCGTTATCGCGCACCCGCATCACCGCCATCGGCTGCGCCGCAGCCACCCCGCCAGCGTCCTGCTGCGCGACGCTCAGCCAGATGCGGCCGCCTTCGTGGGTGTACTTGGCGGCGTTGATGAGCAGGTTCACCAGCACCTGCTCCAGCCGGGTGGCGTCGGCATGCAGCCAGACCGGCTGCGGCGGCAGCGACAGCGTGAGTTCATGGCGGCGCTGCACGATCAGCGGCTGCGCGGTCTCCAGCGCCTTCTGCACGATGTCGCCCACGCTGATCCGCTCCGGGCGAAGCCGGATGCTGCCGCTGGTGATGCGCGAGATGTCCATCAGGTCGTCCACCAGATGCGTCAGCTGCCCGGTCTGGCGCTCGATGATGTCGAGCGCCTGTCGCTGCTGCGGCGTTTCGTTTTCCTGACGGCGAAGGAGTTGCAGCGCGTTGACGAGCGAGGCGAGCGGATTGCGCAGTTCATGGCTGAGCATCGCCAGAAACTCATCCTTGCGCTGGTGCAGCTCGACCAGGGCCTGCGACTGCTCCTGCGTCTTGCGCTCCAGGCGGCTGCGCTCGGTGATGTCGTAGATGCTGTTGATGACGCCGGTGATTTCGCCGAAGGCATTTTTCAGCGGAACAATATTGACAATGCCGTTGATGCGCGAGCCATCGTATCGCTCGACGATGATTTCCATGTTCTCGACCGCAGCGAATTCGCCTTTGAGCACGCCGCTGGTTTGCGCGTAAGGCATCACGCTTCCGTCTGGAAAGTAGAGCTTTAACGAGCGCCGAAACGCTGCGACGCTTTCCCCCGGCGCCGGTTTTTGCCGATACAACTCAACCGCGCTGCGGTTGAACTCCTGGATCACGCCCGAAGCATCACAGTAAAAAATCCCGACCGATCCGTTTTCAAACAAGGCCCGAAACCGCTGCTCGCTTTGGCGCAAGGCCTCCTCGGCCCTGGTGCGCTTGGAAATGTTGTTGAAAATGACGGCGACTTTTGCGTTGCGCCTATCGCCAAGCCGGACGGCATAGATATCGAACCAGAGGCTGTGAAATCCCTTTTCTTCGTGGATAAAGCGAGTGGGCTCGCCCGTCAGGGCGACCTGGCCGAAAACCTTCAAGTACACCGGCGCGCTCTCCAGGGAAAATTCACTCAGCTTCCCGCCTGCGACCTGAGGCATTCCCGTCTGCTTGCCGAAAGCCGGATTGACTTCCAGAAAGCGGCCATCGACCGCTTGTTCATGGCCGTCGAAACTCATTTCGAGGATGCAAAAGCCTTCATCCATCAGGTTGAACAGATTGCGATAGCGCTTTTCGCTTTTACGCGCCGCGTTTTCGGCCAGCTTTTGTTCGGTGCAGTCATCGTGAACAATGACGACGCGGACCGGCCCGGGACTCTGGAATCGAGTCACCCGCATGACAAACCAGCGTTGTTGCGTTGGCGAGTGACAGGGGTATTCGAGCTCGAAATGCGTTTGCCGACCGGCGATCACGTCGCGGATGCCCCGGACACAAGCCGGCATGCCTTCACCGCTCGACGATAAATCTCCGCAATACTGGAGGTAGTTGGCGCCGACGCCGACGCCGACGCCGGCGCCCGTCGCCTGATTTTCAATGGCAAACCGGCTCCATGCCGCGTTGATTTCCAGGATCGTTCCAGACTCATCGAGCACGGCGATATGGCCCGACAAGGCATCGAGGCATGAGCGCAAAAAGCGCTGCGATTCGCGCAGGGCTTCTTCCGCGTGCTTGCGCTGGGTGATGTCCTTCACGGCGCCATGAACGCCCCGGATCGCCCCGCCCTCGGTCTGCACCGGGTAATAACTCACCAGCCAGTGGCGCTGCTCGCCGGATCGAGACATGGTCGCCCCATGCACCTCGCGGTTCAGCACCGGCCGGCCCGTTTCAAGAACCTGGCGAAACAGGGGTTCGATGGCGTCGGCCAGTTCCGCTGTCAATACTTCGCGCAATGCCCGGCCGACATGCTGCTCCACTGAAAGGCCGTTGAGATCGGCCATGGCCTGGTTGATGCGTACAAACCGCAGGCCGGTGTCCAGCATGAACAAACCCACCGGGGCCGTGGCATACAGGCCGGCCAGTTCCGCAGCCTGCCGGGCCAGCTTCTCCTCGGCCTGCGCGCGCTCGGTAACATCCTGGAAATTGATGGCCACGCGCCGGTGCGTGCGGTCTTCGACCCGGAAGGCGTAGAGTTCCAGCACGCGCCCCTGGCCGCCAAATCGGCGTTGAAGCTTGACCGGCTCGCCGGTTCGGAGAACGCTGTCATAAATGGCCTGCCGATCCTCGAATTCGTCCGGCAACACTTGCCGAAGCGTCTTTCCGACCACATTGTGCAAGCCGGTTTGCGCGGCGAAGGCCAGGTTGGCTTCAACGTAGCGAAAATCCAGCGCTTCACCCTCAACCTTCTCGATGATGCAAAAGCCTTCGTCGATGGACTCAAAGCGCGTGCGGTAATGCTCCTCGCTTTGGCGCAGCATTTCGATGGCCTGATACGCGCGAATCGCGTCCTCCATCAGGCCGAGCGCAATCTGGCCCTGTTCAAACGCGGCATCCAGAGACTTTGCCGTCTGGTAGGCGGCCGCTGCAAACTGGCCCAGACGCATCAGCTGCCGCAGATCCTCGGCGTCGAACTGGCGGCGCGCATCATGCGAAATCGCCCAGATCGCCCCGACCGCCTTGCCTTTCACGTAAAAAGGAAGCAGCAGGCACTCTTCGGCCGGCGGCGTCATCGACAACAAATACGGGTAGCGCCGCTCGGGATGGCTGAACAGCAGCGGGGCATTGCGGTCCAGCGTGTCACCGCAGGGGCTGAAATCGCGCGGCATGCCGCTGCCCTGATGTGCCTGCCAGGCGCCAGCCATGGCGGGCCAGTAAAAGCTCTTTTCATCCCGGCTCAGCAGACTGATGCCTGCCGAGCCGGCCCGGGAAACCCGCAAGAGGGTGTCGGCCAGTGTCTGGAAAATGTCTTTTGGCGAATCAGCCAGCGCCTGGACCAATACCGTCAGCACCTGGCCTTCAGCTTCGTAATCCGGCGTGCGGACCGGACGCCGGGTCAACTCCCCGGTACACAGGACCGCATCCAGCGGCACCAGGCCGGCTTGCAAAGCCACCGGAGCAGGCCCGGACGCGGGCCATCTTGTGTCAGGCGCGCATTCTGGCGGGTAGCGCAGCGGCTCACCGTACTGCCGGCACAACGCATTCACCTCCTGCTCCAGGCTCATGATGCGCAAGCCGTTCCCGACCGCAATGCGGTTGATGCGGCTCAATGCTTCTGTCTGCTGGCGCGGATCGGTCATGCCGCCGTCCCATCCAAAAGAGTGTTCATCATTGCTCAAAGCCTTCTCCAAGCGAAAATCGGGTCATCGAAAAACGAATTATCAACCTCGCCTGATTTAAAGGTTGCGCGCCAGCCTTTGCGCGCCTGGCCGGCCCAAGACCCTCGACAAGAGTGCGCCATTTGTTCTGAGCAGCTTTCGTGCCTAGCCCGGCGCAAACGCCATGAAGCGCAGCAGCGCGGGACTGGCCACTCCGGCGGCCCACACAAGGCTGGTCTCGCACCCCGGAACGGCCTGCCCTTTCCCTTTATTAGCCAGCCGGGGTTCCCGGTACACCACGCCCGAGCGCTGAAACTGCCGCACGCTGTCGGGCACCCAGGCGACGCCGATGCCGGCGGACACCAGGTTGACGATGGTCTGCATCTGGATGGCTTCCTGCGCCACGCGCGGCAGGTGGCCGGCAGCGTGGTACATGGCAAAAATGGCGTCGTACAGCGACGGCAGGATGCGGCGCGGAAAAATCACCAGCGGCTGCTCCAGCAAGTCCTTCAGCGCGAGCGTGTCGCTGGCGGCCAGCGCGTTTTGACCGGGCAGCGCCACCACCAGCGCCTCCCGGGCAATCAGCTGGCAAGCCAGGCCGGGCGGTGCAAATCCGGGCGAATGCAAAATGAAGCCGGCGTCGATTTCACCGCGCCCGAGGGCCTCGAGCTGAACATCGCCAGTCGCCTCGATCAGTTCGAGCTGCACCTTGGGATGCTGCTCCCGAAAGGCGCGAACCCAGCGCGGCAGCACATCAAAACCCACGGTCGAGACAAACGCCAGCCGCAGCCTTCCCGCTTCGCCGTCGGCGCTGGCGCGCGCAAAAACCGGCAAGGCGGCTGCGCGGGCCAGCAGGTCGCGCGCCTCGGGCACCAGGGCAGCGCCCGCCGCCGTCAGTTGCACGCTGCGCTTGGTGCGGTCAAACAGCCTGAGCCCCAGGGCGGCCTCCAGCTGGGCAATGGCCTGGGTCAGCGGCGGCTGGGTCATGTTCAGGCGCTGCGCCGCCCGGCTGAAATGCAGCTCCTCGGCCACGGCGACAAACTGCCGCCACAGCCGCAGTTCAATCAAATGAGGCGCGCGCGCGTCTGTCGATGGCTGCTTTTTCATATGCAACAGATATTAATACAGCATGAACAATGGATTGGAAAGAATCACTCAAAGCGCGGATACTTGGCGTTTCGCATCAACCCCACAACCCATCAAGGCCAAGCCCATGGAAACCAAAGTCATCGCCATCAACCGCCGCTCGGCCAACATCACCGAGGGCAAATCACGCGCGCCCAACCGCTCCATGTACTACGCCATGGGCTACGAGGAAAGCGATTTCAAGAAACCCATGATCGGCGTGGCCAACGGGCACAGCACCATCACGCCGTGCAACAGCGGCCTGCAAAAGCTGGCGGACGCGGCCATTGCCGCGATTGAAGAAGCCGGCGGCAATGCGCAGGTGTTCGGCACGCCGACGATTTCCGACGGCATGGCCATGGGCACCGAAGGCATGAAGTATTCGCTGGTCAGCCGCGAAGTCATTTCCGACTGCATCGAAACCTGCGTGCAGGGCCAGTGGATGGACGGCGTGCTGGTGGTCGGCGGCTGCGACAAGAACATGCCCGGCGGCCTGATGGGCATGCTGCGCGCCAACGTGCCGGCGATCTATGTCTACGGCGGCACCATCCTGCCCGGCCATTACAAGGGCAAGGACCTGAACATCGTCAGCGTGTTCGAAGCCGTCGGCGAAAACGCCGCCGGCCGCATGACCGACGAAGACCTGCTGCAGATCGAGCGCCGCGCCATTCCCGGCACCGGCAGCTGCGGCGGCATGTACACAGCCAACACCATGTCCAGCGCGTTTGAGGCGCTGGGCATTTCGCTGCCCTACTCCAGCACCATGGCCAATCCGCATGACGAAAAGCTGAACTCGGCGAAGGAGTCGGCCAGGGTGCTGATCGAAGCGGTCAAGAAAGACATCAAGCCGCGCGACATCGTCACGAAAAAGTCGATCGAAAACGCCGTGGCCGTCATCATGGCCACCGGCGGCTCGACCAATGCCGTGCTGCATTTCCTGGCCATCGCCCATGCGGCGGGCGTCGAATGGACGATTGACGACTTCGAGCGCGTGCGCCAGAAAACCCCGGTGCTGTGCAACCTCAAGCCATCCGGCGACTACCTGGCGGTGGATCTGCACCAGGCCGGCGGCATTCCGCAGGTCATGAAAATGCTGCTGGTGGCCGGCCTGCTGCATGGCGACTGCCTGACGATTTCGGGCCAGACGATTGCCGAAGTGCTGGCGGACGTGCCCGATGCGCCGCGTGCCGGCCAGGACGTGATTCGCCCCATCAGCAAGCCGATGTATGCGCAGGGCCACCTCGCCATCCTGAAGGGCAACCTGTCGCCCGAAGGCTGCGTGGCCAAGATCACCGGCCTGAAGAATCCGGTCATGACCGGCCCGGCCCGCGTGTTTGATGACGAACAGTCCGGCCTCAAGGCCATCCTGGACGGAAAAATCGTCGCCGGCGACGTGATGGTGCTGCGCTACCTCGGTCCCAAGGGCGGCCCCGGCATGCCGGAAATGCTGGCCCCCACGGGTGCGCTGGTTGGCGCCGGCCTGGGCGAAAGCGTCGGCCTGATCACCGATGGCCGCTTCTCGGGCGGCACCTGGGGCATGGTCGTTGGCCATGTGGCACCCGAAGCAGCGGCTGGCGGCAATATCGCGTTCATCGAGGAAGGCGACTCGATCACGATTGACGCCAGGCAACTGCTGCTGCAGCTGAACATCAGCGATGAAGTGCTGGCCCAGCGCAAGGTCGGCTGGACGGCCCCGGCCCCGCGCTACACCCGTGGCGTGCAGGCCAAGTTTGCCTTCAACGCCTCAAGCGCCAGCAAAGGCGCGGTGCTTGATGACTATTGATACCTGAATCGCATTGAAAAAAGCCCGTAAGTTACAAACTTCACGGGCTTTTTACTTGGGTGGAAACGCTCGCTTTTCGCGCATCAAGCCAGAACTTCAGGGACGTTTTTTCGATGTCAGGCCCATTGCGGTGCGCTGCTTGTCAATGCGTTTTTGCTTGCGGTCATCCATCTTTTCAACCTCTTTTCGCTTGGTGTAGCCCGACGCATCGGCCCAGGCCCACCAGCAGGCAGCCAGCGCAAACGGAGACAGCACCAGCCACCAGCTCAAGCTGGCCACCGGGCCGATTTCAAGGTATTTCAGGACCAGTCCCAAAACTCCGATGATTAAAAAATACATTGCAAACTCCTGAAATTCTGGCAAGCCGATACGGATTCTGGCAATCAGTCAAGGTCAACCCCCGCCACTACAATCGCGTTAAATCACTGTAACCGAATCCATCATCATTTACGAATGAGGAGACATCATGAAGCTGAAACGCACCTTTTTGACCATCGCTTCCCTGGCTGCAGGTTTTGCGGTCTGCGCCCCTGCCATGGCTGATCTGCAATTGGCGACCACCAAAAACTGCATGGCCTGCCATGCGGTCGACAAGAAGGTTCTAGGACCCTCGTTCAAGGAAGTAGCCGCCAAATACGCCGACCAAAAAGGTGTAGCCGACAAGCTCGCAACCAAGGTCATGAAGGGTGGCGGAGGCGTATGGGGCACGGTTATTTCCATGCCTGCCAACCCTCAAGTCACGCCTGACGAAGCGAAGAAACTGGTCGCCTGGATTCTGGCGCAAAAGTAATCCCGTTCACTGCGTTGGCTGGACACGTCCAGCTGCCTCACCGGCATCCATGAAAAAAGCCCGTCAATCGACGGGCTTTTTCATGGGCCAGTACAGCCTGCAAAACCTTACAGATTCTGCGACAACTGCTCCAGAATCGCCGGATTCTCAAGCGTCGAGGTGTCTTGCGTCACCGTTTCGCCCTTGGCCACGCCGCGCAGCAGGCGGCGCATGATCTTGCCGCTGCGCGTCTTGGGCAGGTTGTCGCCAAAGCGGATGTCCTTGGGCTTGGCAATCGGGCCGATTTCCTTGCCGACCCAGTCGCGCAGTTCCTTGGCAATGGCCTTGCCTTCGTCGCCGCTGGGACGCGAACGCTTGAGCACCACGAAGGCCACGATGGCTTCGCCGGTCAAGTCATCGGGACGGCCAACCACCGCGGCTTCGGCCACCATCGGGTGCGCCACCAGCGCCGACTCGATTTCCATCGTGCCCATGCGGTGGCCGGACACGTTCAGCACGTCGTCGATGCGGCCGGTGATGCGGAAGTAGCCGTTGTCGATGTTGCGCACCGCGCCGTCGCCGGCCAGGTAGATCTTGCCGCCCATTTCTTCGGGGAAATAGCTCTTCTTGAAACGCTCGGGGTCGTTCCAGATGGTGCGGATCATCGACGGCCAGGGGCGCTTGACGACCAGCATGCCGCCCGAACCGTTGGGCACGTCATTGCCGGTTTCATCGACGATGGCGGCCATGATGCCGGGCAGCGGCAGCGTGCAGCTGCCGGGAACCAGCGGCGTGGCGCCAGGCAGCGGCGTGATCATGTGGCCGCCGGTCTCGGTCTGCCAGAAGGTATCGACCACCGGGCAGCGCTCGTGGCCGATGTGCTTGTAGTACCACATCCAGGCTTCGGGGTTGATTGGCTCGCCGACCGAACCGAGGATGCGCAGGCTGCTCAGGTCGCAGCGGTCCGGATGCACGGCGGCATCGGCATCGGCGGCCTTGATGAGCGAACGGATGGCCGTGGGGGCGGTGTAGAAAATCGAGACCTTGTGTTTTTCGATCATCTGCCAGAAGCGGCCGGCATTCGGGTAAGTGGGGATGCCTTCAAACACCACCTGCGTCGCGCCGGCAGCCAGCGGGCCGTAGGCGATGTAGGTGTGGCCGGTGATCCAGCCGATGTCGGCGGTGCACCAGAACACGTCGCTCTGCTGCAGATCGAAGGTCCAGTCCATCGTCAGCTTGGCCCACAGCAGGTAGCCGCCGGTGCTGTGCTGCACGCCCTTGGGCTTGCCGGTGGAGCCGGAGGTGTAGAGCACGAACAGCGGATGCTCGGCACCGACGAATTCAGGCTCGCACACCGGGTTGGCCCTGGCGGTGACTTCATGCATCAGGCTGTCGCGGCCTTCGACCATGTTGCAGGCGGTCGGGGTGCGCTGGTAGACGATCACGTTCCTGATCGAGTCGCAGCCGCCCATCGCCAGGCCTTCATCGACGATGGACTTGAGCGGCAGTTCCTTGCCGCCGCGCAGCTGGTAGTTGGCGGTGATGACGGCCACGGCGCCGGCATCCTGGATGCGCTCCTGCAGGCTCTTGGCCGAGAAGCCGCCAAACACCACCGAATGCGTCGCGCCGATGCGGGCGCAGGCCTGCATGGCGACGATGCCTTCAATCGTCATCGGCATGTAGATGACGACGCGGTCGCCCTTTTGCACGCCCATGTCCTTGAGCGCGCTGGCAAACTGGCTGACCTTGGCGTGCAGTTCCTTGTAGGTGACGTTGCTGACCTTGCCGTCATCGCTCTCGAAAATGATGGCTTTCTTGCTTTCCGTCGGCGTGCCCAAGTGGCGGTCCAGGCAGTTGTAGGAGGCATTGAGTTCGCCATCGGCAAACCACTGGTAGAACGGCGCATTGGACTCATCCAGCACCTGGGTGAAGGGCTTGTTCCAGCTCAGATTTTCACGTGCCAGACGGGCCCAGAAACCCTCGAAGTCATTTTCGGCTTCGGCGCACAGGGCGTTGTAGCCCTCCATGCCGGAAATGCGGGCGGCCTTCACGATGGCTTCGCTGGGCGGGAACACGCGGTTTTCAACCAGTGTGGACTGAATGGAATTGTCAGGGGTGCTCATTGGTAATGTCTCCTTGGGTCATTGAACGCGTGGTACTTTGGTGCTTTGCACTTACAGGCCACTGACTGGATTGAAGCTTACCCCATGCCATGCCAGCGATAGGCAGAGTGCCCCTACAATTTGCCACTCCTGCTCAACGATTGCCATCATGTCAGACCCTAGCCCGCTTAAAAACTCCCCGCTGCGTCCGCTGCCCAAACTGATTTTTGCCAGCCGCTGGCTGCAGTTGCCGCTTTACCTGGGGCTGATTGCGGCGCAGGCGGTCTATGTGGTGCATTTTCTGGTCGAGCTGCTGCACCTGATTGAAGCGGCCTTCGGCAGCCAGACGGCGCTGCAGGCGCTGATCAGCAGCATCGGCTACAAGACCATCACGCCCATCGTCACGCTCAACGAGACTGTCATCATGCTGGTCGTGCTGGCGCTGATCGACGTGGTCATGATCTCCAACCTGCTGATCATGGTGATCGTGGGCGGCTATGAAACCTTCGTCAGCCGCATGGACCTCGAAGGCCACCCGGACCAGCCCGAATGGCTCAGCCATGTGAATGCGTCGGTGCTGAAGGTCAAGCTGGCCACGGCCATCATCGGCATCAGCTCGATTCACCTGCTCAAGACCTTCATCAATGCGGACAACTACAGCGACCGGGTGCTGATGGCGCAGACGGTGATTCACATCACCTTCCTGCTCAGTGCGCTGGCCATTGCCTACACCGACAAGATCATGTCGGGCATCGCAGCGCAAAAACATTGATCAAACAAGCCTCCTGCGCAGGCAGGACGGGCGCTAGCAGCTATCTAAACCATAGCAGTTAGCGCCTTTTTCCGTTTCATCACACCATGTTTTGCGGCACCACCCAGGCATCGAACTGCCGGTCCGTGACATGGCCCGAGGCAATCGCCGCCTCGCGCAGGCTGCTGCCTTCCTTGTGCGCCTTCCTGGCAATGAAGGCCGCCTTGTCGTAGCCGATGTGCGGGTTCAGCGCCGTCACCAGCATCAATGAACGGCTCACCAGTTCAGCAATGCGCTCGCGGTTGGGCGTGATGCCGACGGCGCAGTGGTCGTTGAAACTCAGCATGCCGTCGGCCAGCAGGCGCACGCTTTGCAAAAAGTTGTACGCAATCATTGGCCGGAACACGTTCAGCTCGAAGTTGCCCGAGGCGCCGCCAAAGTTGATCGCCACGTCGTTGCCGAACACCTGCGCCGCCAGCATGGTCAGCGCTTCGCTTTGCGTTGGGTTGACCTTGCCCGGCATGATGGACGAGCCCGGCTCGTTCTCTGGAATGCTGATCTCGCCAATGCCGCTGCGCGGCCCGCTGGCCAGCCAGCGCACATCGTTGGCAATCTTCATGAGGCTGGCGGCCAGCGTTTTCAGCGCGCCGTGGGCGTGGACCAGCGCGTCGCAGGACGCCATGGCCTCGAACTTGTTCGGCGCGGTGACGAAGGGCAAGCCGGTCAGCCGCGCCAGCTCGGCGGCGACCTGTCCGGCGTAGCCCTTGGGCGCGTTCAGCCCCGTTCCCACCGCCGTTCCGCCCAAGGCGAGTTCATACAGATGCGGCAGCGCGGCCCGCACATGCGCCTCGCCGTGCGCCAGCTGCGCGACGTAGCCCGAAAATTCCTGGCCCAGCGTCAGCGGCGTCGCGTCCTGCAGATGGGTGCGGCCGATTTTCACGATGCCGTCAAAATCGCTGGATTTTTGCGCCAGCGTGCCGCGCAGTTTTTCAATTGCCGGCAGCAGCTTGTTCGTCATGCCATCGACCGCCGACACCTGCATCGCCGTGGGAAACACGTCGTTCGACGACTGGCTGCGGTTCACATCGTCGTTCGGATGGACAAGCCGCGCATCGCCGCGTTCGCCGCCCAGCAGCTCACTGGCCCGGTTCGCCAGCACTTCATTGACGTTCATGTTGGTCTGCGTGCCCGAGCCGGTCTGCCAGACCACCAGCGGAAACTCGTCCGGGTGCCGCCCGGCAATGACTTCATCGGCGGCGGCCACGATGGCCTTGGTTTTTTTCTGCTCCTGCAGGCCCAGCGACTGGTTGACGAGGGCCGAGGAACGCTTGATCTGCGCCAGCGCCCGGATCAGCTCGACCGGCTGGCGCTCGCCTGAAATATCGAAGTTCTGCAGCGAACGCTGGGTCTGCGCGCCCCACAGCCGGTCAGACGGAACCTCGATGGGGCCGAAGGTGTCGCGTTCGGTGCGGGTGGCTTGGGATGTGCTCATGGTGTTGGCCTGACCTGTCAAAATGGAGGGTGGTAATTTCAAGCATAAGCCGTTAATAAAAGCAACGCTCAGTCAATGGGAGTTGCCCCACCTCACCAAAAGCCATGACCACGATCAAACAAGCCGACCTCATCGAATCCGTTGCCGCCGCCCTGCAGTACATCAGCTACTACCACCCGGCCGACTACATCGCCCATCTGGCGCGCGCCTACGAGCGTGAGCAAAGCCCGGCCGCCAAGGACGCGATTGCGCAGATTTTGACCAACAGCAAGATGAGCGCCACCGGCCACCGCCCGATCTGCCAGGACACCGGCATCGTCAACGTGTTTTTGAAGGTCGGCATGGATGTTCGCTGGGACGGCTTCACCGGCAGCCTGGACGACGCCATCAACGAGGGCGTGCGCCAGGGCTACAACCACCCCGACAACACGCTGCGCGCCTCGGTCGTGGCCGACCCGCAGTTCGACCGCAAGAACACCAAGGACAACACGCCGGCCGTGATCTTCACCGAGATCGTTCCCGGCAACACGGTCGAAGTGACGGTCGCGGCCAAGGGCGGCGGCAGCGAAAACAAGAGCAAGATGGTCATGCTCAACCCCGGCGATTCGGTGGTGGACTGGGTGCTGAAAACCGTGCCGACCATGGGCGCCGGCTGGTGCCCGCCCGGCATGCTGGGCATCGGCATCGGCGGCACCGCCGAGAAAGCCGTGCTGATGGCCAAGGAAAGCCTGATGGACGACCTGGACATGTATGAGTTGCAGGCCAAATCCGCTGCCGGCGAAGCATTGACCAAGGTCGAGGCGCTGCGCCTGGAGCTGTTTGAAAAGGTCAACGCCCTGGGCATAGGCGCGCAGGGCCTGGGCGGCCTGACGACCGTGCTCGACGTGAAGATCAAGATGTACCCGACGCACGCCGCCAGCAAGCCGGTCGCCATGATCCCGAACTGCGCGGCCACGCGCCACGCGCATTTCGTCATGGACGGCAGCGGCCCGGTCTACCTGACGCCGCCGTCGCTCGACACCTGGCCCGACGTGAACTGGAAGCCTGACTACGTCAAGAGCAAGAAGGTCGATCTCAACACGCTCACGAAGGAAGAAGTCGCCAGCTGGACGCCCGGCCAGACCCTGCTGCTCAACGGCAAGATGCTGACCGGCCGCGACGCCGCGCACAAGCGCATCGCCGACATGCTGGCCAAGGGCGAAAAGCTGCCGGTCGATTTCACCAACCGCGTGATTTACTACGTCGGCCCGGTCGATCCGGTCAAGGGCGAAGCGGTCGGCCCGGCCGGCCCGACGACGGCCACGCGCATGGACGGCTTCACCGAGATGATGCTGGCGCAGACCGGCCTGATCTCGATGGTCGGCAAGGCCGAGCGCGGCCCGGTCGCCATCGAAGCCATCAAGAAGCACAAGAGCGCCTACCTGATGGCCGTGGGCGGCGCCGCCTATCTGGTGTCCAAGGCGATCAAGCATGCCGAAGTGGTCGGTTTTGCCGACCTGGGCATGGAAGCAATCTACGAATTCGACGTGGTGGACATGCCCGTGACCGTGGCGGTCGATGCCGGCGGCACCAGCGCGCACATCACCGGCCCGGCCGAATGGCAGAAGCGGATTGCCACCGGCGAGTTCAAGAACATTGCCGTCACCAACGCCTGACGATTCGCTTGAGTGAATTGCCGCTGATGAATAGCGCCATCGGCGTGTTCGACAGCGGCATAGGCGGCCTGAGCGTGTTGAAAGCGCTGCGGGCCGAACTGCCGCACGAGCACTTTATCTACATCGCCGACAGCGGCCACGCGCCCTACGGCGAGCGCGACGAGGCGCATGTGCTGGCGCGCTCGCGCGCCATCGTGCAGTATCTGGCGGGCCAGAACGTCAAGGCGCTGGTGATGGCCTGCAACACGGCCACGGCGGCGGCCATCCGGCTGCTGCGCGACGCGCATCCGGGGCTGGCGCTGATCGGCGTCGAGCCGGCGCTCAAGCCCGCCGCCGGGCGCACGCAGACCGGGCGCATCGGCGTGATGGCGACCCGCAGCACACTGGCCAGCGCCAAGTTCCAGGCGCTGCTGGCCTCCCAATCAGGCGGCCCGCAAAAAGTTGAATTCATCGTCCAGCCCTGCGACGGCCTGGCCCATGCCATCGAGGCCAGCGCAGACACTGGCGACGCTACCAGAACCATAGCACTCTGCGCACACTACATAAGCGCCATGGGCCAATTTGGCACTGAAACCGGGCAAATCGACACGCTGGTGCTCGGCTGCACGCACTACCCGTTTGCCAGCGAACACCTGCGCGCCCTGGTCGGCGCGCAAGTGCAGTTCATCGACAACGGCGAAGCGGTGGCGCGCCAGACGCGGCGGCGGCTGCCCGCGTCCGTGATGCCGGCAAATGCGCCGCCGGGCCGGGTCAGCCTGTTCACGACCGGCGACCCGCACATGCTGCAAGCAGCCGCCAGGCGCTGGCTGGGCCTCTCGCAGCCGGTCGAATTGCTACTTATTTGATAGCTGCTTGCGCAGGCAGGATATGCGCAAACAGCTGTTTTTGCATCAAGACTTGGGGGCAACTGCCGTATTCGCAGCCGGCGCCACCGCGCCCGGCTCTGTCCACCCCCCGCCCAGCGTTTTGTACAGCGTGACCTGGCTTTGCAGCTGCGCCAGCCGGGTCTGCACCACGGCCTGCTGCGCCGTGAACAGCGAACGCTGCGCGTCGAGCAGGTCGAGCTGGCTGGCAATGCCATTGCGGTAGCGCAGGTCGGACAGCTTGAAGCGCACGCCTTCGGCATTGGCCTGCGCCTGCTGCGCGCGCAACTGCTCGCCCAGCGTGGCGCGGCCAGCCAGCGCATCGGCCACTTCGCGAAACGCCGTTTGTATCGATTTTTCGTACTGCGCCACGGCAATGTCGCGCCCGGCGCTGGCCGAGTCCAGCCCGGCACGGTTGCGTCCGGCGTCAAAAATCGGCAGCAGCAACTGGGGCGCGAGCGTCCAGCCAAAGCTGCCGCTCTTGAACAGGTCGGACAGGTGCGAGCTGGCGCTGCCCGCGCTGGCGGTCAGCGAAATCTTCGGAAAAAACGCCGCCCGCGCCGCGCCAATGTTGGCATTCGACGCCATCAGCAGCTGCTCGGCCTGGCGCACATCGGGGCGGCGCGTCAGCAAATCGGACGGCAGGCCGGCTGGCACATCGACCATCATCGGCATGTCGGCCAGCCCCTTGCCGGCCGGCAGCGCCACAGCCAGATCGCCCGTAGCCGGCTGGCCCAGCAGCAGCACCAGCGCGTTCTGGTCCAGCGCGCGCTGGCGAACCAGCTGCGCCAGCGAGACACGCGCCGATTCAATCAGCGATTCGGCCTGGCGCACGTCCAGCTCTGAACTCACGCCATTGTCAAAGCGCAGCTTGCTCAGCCGAAACGAGTCTTCGCGCGTGGCCAGTGTCTGCCGGGTGATGGCAATCAGCTCCTCATCGGCCAGCAGGCTGAGGTAGTTGTTGGCCACGGCCGCAATCAGGCTGATCTGCGTGGTCTTGCGCCCTTCCTCGGTGGCCAGGTACTGGGCCAGCGCGGCTTCCTTCAGGCTGGCGACGCGGCCGAAAAAGTCAAACTCATACGCGGTCATCGCCAGGCCGGCGGTGTACGTGCTGGTGATGCTGTCTCCGCTGCTGGACGGCTGGCGCGAACCGGTCGCGGCCGCGCTGACCGTCGGGTACTGGTCGGCCCGGCGAATCTGGAACTGCGCCCTGGCCTGCTCGATGTTGAGCACGGCCACGCGCAAATCACGGTTGTTGCGCAGCGACGCGTCGATCAGCTGGCGCAGCCGGGGGTCGCTGAAAAAGTTCTGCCATTCGATGTCGGCGGCAGCGACGCCGTTGCCCGTCGTTCCGGCCGCAGCCGTGGTGCCCAGGGCGGGCCAGTCGGCGGCAACCGGCGCCGCCGGACGCTCGTAGGCCGGAATCATCGAGCAGCCGGCCAGCAGCGCCGCAGCGCTCAGGGCCAGGAGTTGGGGGAACCTTGTCTTAGTCATGGGCCTTGCCTTCAATTGCGTGATGACCTTCGATACCTGCCGCCTTGGCATGTTCGGAATAAATGTGCCGCTGCCGTTCGCTGCCTTTGAAAAAGCCGCGCACGATCACAAAGAAGACTGGCACAAAAATGACCGCCAGCACGGTGCCGGTGATCATGCCGCCGATCACCCCGGTGCCGATGGCCCGCTGGCTGGCCGAGCTGGCACCGCTTGCGATGAAAAGCGGCACCACGCCCAGGGTGAACGCCATCGAGGTCATGATGATGGGGCGAAAACGCAGGTGGGCCGCTTCAAGCGCAGCATCAAAGATGCTCCTGCCTTCGGCCTGCAGGTCCTTGGCGAATTCGATGATCAGAATCGCGTTCTTGGAGGACAGGCCGATGATGGTGATCAGGCCGATCTGGAAGTACACGTCATTGGACATGCCACGCATCAGGACTGCCAGCACCACGCCGAGCACGCCCAGCGGAACCACCAGCAGCACCGAGAACGGGATCGACCAGCTCTCATACAGCGCGGCCAGGCACAGGAACACGGCCAGCAGCGCGAAGCCATACAACACCATGGCCTGCGAGCCGGCGAGCTTTTCTTCGCGTGACTGGCCGGTCCATTCATAACTGAAGCCTTCAGGGAGCCGGGAGGCCAGTTTTTCCATTTCCGCCACGGCATCGCCGGTGCTGAAACCGGGCGCTGCATCGCCTGCGATCTTCATGGCCGGATAACCGTTGTAGCGCACGGTCTGCATTGGGCCGGTGATCCAGCGGGTACTGGCAAAGGCGGAAAGTGGCACGAGCTGACCGCCGCTGTTGGGCACGGGCAGATTCAGGATGTCCTCGGGCTGCATGCGGGCGGTGGCGTCGGCCTGGACGATCACGCGCTGCAGCCGGCCCTGGTTCGGAAAGTCGTTGACGTAACTCGATCCGATAGCGGACGAAAGCGCGTTGTTGATGCTGTCGAAACCCACGCCCAATGCACTGGCTTTGCTGCGGTCGATGTCGATTTGCATCTGAGGCGCGTCTTCCATGCCGTCAGGGCGCACGCGGACCAGCACCTTGCTCTGGCTGGCCATGCCCAGCAGTTGATTGCGCGCGGCCAGCAACGCCGCGTGGCCCTTGCTGCCGCGGTCCTGCAGACGGAAGGTAAAGCCGGTCGCGTTGCCCAGCTCGGGGATGGGCGGCGGACTCAACGCGAAGATGGAGGCGTCGCGAATGCCCGCCAGCGCCACAAAGGCACGCTGGGCAATCGCCTGCGCCGAATGCCCGGCACCACTGCGTTCGCTCCAGTCTTTCAGCATCACGAACGCCAGTCCGGCGTTTTGCCCTTGCCCGGAGAATGAGAAGCCGGCAACGGTGATGATGTTGGTGATTTCAGGCTGTTTGAGCATGAAGCCTTCGACCTGTTGCAGCACCGAACGTGTCCGATCCAGCGAAGCGCCGGCGGGCAATTGCACGTTGGCGAGGATGTAGCCCTGGTCTTCATTGGGCAGGAACGAGGTGGGCAAGCGCGTGTAAACAAGCCCGACGACGCCGATCAGCAACACATAGATGACGGTCATCCGTCCGGTACGTTTCAGCACTTTGGACAATCCGCTTTCATAACCCTTGGCGGCCGACTTGAACTTGCGGTTGAACCAGCCAAAGAAACCGCTTTTTTCCAGGTGGTGTCCGGCCTCCACCGGCTTGAGCAGCGTGCCGCACAGCGCGGGCGTCAGTGACAGCGCCAGGAAAGCCGAAAAGGCAATCGAGGTGGCCATCGTGACGGAGAACTGGCGGTAGATATTGCCGGTGGAGCCGGCGAAGAAGGCCAGCGGCACGAACACCGAGATCAAGACCACGGTCACGCCGATGATGGCGCCCGATATCTGCGACATGGCCTTGCGCGTGGCCTGCAACGGTGGCAGGCCTTCTTCGCTCATGATGCGCTCGACGTTTTCAACCACCACGATGGCATCGTCAACCACAATACCGATGACCAGCACCATGCCGAACATCGTCAGCACGTTGATCGAGAACCCCATGGCCAGCAGCGCGCCAAAGGTGCCCAGCAGCGCCACCGGCACCACGATGGTCGGAATGATCGTGTACCGGATGTTCTGCAGAAACAGGAACATCACCAGGAACACCAGCACCATGGCTTCCAGCAGGGTCTCCACCACTTTCTCGATCGAGACCGAGATAAAGGTTGAGCTGTCATAGGGGATGGTGTAATTCACGCCTTGCGGGAAAAACGGTTGCAGCTCAGCCAGCTTGGCCTTTACTGCCTTGGCGGTGGCCAGTGCATTGGCCGAGGGCGTGAGCTGCACGCCCATGCCAACCGCCGGCTGTCCGTTCAATCGTGCGCTGGTGTTGTAGCTTTGCGCACCCAGTTCGATACGGGCGACGTCTTTCAGGCGGACCGATGAACCGTCGGTATTGGCACGCAGCTGAACCTCGCCGAATTGCTCCACCGAACTCAGCTGGCCGGGCACCACGATGGTGGCGGTCATGGCCTGGTGGGGCGCACTGGGCAGGTCGCCCAGATTGCCGGCCGATATTTGCGCATTTTGGGCGCGAATCGCAGCGTTGACCTGCTCCAGCGACAGGTTATAGCCCTTGAGCTTGGCCGGATCGATCCAGATGCGCATCGCGCGTTCGGCGCCGAACTGCGTCACGGTGCCAACGCCCGCCAGACGCTGGAGCTCGGGCAGCACGTTGCGCGCCGCATAGTCATTGAGCATGTCAATGGTCACGTCCGGGTTCTTGGACGACAGAATCGCAACCAGCAGGAAGTTGGTGCGGGACTTCTCGACGCGCACCCCCTGTTGCGTCACGGCCGAAGGCAGCCGCGGGGTGGCGCGCGACAGGCGGTTTTGCACGTCCACCTGCGCCAGTTCCGGGTTGGTGCTGGGCTCGAAACTCAACGAAATCATGCCGGTTCCGTTGGCCTGGCTGGTGGTTTCCATGTAAGCCAAGCCGGTGGCGCCGTTCATTTCCCGTTCGATCACGGCCAGCACGCTGTCTTCCAGCGTCTGCGCCGTGGCGCCGGGATAGGCGACCGATATCTGGATAATCGGTGCCGCCACCGGCGGGTATTGCGCAATCGGCAATTGTGTGATGGACACGCCACCCAAGACCATGATGAAAATGGCGATCACCCACGCAAAGATGGGGCGCTCGATGAAAAATTTGGCCATCTGCCGCGCTCCTTATGGTTTGGCCGCAGCAGTTGCGGGCGGGGCGCTCTTGGCTGCACCCTGTGCTTGCCACGGTACGGGCTTGACGACGATCGGATCACCCGGTTTGCCGCGCGGCAGCTTCTGGAAACCATCGACCATCACCTGCTCGCCAGCCTTGAGACCTTCCAGGACAACCCATTTGTTGTCCTGGACCGGACCCAGCTTGACCGGGCGCGGGGTCAGATGGTTGTCGGGGCCCACGACCATGACCGTGTCGCCCTGGGCTCCCCGCGTGGCGGCTTGCTGCGGCAAGGTCACGGCGTTGCTGGCCTGGGCCTGCTCCAGCCGCACGCGCACATAGAGCCCGGGCAGCAACTGTCCGTCCGGATTGGGCACTTCGGCCCGCAAGGTGATCTGTCCGGTGGTGGCATCGACCGTCAGGTCTGAAAACAGCAGGCGGCCCGGTTGCGCGTATTCGGTGCCGTCTTCAAGCACGATGAGCACACTGGCCGCATCGGAGCCGCTGGCCCGCTTGAACTGGCCGCTGGCCATGGCGGCGCGCAGCTTCATCACCTCGGACGCCGACTGGGTGAAATTCACATACATCGGATTGATCTGCTGGATAACAGCCAGTTCGGTGGCATCGCCCTGCCCCACCAGCGCACCTTCGGTCACCAGCGAGCGGCCAATGCGGCCCGAAATCGGCGCCGTCACCGAGGCATAGCCCAACGTGATATTGGCAGTCTGCACATTGGCCTTGCCCACGGCCACATCGGCAGCAGCCTGCTTTTGCGCGGCAACGGCATTGGCGTATTCCTGCTTGCTGATCGCATTGGCCTCGACCAGCGGCTTGTAGCGCTCGGCCAGGGCCGTGGCTTGCGCCAGATTGGCTTCGGCGCGCGCCTGGCCGGCCTTGGCACTGGCGGCGGCGGCGGCATAGGGCGCGGAGTCAATGGTGAACAGCGGCTGGCCAGCCTTGACATCACTGCCCTCACGGAACAGGCGCTTTTGCAGGATGCCTGCGGCACGCGCCCTGACCTGCGCAACGCGCGAGGCCTCCAGGCGGCCGGGCAACTCTGTCACCAGACCCACATCACCGGGTGTGACTGTCACGACCCCGACCTCGGGCGGCGGAGGCGCGGCGCCCGCACCGGCGGCCGGTGCATCACCCTTGCCGCATCCGGCCAGAAGCAATGACAACGCGGCAATCAGGACAAGCGGCTGATGGCGCGCAAATCTGGCGGGCAAAAAAGAAGGGGCAACGCGGGGCGTAGGCATATCTGTTCCTCGAATTTTTTGGGAGAAAAGGCGCAAAGACTAGTACGGCATCGGCAATCCACGCAAGCGCGTCGGCCGAAAAACGGAATCTAGAGAATAAGGATTTCTACGAGTGCTACAGTTTACATACATTTGTGAATGTATAAAAATTCCCATGAAATCGTTTTCAGGAGACACCGAATTGGCTCGTCGAACCAAAGAAGAAACGTTGGTTACTCGCAACAAACTACTGGATGCAGCGGAGTGCCTGTTTCAGGCGCAAGGAGTTTCGCGCACAACACTGCAGCACATTGCCCTGCGGGCAGGCGCTACACGCGGCGCCGTCTATTGGCATTTCAAAGACAAGGCGGACCTGTTCAACGCCATGATGGAGCGTGTCACGCTGCCCATGGAAGCGTCGTTCAGCCTTGAAGACACCAGCGTCCCAGGAAGTGGCGAAGCCGCTGGCAATGCGCTGCAGCGGATACTGCAATGCACCCAGGGTGCCCTCAGGCAAATCGTCACCGATGCCCAGACACGGCGGGTATTTGAGGTCGCCACCCATAAAGTGGAATATGTCGAAGAGCTTCAGGCGGTTCGCCTTCGCCACATCACCGTACGCAACGGTTTTTTGAGCCGGATCGAACAAAGCATAGAAGCCGCATCGCAGCAGACCGGCCAGCCATTGCCGGTAAGCGCATCAGTGGCCGCACAGGGCCTGCATGCCTTGATCGATGGCATCATTCAGAACTGGCTGCTCAACCCACAAAACTTTGACCTGCTGAAGGTGGGCACTTCCAGCATTGGCATCTATTTAAGCGGCCTGGGCTTTCGTGCTGAACAGCAAGGCCTGGCAACAGCGGAGAAAGACCCGCTATCAACCTAGAAAAAGCAGTTGACTGAGCACCGAAACGCTTGAAACCCAATATCCATGCGGGTTACACCAGTTTTTCAGTATCTGCGGAGCAGTACCAAATGGGTGAAACTGCATGGCGCTGAGCACATCGCCAGCACCATGAAATGGCTCCATTGACTTTCCGAACACGGCCTAGAGCGAAATCGCCCTGGCTTGCAAGAGTAGTGCTC
>JAECRO010000016.1 GCA_016000195.1 Burkholderiales bacterium | reverse complement strand
CTCAGGCCAGGGTGTTGCTCGTCTTGGGAGTGGTGTCTTTCACGTTAACCAGGATCCCGACTTACAGCAGCAGCCGGCTTCCGAGACCCAGTACCAAAAGGCCTTGACAGCCTTGCGGCAAGGCGATGAAGATGCATCCTTGCGGTTTTTGTCAGTTGCCTTGGCTAATGGATTTGCAGATTGGCAACGTCTCGAACAAGAACCTTTTTTCGACACCCTACATGACGATATGCGCTTTCAGGTGCTGCAATCGCGCTGGAAGAAGGAGTGAGCGGGCATTGGAGGATCTGATAACGGCAGGGTTCCGCCATTTCGCTCAAGCCCACTCCGTAAGCGTCCGACGAATACCATTCTTGCGCGGGTTTGATTGGCCGGGCAGTATCCGGCAAGTTGCACGCCGCGATGGTGTGCAGATGGAGCAGTTTGAATTGGCGCGCTCGACGGATCAGGAGTCCCTTCAGGCGCGATTGCTCGCCAAGTGGCGTGCAAAGCAGTGTTTGAGTTGATATGAGATCAAATTCGATGCATAATTGACGCATGGAAACCAACTTCAAGCGTCCGTTTGCTCAGTATGTCAAGAAGGCACACAAGCCCTTGCAGTTGGCAATTGAAGACGAGGTGGGCGTCGTTTGCGATGATCCAGATATTGGTGAGCTTAAGGTTGAAGACCTGGCTGGAATCCGAGTGCACAAGTTTCGCTTCAATCGGCAGGAATATTTGATCGCTTATCGCGCTCTAAAGGACGATGTGTCCGTGGAGTTTTTAGTTATTGATTTTTATCAGGTGGGTGCTCACGAGAATTTTTACGCTGAGTTGAAACAGTACCTACGACAGGAAAAATCCAAAGGAATCTCAAAATGAGCCACGCATTGACCGCACAAGATCTCTTCTTGGAGATGAAGCGCATGCCCTCGACTGAGCGGATCAAATTCTTTTCGCTCCTGACAAACCAGGCGTTCCGAGATGATGACTACACACATGAGCAAGTGTTCGGGCACTTGCAGCATGAACCTTTATCGGCGTGGGAGGCGGCTGAGTATCTAGAGGTGTCTTTGCCAACTCTGCGGCGATATGTGCAAGCGGATAAATTGCGGCCCTGTCACACGGTGGGACGCAACCAGATGTTTTCTGCCGAAGATCTTCGGGCCTACAAACGAGCTCGGCGGTAGAGACTATTTGTCTGGTCTTGTGAAGTTTGGTGTTCAGTTCTAAGTTTCACGATCCGAAAAGGACAATCCCTGCAAACAGGGGACAAGTAACGTAAACTTGCCTCACGGCTTTGGAGATCGGAATTGAACCCGCGTCCGCACTCCACCACCAGAAATTAAAAAGCCCCGCAAGTCCATGATTTGCGGGGCTTTTTGCTGACTGGCCCCTGTCATGGCAGGCATCAAACGCCGCCTTGGACAACTTCCATTTTTTCGCGCAGCATGGCAAGCGCGGCCGTTGACAGCGGCAGGCGCTATGCTGATGGTAAAAATGATGTCCCGCTTCACCAAAAACCCAACCGCCTGACGACCCATGTACCCCGGCGAACGCTTCAACAGCATCAGCCACCTGATTGGCGCGGCGCTGGCACTGGCCGGCTCGGCGGTGCTGATCGTGCTGGCGGCCCGCCTGGGCGACCCCTGGAAAATCGTCAGCTTCAGCATCTACGGCACCATGCTGGTGCTGCTGTATGTGTTTTCGACGCTCTACCACAGCGTGCGCGGCCCGGCCAAAAACGTGCTGCGCAAGTTCGACCACTGCGCCATTTACCTGTTGATCGCCGGCACCTACACGCCGTTTGCGCTGGTTTCGCTGCGCGGCGTCTGGGGCTGGTGGATGTTTGGCGTGATCTGGGGGCTGGCGCTGGTCGGCATCGTGCAGGAGGTCTGGCTGGCCAAAGGGGCGCGAATCGCCTCGCTGATCATTTATATACTCATGGGCTGGCTGGCCTTGGTCGCGGTGTTGCCGCTGTGGCATGCTCTGACACCTGCGGGCTTTGCCTGGCTGGCGGCGGGCGGTGCCTGTTACACGCTGGGCATTGTTTTTTATGCCACCGACCATAAAGTTCGCCACGGCCACGGCCTGTGGCACCTGTTTGTGCTTGGCGGCAGCATCTGCCATTTCTTCACCGTGCTGCTTTATGTGGCCTGACTACCCGGACCGATATGACTCTATCTTTTTCATTTGAAATGCCTCCGGCCGTGCGGGGCTCGGTGAGCGCGGCCTTTACCCATACGCCTGTTCCACGGCGCATCATCGTCGCCATCTCGGACGCGAGCGGCGCGGTGTACGGCGCACGCCTGCTGCAGGTTCTGCGTGATACGCCGGGCATCGAGTCGCACCTGATCGTCTCAGGCGCTGGCTGGCGCAGCATTGAAAACGAGCTGGACATGGACCGCGACTTCATTGAAGACATGGCCGACCAGGTCCATGACATGGACGACCTCGACACGCCCCTTGCCAGTTCCTCCCTTGGCTGCAGCGGCATGGTGATTGCGCCGTGCTCGACGGCCACGCTCGCGGCCCTGGCGCATGGCCTGGCCGACAACCTGCTGACCTGCACCGCCGATGCCATGCTCAGGGAGCGCCGCCGCCTGGTGCTGATGGTGCGCGAGTCGCCCCTGCACCTGACGCACCTGCGCAACATGCTCAGCGTGACCGAAATGGGCGGCATCATCTGCCCGCCGGTGCCGGCGTTCTGCCTGCATCCGCAGACGGTGGGCGACATCGTCAACCACAGCGTGGCCCACCTACTCGACCTGCTCGATGTGCCGCACAACCTGACGCCGCGCGCCGGAGACCTGGAGCTTGCAGAAGCGGCCTGATCGGCAGCCAGGGGCTTGTTGCGGTCTGTTCGGCTGGGCTTGCGCGGTGTTTGGGGCGATGGCCAGGCGTGCGCCAGTCGCCCGCCTGAGATAATGGGAGCCGCTTCCCCATCTTCTCCCTCAACAGCCTCTGGACACACACCATGAACCGCTGCTTACCGCACCGCCTCAGCCTCCTCTTCATTCTGGCCGCATCGACGCTGGCCACGCTGCCCGCGCAGGCGCAGACCACCGAATCCAAGCCCGCTGTCAGGACATTTCCCGCTGCCGCCCTGCGCGGCGAAATCGTGGTGCTGGCGCCGCCCGTCATCACGCTGGACGGCAAGGCCGACCGGCTGACGCCGGGCGCACGCATTCACGGCGCCGACAACCTGCTGCTCATGTCGGGCACGCTCGTCAACCAGGCGCTGGTGGTCAACTACCTGCGCGAAGGCGCCGGCAATGTCCATGAGGTCTGGATTCTGAACAGCGAGGAAGCCAAGCTGAAACGGCCCAACAGCAAGGCCTCGTGGTTCAGCTTCGGCAGCAGCAGCAGCAGCACAAGCATTACGCCCTGACAGGCCTCAAGCCGCCCTGGCGCGCCGCCGTTGGCCGGCCAGCCGTCATTTCCCAGTATTTATCAGTCAAATCAGCCTCTTGCGCAGTATCCACGGGCGCAACATGCTATCAATTCAGTAGTGCATCATCATGAGTAAAAAAGTCTTTATCAAAACCTTCGGCTGCCAGATGAACGAGTACGACTCGGACAAGATGGGCGACGTGCTGCGCGCCGCCGAAGGCTACGAGCCGACGCAAGACATGGACGAGGCCGACCTGATCCTGTTCAACACCTGCTCGGTGCGCGAGAAGGCACAGGAAAAGGTCTTCAGCGACCTGGGCCGCGTCAAGCACCTCAAAGCCAAGGGCGTGCTGATCGGCGTGGGCGGCTGCGTCGCCAGCCAGGAAGGCGCGGCCATCATTGCGCGCGCGCCGTATGTCGATGTGGTCTTCGGCCCGCAGACGCTGCACCGCCTTCCCGCATTGCTCGCCAGCCGCGCCCGGCTCGGCAAGCCGCAGGTTGATATCAGCTTTCCCGAGATCGAGAAGTTCGACCATCTGCCACCCGCCCGGGTCGAGGGCGCCAGCGCCTTCGTCAGCATCATGGAAGGCTGCTCCAAGTACTGCAGCTACTGCGTCGTGCCCTACACGCGCGGCGAGGAAGTCTCGCGGCCCTTCGAGGACGTGCTGGTCGAGGTCGCCGGCCTGGCCGACCAGGGCGTGAAGGAAGTCACGCTGCTGGGCCAGAACGTCAACGCCTACCGCGGGACTATGGGCGGCACGGCCGAGATTGCCGACTTTGCCACGCTGCTTGAATACGTGTCCGACATTCCCGGCATAGCCCGCATCCGCTACGTGACCAGCCATCCGAACGAATTCACCCAGCGCCTGATCGACGCCTACGCGGCGCTGCCCAAGCTGGTCAACCACCTGCATTTGCCGGTGCAGCACGGCAGCGACCGCATCCTGATGGCCATGAAACGCGGCTATACCGCCATGGAATACAAATCCACCATCAGGAAGCTGCGCGCCATCCGGCCCGAGCTGGCGATGAGCAGCGACTTCATCGTCGGCTTTCCGGGCGAGACCGAGGACGATTTTGAAAAGCTGATGAAGCTGGTGAACGATGTCGGCTACGACACCTCGTTCAGCTTCATCTTCAGCCCGCGCCCCGGCACGCCGGCCGCCAACCTGGCGGACGACACGCCGCACGAGGTCAAGCTCAGACGCCTGCAGCGCCTGCAGGCCACGCTCGACGACAGCGTGCGCGCCATCAGCGCCAGCCGCCTGGGCTCGGTGCAGCGCATCCTGATCGAGGGCACGGCGCGCAAGGACGCGAGCGAGCTGATGGGCCGCACCGAATGCAACCGGGTCGTCATCCTGAAAGGCCAGCCGCGCCTGATTGGCCAGATGGTCGATGTGCTGATTACCGAGACCAGCCAGCGTTCATTGCGCGGCGAAGTCGTGACGCAGGACGACGCCGTTGCGGCCTGAGCCTGCTGCCTTGCGTCCGCGCCCCAAGTCCATGCTGCAGCGGTTTTCATTCCGGCAACTGCTGGTGATTGCCTTTTTGCTGATTGCCGCGCTGCTGGGCGCGGCGTCGCTGCGCGCGCTGTTCGCGCTGGAAGACCTGACGCTGCAAAGCCGCGACAACGCGGCGCGCGCGCTCGACCTGAGCGGCGCGGCGCAGTCGCTGCGGGAGCGCAGCGTGTCGATGGAGCGCAGCTCACGGCAGTCGGTGGTGCTCGATGACCGCATCCTGCGGCAACGCTTCCGGGACGAGGCCCGCGATGCAGGCAACATCCTTGCCCGCCTGGCCCGGGAAGAGATTCCCGCCGCCAAGGACCAGCCCTGGCGCACGCACCTGGACACCATGCTGGACCTGCTGACCGGCCCGCTGGACACGGCGCTGGACCGCGAGCACCAGCTGGCGCAGGAATTCCGCGAATTGGAAAGCATCAACACCGCCATTGCCATGCAGGTGCAGCAAACCATCCAGCAGCGCAACCAGTCGCTGCAGGAAAAGCTGGAAACCAGCCGCCAGCACCTGGCGCAGCAGGTCACGTGGGCCATCGTGCTGGCCGTCTTCATGGCGCTGGCCTTTGGCGTGTGGTTCACCCGGCCACTCAAGCGGCTGGAAAACGCCATCGTCGGCCTGGGCGAAAACCGGCTCGACCAGGTGATTGCGATCAACGGCCCGGCCGACCTGGCGCTGGTCGGCGAGCGGCTGAACTGGCTGCGCCTGCGGCTGGTCGAGCTGGACGCCGACAAGTCGCGCTTTCTGCGCCACATCTCGCACGAACTCAAGACCCCGCTGGCCTCGCTGCGCGAAGGCGTGTCGCTGCTGGAAGACGGCGTGGCCGGCCCGCTGAGCCAGGACCAGCGCGAGATTGCGCAAATCCTCAGGCACAACACCGGCGTGCTGCAAAGCCAGATCGAGGACCTGCTGCGCTTCAACACGGCGGCTTTCGAGGCGCGCCAGCTGCACCGGCAGACGATTGACCTGCTGCAGCTGATTGAAGACCAGGTCGATGCGCAGCGCCTGCAGTGGCGCGCCCGGGAACTGACGGTACACGTCAGCGGCGAGCCGCTCAGGATGGAGCTGGACCCGGAAAAAATCGGCACCGCGCTGGCCAACCTGCTGTCCAACGCCATCCGCTACTCGCCGCTCAAAGCTACCATTGAACTTTCGCTGAGCCAGCAGCCCGGCCTGGTGCATATCGACATCCGGGACCAGGGCGTCGGGGTTGCGCCGGCGGACCGGGAGCGAATTTTCGAGCCTTTTTACCGGGGCGAGCGCCAGCCCAGGGATGGCGTTCGCGGCAGCGGCATCGGCCTGTCCATCGTGCAGGAATACATCGCGGCGCACGGCGGACGCATCGAATTGCTGCCGGAAGAAGCGGGCACCCATTTCAGAATCGAGTTTCCCCATGTGTATAAAAGCTGAATTTCTTGCGCGCTGCGGCCGGACCAGGCTGGCGACTTCAGGCATCGCCCTGGCGGCCGCACTGCTGGGTGGCTGCACCCCGGGCCAGATACTCCCCATTCCCCGGCCCGCAGCGCCAGCCGCGCCGGCGCCCGCTGCCGGCAGCGCCGCTGCAAACAACACCAGCAGCAGCAACGCCGCATCGCCCGCGCCTGCGGCCGGCAGCACGGCGCCAGCGGCCGACAACGCGCCTGTCGTGCGGATACTGGCCTACGCGGACCGGGTCCGCACCTTGTCCAATGCGGAGCTGACCCAAGAAGCGGCGCGGCTGGGCAACGCCTACATTCCTGCCAACCAGTTGCAGCTGGCGCTGGTGCTGGCCCAGTTGCGCCAGACGCCAGAGCTGATACGCGCGCAGGAACTGCTGACCCGCCTGCTTGCCAATACCGACGCCGAAGCGCAAGCCCTGCACCCGCTGGCCCGCCTGCTGGCCGCCCGCTATGGCGAGCAGCGCCGCCTGGAAGACCTGCTGGAAAAGCAGAGCCAGCAAACCCGGGACGTGCAGCGCCGGCTGGACCAGACCAATGAACGGCTGGAGGCGCTCAAGGCGATTGAACGCAGCCTGACCAGCCGCACGCCTTCACCCGCGTCGCCAGCCGCCACGGCGCCCGCTGGCCGCAACCACGCGCCCGCGCCATGACCGGGCCGTCCACCCCATCCGCCCCGGCAGCGCCCGACCTGCTGGTCGTCGATGACGACGCCGACATGCTGCGGCTGCTGACCATGCGGCTGACGGCGGCGGGCTACCGCGTCACGGCCGTCACCTCGGCCGAGGCGGCGCTGACCGAACTCCAGCTCCGGCGGCCCCAGCTGGTGCTGAGCGATGTGCGCCTGCCCGGCAAGGACGGGCTGGCGCTGTTCGACGACATCCGCGCCCGCCACCCTTCGCTGCCGGTGATCTTGCTGACCGCGCACGGCACCATTCCCGATGCGGTCGAGGCCACCGAGCGCGGCGTGTTCACCTACCTGACCAAGCCGTTCGACGGCAAGGCGCTGCTGGACAAGATTGCCGAAGCGCTGTCCCTGAGCGCGCCCGCCCATCCGGCCCGGCAAGGCAGCCCTGAAGCCTGGCAGACCCGCATCATCAGCCGCTCCAGCCGCATGGCCGAGGTGCTGGCCGAGGCGCGCATGGTGGCCAACTCCGACGCCAGCGTGCTGCTGCGCGGCGAAAGCGGCACCGGCAAGGAACTGCTGGCGCAGGCGATTCACCAGGCCAGCGCGCGCGCCGCCAAGCCTTTCATCGCCGTGAACTGCGGCGCCATTCCCGAGGCGCTGCTCGAATCCGAACTGTTCGGCCACGTCAAGGGCGCCTTCACCGACGCGGTCAGCAACCACAAGGGATTGTTCCAGGCGGCCGACGGCGGCACGCTGCTGCTGGACGAAATCGGCGACATGCCGCCGGCGCTGCAGGTCAAGCTGCTGCGCGTGCTGCAGGAGCATGAGGTCCGGCCGGTGGGCGCCAGCCAGTCGATTCCGGTCAATGTGCGCATCATCTCGGCCACCCACCGCGACCTGGACGCGGCCATGGCAGCGGGCGACTTTCGCGCCGACCTGTACTACCGGCTCAATGTCGTGACCTTGAGCCTGCCGCCGCTGTCCGAACGCCGCGAGGACATACCGCTGCTGGCCAACCATTTCCTGGTCACGCTGGCGGCCAAATACGACAAGCGCCTGAGCAGCTTTGCCCCGGAAGCGCTCAAGGCCCTGACCACCGCCGCCTGGCCGGGCAATGTGCGCCAGCTCTACAACGTGGTCGAGCAGGTCTGCGCCCTCTCGACCACGCCGCTGGTGCCGCTGGCGCTGGTGCAGCGCGCCCTGCGCTCGCCCAGCGTGCAGGTGCTGACCTTTGCCGAGGCCAGGCAGCGTTTCGAGCGCGACTACCTGGTCGGCCTGCTCAAGCTGACCGACGGCAACGTCGCCGACGCCGCCCGGCTGGCCGACCGCAACCGCACCGAGTTTTACCGCCTGATGCAAAAGCACGGCCTCACGCCGGGCCACTTCAAGGCCGACAGCACGCAGCCATCTCCAGATTGAGTCGCTTTCTGGCGACAAGCCAAGTCCTTGATTTAAAAGGACTTTTAAAAATTGGCAGGAATGTTGTCGCTGGCTGGCGACAAAACCCGGGGTTTTCGTTGAAGTTTCGGTCATTTTTGCCGTAAAAAATCACGCTTCACCTCCAAGCCTTTGATTTAAAAAGGTTTTTTCAAGCTGGCACAGGGTTTGCCCTAGTGATGGCATGCAAGCTTTTTTTCATTGTTTCAACCCCGCCAGGGAAGTGTCCTTGCGGGCGTCTTTTTCTGCCCTGACCTGCGCAGCCGTGCTGGCACTGGGTAGCGGCCAGGCTCTGGCCTGGAGCCTGGAAGATGTCGCCCAACTCGCCAGCCAGCGCGCCAAAACGCCTTTCAAGGCAGCCTCACTGGAAGTTCCGGCCGAGCTGGCCAAAATGGAATACGACGACTACCGCGACATCCGCTTCAAACCGGACAGCACGCTGTGGCGCGCCGACAAGCTGGCCTACGAAGCCAACTTTTTCCACGTCGGCCGCCATGGCGACTCGGTTCGCGTCCATGAAATCACGGCGGCGGGCGTCAAGCGCGTGCCGTATGACCCGGCCAGGTTCGACTTCGGCAAGAACAAGCTGTCACCCAAAAGCTGGGGCGACATCGGCTACGGCGGCGTGCGCTTTTTCAGCAACCTGAATTCACCGACCTACAAGGACGAGCTGATCGTTTTCTCGGGCGCCAGCTACTTCCGGGCGCTGGGCTCGGGCCAGTTGTACGGCCTGTCGGCGCGCGGCCTGGCGGTCGATACGGCCGGCCCCAAGGAAGAGTTTCCGCGCTTCACCGACTACTGGCTCGAAAAGCCCGCCACCGAGGGCGCACCGCTGACCATTTATGCCCTGATGGATTCGGAGCGCATGACCGGCGCCTACCGCTTTGATGTCAAGCCGGGCGAGCAGACCGTGACCGAAGTGCATGCGCGGGTCTATATGCGGGCGACCGACAAGCCCGTGACCACGCTCGGCCTGGCGCCGCTGACGAGCATGTTTTTCTTTGGCGAGAACCAGCCGCGCCCCGGCGACTTCCGGCCCGAGGTGCATGACTCGGACGGCCTGATGATCGCTACCGGCGAGGGTGAATGGCTCTGGCGCCCGCTGCAAAACCCGGCGTCGCCGCTGGTCACGTCGTTCAGCATGAAAAGCCTCAAGGGCTTTGGCCTGATGCAGCGCGACCGGGCTTTTCGCAGTTACGAAGACACCGAAGCGCGCTACGAACAGCGCCCCAGCGCCTGGGTGACGCCGCTGAGCGACTTTGGCGCCGGCCGCGTCGAGCTGCTGCAATTCGCCACGCCCGACGAAACCCACGACAACGTGGCGGCTTACTGGGTGCCCGAAAAAATGCCGGCCGCCGGACAGCCGTTTGAGATGGCCTACCAGATCGCCTGGCAGGGCAAAAACCAGCAGTTGCCGCCCAATGGCTGGGTGACGCAATCGCGCCGGGGCATCGGCTACAGCAAGCCCGGCGCCGACGCGCTCGGCCAGCAGGTCCAGTTTGTCATCGACTTTGCCGGCCCGGCCCTGGACGCCCTGCCCGAGGACGCCAAGGTCGAGGCCATCACCACCGCCAGCGCCAACGCCCGCGTGGTCGAAAGCCTGGCCTACCGCAACCCGGCCACCGGCGCCTGGCGCATGACCTTGCGGGTCGAGCGGATCAAGCCGGCCAACGCCGCCGAGCCGGTCCAGCCGATTGAACTGCGTGCCTTTCTCCAGCAAAACAACCAAACCCTGAGCGAAACATGGACCAACCTGATCACCAACTGAATCGGCGCAGCCTGCTGCGTGAAGAACGTCACCCGAATGCCGTCACGGCGCCGCCGGTGCATCGGGGCTCGATGGCGCCGCGCCCGTGGCGCGGTTTCTGGAACAGCATGGGCGCGGCCGCGCTGTGGCCGGTGGTCAAGCTGAGCGGCCGGGCGTCTCCAGGGCAGGCATCTGCCCAGGCCATGGCGCCGTGGCAACACGCGGCCAAGCGCCGCCGCACGGTGTTCATGCTGCTGACCCTCGTCAGCACGGTGCTGGCCACGGCGCTGTTTGCCGACATGCAGCCCGACTACGACAACGCCTTTCTGCAATACAGCCAGCTGGCCCTGTTCGCCCTGCTGTCGGCCTGGGTCGTGACCGGCTTCATGACGGCGATGATGGGTTTTTACGTCACGCTGTTCGGCGACGCGCACACCCTGTCGGCCAAAAAGGTCCAGCACCACACGCTGGACAAGGCCACGCGCACCGCCATCATCATGCCGATCTGCAATGAAGACGTGCGCACCGTGTTCGCCGGCCTGCGGGCTACCTGCGAATCGGTCGCCCTGAGCGGCCATGTGCAGGCTTTCGACGTGTTCGTGCTGTCCGACAGCAACAACCCAGCCATCATCCAGGCCGAACGCGCCGCCTGGGAAGCCCTGCGCGGCCAGCTGGCCAGCAATCTCAACCAGTCCAGCGACCAGCCGCAGATCGAGGTCTATTACCGCCTGCGCAAGCGCCGCACCGACCGCAAGGCCGGCAACGTGGCTGACTTCTGCCGCCGCTGGGGCAAGGACTACCGCTACATGGTGGTGCTGGACGCCGACAGCGTGATGAGCGGCGACTGCCTGGTCTCGATGGTCAAGCTGATGGAAGCCAACCCCAAGGCCGGCATCATCCAGACCGCCACCCAGGCCATCGGCCATGTGACGCTGCATGCGCGCGCGCAGCAGTTCGGCTCGCGCGTGACCGGGCGCCTGTTCACGCTGGGCATGCAGTTCTGGCAGATGGGCGAGTCGCACTACTGGGGCCACAACGCCATCATCCGCATCGCACCTTTCATGCAGCATTGCGCGCTGGCGCACATCAAGGGCACGGGCGGCATGGCCGGCAGCATCATGTCGCACGATTTCGTCGAAGCCGCGCTGATGCGCCGCGCCGGCTACCACGTCTGGCTGGTCGCCGACCTGATCGGCAGCTACGAGCAGCAGCCGCCCGACCTGCTGGCCGAGCTGCAGCGCGACCGCCGCTGGTGCCAGGGCAATTTGCAGAACTCGCGCCTGATCGCCGAGCCCGGCATTCACCCGGTGCACCGCTCGATGTTTGCCACCGGCGCCATGGCTTACCTGTCGGCGCCGCTGTGGCTGTGCTTCATGACGCTGGGCACGGCGCTGTGGCTGTCGGGTTCGCCAATGGTGAGCGACTGGGCCGTGCTGCCCGGCGAGCTGCTGTCGCTGTGGGCCTGGACGCTGTGCATGCTGTTTTTGCCGCGCATGCTGGGCATTGCCGCCATTTTGCTCAATCGCCAGCAGCAAGCCTATGGCGGCACCGCCAGCCTGCTGCGCAGCGCGCTGCTGGAAACGCTGATTGCCCTGCTGCAGGCGCCGATTCGCATGCTGGCGCATTCGCTGTTCGTGGTCGTCGCTCTGACCGGCCTGAAGCTGGACTGGAAATCGCCTCCGCGCGAAGCCGCCGCCGTGCCATGGGCGCATGCGCTGCGGCAACTCGCGCCCATGAGCGGCGTGGTCGTGGCGCTGGCCGCCGGCATTGCGCTGATCGACGCCAGCGCGCTGGTCTGGCTGCTGCCGGTCGGCCTGCCGCTGCTGCTGTCGATTCCGATGACGGTGCTGACCAGCAAGGTCGGCGTCGGCACCGCGATGCGCGCGCAGAACTACCTGCTGATCCCGGAAGAAACCCGCTCGCCCGCCGTGCTGCGCCGTGCCTGGCTGCATGCCAGCCAGACGGCCAAGCTGCGCCTGAAAGCCGCCTGAAGCGCAACCAGCCTCTGAAACGCCGACGGGCGCAAGCAACTATCAAAAAGATAGCTGCTTGCGCCCGTCGTCATTGCGCAAACACCTGTTTTCGCTTAAAAACTGGCGGTTCAGAACTTCGGCATGCCCTTCATGCCGCCCATGCGCTTCATCATTTTCATCATGCCGCTGCCCTTCATCTTTTTCATCATGCCCTGCATCTGCTCGAACTCGTTGAGCAGGCGGTTGACTTCCTGAACATGCACGCCGGAGCCGGCGGCAATGCGGCGCTTGCGCGTGGCCTTGATGAGTTCGGGCTTGCGGCGCTCCAGCGGCGTCATGCTCAAAATGATGCCTTCCTTGCGCTTCATGTCTTTTTCGGCCTTGTCCATGTCGATGGAGCCGGCCTTGGCCGCCATTTGCGTCGGCAGCTTGTCGAGCAGGCTGGACAGGCCGCCCATGTTTTTCATCTGCTGCAGCTGGCTCAGAAAATCGTTCAGGTCAAAGCCGTCGCCGGACTTGATTTTTTCGGCCAGCTTTTGCGCTTCGGCCATGTTGACGCCCGACGCCATCTGCTCGACCAGCGCGACGATGTCGCCCATGCCCAGGATGCGGCCGGCGTGGCGCTCGGCATCAAACACCTCCAGGCCGTCGAGCTTTTCGCTGGTGCCCGAGAACTTGATCGGCGCGCCGGTGATCTGGCGCACCGACAGCGCCGCGCCGCCGCGCGAGTCGCCGTCGGTCTTGGTCAGGATAATGCCGGTCAGCGGCAGCGCTTCCTTGAAGGCTTTCGCCGTATTGACCGCATCCTGGCCCTGCATGGCATCGACCACGAACAGCGTCTCGACCGGCTTGAGGATGGCGTGCAGTTCCTTGATCTCGGCCATCAGGGCTTCGTCGATGGCCAGCCGGCCGGCGGTATCGACCAGCAGCACGTCAAAGAAATGGCGCTTGGCATAGTCGAGCGCGGCGCGGGCGATGTCGGCCGGCTTCTGGTCGGGCGTGCTCGGAAACCATTCGGCGCCGGCCTGCTTCGTCACCACCTTGAGCTGCTCGATGGCGGCCGGCCGGTACACGTCGCCCGAAACCGTCAGCACTTTTTTCTTGCGCTTTTCAATCAGGTACTTGGCCAGCTTGGCGGTCGTGGTGGTCTTGCCCGCGCCCTGCAGGCCGGCCATCAGGATCACGGCGGGCGGCTGCGCGGCCAGGTTGATGTCGCTCACGCCCTCGCCCATGGTGGCCGCCAGCTCCTTGCTGACGATGCCGACCAGCGCCTGGCCCGGCGAGAGCGAGCCCATCACCTCCTGGCCCAGCGCTTTTTCCTTGACGCGGGCAATGAAGTCGCGCACCACCGGCAGCGCCACATCGGCCTCCAGCAGCGCCATGCGGACTTCGCGCAGCATGTCCTGCACGTTGGATTCGGTGATGCGGGCCTGGCCGCGCATTTCCTTGACGAGGCGGGATAACTTGTCGGTAAGGGCTGTAGCCATGAAGTGGTGTCCTGAAACGGGGCGCTGCGGGGGAGCCAAAGGCCAGAAAAGACCTGGCCAGGCGCTAAACTCTAGCCATGATTTTAGCTTTCAGCGATGGATGGGGTCTGGCGGCTGCGGCAGGCGCGGCCACGGCCTATGCAGTGCTTGCACTGGCAACCCCTCGCCTGGGCGAGGGCGCGCTGCGCGGCCTGCTGCTGGCAGCCTGGGGGCTGCATGCCGTGACCCTGGTCGATGCCCTGCTGGGCACGCCGCCGCGCTTTGGCTTTGCGCCCGCGCTGTCGATGACGGTCTGGCTGGTGCTGACGGTGTATGCGGTCGAGCGCCGCCTGTTTCCGCAGCTTCAGGCGCACTGGGCGCTGGCCGGGCTGGGCAGCGCCGCCGTCATCCTGTCGCTGCTTTTTCCGGGCACCAGCTACCACGTCATTGCCTCGCCCTGGCTGCCGCTGCACTGGGCCTTGGGCATTGCCTCCTACGGCCTGTTTGCGGCGGCGGTGGTGCATGGCTGGCTGATGGTGCGGGCCGAGCGCTCCATCCGGCAGGCCGAGCAGATCGATACCGGCGTTCCCCTGCTCACACTGGAGCGCCTCACCTTCCGGTTTGTCGAGGCCGGCTTCGTGCTGCTTTCAGCCACGCTGCTGGTGGGCTGGCTGTTTGCCGAAACCCTTTATGGCCCCGGCCTGGGCTGGAAGTGGGACCACAAGACGATTTTTTCACTGCTGGCCTGGGCCGCCTTCGCGGGCCTGCTGACAGGCCGCGCACGCTTGGGCTGGCGCGGCCTGAAAGCCGTTCGCGTGCTTTACCTGGGCGCGGGCCTGCTGCTGCTGAGCTACGCCGGTTCGCGCTTTGTGCTTGAAGTCATCCTGAGGCGGACATGAAGTACCTGCTGGTCCTGATTCTGGCCCTGGTTGTATTCTGGCTCTGGCGCAGCAGCCGGCAGGCCGGAAAAAACGCAGCGCAGCCGCAGCGCCCTGCGCGCCAGGCGCCTGCAGGAAAAAAAGAAATCACGGAAATGGTGGCTTGCGGCGTCTGCCATGTGCATCTGCCCAAGTCCGAAGCCCTGATTGGCCGTGACGGCTTTTACTGCAGCGAGGCGCACCGTCGTGAGGCCGGGGCCTAGATGAAGCTGCCAGTGTTTTTCTGGCGCCATACTGCGGAAAAAACGGCCGGCGCCTGGGAATCCGAAACGTCACAGGGTTCCTTCGGGCGCCTGTGGAGGGTGTTCATGGATGCCCGCGTCGCCATCGCCGCAGTGCTGGTGATGCTGCAGGGCGCTCTCCAGGCCCTGGGCACGCCCCTGAATCACTGGACGCTGGCGGTATGCATCGCCTACCTGTGCTCGACCCTGGCAGTACGGATCTGGGCGCATCCCAGGCCGCCAGGCCGCACCTTTGACAGGCTGTGGGTCTTGACCATTGGCATGGACGTGATTGCGTTCTCGCTGCTCAATTTTTTTCAGGCCAGCAGCCTCAACTACACCCCGCTGTTTGCGCTGCCGGTGCTGCTGGCCTCGATACTCGGGCCGATTTTGCTGGCTTTTGGCACAGCGGCCAGCGTGACGCTGCTGCTGCTGGCCGATGCCTCCTGGACTTCAATGCACGGCGCCGGCGACCTGAATGCGCGCCTTTTGCAGGCGGCGCTGAGCGGCTCCGGCTTTTTCCTGGTGGCCCTGCTGGCCAACCAGCTGGCGCTGCGGCTGGCGCGGGAGGAAAACCTCCTCAAGAAAAGCCAGTCTGCGGCGCGCATGCAGATCGAGGTCAACGAGCTGGTGGTCGCCACGCTGGCCGAGGGCGTGCTGGTGATGGATGTCAGCGGCATCGTGCGTTCGGCCAATCCCGCCGCCAGACGTTTGCTGGCCGCGCAGGACATGATTTATCCGGCGCCTTTCAGGCTGGCCGCGCAAACAGCCTGGCAACCCTTGAGCGAGCTGATGCAGCGCACCTTCACGCTGCAGTCTGCGCAGGAAGGCCATATCAGCCTGGTGCATCCGGGCCTTAACGCCAGGAGGCTGCAGGTTCGCTCGCGCCTGACGACCTCCAGGGACGGCCTGCATGAAAGCCTGTGCGTGATGTTCCTGGAAGACCTGCGCGAAATGGAAGCGCGCGTGCGCATCGAAAAGCTGGCGGCCATGGGGCGCATGTCGGCGGCGGTGGCGCACGAGATCCGCAACCCGCTGGCCGCCATTTCGCAGGCCAATGCACTGCTTGAAGAAGACCTGCATGATGCCGGCCAGCGCCAGCTCTCCAGAATGATTGCGCAAAATGCCCAGCGCCTGGCCAAAATTGTCGATGAAGTGCTGAACATTTCGCGGGCACAGCAGCAAATTCCGGCGCCGCAGAACACGGCACTGCGGCTTGATGAAGCCGCCCGGCGCATTGCGAACGACTGGGCCCGGCAAAACGCAGCGTCGGGGCAGCTGCGCATCAGCACCGACACCGGCAACCTGGCGATCTGCTTTGACGACGACCATTTGCGCCGCCTGATGGTCAACCTGCTGGACAATGCCCTGCGCTACACCAGCGGCTCGGCCCAGGCCATGGAGGTCAGCACCCACCTGGTGGCCCCGGGCCAGGCCAGGCTGGCGGTATGGAGCGATGGCCAGCCGCTGGAGGAAACCGTCCAGACCCATCTTTTCGAGCCTTTTTTCTCGTCGGAAAGCCGCTCCAGCGGCCTGGGGCTTTATATTTGCCGCGAACTGTGCGAGCGCTACGGCGCCCTGATCGGGTACCAGCGTGTCCTGCGCGAAGACATCCAGGGCAATGAATTTTTCATCATGTTCCAGCCGGCTTCGCCCTTCCTGGGTGACGAGCTGCCCTGCCTGGATTCCATCCTTGTCTGAAAAACCATGAATCCGCAAGCATCCGCTCCCCTGCCCGCCCGCATCCTGATCATTGATGACGAGCCGGACCTGCGCACCCTGTACGAGCTGACCCTGCTCCGCCAGGGCTATCGGGTCGAGGCGGCGGGCGATCTGCAGCAGGCCAGGGAACACCTCAAGGCGCATCGTTTTGACGCCGTCATCACCGACATGCGCCTGCCCGACGGCCTGGGTCTTGAGCTGCTGCGCGACCTGGCCGCCCAGCAGCGCCCTGAGCGCTGCGTGGTCATCACGGCCCATGGCTCGGCTGAAAATGCGGTGGAGGCGCTCAAGGCCGGCGCATTTGACTACCTGACCAAGCCGGTGGACCTCAAGCAGTTCCGCAACGTGGTGGCGTCGGCCATACAAGAGACCACCCATCCGGGCCGGGCGGCGGTCAAGGGCGAAACCCGCGCGGCAACGCCAGGCGCCAGTGTTGCCGCCGGGGAATTTTGCAAACCGGCCGATGCCGCAGCCATGCTGCAAAAGCTGGTCGGCGAGTCGCCCGCGATGCGGGCCGTCAAGTCGCGCATCGTCAAGGTGGCCGGCAGCATGGCGCCGGTGCTGATACGGGGCGAGTCCGGCACCGGCAAGGAACTGGTGGCGCGTGCCGTGCATGGCTGCAGCCACCGCGCGGCCGGTCCGTTCGTGGCGGTCAACTGCAGTGCGATTCCCGAAAACCTGCTGGAGGCCGAGTTCTTTGGCGCCCGCAAGGGCGCTTACACCGGCGCCGCACAGGACCGGCTGGGCTACTTTCAGGCCGCCAAAGGGGGAACGCTGTTTCTTGATGAAATTGGCGACCTGCCGCTGGCCATGCAGTCCAAGCTGCTGCGGGCCATTCAGGAGCGCACCGTGCGCCCGCTGGGCTCCCCGCAGGAGGACACGGTCGATGTGCGCATCGTCAGCGCCACCCACAAGGATCTGGCGGCCGGCGTGGAGGCCGGCACCTTTCGCCAGGACCTGTATTACCGGCTCAATGTGATCGAGATCGTGGTGCCGCCGCTGCGCGAGCGGCTTGACGACCTGCCGGCGCTTTGCCATGCGCTGCTGGCAAGAATTTGCCAGGAGTCCGGCCTGGACATGCCCGAGCTGAGCCCTGCGGTAATCACGCAACTGCGTTCGCTGCCGCTCAACGGCAATGTGCGTGAGCTGGAAAACATCCTGCACCGGGCCGTCGCCCTGGGCGAAGACAGCCTGCTGCAGGTTGATGCGCCGCCCGAGGCGCTTGTCGCCATTCCCGAGAACCTGCAAAACTTTCTCGACCAGCAGGAGCGAGGCATCCTGACCAGGGTGTTGCAGGAAACCGGCTTTAACCGCACAGCCGCAGCCACCCGGCTGGGCATGACGCTGCGCCAGATACGCTACCGCATTGCCCGCCTTGGAATCACGACGCCGGGCCATGACGATGCGTCCGAAACCCTTGATGACCTTGCCTGAACAAAGCATTGCAGCAACTTCAACCCTGTGGCAGGAAGGCGGCTGGTACCGCCATGCGCGCGCGCTGGCGTCGCCCAACTCCGGCCCGCGACCTGCCGGCGCGCAGATTGACCTGATCGTGATCCATTCCATCAGCCTGCCGCCCGGGGAATTCGGCAACGGCAACGTCCAGCGGCTGTTCACCAACCAGCTTGACTGGGACGCGCACCCGTACTTCCAGGGCATCCGTGGCCTGCAGGTCTCGGCGCACTTTTTTATCACCCGCACCGGCGCGCTGTGGCAATTTGTCGGGTGCGATGACCGTGCCTGGCATGCCGGCCAGTCGGCCTACCGGGGACGAAGCCAGTGCAACGACGACTCCATCGGCATTGAACTCGAAGGCCTTGAAGGCAGCCCCTTTGACGCGCCGCAGTACGAAACCCTGGCCGGCCTGTGCGCAGCGCTCCTTCAGGCCTATCCGGTGCGGCATATTGCCGGGCATGAACACATTGCCCCCGGTCGCAAGATGGACCCGGGAGCTGGATTTGACTGGGTTTTGTTACAAAATTCCCTGGCCCTGCCGGATCGGCATTTACCCAGACGCGCCTGAAAAATCATGGCCTCGGCGGCCACGGTTCAACGAGCTTTTCCACCGGCGCATTTGGCCCAAACTGCTCCGGCCCAGCGCCTGCAAGCGTTTGCGGACCAAAATCCGCTGCGAGCCGCGCCAGTGCTTGACTTGCTCTTGCAAAGCCTGATTTCATCAGGCATGAACGCCTGTTCGGCGAAAAACCTGCGGGCGTTGAAGCCACGGGAAGAAGAATAAAAAGCCCTTCAAGCCATCCGTCACTGCAGGCAGCGATACTACTACCTGTAGTGGTTGCAGTGCCTTTAGACACTAGGTATAGTGTCTTGGCCATCCATCAGGTTAACGTGATCCGGCCATCGCCATGAAGAAAAGCCAGCCATCCGAGGCGCTCGGGTTTCCTTCAGCGTCCGAATCTTCCCCGACCCCCTACAACCGTTATCCAGCCCAACACAAGAGGAAATCATGCAGACAGCACCTTATGCCGTGCCCCTTTCATCCGGCGTTCCGGCCAGCAATTCAATTCACACCACGCCAGCCTCCGGCGCGCTGGCCAATTACCAGATCATTCGCCGCAATGGCTCCGTGGTGGCGTTCGAGCCCGGCAAGATTGCCGTGGCCATGATGAAGGCCTTCCTGGCGGTGCATGGCACTCAGGGCGCAGCCTCGGCCAGCGTGCGCGAAACCGTTGACAGCCTGACCCAGGCCGTCGTTCGCGCCCTGATGCGTTCACGCCCCAGCGGCGGCACCTTCCACATCGAAGACGTGCAGGACCAGGTTGAACTCGGCCTGATGCGCGGCGGCCACCACGAAATCGCCCGGGCTTACGTGCTGTACCGTGAAAAGCACAACCAGGAACGCGCCCGGCAGCTGCAGGCCCAGACGCCGGCCCTGCCCCAGCTTCATGTGATGGACGGCGGCAAAAAGGTGGCGCTGGATATCCGCAACCTGCAGGCGCTGATCGAGGCGTCGTGCGCCAACCTTGGCGCCGATGTGAAACCCGACCCGATTGTTCTTGAGACCATGCGCAACCTGTACGACGGCGTGCCCATCGAAGAGGTCTACAAGGCGTCCATCCTGGCAGCGCGCACGCTGATCGAAAAAGACCCCGACTACACCTACGCCACCGCGCGCCTCTTGCTGCACACCATCCGCAAGGAAGTCCTGGGCGAGGAAATCAGCCACGAAGCCATGGCCGTCCGCTATGTCACGTATTTCCCGGAATTCATTGCCAAGGGCGTGAAGAACGAGTTGCTGGACGAAAAACTGCAGCAGTTCGACCTGGTCCGCCTGGGCGCGGCGCTGAAACCCGAGCGCGACCTGCAGTTTGACTACCTCGGCCTGCAAACCCTGTTCGACCGCTACTTTTTGCACGTCCGCAAGCAGCGCATCGAGTTGCCGCAGGCTTTCTTCATGCGCGTGGCCATGGGCCTGTCGCTCAACGAAGCCGACCGCGAAGCACGCGCCATCGAGTTCTACGAAATCCTCTCGTCCTTCGACTTCATGTCCAGCACGCCCACGCTGTTCAATGCCGGCACGCTGCGCTCGCAGCTGTCGTCGTGCTACCTGACCACCGTGGCCGATGACCTGGGCGGCATTTACGACGCCATCAAGGAAAACGCCCTGCTGTCCAAGTTTGCCGGCGGCCTGGGCAACGACTGGACGCCAGTGCGCGCCATGGGCGCCCACATCAAGGGCACCAACGGCGAATCGCAAGGCGTGGTGCCTTTCCTGAAGGTCGTCAACGACACGGCTGTAGCGGTAAATCAAGGGGGAAAACGAAAGGGCGCAGTCTGCGCCTACTTAGAGACCTGGCACCTCGACATCGAGGAATTCCTGGAACTGCGCAAGAACACCGGCGACGACCGCCGCCGCACGCACGACATGAACACGTCGAACTGGATTCCCGACCTGTTCATGCGCCGCGTGATGGAAAAAGGCAGCTGGACGCTGTTCTCGCCGTCCGACACGCCCGACCTGCACGACAAGTTCGGCCAGGACTTTGAAAAGGCCTATGTGGCCTATGAAGCGCGCGCCGAGCGCGGCGAACTGAAACCATCGCGCAAACTGCAGGCCACCGACATGTGGCGCAAGATGCTGTCAATGCTGTTCGAGACCGGCCATCCGTGGATCACCTTCAAGGATGCCTGCAACATCCGCTCGCCGCAGCAGCATGCCGGCGTGGTGCATTCATCCAACCTGTGCTGCATGACGGCGGATCAGCGCGTGGTCACAGATCGCGGCCTGATGACCGTCGGCGAGCTGTACCGCCTGGGTGGCCGCAACAAGGTCGTGGGCCTGGATGGCGTTTACACCGCCTCGGAAATGCTGCTGCCGCGCCCCAACGCCCCCATCGTGCGCATCGAAACCGACGAAGGCTACAGCCACAAAGTCACGCCCGACCACAAAGTCTGGGTCAAGGACCGTGGCTGGGTAGAAGCCCAGCACCTCACGCCGGGCGACAAGCTGCTCACCCAGCAGCTCGAAGGCCTGTGGGGCCAGCAGCACAAGCCCGAACTGGGTTATCTGATGGGCCTGATTGCGGGCGACGGCACTTTCGGCGAGCACAACGTGTTCATCGACGTGTGGGAGAACGATTTCGCCTGTCTGCAAGCCACCACCGAAACCGTCCATTACGTTCTGAGCGGCAACACCGTGCTGAACACCACGTCGGTGAACACGCCCGTGTTTTGCATCGACCCCAAACTCGGCAAAGCCCGTCTGGCCTCGGCACCGCTGCGGCGCGTGCTGGCCGCGCATGGCTTCACGCCGGAAACCAAAACCCGGGTGCCGGAAATGGTGTGGCAGGGCGACCGGGCCACGGTGACAGCTTATTTGAAAGGCTTGTACCAGGCCGATGGCAACATCCTCGCCAGCCACGAGGTGACGACGATGACGCTGGCTTCCATCGACCTGAGCTTGATCGAAAGCCTGCAAATCCTGTGGGCCAACCTGGGCGTCAAATCCTCCATCAACCAGATGCGCGGCCACGAAGCGCACGAACTGCCCGATGGCCGGGGCGGCAAGAAGGCTTACTGGAGCAAACCGCTGTACCGCCTGCTCATCACCTCGATTCAGGGTTGCCGCATTGCCGAATCGGTGACGCAGCTGGCCGCCAGCCGCCACTCTGAAGCGGCCACGCGCTTTCTGGAAAACCTCAAGAAAGACGGCTACACCCAGAAACTGCACGCCACCTTCAAGGGCCTGGTGAACCTGCCCAATGAAGATGCCTACTGCCTGAGCGTGGACTCTGAAACGCATGCCTGGACGGTGAACGGCCTCATCACCAAAAACACCGAGATCACGCTCAACACCAGCGCCACCGAAACCGCCGTCTGCAACCTCGGCTCGATCAACCTGGTCCAGCACCTGAGAAACGGCGCGCTCGACCACGACAAGCTGAAGAAAACCATCACCACGGCCATGCGCATGCTGGACAACGTGATCGACATCAACTACTACGCCGTGGAAAAGGCCCGCCACTCGAACATGAAGCATCGCCCGGTTGGCCTGGGCCTGATGGGTTTCCAGGACTGCCTGTACGAGTTGCGCGTGCCTTACGCGTCGCAGGCCGCGGTTGAATTCGCCGACACCTCTATGGAAGCCATCTGCTACCACGCCTACTGGGCCTCCACCGAACTGGCCAGGGAACGCGGCCAGTACGAAAGCTACAAGGGTTCGCTCTGGGACCAGGGCATCCTGCCGCTCGACACGCTCGACATGCTGGCCGCCGAGCGCGGCGGCTATGTGGAAGTGGATCGCTCCGCCACGCTCGACTGGGACGCCCTGCGCCAGAAAATCGCCACGGACGGCATGCGCAACTCCAACTGCGTGGCGATTGCCCCGACCGCGACGATTTCCAACATCATCGGCGTCGATGCCTGCATCGAACCGTGCTTTGGCAACCTGTCGGTCAAGTCCAACCTGTCGGGCGAATTCACCGTCATCAACCACTACCTGGTGCGTGACCTGAAAAAGCTCGGCCTGTGGGACGATGTGATGGTGGTTGACCTGAAGCATTTCGACGGCTCGCTGCGGCCCATCGACCGGGTTCCCGGCGAAATCAAGGCGCTGTATGCCACGGCGTTTGAAATCGAAACCTCGTGGCTGGTCGAAGCCGGAGCGCGCCGCCAGAAATGGATAGACCAGGCGCAGTCGCTGAACATCTACATGGCCGGCGCATCAGGCAAGAAGCTCGATGAAACCTACAAGCTGGCCTGGGTGCGCGGCCTGAAAACCACCTATTACCTGCGCACCCAGAGCGCCACGCACGCCGAAAAATCAACCGTTCAGGCGGGCAAGATGAACTCGGTGTCGTCCGCTCCCGCAGCGGCTATGTTGGGCATGAGCGCGATTGACAAGGCCGCCGCTGCAGCGCAGGCCCAGATGAGCGCAACGCCCGCGACCGACATCAAGTTCTGCGCGATTGACGATCCGGGTTGCGAGGCTTGCCAATAAACAAGCAGTGAATCGCGCAATAGCCATTTTTCGCACGCTTCACTGCGCGCTCAATGCAAAAAACCGATGCATTGAGCCATAAAATTCATAGCGGTGTGAATGAACGCTTTTCATTTTTCATCGCTGCTTTCATAATCCCGAAGTATTGGAATTCTCTATGTTGACCTGGGACGAAGAAGTCACACCATCGTTGCAGACACCCCCTTCCGGCGACCTGCCAGCCAGCCGCTCAGCGGACCTCCCGCCGCCCGCTTTCATGGCCTCCGCGCCACCGCTGGCTGACAGTGCAGAGCCGGCCAAAGCCAAGCGCGTCAAGGCCTCCGACAAACGCATCATCAACGGTCAGACCGATGTCAACCAGCTGGTGCCGTTCAAGTACAAATGGGCCTGGGAAAAATACCTCGCCTCCTGCGCCAACCACTGGATGCCGCAGGAAGTCAACATGACGCGCGACATCGCGCTGTGGAAAGACCCGAACGGCCTGAGCGACGACGAGCGCCGCCTGGTCATGCGCAACCTCGGCTTTTTCGTGACGGCCGACTCGCTGGCCGCCAACAACATCGTGCTCGGCACCTACCGCCACATCACCGCGCCCGAATGCCGCCAGTTTTTGCTGCGCCAGGCCTTCGAGGAAGCCATCCACACCCATGCCTACCAGTACATCACCGAGTCGCTGGGCCTGGACGAGGGCGAAATTTTCAACGCCTACAACGAAGTGCAGTCGATCAAGGACAAGGACCAGTTCCTGATCCCGTTCATCGAAGCGATTTCCGACCCCGGCTTCAAGACCGGCACCCTTGAAGCCGACCAGACCCTGCTCAAGTCGCTGATCGTGTTTGCCTGCCTGATGGAAGGCCTGTTCTTCTACGTCGGCTTCACGCAAATTCTGGCGCTGGGCCGGCAGAACAAGATGACCGGCGCGGCCGAGCAGTACCAGTACATCCTGCGCGACGAGTCGATGCACTGCAATTTCGGCATCGACCTGATCAACCAGCTCAAGCTCGAAAATCCGCAGCTCTGGACCGCCGGGTTCAAGACCGAGATCAACGCCCTGTTCATGAAGGCCGTCGAACTCGAATACCGCTACGCCGAGGACACCATGCCGCGCGGCGTGCTGGGTCTGAATGCCTCGATGTTCAAGGGCTACCTTCGCTATATTGCCAATCGCCGGGCCACGCAGATCGGGTTAGAGACGCTGTTCCCGAACGAGGAAAACCCGTTTCCGTGGATGAGCGAGATGATCGACCTGAAAAAAGAACGCAACTTCTTTGAAACCCGTGTCATTGAATACCAGTCTGGCGGCGCCCTCTCCTGGGATTGACAGCGCAAGATTGCCAAAAAGCACAAGGCTCACATAACAATGATTTTTAGATTCGCAACGCTCCATGCCCGCACCCCAGAGTGCGCAGGGACCGTTGCTCCTGTGTTCGCGGCATGAGGCCCGGTGATCCGAAGGCCCCATGCTGCGAATCGCTTCGCCTGCGACACCCCAAGCGAAGTGCTTTTTGCAACCTGATCGAGGAGAAAACCATGGCAACTGCGAAAGAACCAGCGGCAAAAAAAGCCGCTCCTGCGAAAGCACCGGCAAAAAAAGTAACGGCCGCACCAGCGCCAGCACCGGCTGAAGCGGGGGCGGTTGCAAAACCTGCCGCCAAAAAAGTGGCGGCAAAAGTAGCCACAAAAGCAACTGCAAAAGCCCCTGCGAAGGCGCCCGCCAAAAAAGTAGCTGCTGAAAAAGTGACCGCTGAAAAAGTAGCCGCTGAAAAGCCGGCGACTCAAGAAGCAGCCGCCCCAAAAGCGGCAGCCCGAAAGGCGCCTGCAAAAAAAGCAGAGGCCAAGACAGCCGACGCCGCCAAGACGGTAAAAAAGCCAGCCGCCAAAAAAGCCGAGAAGCCCGAAAAAGTCGAGAAAAAACCGGCGGCCAGAACGCCCGCAGCCAGTTCGACTCCGACGGCCCAGACCACCACACAAGCCTCCTGGCCCTTCCCAAAAGGCAGCAAGCCTTAAGTCTTACGGCCGCAGCGCCTCAAGCCCGATGTCGCAGGATGTCGGGCTTTTTTAATTCCGGCTGGTGGCGCCCAGCCGGCCTGCGCACTTCGGCAAGCACATTAAATTGCTACTAATTTAATAGCTATCAGCGCCCACAGGTATTGCGCCAGGCACTGATTTGATTCAAATCGAGGGTGTAGTTCTGCCCGCCACGGGTGGCAATCTTGTACGCGCCCACCTGGTTGCCCAGCGCCGCGCAGCGGAGCAGCGACCAGCCCTGCTCCAGCCCGAACAGCAGCGCGCCGCGAAACGCATCGCCGCAGCCTGTCGGATCGACCACCGCCTCGGCCTTCACCGGCGGCACCACGGTTTTTTCGCCATCGACCCAGACCTCGCAGCCTCTAGCGCCCAGCGTCACCACCAGGCCCAGCACGCGCCGGGACAATTCGGCGCACGACAGGCCGGTGCGGTCGCACAGCATCCGGCCTTCATAGTCATTGACCGTCACCCAGGAGGCCAGCTCGACGAAATGCGCCAGTTCGGGGCCGTCGAACATCGGCAGGCCCTGGCCCGGATCAAAAACAAAGGGAATACCGGCCGCCTTGAACTGCCCGGCATGCTGCAGCATGGCGTCGCGGCCATCGGGCGAGATCATGCCCAGCCGGATGTCGCTGCGCGCCTCAATCCGGCTGACATGCGCCTGCATCATCGCGCCGGGGTGAAAGGCCGTGATCTGGTTGTTGTCGCGGTCGGTCATGATCATGGCCTGCGCGGTGTAGAGGTCATTGACTTCGCGCACGAACTCGGTGCTGATGCCTTGCGCCTTCATGCGCGCCAGGTAGCCGGTGCCGTCGCTGCCCACCGTGGCCATCGGCAGCGGCGTGCCGCCCAGCTGCCTGAGGCTGTAGGCAATGTTGCCGGCGCAGCCGCCAAACTCGCGGCGCAGCGCCGGCACCAGAAAGGACACATTGAGGATGTGCAGCTGGTCGGGCAGTATCTGCTCGGCAAACCGGCCCTCGAAGCTCATGATGGAGTCAAAGGCCAGCGAGCCGCAAATTACAGAAGCCATAAAGTTCTCGTTTCAGTTCAGGGATAAAAAGCCAGGATACGGTAGCCGGCCACCGGCAGCAAGCCGGCTTGGGCTGGCGACGAAGCCCCCTGGACGCCATCGCCGGCAACTTTCAGGGACAAGGCGCCCGCCAGCTCGGAATGCGCCCCGAGGGTGCTTGCCGTAGCGCCAAACTGCGCCGGCATCACCACCCGGCGCACCAGCGCCTGGTCCTGGCTGTCCGTGAGCGTGACTTCGAGTGCGGGAATTTCAAGCGCCACATCGCCGGTGTTGCGGAAAACGAAAACCAGGCGATACGCATCGGGAGCGGTTTTTCTGAAGCTGGCGTTTTCAATGACCAGCGATTCGATACGGCGCAAGGGCCGGACCTGGCAGCCCAGCGGACGGCACAGCGCCTGAAGCAGGGGTGCGAGCCGTGGCTCCTGCGCGGCCAGAACATCTTTTTGCCGGACCATCCATTGCAGCATCAAGGCAGCCAGCAGCAGCAGGCTCGCCAGGCCCAGCAAGGCGCGAACCTGCGGCGCTGCCCAGAATTCACTGCGCCGCGCATCGCGCACAAAAGCGGCCTCGGGCGCTGCTTCGGGCGTTTCTGCCAAGGCAGATGGCGCTTCAGCTTCGTTTGCCGGAAAAGCCGCCGGCCCGGCATCCGCCGGCTCAGGCGGCGCCGATGGTATTTCCTGCGCCAAAAGGGGCTGCTCAAGCCCACGCTCCGCATCAGGCGCCAGGGCAACCTCCTCCTGCCCGCCGGCTTCACCGGGCACCAGGTGCAGGGACGCGTCGAACACTTTGCCGCACTGTCCGCAGCGTACCCAGCCTTGCGCCACCTTGAGCTGGTCGGCAACGACCCTGAACATCGTGGTGCAGGCTGGACAGCGCGTAATCAGGCTCATCTGGCGCAATGGCAGGACATCATGCCCGGCAACAACCGGCTAAAAATGGATTACTGAAACCGGCTCAAAACTGAGCGGTCATCAGAATCCAGCCCTCTTGCTCGTCATGAACCTCAAGCTGGCAATAAGGCAGGTAGGCCGCCTTGAGTTCATCGGCCTGACGCTCCAGAATGCCCGCAAGCACCAGCTTGCCGCCTTTCTGGACATGCCCGCACAGCAGCGGCGCCAGCACGCGCAAGGGCGTTGCCAGGATGTTGGCCAGCACCGTCTGGTAACTGCCCACGGCCTTGTCGGGCCGGCCGGTCTGCAACTGCACATGGTTGGCCTGGGCATTGGCGCGGGTCGATTCAACGGCGGCCTCGTCAATATCCACCGCATCAACCGCCAGCGCGCCAAACTTGGCTGCGCCAATCGCCAGAATGCCAGAGCCGCAGCCGTAGTCGAGCACCCGGCCCAGTGACTGGCCTGATGCGCCCCGGGCTGCAATCCAGCGCAGGCACATGCGCGTCGTCGGGTGCGTGCCGGTGCCAAAGGCCAGGCCCGGATCAAGCCGGATCACCTGCTTCGCCTGCGCCGGCGGCTCATGCCAGGTCGGCACGATCCAGAATTCGGGCGTGATCTCGACCGGCGTGAACTGCGACTGCGTCAGCCGCACCCAGTCCTGCTCGGGCACGGCCTGAATCGCGACCAGATGGCAGCCGGCAAAGAAATCCTGGGCCCGCAGCACTTCGGCGGCATCCTTGGCCAGCGCTTCGGTGGCAAACAGCGCCACGATGCGCGAACGCTCCCAGCCGGCCTTGGGCGGCGGCATGCCGGGCTCGCCGAACAGGGCCTGCTCGGCCGGGGTGTGGGCGTCGGCGTCTTCGACCGAGACACTGAGCGCATCCAGGGCATCGAGCGCGTCGCTGAGGGTTTCGACCTGGACGACAGGGGCCAACAAAATTAATTCAAACATCATTTACCCACAACAGTCGGCTCAAGTCAGGGCCGTGGATCTGGCTCAGCCAGTCCGCAGGCGCAGTGGCCCCCTCGGGGGGCAGGAAGCACACGCAGTGAGCGACCGTGGGGGCCATATCTTTAGCGCTCACGCTTTGACAGCCACTCTTCAAGGTAGTGGATGTTGGTGCCGCCGTCCATGAACTTGGCGTCCACCATGAGTTCGCGGTGCAGCGCAATGTTGGTGTTGATGCCTTCGATCACGGTCTCGCCCAGCGCCGCGCTCATGCGCGCCAGCGCCTGCTCGCGCGTGTCGGCATGGACAATGATCTTGCCGATCATCGAGTCGTAGTTGGGCGGCACGAAATAATTGGAATAAATGTGCGAGTCCACCCGCACGCCCGGGCCGCCCGGCGGGTGCCAGTTGGTGATGCGTCCTGGCGAAGGCGTGAATTTATAGGGGTCTTCGGCGTTGATGCGGCATTCGATGGAATGCCCCTTGATCTGGATGTCACGCTGGGTAAAGGGCAGGCGCTCGCCAGCGGCCACCATGATCTGCGTGCGCACGATATCGATGCCCGTGATCCACTCGGTCACAGGATGCTCGACCTGGACGCGGGTGTTCATCTCGATGAAGTAAAACTCGCCGTCTTCATACAGAAACTCGAAAGTTCCCGCGCCCCGGTAGCTGAACTTCTTGACCGCCGCCACGCAGCGCGCGCCGATGCGCTCGATCAGCTTGCGCGGAATGCCGGGAGCCGGTCCTTCTTCAATGACTTTCTGGTGGCGGCGCTGCATGGAGCAATCGCGCTCGCCCAGCCAGACCGCGTTTTTATACTGGTCGGCCAGAATCTGGATTTCGATGTGCCGGGGGTTCTGCAGGAATTTTTCCATGTAGACCTCCGGGTTGCCAAAGGCCGCAGCGGCTTCGGCCTTGGTGGTCTGTACCGCATTGAGCAGGGCCGCTTCGGTATGCACCACGCGCATGCCGCGTCCGCCACCGCCGCCGGCAGCCTTGATGATGACCGGATAGCCGATCTGCTTGGCCACGCGCTTGATGAAGGCGGGGTCAGCCGGCAAGGCGCCCTCGGAACCCGGCACGCAGGGCACGCCCGCCTTGAGCATGGTCTGCTTGGCCGACACCTTGTCGCCCATCAGGCGGATCGATTCGGGCGTCGGGCCAATGAATTTGAAGCCGCTTTTTTCAACCCGCTCGGCAAAATCGGCGTTCTCGCTCAAAAAGCCGTAGCCGGGGTGAATCGCCTCGGCGTCGGTCACTTCGGCGGCTGAAATAATGGCGGGCATGTTGAGGTAGCTCAACGACGACGGCGCCGGCCCGATGCACACCGCTTCGTCCGCCATCTTGATGTATTTGGCCTCGCGGTCTGCTTCGGAATAGACCATCACGGCCTTGACGCCGAGCTCCCGGCAGGCCCGCTGTATTCGCAGGGCGATCTCGCCACGGTTGGCGATCAGTATTTTTTTAAACATGCGTCGAAGTACCTGGTCTGGCCGATGGGCCGGCCGTCTGGCCGGTCTGGCAAATAAGGGCGGTCAGTCCGGCTTACTCAATAATGAAGAGAGGCTGGCCGTATTCGACGGCCTGGCCGTTTTCGGAAAGTATCCTGGTGACGGTGCCGGACTTGTCGGCCTCGATCTCGTTGAGGATCTTCATCGCCTCGATGATGCAGACCGTGTCGCCTTCCTTGACCACGCTGCCGACTTCGACAAACGGGCTGGAGCCGGGGCTGGACGAACGGTAGAAGGTGCCCACCATGGGCGACTTGACCGAATGGCCCACAGGCTGGACGGGCGCGGCTTCCGGCGCAGCCGTGGCCATTGCCGGCGCCATGGCGGGCTGGTGCATCATCATCATGGGAACGCCGCTGGCCTTCACAATGCGGACCTTGCCTTCGGCCTCTGTGATCTCAAGTTCAGACACATTGGACTCTGAAACAAGGTCGATCAGGGTTTTGAGTTTTCGTAGATCCATAGATTCTTTCCAACGGAGGTGGAGGCTGGCATGCGGTTTTCGGACGCACGGCCTGAACGAAGAGGAACATGGCGCGCTTGGCCGATCTTCCCTCTTTCTTCGCTTACTTTGTGTTATTTCGCCTTACAGCGGCTATCAGATAATGATTACGCGGCAACGCAAGATGACCTGGTAGCAAAAAACAAAGTGTACCTCAAGGCGAATCCGGCCAGTCCATGGGCGCACGCCAGCCAGGGCAAACCCGGCTGGCGCGCCAGCGCGTCAGCCGGCGGACTGGCGTAGCCGGCACGGCATCAGACAAGCTGCGTCCATTGCACCAGCTCTTCGGGCAAGACCTTTCCGACCTTGCGATGCACCAGCAAGCCGGAAGCGTTGAAAACCACGGTGAACGGCAGGCTGCCGGTCATGTTGCCCAGCGATTTGCTCAGCTCCGTTCCGCCCAGGCCGGCCATGCCGACCGGAAAATTCAGCGTCCGGGTCTGCAGCCAGGTCCGCACCGCGCTCGGCTGGTCCACCGCCAGGCCAAGGATCTGGAGGTTTTTGTCCCTGTTTTCCTGGTAGAAAAAATCCAGCAGGGGCAGCTCTTCCACGCAAGGCGGGCACCAGGTAGCCCAGAAATTGACCAGCAGCAGCTTGCCGCGAAAACTGCTCATCGGCAGCGGTTTGCCGTCAGGCGTGTCAAAGCGCATGCTCCAGAAGGCCTGGGCCGCTTTCGCCAGCGCTTCAGGCGTCGGCGAAAGCGGTTTGTCGGGGCCGGCCTCATGCGGCCGAAATTTCCACCAGGCCGCGCCGGCACCGGCCAGCGCCGCCGCAGCGGCGACGCCGCCATACAGCATGTTTCTGCGATTCACTTTTCAGGCTCCAAAAGGGGGGGTCAATAATTTCCTGACCGCCGCCAGGTCGCCGCGCGGCGCACGGCCCCTGGCGTCGGGCCGCAAGGCGCCGCGCAGGTCGTCATGGTCATAGACCATCAGGTGTACGCCGATGTTTTCATTCAGCGGCTGGCACAGGCTGCTCAAGGAGAGCGCCTCGACGCTGCCGCCGGTAAAGCCGGTCACGGTGCGCGGCTCGTAATCGACATGGTGTTCAATCAGCGCAATTTCAGCCGACTTCGGGTCGTCGCAGAACAGCTGGATATAGATATCGGACAGCCGCGTGGCCGTGCCATGCCAGACCGCGCCCGCCAGGTACGGCCTGAAGGCGGCCAGGCGCTGCATCCACACCAGTGCCAGCTCGCGCAGCGCGGCCAGTTCGGCGGGCTGGGTGTCGGCGCAGAACAGCGCGATGTAGTCGCGCACGGCATCTTCGAGCGCGTCGTTGTCGGGCAAGGCGGTGCGCGCGGGCAGGGCCAGCTGCTTGAGCGCGCGGCGTTTGGCCGGGCCGTATTCCAGCCCGTCCTCGACCACCAGCGCGGCAGCGGTGGCGGCAATTTCAGATTTGAGGGTATGCAAGTTCAGGGTCGGCTGGCCTGCGGAGCCAGGAGCGAAATGTCAGGGTTGAAGGTCAGCCCGAAGGCGTGGAAAGCAATTGTGCCCACATTAGGGCCGCGCCTGCGCGCAAAGTTCACGGCAATCTTTGCCTGCTATGAAATAAAGAGCTGCTTGCGCACGTCCTGATTGCGCCAGAGGCTTTATTTCCTTAAAAAATGGCGGCCTGAAATAGCCTCCCTAAAATACGGGCGATGCACATACATATTCTGGGAATCTGCGGGACATTCATGGGCGGCCTGGCCGCGCTGGCACGGGAGGCGGGGCACAAGGTGACGGGTTGCGACACGGGCGTTTATCCGCCCATGAGCGAGCAGTTGCGCGGCCTGGGCATTGAGCTGATCGAAGGCTACGGCGCCGACCAGATGGCGCTGGCGCCCGATGTGTTCGTGATTGGCAATGTGGTGTCGCGCGCGCGCCTGGCCGACGGAAAGCCCAAATATCCGTTGATGGAAGCCATTCTGAACAGCGGCCAGCCCTACACCAGCGGGCCGCAGTGGCTCTCTGGCCATGTGCTGCACCACCCCACCCACCACGCCACCGGCCCGCGCCATGTGCTGGCCGTGGCCGGCACCCACGGCAAGACCACCACGACCGCCATGCTGGCCTGGATTCTTGAATGCGCCGGCCTGCAGCCCGGCTTTTTGATTGGCGGCGTGCCGCTGAACTTTGGCGTGTCGGCGCGTCTGGGCGCAGGCAACGCCTTCGTCATTGAGGCCGATGAATACGACACCGCGTTTTTCGACAAGCGCAGCAAGTTTGTCCACTACCGCCCGCGCACGGCGGTTTTGAACAACCTGGAATTCGACCACGCCGATATTTTTGACGACCTGGCGGCCATCGAGCGGCAGTTTCATCACCTGATCCGCACCGTTCCCTCGCAGGGCCGGGTGATTTTCAATGCCCACGAGGCCAGCCTGCAGCGCGTGCTGGCCCAGGGCTGCTGGAGCGAGCAGCTGCCGTTTGGCGGCACGCCGGGCCATGGCGGCTTCACCGCGCAGGGCGAGCCGGGCGACTTCAATATCCTCAAGGCCGGCGAAGTCGTGGCCCGCCTGCAGTGGGACATCAGCGGCGTGCACAACCAGCTCAACGCCCTTGCGGCCCTAGCCGCCGCCGAGCATCTGGGCGTGGCGCCCGCGCTGGCCGCCGAAGCGCTGGCCAGTTTCCAGAACGTCAAGCGCCGCATGGAAGTGCGCGGCAGCGTGCAGCGCGCCGGCGGCCCGATCACGGTGTATGACGATTTCGCCCACCACCCGACCGCCATTCACACCACGCTCGATGGCCTGCGCCGCCAGCTGAACAGCGCCGGCAAAGGAGCCGAGCGCATCCTGGCGATCTTCGAGCCGCGCAGCAACACCATGAAGCTGGGCGCCATGACGGCGCAACTGCCGTGGAGCCTGGAGCGCGCCGACCTGGCGTTTTGCCATGCCGGCGGACTCGACTGGGACGCCCGCGCCGCGCTGGCGACGATGGGCGAGCGCGCGCAGGTGGCGGACAACCTGGAGCAGTTGCTGGCGCAGGTCAAGGCCGCAGCCCGGCCTGGCGACCATTTGCTGTGCATGAGCAACGGCGGCTTTGGCGGCATTCATGCCAAATTGCTGGCGGCGCTGACGCCGCCATGATGCTATATATTTAATAGCTACTTATGCCCGTGGATACTGCGCAAGAGGCTTAAAACACCAATAATTTGCGCCGCCGGTCAAAAATAGTCATTCCCTCTGGTCATCTTGGCCTGCATCTTCAGCCAGCGCTTGAATCCTGCATCGTCCTGCACCTGCGCAATATCCGCTTCCATGAAAGCCAGTTCTTCCTTCAAGTCTTTCGCCTGCAGCTCAAGCTGGCGCCGCAGCGTGGTGGCCGTCGGCTTTTGCTGGAACGCCAGATCGAACTCCTCCATGAGGTGGTGTTGCCGGGCCAACAGTTCATGCTCCAGCTCGGTGGCCTGCTGCTTGAGCAACCGGTTCATGGCGGCGATGCGTTCCTCGGGCTGCTGCAGCAAATCCTGCGCATCGGCCTGGGCAATGCGCAACTGCAGATGCAGCAGGGCCATCAGGTCTTGCTTGGCGTAGGCGGCGTTGGCTTCGCTCATCAGGGCGGTTTTGCGCTGGTGCTCGGCCGGGTCGCGCTCGCGGTCGGGGTGCAGCGCGCTGGCCAGTTGCCGATACACCTGCCGGAGCACGGTTTCGGCGTCTTCCTGCTCCTGGCCGGCCTTGACCTGGGCTGGCGTGGGGGTTTTCTTTTTTCTTCTAGCCTGGGCTGCCTCGCGCTTGGCCTCGTCGGCCTGCATCGCTTCGTGCAGGCCCTCGTGGCCGGCGCGCAGCACGGCTTCGAGCGGCTCCAGCGAATCATCCTGCGCGTCCATGTCGAGCGGCCGGCCCAGCACGCCTTCCATCATCGAACGCATCATCGCTGCCTGCTCCTGCTCTTTCTCGCGCAAGGTGCGCGCGCTGCGCTGGTCGTGCAGCGCGGCCATGGCCTCGTCGCCCCACTCAGCCAGCGTCTCGCACAGGTCGCAAAGAATTTCAAGGCCGTCGCGCTTTTGGGCCGGGCTCAAGCCCTTGCGCTGCAGCCGCTCGTCCAGGCACAGCGCCATGCGGCGCATCAACGCCCGGTGTTCCCCACGCAGCGGCTCCAGCGTGCTTTGGTAGAGCGGGCGAAAGGCGTCGGCCAGCGTCTTGATTTCCGTGACCTGGCCTTCGAGCTTGCCGATTTTGGCCAGCAGGCGGTTAAAGCGCTGCTGCCCGGCGGACAGACGCGGCCCGCCCTTGCCGCCATCGAGCCGCAGGGCAGTTCCGGCGGTTGGCGCGGCGGCGGCAGGCGCGGCTTCGGCGAACAGATCGGGTTTGGGTTTGGGTTTGGATTTGGGTTTGGGGTTTTTCATGGCGTTGGCGTCAACAGGCTTAACAATTGAAGAATATCGTCCTGGGTGCGGTAGCGGCCAAAGGCCTTTTGATCCTGATCACGGACGATGGGAAAAGTGTCCAGGATGTAGCGGGCGTCATCGGCGCCCAGACCGTAGAGGTAGAAAAACAGCGCATCGAGCGCGGCCAGCCGGGCGCGGCGGTTTTCCTCGTCCCAGACAAAAGGCGGCAGCACGGCGCCGGCTTCGTCCACATGGCCCAGGTCGCGCGCGAACGGCGCCATGTCGTGGGCGGTGTAGCTTAAAACCAGCACCTGCGGAATCACAAAATCAGCCACCGTGGGGTGCGGGTGATGGCCGTTCATGAGTTTGGCGGCGCGCATGGCTTTGGCAAAGGCGGCGGGCAGGGGTTCCTGAAAGCGCTCGGGGGCGATGACGGCAGCCTGTTCAACGATGAACCAGTTCAGGTTTTGGCCTTGGACTTTTTGCCGCAAAACAAAATCAAACGCCATGCTGCCCAAGTTGGCCATCAACAACGACGCCCACGCCGCGTAGTCCGCTTCGTGCCCGGACTCTGGCAGCAGCATGGCCATGCTGTTGCCCACACCGCACTTGGGCACAAGAGCGGCAATCATGGTGCGCATGTTGCTTGGTGCTGTCACCGACTTGTAAGCAATGCACCATTGGCCCGTCCATATTTTCTCAACACCGGAGGCCAGCACCCAATACTGCGGCGCGGGGCAGCGATCAGGACTGGCTTTTTCAATCTGCGAAATTGACTCTTGCTGGGCTGCCCGTTTCAGGTTGGCCGTGTTCACCACCACATCGGCGGCCCGGTGGTCGTACATCTGCACCATCTTGCCCTCGTACAGCGGCACGGCTTCCAGCCCCGCCGCATTGCGCCAGCGGTTCAGCCCGGCAGGCTTGAAGCCCTGCTTGACCAGCTCGTCAGGCTTCAAAAAGAGCGTCGAGTCGTTCGTCATGTCAAACATGCGCTGGTACTTCACCGGCCACGCCTTTTCATCGGGCTGGCGGCCGGTGGAGGCGCTGACTTCGCCGTGTTTCACCAGCACCGGGTGCCGCGCATACAGCCCCAGCGTGATGTCGGCGTCGCGCTGGCTGCGAAAGATGGGTGCCGCGCCGGTGTTGGGGTTGACGCGCAAAAAATCGTCAGATGTGAGCGTCAGCACCCGCCCAGGCGTATCCAGCTCGTCCAGGCTGTGCAGGTAAAACGCGCAGCGCGTCTGCGCAAAGGTGCGCGCCAGCCCGCCAAACACCAGCGTGCAAAACTTGAAGCTGGCATGCACGTCGGGGAAAAACACCTTGCGGTTTTCAAAATCAAACAGCGCGCCCAGCCGCCCGGTGCTGCTCAGGCCGCAAAAGAATTCGGCTGCGCCCTTGTCGGCGGCAATGCCGCTGGGCGTGACCAGCGCCACCAGACCGCCTGGGGCGGCCAGCGCCTGCGCCCGCTCGACAAACAGGCTGTAGAGGTTGACATCGCCGCCGCCCAGCAGCGGGTAGTCGCCCGCGCCCTGCTTGCCGTTGCCCAGCACGCGGGCGTTGGTCTCGGCGCGCCCGGCGGCGTCCTGATACTGCGCCCACCAGTTCACCACGGGCGGCGCATGAAGGCCGGTCTGGTTCATCTTGACGTGCTGCAGCGCGGCAATCATTTTTTTACGGTCGGCGGCTCTGGGCTGCGCGGCAATGGCCGGAACCCGCTCCGAGAACCACTCGACTTCCTGCAGCTTGATGCGGTCCCACGGCGGGTTGCCAATCACGGCGTCAAAGCCGTTGCTGGAGCCGGCGCCAAACACGGTCGGAAAGCTGGTCCACCAGTGAAAGAAGGTTTCGCGCCCGGCCAGGGCGCGGGCTCTGGCCATCAGCGCATTGGCGGCGCGGCTGGCCGCGTCATCGCCCGCGACCTGCCCGGCGGCCAGCACGGTGACAAGGTTGTGGTTGGGGTCGAACAGGCGCAGCAGCGCGGCGTATTCAGGATGCTTGCCGGCCTTGATTTCAGCGCTGCGGGCCTCGGGGTCAGCGGGCAGCTTCAGCAGGCGCGGCAACTGGCTGAGCTTTTGCACCGGCCAGCCGGGCGCCAGCCAGCGCATCGCACGCCAGAAGTCGAGCACGGCGTGAACCGGCGCCACCTGCGCGGCGGCCTCGTGCGCCAGCTTTTTGGAGAGCTGCGCCTCGGCAATGTCCACATCGGTCAAGTCCGCCACCTGGGCCAGGTTGCGCGCGGCCAGCGCCAGCCGGTCAAACTCGCTTTGCAGCAGCAGCGCGCCCAGCTCCTGCAAGTTGCGCTGCACCTGCGGCAGGCGCTCGCCGTGCAGGCTGTCGCCGACTTTGAGGTGATGGTCCAGAAAGCTCAGCGGCGCGCCGACGGTGAAGGTGTGCAGCCACAGGGCGGTCTTGGCCAGCTCGACGGCCATGGGGTTTTTATCAACGCCAAAAATGCTTTTCTTCAACACCATGCGGCGCACGATGTGCCGGTCATCAAGCTGCGCATCGGTCACGGCCCAGCCCCGGTCTTTGGCGGTGGTTTTGATGCTGCGGCGAATCTGCGCAATGCGCGCCAGCACCGGGCTTTGCCACGGGCGGCCGGTTTCCACCAGGTGCGCGGCCCAGGGCTGGGCGTTGACCCGGTGCGTGGCGGTGGTGATGGCCTCCAGCACGCGGTCGGCCAGGTCATCGACCAGCGCCACCAGAAAATGGCCGCTGCCCATGGCCGGGTCGCAAATTTTCAGTTCCAGAATCCGGCTGGCCGGGTCCAGCGCGTCCAGCGCGTCCCAGTCGCCGGGGTTGAGCGAGCCTTTTTTCACCCCTTTATCGATGTGGCTTTCAAACGCGGCCATGCGCTCGTCGGCCAGCAGGCCGACCGATTCGCGCAGCACCAGCCGCACCAGATCATCGTGCGTGTAGTAGCTGCCCGACACCTTGCGCGCAAAGCTGGCCGGGGCGGCGATGATGCGGTTGATCTCGGGCCTGTCCTTGTAGTCGTCCCGGGCCTGCACTTCATGCACCAGGCTGTATTCGAGCAGCCGCTCGTAGATGCCGCCCAGATGCGCCACGGCCAGGTCGCGGTAGTTGATCCAGCCGTGCAGCAGGTCTTCGGTGCGGCGCGACAGGGCGTCGATGATGGGCGCCATCACCGCATCAGGCACCTTGGTACGCGCCAGCAGCGGCGCGCGGGCGCGCTCAAACAGGCCGCCGTTGTAGGCGGGCATGCCCACGTCGTCGTCGCCCTTGTCAATCAGCTCAAAGACGCCTTGCAAGGACTGCCAGATGGGCGTCATGGTTTTTGAAAACCGGGTTCCCGCCTCTACCTTGTCGCGCACTTCTTCGCGCAGGCGGCGCACGCTATAGGGCGCATAGCGCGCATCGCGCACCGGCAGCAGCTGGCGGTCTTCGGCGTAAAACATGAACAGCAGGCGGTACAGCAGCACCAGCGCGGCTTCGCGCACCTCGTCCAGATAGCCGGGCGTGAACTGCGGGCGGCTGAACTGGCCAGTGCCGACTGAATGCGTCTGGGCATGCAGGTCGCCACGCGCCAGCGCATCGGCCAGCTGCGGAAAAATCTCGCCAAACACGCGCGTGCCCAGGTCTTGCGAGACCTTTTCTTCATACAGCCGCGCTTCGTTCAGGGCGTAGGCGTGAAAGCTGCGGCCCGCCGCGTCCCAGTCCTGCGGCAAAAAGGCGCTGCGGCTGAAGAACAGATGAAAAAGGCGCAGGGCATGCGCGGGCACGATGTCGTCGATGTCGTGCTGAACGCCAGGCAAGCCGAGCGCGGCGGCCAGGTCAATCTCAAAAAATTCTTCGGCGCGCGAGCGGGCATCCTGCCAGTACAGCCGCCACACCGCGCCGTTGGTGAGCATGCCCCATTTGACGGCGCGGTCAGAGGCGACATCGACACGGCTCAGGTAGCGCAGCATTTGCGACGACGGGGCGTCGGGGTCAAACACGTCCTTGCCGTCGCCCCGGTCCAGCGGACGCAGCCAGCGCTTGGCCTCCAGGATGGCCAGGCCGTGGCGGTAGCGGCGGTCGTCCCTGGACTCGGCCAGCGCGGCGGCCTTGGCCTGGGACGAGGCGAACAGCAGGCAGTCGGGCACGGCTTCGCGGCCCTTGGGGTCGGCGTTGACTTGCGGCAGGGTGTCATCGGCCCAGCCAAGTTCGGCCAGAACCTTGTTGATGACGAGCTGCTCGGTCTGCGCCTCGTTGATCGTGGAAGCGCCGTCCAGGCCCTTGAAAATGCCGCGCAGGGCATCAGCGAATCCTGCAAAAGCGGGTTCGCTCAGACCTTGGCAAGGCGGTGTTTCCAGCACGCCACGGGTCAAAAAATCCTGGGTAAAGAGTTGCCCTTGCATGGTGTGCTGCGCCTGATAACGTGTGAAATCAACCAAGTTTAAAGGTGCGCGAAGCCGGCGCGAAAGAAGCAGGCCAACCGTGCGGCCCCGGGTGCCGATTTAAGGCTTCACTCACGCCATTCATGGATGTTTTGGCCTTCAAGGCCAGTATGAACAAGCGCAGCAAGCTATCATATCAATAGCAAATCAAAGCGTTTTCAGTTGCGGCCGTGCGCCGCCCCGGACATCGCCTCAATAGCTGATGCTCAAGGCCGTCACGTCGATGTTGACCATCGGCCGGCCCAGGGCCGCGCTGGCCGCGCGGGCAAAGGTCTGCGCCCACTGGGCATCGGCAAACTTGCCCGGACCGGCGGCCTCGGCCACCACCACCACCTTGTCGGCGGTCAGCAGCTTGCCGGTAGGGCGCAGCGGCTCGCAGCCCATCTGGGTGAACTGCTCGTCCAGCCAGCGGCGCGCGGCCTCGTTGGGCATGGGTTCCGCGTCATGCAGCTCAATTTGCACAGGGGCCTGGTTTTTGAAGGTGACACTGACTTCACGATGCATGATGGTTTCCTGAAAAAGTGATGCTGATGAATCCCGGCGCCGGGTTCAGCGGCCCGCCATTTCGCGGCAACTGGCAGGAACCCGGCGACGCACCCGCGCGCCCGTCGGTGCGCCGGGCGCCGTTCATCATTTTGCCCGACGCACTTCCACAGCTGCCGACAGGGACTCCAGCATGGCCAGCGAGTCGTCCCAGCCCAGGCAGGCATCGGTGATGCTCTGGCCGTATTCGAGTATCCGGACATCGTCCTTGCCGGCGGTGAACTTTTGCGCGCCTGCCTTCAGGTGGCTTTCAACCATCAGGCCGAACACGTTGCGCGAGCCGCCGGCGATCTGGGCCGCGATGTCGCGCGCCACGTCGATCTGCTTTTCATGCTGCTTGGAGCTGTTGGCATGGCTGCAATCGACCATCAGCGTGGCGGGCAGGCCTGCGGCAAAAAGCGCCTTGCAGGCAGCGGCAACGCTGGCGGCGTCGTAGTTGGGCGCCTTGCCGCCGCGCAGGATGACGTGGCAGTCCTTGTTGCCGTTGGTCTGCACAATCGCGACCTGGCCGTTTTTGTGGACCGACAGGAAATGGTGGCCGCGCGCCGCCGCCTGGATGGCGTCGGTGGCAATGCGGATGTTGCCGTCGGTGCCGTTCTTGAAGCCAATCGGCGCCGACAGGCCCGAAGCCAGTTCGCGGTGCACCTGGCTTTCGGTGGTGCGCGCGCCAATCGCGCCCCAGGAAATCAGGTCGCCGATGTACTGCGGGGAAATCACGTCCAGGAACTCGCTGCCGGCCGGCACGTCCAGGCGGTTGATGTCGATCAGCAACTGGCGGGCGATGCGCAGGCCTTCGTCGATGCGAAAGGTTTCGTCGAGGTAGGGGTCGTTGATCAGTCCCTTCCAGCCGACGGTGGTGCGCGGCTTTTCAAAGTACACGCGCATGACGATTTCCAGCGTTCCGGCGTATTTCTTGCGCTGCACGGCCAGGCGGCGGGCATAGTCGAGCGCGGCCATCGGGTCGTGGATCGAGCACGGGCCAATTACCACCAGCAGGCGGTCGTCGGTGCCGGCCATGATGTTGTGAATGTTCTGGCGGGTCTGGGTGATCAGCGATTCGACGGCGGTGCCCGCAATCGGGAAAAAGCGGATGAGATGCTCGGGAGGGGGTAGCACGGTGATGTCCTTGATGCGTTTGTCGTCGGTCTTGCTGGTTTTTTCGACGTTCGCATGCCAGCTTGGGCTGGTGGCGGTGGGGTTGGTATTCATCACAGGCTTCCTTTTTGAAGATTTCAGAACTGATTCAGGGATTTCACGGGATTGGCAAATCGGTATGGGCAAAAAAAAACCGCCGGGTGGCCGGCGGTTTTTGGAGATTCGTTGCGTTTTTAGTGCTTATGCGAAAGTCTCTCTACCGCCGGCGGCGCTTGAGAGTCCAAAAATAAGCAAAAGAAAACGTTGCAGAATTCATCTTCTGGAATGTAGCACAGGATTCAAGGAGCAATTCCAATGATGACAAGCGGAACTGAAGGAACGCCTCGCCCGTTGCGTATCACGTTGTAAAGCTCGCCCTCGTAATAGCCCGGTCCTGATGACATTTTTGCCTGAAGGGACTTCATTGGCAGAATTTCAATGCCTACATCAATTTGATCCCGTACATAAAACGCCAGGTGTTTGACAAACAGGTCATAGGCGACAAAAGCGTACTTCCCGAACTGCACCTCGATGGCGACTCGGTCCTTGACAAAGTCAGTCTGGTTGTAGCTCATGATGGGTGTTTTCCCGGCCTGGACAATCACTGCTTTTTGCTCTGCCGCAGACATCGGCAAAGTCTGCCGGATCAATCGTTCATCGTCTGTCACCCAATAAGTCACGCGGCTTTCAGACCAGGAACGCTGCTGCAACTGCTCGTGAAATTCCCGATTCAAATCAATGGGACTGTACTTTGTTTGCCCCTTCATTCTTACTTCCTTGCTCACCTTGGTGAGACAAATGGCAGCATCAACACTTGCGATGACATCCTGAATTTCCGTCCAGAGGCCGGGTTTGTGAACCAATAGATATTCGAGCCCATTCAGATGAGAGTACGTTTTAACAATCTTCACTTTTACTCCAACCTGCAACACGCACTTCCTCGACAAGATTGATCTGGTTCCAGGAATCCTTGTCATCAACCAGCGTCCAACTGTTATGGGTCAGGGACTTCCCTGCATTGGCGGGATCATAAACAGGCGTATTCATGGGCCTTACTGGTAAAACTCCATCAATCGCCTTTTGAACACGTTCACGCGCAATCTCGACATACTCCTTCATTTTTTCAGAGCCACAGCCGCGCCGACCCCGAAGTACAGCAGAAGCCACGGTCGTACCCACTCCCAGGAACGGATCCAGCACCCAGTCATTTTTATCAGTTAGCGAAAGCACCAAGCGGTCCACCAGTTCAACGGGAAACTGGCAGGGATGAACGGTCTTTTCCACATGGTTGTTCTTCACGTTAGGAAAAACCCAAACATCTCCCGGGTTCTTGCCCAGCGGATTGCCAGAAAGCTGACCAGCCTTTGGCCCTTTGAAATGACGCTTACCGGGGTATTTTTGAGGCACACGAATTTTATCCAGATCAAATTTGTAATCTTCGGATTTAGTAAACCACATAATGGTTTCGTGCCGGCCAGATAATCTTTTGGAGCAATGCAAGCCATGCTCAAAATGCCAAACGATTCGATTGCGCAGTTTCAACCCATGTTTGGCAAAAAATGGATACAAAACAATATCCAGAGGAATAATTTCGCCATTGATCACAAAATTACCGACTTGCCAGCAAATACTTCCCGATGGAGCAAGCACCCTGACACATTCAGCAATTATTTGCTCCTGCCATTTTAAATACTCATCAAGGTGAACACGCTTCTCATAAGTTTTCCCAAGGTTATAGGGAGGCGACGTTACGATCAGTTGAATAGTTTCATCGGGAATGGAAGCAAGGAATTTTTCACAAGAACCATCAAAGATTACCGCACGGGCATTCTCTTCAAATTCATCAAAAATCTCTGACTCCAATTGATGGGGGTCTCTTCGCATGGAGTCTCTTTCTGTATAAATTGGACTCAGGCGGTGCCGCCCACGGTCAGGCCGTCAATGCGCAGCGTCGGCTGGCCGACGCCGACCGGCACGCTCTGGCCTTCCTTGCCGCAGGTGCCGACGCCGCTGTCAAGCCGCATGTCGTTGCCGATCATCGTCACGCGGGTCAGCACATCGGGGCCGTTGCCGACAATCGTCGCGCCCTTGACCGGGTAAAGGATCTTGCCGTTTTCAACCCAGAAGGCTTCGCTGGCCGAGAACACGAACTTGCCCGAGGTGATGTCCACCTGGCCGCCGGCAAAGTTGCTGGCGTACAGGCCTTTCTTGATGCTGGCGATGATTTCCTCGGGCGCCTTGTCGCCGCCCAGCATGTAGGTGTTGGTCATGCGCGGCAGCGGCACATGGGCGTAGCTTTCGCGCCGGCCGTTGCCGGTGGGCTTGACGTTCATCAGGCGCGCATTCATCGAATCCTGGATGTAGCCCTTCAGGATGCCGTCCTTGATCAGCACGTTGCGCTGGCTGGCATTGCCCTCGTCGTCGATGTTGAGCGAACCCCGGCGGTCGGCAATCGTGCCGTCGTCGAGCACCGTCACGCCCTTGGCGGCCACGCGCTCGCCGATGCGGCCCGAGAATGTGCTGGAACCCTTGCGGTTGAAGTCGCCTTCAAGGCCGTGGCCGATGGCTTCGTGCAGCAGGATGCCGGGCCAGCCCGAGCCGAGCACCACGGTCATCTGGCCGGCCGGCGCGGAGCGCGCCTCCAGGTTGGTCAGGGCCGCGTTCACGGCGGCATCGACGTACTGGCGGATTTGCGTGTCGTCGAAATACGCCAGGCCAAAACGGCCGCCACCGCCGCCCGTGCCGACTTCGCGCCGGCCTTTCTGCTCGGCGATCACCGTCACGCTCAGGCGCACCAGCGGGCGCACGTCGGCGGCCAGCGTGCCGTCGGCGCGCGCCACCATCACCACGTCGTATTCGCTGGCAAGGCCGGCCATCACCTGCACAATGCGCGGATCCTTGGCCTTGGCGAGCTTTTCGACCTTGCCGAGCAGCTCGACCTTGGCGGTGCTGTCGAGCGTGGCAATCGGGTCCAGGTCGCGGTAGAGCGAGCGGCTGCTGGCCACCTTGCGCGCCGGCGTCTTGACGCGGCCGGACCTGGCGGCCGCCGAGATGCTGCGCACGGTGCGCGCGGCATCGAGCAGCGAGGCTTCGGAAATATCGTCGGAATAGGCAAAGGCGGTTTTTTCGCCGCTCACGGCGCGCACGCCGACGCCCTGGTCAATGCTGAAGGAGCCGGTCTTGACGATGCCTTCTTCCAGGCTCCAGCCTTCGCTGCGGGTGTACTGGAAATACAGGTCGGCATCGTCCACGCCATACGAAGTGATCTCGCCCAGGGCGCGGCTCAGGGCGGCTTCGTCCAGGCCAAAGGGCGTCAGCAGCAGCTTTTGCGCAATGGCCAGGCGCCCGGAGGTGGAATCCTTGGTGGGCCGGGCCGGCGGACGCCCGGAGACATTGGTTTGGCGAACGGAGGCGGCGGCGGAGTTGAGTGAGGTCATCCAGTCATTGTAGGCAGAGTCATCCTGCGTTGTTGACCATGGAGGTGATGGCCGGAGGCATAGAGGTGGCAGTTCCATTCCAGCCAGGGCCGCGGAACCGGCTTTGCCGGGCCGCAGGCGCAGCGGCCCCCTCGGGGGGCAGCGAACCACACGAAGTGGGGAGCGTGGGGGCTACATCCCTATGTCTGCATCAGCCGCTTGGACTTGGCAATCGACATCAGCATGCCGATGGCGAGCCCCAGCGTCACCATGGCCGTGCCGCCGTAGCTGATGAAGGGCAAGGGAACGCCCACCACCGGCAAAATACCGCTGACCATGCCCATGTTAACGAAGGCGTAGGTGAAGAAAATCATCGTCAGCGCGCCGGCCAGCAGCCGCGAAAACATGCTGGGCGCGTCCATGGCAATCGCCAGGCCGCGAAAAATCAGGAACAGAAAGCCCGAGATCAGCAGCAGGTTGCCGATCAGGCCGAATTCCTCGGAATACGCCGCGAAGATGAAGTCGGTGGTGCGCTCGGGAATGAACTCCAGGTGCGTCTGCGTGCCGGCCATGAAGCCCTTGCCGAAGACGCCGCCCGAGCCAATCGCGATCATGCCCTGGATGATGTGAAAACCCTTGCCCAGCGGGTCGCGCGACGGGTCCAGCAGGGTGCAGATGCGCTGCTGCTGGTAGTCGTGCAGCACCGGCCAGCGCATGCCGTCGGCGCACAGTTGCGGCTCATACCAGACGATCAGCGAAATACCCACCACGCCCAGCAGCACGGGCGGAAGAATCAGCTTCCAGCTCAGGCCGGCAAAAAAAATCACCGCCAGGCCGGCGGCCAGCACCAGCAGCGACGTGCCCAGGTCGGGCTGCTTCATGATCAGGCCGACCGGCAAGGCCAGCAGCACCAGTCCGACAACAAAATCGAGCGGGCGCAACTGCCCTTCGCGCTTCTGGAACCACCAGGCCAGCATCAGCGGCATGGCGATTTTCAGGATTTCGCTGGGCTGGATCACCACGCCGACATTGAGCCAGCGCCGCGCGCCCTTCTTGGTGATGCCGAACGCCAGCACCGCCACCAGCAGCGCCACGCCGGTGACATACAGCGGCACGGCAAAAACCATCAGCCGCTGCGGCGGAACCTGCGCCACCACGAACATGATGGCGCCGGCAATAGCCATGTTGCGGCCATGATCGGCAAAGCGCGTGCCGTGGTCGTAGCCCGACGAATACATGATGAGCAGGCCGGCGCAGGCCAGCAGAAACACGGCGAAGGCGAGCAGGCCGTCAAAGCCCTGCAGCAGCGGCAGGGCTCGGCGGTAAAGGGAAGGTTTGTCGAAGACGGCGGACATGGCCGGGATTATCAATCAGCCTGCGGGCGGGCAGCCGCCTGAAGGGGATCATCCGGCACCCGCTTTACTACTAAAAACATAGCACTCTATGCCCTGCAGTATTGCGCAAATGGCATTTTTTACTCTAAATACGGCCGCATCCACGCGTTCCGGCGCCCTGCGGCTTCGGGCGGCGCGTTTACCATTGCGGCATGCCCATCACCCACTTGCTCTACCTGCACGGCTTTCGCTCATCGCCCCTATCGGCCAAGGCCCAAAAGATGGCGGCCCTGGTCGCCGGGCGCCATCCGGCGGTGCGCTGGTGGTGCCCGCAACTGCCGCCCTCGCCGCAGGGCGCCATGGCGCTGCTGGAAAAAGGCCTGTCGGGCTGGCCGGCCAAATCCATGGCGGTGATCGGCTCCTCGCTGGGCGGTTTTTACGCGACGGCGGTGGCCGAGCGCCATGACTGCAAGGCGGTGCTGCTGAACCCGGCGGTCGATCCGGCGCGCGACCTGGCGAACTACATCGGCGAGCAGACCACCTGGCAGAACCCCGGCGAGCATTTTTTCTTTGAAGCCCGGTTTGTCGATGAACTGCGCGCGCTGCAGGCCGGGCCGCTGAAAACTCCGCAGCACTACCTGGCCATCATCGCCAAGGGCGACGAAGTGCTGGACTGGCGCGAGATGGCGGCGCGTTACGCCGGCGCGCAACTGCAACTGCTCGAAGGCGGCGACCATGCGCTGAGCGACTTTGACGCGCACCTGCCGGCCATCCTGGAGTTTCTGGACCTGGCCTGAAATAAAGCGCCGCCAGCGCAGGCGGCCCCTGAAGCGGCTTGACTACACTATCCGCAAGCCCCGCAGGGGCAATTACCCAGGCTAAAGGATATCGTTGTGTTTGTATTGTTTGAAGAAACCGGCAAGTTTCTGGCCGGCCGGATTTTGTCGGAAGCCGACAGCTCACTGCAGGTCGAGCTTGACTCGGGCAAGCGCGTCAAGGTCAAGGCGGTCAACGCGCTGCTGAAATTCGAGAAGCCCGCGCCCGCCGAGTTCATCGCCGCCGGGCAAAAACTGGTCGAGGACATCGACCTGGACCTGGCCTGGGAATTTGCCAGCGACGAGGAATTCGGTTTTGCCGAACTGGCGCGCGACTACTTCAGCGCCGACGCCTCCAAGCCCGCGTCAGCGGAGCAGCAGGCCGCCGCCCTGTTCCGCCTGTACGACGCGCCGCATTATTTCCGCCGCGCCGGCAAGGGCCGCTTCAAGAAAGCGCCGCCTGAAATCCTGCAGCAGGCGCTGGCCGCGATTGAAAAGAAAAAGCAGGTCACGGCGCAGATCGCCGCCTGGGCCGACGAACTCGGGCGCGGCCAGTGCCCGGCGCCGATTCGCGACCAGCTCTACAAAATCCTGTTCAAGCCCGACAAGAACAGCGCCGAATACAAGGCCGTGGTCGATGCCGCGCGCGCCACCCACACCGCGCCGCTCGACTTGCTGCAAAAAGCCGGCGCCATCGCCTCGCCCTACCAGTTCCACTGGAAGCGCTTCTTGTTCGAGAACTTTCCCAAGGGCACGCGCTTTCCGGAATTGCAGGCGCCGCCCGTCAAGGACGAGCTGCCGCTGGCCGACGCGCGCGCGTTTTCCATCGACGACTCCAGCACCACCGAGATCGACGATGCGCTGTCTATTCAAGGCCTGGGCAGCGGCGTCGTCACGCTGGGCATCCACATTGCCGCGCCCGGCCTGGCCGTGCTGCCGGGCAGCCCGATTGATGCGGTCGGCCGTGCGCGCATGTCCACCGTCTATATGCCCGGCTACAAGCTGACCATGCTGCCCGACGAGATCGTGCAAAGCTACACGCTGCAGGAAGGCCGCAACTGCCCGGCCCTGTCGCTCTACGTCACGCTGAACGAGGAAACACTGGAAATCACCCAGACCCTGACCCGGCTGGAGCAGGTCCACATTGCCAGCAACCTGCGCCACGATGCGCTAGATACGCCCTTCACCGAAGCCTTCTTCGAGGCCGCGCAGGCCAGCGCGCCCGTGGGCGTGCAATGGGGCGTGGAAATGGCCTTTTTGCACCGGCTGGCCCGGCACCTCAAGGGCCAGCGCGAGATCGTTCGCGGCAAGCCCGAGAACTTCAACCGCCCCGACTACAACTTCAAGCTCGACAACCCCACGGGCACCGAGCCGCAGGGCCATGAAACCGTCAGCATCAGCACGCGCCAGCGCGGCTCGCCGCTCGACTTGATCGTCGCCGAGGCGATGATTCTGGCCAACAGCACCTGGGGCCAGTGGCTGGCCGAGCACGGCGTTCCGGGCATCTACCGCAGCCAGGCCAGCATGGCGCCGGGCGTGAAGGTGCGCATGGGCACCAAGGCGCTGCCGCACGCCGGCATGGGCGTCAAGAGCTACGTCTGGGCCACCTCGCCGCTACGCCGCTACACCGACCTGGTGAACCAGTGGCAGATCATTGCCGTCACCCGGCATGGCCGCAGCGCCGCGCTGGTCGCGCCCTTCAAGCCCAAGGACGCCGACCTGTTTTCGGTGATTTCGTGCTTCGACGCCGCCTACAGCGCCTACAACGGCTTTCAGTCCGGCATCGAGCGCTACTGGACGCTGAAATACCTGGAGCAAAACAACATTACCGAACTGACGGCGACCAGCTTCAAAGACAACCTGGTGCGCGCCGACACGCTGCCGCTGGTGCTGGGCGCCATGGGCGCAGTCGGCTTGCCACGCGGGGCGCGGGTGCGCGTCAAGCTCGGCGAGATTGACGAGATCACGCTGGACGTGTTCGGCACCGTCATCGAGCGGCTGGACACCGAGGCCGAAGCCGCCAGCAGCGCCGCCCAGGCCGACGACAGCGACGACACTGAAGATGACCTGGCCGCCGGGCCGATCTCGATTGCGGTCGATGTCAGCGAGCCGCAAGCCGACGCCGACGCCGACGCCGCGCCTGCGGCCGCAGGCTGAAACCGGCGCGAATCGCCCGCACCTTGCCCACTAGAGCCGCCCGGCATCGTCCCGTGAAGCCGAAACCCCGCCCGCCCCTTGTGAAAGCACCCAGCACCCTGCAAATTGCCCTGGGCGTCTCGCTGGCCGCGCATGCGGCGCTGCTGGCGGTGCGCTTTGTCGATCCCGGGCGCTTCAACCGCGTGTTCCAGGACACGCCGCTCGAAGTGATCCTGGTCAATGCCAAATCCGCCGAGACGCCCGATGAACACGCCAAGGCAATTGCCCAGGCGTCGCTGGCCGGCGGCGGCGAACTTGAAAAAGGCCGCGCCACGTCGCCGCTGCCGCCTTCGCTGGTGATGAAGACCGGCGACGCGCAGGAAGATGAAAACGAGCGGCGCCAGATTGAATCCACCAGGGAGCAGCAAACCCAGTTGCTGCTGCAGACCAAAAAGGAACTGGCCGCCCTGCCGCCGCCTGACCTGAGCGTGCCGTCGCACCTGCGCGCGCAGACCGGGCAGGAGGAAAGGCGCAAGCAGCTCATCAAGCTGCTGGCCGAGATTGAACGGCGCATCAACGAAGACGGCGAGCAGCCCGCCCGGCGCTACATCAGCCCGTCCACGCGTGAAGAGGTGTATGCGGTGTATTACGATGCGATGCGCCGCAAGATCGAGAAAAAGGGAACGCTGAACTTTCCGCAGATGGCCGGCAAGAAGCTGTATGGCGAGCTGACCATGACAATGACGGTGAATGCCGACGGCAACGTGCTGACGACCGAGGTGGTGCAAAGCTCGGGCAACCCGACGCTAGACCGCTGGGCGCAAAGCCTGGTGCAGGGCGCCGGCCCGTTTGAGCCGTTCAGCGAGGCCATGCGCGGCAAGGCGGACCAGATCGTGGTGGTGTCCAGCTTCAACTTCGGGCGCGATGACAGCCTGGAAACCAGACTCACCCACCGCTGAGCCCCGGCAACGCGGCGGTACACACAATTTTTGATAAAGAAGATCAAGCCATGACCAGCGACAACGCGGCAATCGACCGCTATTTTGTGCTCGGCAACCCCATCGCCCACAGCCGCTCGCCGCAGATTCATGCGCGCTTTGCCGAGCTGACCGGGCAAGCCATCGACTACCAGCGCTGCCTGGTTCCACTGGACGGGTTTGCGGCCACGCTGGCGCAGCTGGTACAGGACGGCGCGCGCGGCTGCAATGTCACGGTGCCATTCAAGTTCGAGGCTTTTCAAGCCGCCGACAGCCGCAGCGACCGGGCGCAGCTGGCCCAGGCCGTCAACACCCTGGTGATTCAAAACGGCGCCATCCACGCCGACAACACCGACGGCATCGGGCTGGTGAATGACATCCAGGTGAATGCCGGCGTGGCGCTGGCCGGGCGCGACGTGCTCCTGATTGGCGCGGGCGGCGCGGGCGCGGGCGTGCTCGGGCCGCTGCTGATGGCCGGGCCGCGCCGGCTGGTGCTGGTCAACCGCACACGGGCCAAGGCCGAGGCGCTGGCGGCGCGTCACCGGGCGCATGCCTTGTTGCAGGCAATGCTACAAAAAACAGAGCTGCTGGTGCAGGACCTGCAAGCGCTGGAGGGCGATTTCGATGTGATTGTCAATGCCAGCGCGAGCAGCCTGGCGGGCAGCGCCGTGCCGGTGTCCAGCAGCGTGCTCAAGCCCGGCGCGCTGGCCTGCGACCTGATGTACGGCCCGTCGGCGGCCGGCTTCATGGACTGGGCGCGCGCGCACGGCGCCAGCCCGCGCGACGGCCTGGGCATGCTGGTCGAGCAGGCCGCCGAATCGTTTGCCCTGTGGCGCGGCGTGCGTCCGCCGGCGGCGCAGGTGCTGCGCGAACTCCGGTTGCTGCTGGCATGAAGGCCGTGTGGCGCCTGCTGGTCCTGGCCCTGCTGGCCGGCCTGGCGCTGCAGCTTTACTTCGTGGCGCGCATCGCGCTGATGCGGGTCGTGAATCCCGAATCGACGGCCTTTGAGCGCTCCGAGGCCTGGCAGGTCGCCAAAAACACCGGCACGCTCAAATGGCGCCAGCAGTGGGTGCCCTACGCAGAGCTGTCAGACCACCTCAAGCGCGCCATCATTGCCTCCGAAGACGCCAGCTTCACCGTGCACGAGGGCGTCGATATGGACGCGCTGGAAAAGGCCTGGGAGAAAAACACCCAGGCCGAGGAACGCGCCGCGCAATCCATGAGCCGGCTGGCCGAGGGCAAATCCAAAGCGCCGGCCGTGAAACCGCCAAAAATATTCGGCGGCTCGACCATCACGCAGCAACTGGCCAAGAATTTGTTCCTGTCCGGCGAACGCACGCTGCTGCGCAAGGGCCAGGAGCTGCTGCTGACGCTGATGCTCGAATCCCTGCTCAGCAAGCAGCGCATCCTGGAGATTTACCTCAACAACGTCGAATGGGGCGAAGGCGTGTTTGGCGCCGAGGCTGCCGCCCAGCATTACTACCGCAAGCCGGCCGCGCGCCTGAACGCCGTCGAGGCCGCCCGGCTGGCGGTGATGCTGCCCCGGCCCAAGTATTTCGAGACCCACACCGGCTCGGGCTACCTGGCCTCGCGCGCCCGGACCATCGCGGCGCACATGGGCGGAGTGGAACTTCCGTGAGCGCCGGCCTTTTCATCTTTCTACATACTATTTAGGGCCTTTGCGCAATACTGGCGGGCGTAAGTAGCTACTATATTTATAGCAAATGCATATACTGGGAATCGATCCGGGCCTGCAGATCACCGGCTTTGGCGTGGTGGACATGGACGGCCCGCAGCTGCGCTACGTGGCCAGCGGCACCATCAAGACCACGCACCTGGACAAAAAGGATTTGCCGGGCCGCCTGAAGGTGCTGTTCGACGGCGTGCGCGAGGTGGTGCAGCGCTACCAGCCCGAAGTCGCCTCGGTCGAGATCGTGTTCGTCAACGTCAACCCGCAGGCCACGCTGCTGCTGGGACAGGCGCGCGGCGCCTGCGTCACGGCGCTGGTATCGACCGACCTGGCGGTGGCCGAATACACCGCGCTGCAAATGAAAAAAGCCGTGGCCGGCTATGGCAAGGCCGGCAAGGCCGAGGTGCAGCAAATGGTCATGCGCCTGTTGAAACTGCCGTCGCTGCCCGGCAAGGATGCCGCCGACGCGCTGGGGCTGGCGATTACCCATGCGCATGTCGGCACGGCGATGGCGCGGCTGGCGCTGGCCAGCGAGGCCGGCGGCAAGATGGGCGGGAATTACCGGGCCGGGCGCAGCCGGTGACGGGCGGCTACGCCACCCGCTCCAGAATCAGCACGCCGAAAAAGCCGAAGGCGGCAATCAAGGCCCACTTCAGGACTATCCAGCCGTAGTTCCTGAAGCGCAGCTGCCCGGTGCCGGCGTAAAACATGAAGCACACCAGGGCGGCCAGCAGCGCGAACAACAGCATCCAGCGAAACAGCAGCATGGCGGGGTGTTACCAGGCGCGAGCCAGGGTGGCGAAGCCCTTGGGCGCGTTTTTCTCGTCGTCGAAGGTGACGATTTCGCAGGCCTCGGGATGCGCCTGCAACTCGCGCAGCAGCTTGTTGTTCATGGCGTGGCCGGAGCGAAAGGCGCTGTAGGCGGCCAGCAGCGGCTTGCCCAGCAGGTACAGGTCGCCCATGGCGTCGAGTATCTTGTGCTTGACGAATTCGTCGTTGTAGCGCAGGCCTTCGCTGTTGAGCACCTTGTAGTCGTCCATGACGATGGCGTTGTCGAGCCCGCCGCCCAGCGCCAGGCCGTTGGCCCGCATCATTTCGACATCCTTGGTGAAGCCAAAGGTGCGCGCGCGGGCGATGTCGCGGCTGTAGGCGCCCGAGCCCATGTCGAACTCCACGCGCTGGCCGGTCGAGTCCACGGCGGGGTGGTCAAAGTCGATTTCAAAGCTGAGCTTGTAGCCTTCATAAGGGCTCAGGCGCGCCCATTTCACATTCGCGCCCTCGCCTTCGCGGACCTCGACCGGCTTGAGGATGCGCACGAAGCGCTTGGGCGCGGCCTGCAGCTCAATGCCGGCGGACTGCAGCAAAAACACGAATGAAGACGCCGAGCCGTCCAGAATCGGCACCTCTTCGGCGGTGATGTCGATGATCAGGTTGTCCAGCCCCAGGCCGGCGCAGGCCGACATCAGGTGCTCGACGGTGTGGACCTTGGCGCTGCCGCTGGAAATGGTGGACGCCAGCCGGGTGTCGGTCACAGCCTCGGGCGAGATGACGATGTCCACCGGCTGCGGCAGATCGACCCGCCTGAACACGATGCCGGTGTCGGGCGGCGCTGGCCGCAGGGTCAGCTCGACCCGCTGGCCGCTGTGCAGCCCCACGCCAACCGCCTTGGTGAGGGATTTAAGGGTTCTTTGAGCGAGCATGGGGCATTTTAATTTGTGTGGCGTTCAGGGCGGCGCCCGGGCTGAGGTAGCCCGTGGAACATGCCTGACGCCAGGCGGCGGCGTCCGAAAATGGCTGGCCGTGCTCCAGGCCTGTCGAAGCAGGCCTGGAGCAAACGCATGCACGGTCAGTCAGCCTGACGGCGCAGGAAGGCCGGGATTTCAAAGTCATCCATGCCGCCCGACGCCAGCGCATCAATCTTGGCCGCCGCCTGGGTGCGGTTGCTTCCCCACACGCTGGGCCGGGCCATGTTGCCGTAGTCGGGCTGCTTCAGGCCCAGCGAGCCAGCGGCGTTCTGGCCGGCGGGACGAAGCACCTGCAGCGGCGCGACGTTGCTGCGCGTTTCCTGGCCCTGGCGGCTCAGGCCGGTCGCCACCACGGTGACACGGATGTCCTCGCCCAGCTCGTCGTCGTAGGCCGTGCCGTAAATCACATGCGCATCGGGCGACGCGTAGGCGCGAACGGTGTTCATGGCGAGCTTGGATTCGTTCAGCTTGAGCGAACCCTTGGCTGCCGAGATCAGCACCAGCACGCCCTTGGCGCCCGACAGGTCGATGCCTTCGAGCAGCGGGCAGGCCACGGCCTGCTCGGCGGCGATGCGGGCGCGGTCGGG